>CAVPJD010000021.1:0-58328 GCA_963705165.1 uncultured delta proteobacterium | reverse complement strand
AGCTGTGTTTCAAGTTGAGAGTTTATGCTGGTTGATATTTCCAGCACGTACCGTTCTTTAACATGGTATTCAAGATTACCAGGAGCTTCCGCATGCAGGCCGTAATGGCAACTTTCCTGGGTTTGCCGGCCAGGACGAGCCGCTGGTAAAACGCCCGGATCACGGCGTTGGCGCGGATGGCCGCCAGAGTGCCCATGTAGAGCACCGATCGGACAGGACCGCGGCCGCCCAGGATGGTCCGCTTGCCCCGATGGCGGCCGCTTTCGCGGTTAAACGGGGCGACACCAACCAATGCGGCAATCTGCTTGCGGTTGAGCGTGCCCAACTCCGGCAGGGCTCCCAGCAGCGTGCTCACCAGCACGGGGCCGACCCCGGAGACACTCTGCAGCAGCTTGTCCTTCTGGCGCCACAGAGGGCTTTTGCGGATCAGATCATCGATCTCGTCGTTGAGATCCTCGAGTCGCTTCTCCAGCCAGCGGATGTGCGCCTGGATGTCCCGGCGGACCCGCTTGCTGGGCCGTCCCCTGACGGTTCTTCTCGGCGGTGATCATCTCGACGACCTGGCGCCGACGGGTAACGAGTTCGCCGAGCGCTTCCGTCTCCTCGGTCTTCAGAGACCGGGCTTCGGGCTGGAGCACTTCGGCAAACCGGGCCAGCATCAACGCATCGATGCGGTCTGTCTTGGCCAGGATGCCGGTGGCCTTCGCGAAGGCCCGGGACTGCCGGGGATTGATGATGTTAAAGAGCAGGCCTTCCACGGCCAGGGCCCGAGCGACCCGCTGCTCGTACTTCCCGGTGGCTTCCATCACGATCAGGGCCGGCGCCTCTGCACGAAGAAGTTGCACCAGGCGGGCAACGCCCTTGTCGTCGTTTTGGAAGGTTTGCTGCTTCCCGGAAGGCCGCAGGGCCACCTCCAGGGACTCCTTGGAGACATCGATACCGACATAACAGGGGTTCTCGTTCATGGTTCGCTCCTTTTTATCCCGTTCTTGCGAGTGATGCGGGATCCTCCAAGAGGTCCCTGACAACTGTTCGGGCTTGAGGGGCATCGGTCGTGGCGACCCTTGCTAATCACCGGGGTTCACCCAAGTTGATGTCGGTCTGCCACGACCGCAGCACTCTCCTTCTTACCATCAAGTGCTGCTTATATGAACACATGAACAAGAGCTAGGTAACATACAAGTTAATTGGTTGATTGGGGGAGACAGGGCTTCGGGCTTCGGGCTTCGGGCTTCGGGCTTCGGGCTTCGGGCTTCGGGCTTCGGGCTTCGGGGTTCAGGGTTCTGCTGCAAGGCCTTGGGGAAAACCTATCTAAAAAGATCTTTAAAATACGTCACCGGCATACAACGCCTTCACGAAGTCGGCCACTGGCCAAACCTGGACCTCGCCGAAGCGATAGGCCCGCGAGCCGCAGTAAACCCCGATCATGCGATCGACCTTGATGCCGGTTGAGGCGGCAAGCGCCTGCATCGGCTTTTCCCATGCGCGGTCCCAACGCTCCGCCCGCTTGACCTCGATGGCGACCACCCGCGGAGCACTGCCGGGGCGCCGTTTCGCCGTCTCAATGATGAAGTCGATCTCTACGCCGGCCGGTGTTCGATAATAGCTGATAAGGCGATGCTTCCGGCTGACCTCGTTGTAGACTCGAAGCTCGTGGTAGATGAGGGTCTCCAGCGCATACCCTTGCCATAAGCGGTCGGCATGATCACGAAGTAACCCGGCAGCGGCTCGTGCCACGCCCGGATCAAACCAGTAGAATTTTGGCTGGGCCGACTCCCTTACCTTGAGGCCAGGGCGCCAGGCGGGAAGCCGATGGCCGAGCAGTGTGTCCGTAAGGATGGCAAAGTAGGTATCCACCGTGCTGCGGGCGACGGCCGCCTCCCGGGCGATGTTCTGGGCGTTGACAACCTGTCCGTTTATCTGGCCGGCAACGGCAAGAAAACGCACGAAGGGTGGGACATTGCGGATCAGGCCCTCTGCCTGGAGCTCCTCTTTCAGGTATGTGTTGACATAGGCTGCAAGGATGTCCGCCGCGGCATCGGGCTCGTTGTGGACGAAAGGAAGCAACCCCCAGTCCAGCGCTCTATCGAGATCGAATGCCGCCCCCAGCTCGGCAGCAGAGAAGCTCTCCATGGACAACGTAAGGGCGCGGCCGGCGAGAAGATTAGCCCCTCCCCTTCGGAGCTTTCGGGCCGAGGACCCGCAGAGGGCGAAGCGCCATCGATACAATTCCATGAGGCGATGGACCTCGTCCAACAGGGCAGGCACCTTCTGAACCTCATCCAGCACAATCCAGGCACCGGCAGGGCGACGGCCGATCAGGGCTTCGAGCCGATGAGGCTCCCGGGAAAGCTCAAGAAAGAGAGAGGCGTCCAAAAGATCGAGACGGAAGGTATCGGGCAGTACCTGCTGCAACCATGTGCTTTTGCCCGTTCCGCGGGGGCCGAAAAGGAAGAAGGATCGGTCAGGCCGCTGAAGAAGGCGAGGGATGACGGCATGGTCTTTCATGTGCGTTATGCCTTACATACTGTAATATTGCAATGCAAATTTACATTATGCTGTACAGCAGAGTCAATCTCTTTTTCATCACCTCGCACGTCCGGTTATTCAAGTATTCTTGAACAAGAGGGCATGGCGGCCGTGATTGTTCAATGATCATTGAATAACCTTTGGTCTGTTTCGTCCGAAGACAGGGAATTGGGAGACGGGAGAAAGCAAAAGCCGCAAGGCACAAAGAAAAACGTCTATTTCGTTCATTTCGTTTGTTTCGTCTATTTCGGTGGGGAGAAGGTCTGTCTGGTCTTGCCGCGAAGCGGCAGTGAAGGAAGTGCAGGAAGTGGAAGAAGTGGAGGAAGGCTGTGTCAGTGAATAGGGATTCGGGCGTCGGGAACAATAACAACCGCAGGGCGAGATTGCCGCGCACCCTCCGGGTGCTCGCAATGACAGAAAGGCGGGCCTCAGTGCGGCAGTGACCGGTGCAAAAAGAATTGTTTGAGTGTCTGAGTGTTTGAGTGCCTGAGTGAAGAGAAGAAAGGCTTCGGGATTCGGGATTAGTGGTACAGAAAAAGGGTATCGGCTATCGAATTAAGAATTGGTGGGTGGTTCAATCCAAATCTGCGATGATTATTTCTAAAGACGATTTCACGTCCGGCAGTCGTTCTTTGACAACCTTCCAGACAATTTGAAGCTCCCGCCCATGCGGCGGGGCTTCCCGGCAAGGAAAGAACCAGACATGATTGCGCACCCTGCCGGATGCGCCCCCGGTCATAATCAACACCGAAATAGCCGTGAATCAGTTTATCCCGCATCCTCGCCATTTCATTCCATGGTAGCTTCGGGTGCGCTTGCCTTACCCTGGCAGGAATGTGCTTGGCGGCCTCACCAATGATTTCGAGCTTTCTAATAACGGCACTGGCCGTCTTTTCGTCGCGCAGGAATTCTTTATAATCCATTCCCTCGACGAATATTTCTATCTGGATGATGCTCTGCAGAATATCTTTTATGTAGAAGTTGTAATCCCTCTTCATACGTAGACCACTTCGCTGAGTATCCGCTCCTTGAGCTCCGGCCTGAGGGCCTGCTTGGTGACGAGGTCTACCTTTGTTTTCAGCAATTTTTCGAGTTTTCCCTCAAACTCCAGGAACGTGAACAGATCGGGAGATTCGTCAAATTCGACGAGAATATCTACGTCACTGCTCTCTTTCTGGCGGCGCCTTGCATAAGATCCAAAAACACCAATTTCCCTGACCTTGTATGCCTTGCGGAATCCGGATTTATTTTTTTTCAGGATCGTGCTGATCGCCTCAAGTGTACGCATGGCATCATTGATTCCTTTCTGTCGAGATGACAATAAAACCTATAGCGTGAAATCCAATGTAATGTCAATGAGTTCTTTCGTTTTGCTGCGGAGCAACTACTCGTGAAGGATAAAAACCGGGCTTCGGGATTCGGGATTCGGGAAGGAAAGAGCCAAGAGCTGACAGAAATTGAGCTACGCAACCCAGAGGATCTGCACCTCGTCCTCGACCTGCTTGAAATCCTTGTCCCCTGTTACCAGCTCCGCCTTGTGGAGTTTGGCCGTGGCTGCTGCGATGCAGTCGGCATAGGACATCTTTTTGCCGGCCTTGTAGGTTGCGGCCTGCCTGGCTGTGACCATATCCACATCGACGATCCGAATGGGGAGCGCCGATATGACCCGCGCCACCTCATCGGCCTGCTTTTGCCCCAACTCCCTGAGGGTGATGTAGTACACTTCGCCCCAGTTGATGACGGAAAGCAGAAGGTCCCGGCCGCTGTCCCTGGCAGCCTGGATGAGTTCCATGACCCGGTCGGAGCCGGACTCGTTTTCCAGGTAGGCGATGAGGCTGTAAGCGTCCAGGACGCGCGTCTTTGCTTTCACAGGTTCTTCTCCCGTGCTTTTTCTTCTTTCAGTGCCTTGAGAAGCTTACCCCCCGTTCTTGTCATGCCTTTGACGCCTAACAGGTACTCGTCGGTGATGGGCTTGATGACGATCTCGTTCCCCTTCTCGTACAGATAGACCTGGGTACCCTTCTTAATGCCGAATTTGTGTCTCAATTTAGCGGGAATGACAATCTGTCCCTTGACGGTGACGGTGGATCTTTCCATGGGATGGACCTCCATTTGCAGATAGCTTACATAATGTATAATGTAAGTCAATAATAAATAGTATTACATAGTTCATTATAGCGTATTAACCCGGGAGTGGCACCATGGTCTCATCACAATATTTACTCAATGCAATGAGTAAATTTACTCAGTACGCGATGGGGCAGTAATTGGGTAGTAAGCAGCTTCGCGGCTCTCTGGTCAATCAAGTCTATTTAGTCTATTTGGTCTGTTTCGTCCGAAGATGGGGTATGGGGTATTGGAGAATTGGGGGACAGCAACAGGCATCGGGATTCGGGTTTCGGGTTTCCGGAATCGAAAAGAGAAGAAGACAGCCGATGGAAAATCCCCCTCTTTCCCCCTTTATCAAAAAGGGAGGCGGCTATCTCAATCTTTTCGAGGAACATCCGAGATTGCTTCAGTCGCTTCGCTCCTTCGCAATGACATTGCGGCACCGTCTCTGTGCAAAGGAGGGTGCCCGATCTCAAGCCCCCCTCACCCTTGCCTTCTCCCGCCGGGGGAGAGGGAAATCCAGGTGAGAGGGCGGCAGGGGGGTGAGAGCGGTCGAAAAAATCCCCCCTTTGGAAAAGGGGGGACGGGGGGATTTGCATTTCGGCGAAGAATGGGGTGCGCTTATTCCACGGCCATTACCGCTGTGCCCGATTTCTTGCTAAGGGTTGCCGTGATGGTGGCCTTGCCTTTCTTGACTCCCGTCGCCAGGCCCTTGTCCGTCTTTGCATTGCCGACTTTCGCGACCTTTGTGGATGACGATTTCCAGGTGGCCGCCTTCGTGATGTCCAGGGACATGCCGTTGGAGTAATGTCCCGTGGCGGTGAACTGCAGGGTCTTGCCGACAGGGAGGCTCTGGCCGTCTGGCTTCACCGTGATGGAGGCAAGCGTTGCGTTGCTGACCGTCAGGTTCGTGCTGCCCTTGAGGCCGCCCATTGTGGCGGAAATGGTGGTCGAGCCTACTTTGGCGGGGGTCGCAAGACCTTTGGAACCGGCGGCGTTGCTGATGGTGGCTACGGACTTGGCGGACGTGTTCCAGGTCACCTGCTGCGTCAGATCCTGCACCGTGCTGTCGGAATAGACGCCCGAGGCTGTGAACTGCCGGGTTACACCCATGACAGTCACGAAATCGTAGGGGTCCACCTCGATGGACACCAGCACGGCGGCCGTCACGGTGAGGGTCGTGGTCCCGAAAACAGAGCCGAGGGTCGCGCTGACTGTGGCCGGGCCGACGGCGAGGGCCGTGGCAAGCCCGTTGGTGCCTGCCGCGTTGCTGACGGAAGCCACGGAGGGGTCGATGACGGTCCAGGTCACCTGCCTGGTCAGGTCCTGGGTGGAGTTGTCGGTATAGGTGCCCGTGGCGGTCAGCTGCCGGGTCGTCCCCTTGGAAAGGCTGGGATCCGCCGGGCTCACTTCGATTGCCACCAGCGTCGCTGCCGTCACCTCGAGGTTCGTGGTCCCGGACACGGTGCCGAGGGCGGCGCTTACGGTTGCCGAACCGACGGCGAGTGCCGTGGCCAGTCCGTCGGAGCCATCCGCGTTGCTGACGGAAGCCACCGAGGGGTCGATGACGGTCCAGGTCACCTGCCTGGTGAGGTCCTGGGTGGAGTTGTCCGAATAGATGCCCGTTGCGGTCAGCTGCCGGGTTGTCCCCCTGGCGAGGCTCGGGTTTTCAGGCGTGATCTGGATGGAGACAAGGGCCGCCTCGGTGACCGTGAAGTCCGTGCTTCCCGTTACCCCGTCGAGGGTGGCGCTGACGTCTGCGGGGCCGACGGCGAGGGCCGCGGCCAACCCGTTGGAGCCCGCCGCGTTGCTGACGAAGGCCACGAAGGGGTCGGAGGAGACCCAGCTCACCTGTTTGGTCAGGTCCTGGGTGGAATGATCGGAATAGATGCCCGTTGCGCTGAACTGCAGGGTCATCCCTTTCGGAATGGACGGGTTCGAAGGCGTGACCTGGATGGAGACAAGGAAAGCCTCGGTCACCGTGAAGTCCGTGCTCCCCGTAACGCCGTCCAGTGTGGCTGACACGGTGGTTGCGCCGATCCCGGCGGGTGTGGCAAGCCCCCTGGAGCCGGCCGAGTTGCTCACGGAGGCGACGGAGCCGTCGGCTGCGCTCCAGTCCACCTGCTCCGTCAGGTTCTGCACCGAATCGTCGGAGAAGACACCCGTGGCGGTGAACTGCTTCGTCGTTCCCAGGGCGGTCTCCGGGTTGGCCGGGGTCACCTGGATGGAGACCAGCGTTGCGTCCGTCACGGTAAGCGTCCCTCTTCCCGAGATGATTCCCGAGACGCTTCCCGATGCCGCCCCGATGACGGCGGATCCGCGGCCCACAGACCTCGCAAGCCCGAGACTGACGGTGACGACGGCGTCATCCGACGAGTGCCAGTCGACGGAAGGGGTCAGATCCTTTTTGCTTTTGTCCGAATAGATGCCGGTGGCCTTCAGCTGCGTTGTCGTCCCGAGGGCAATGACCGGTTCGGCCGGTGTGACTTCGATGGAAACGAGCGAGGCGGAAGGAGCCGCGGCTCCGCCTCCGACACTGCCTCCACCGTTGCCACCGCATGACGATATCAAGGCCAGAAACACTATCGATACCAGGATGGCTGAAACCTTTTTTTCCATGTTCCGCTCTCCCCACACTGTCTTGATCATTGGCAATCACTCCTCTTGCCCTACCCCCAATCGCATCGAGTGTGCCGTGGGCCAGCTAAGCTAAATTGTCAAATAAATCAAATAGATACTGACATGGCGAGTCGGCGGGGGCCTCGTTGCTGGTGTGCCAAATTGGGATAGCTAATTTGAATTCGCAATGAAATTGGCGGGTTATCTCTTGGAGGTCATTCCGGGATGGTCGGATTTGATCGCCGGGCGGCGGGGAAGAAGAAGTGGCTAAGTGCTTAGGTGAAGAGGAAGAAGAGACAGGGGACGAGGAAGGATAACGTAGATCGCCACGCCTCGCGCGGCTCGGCTCGCGATGACTTCTTTTCGAAAAGCCTCCCCTCCTTTACGAAAGGAGGGAGAAGAAACGGCTACCGGATACCCGGCATGAGCATTTTTGGCAGGAAGGTGCTTAGCTGGGGGATATAGGTGATCAGCAAGAGGACGGCTATCGCGATCCAGAAGGGTTTCCAGATCGCCCTGCTCAACTTTTCGAGGGAGAGCCCGGATATCCCGCAGATGGCAAAAAGAACGCCCCCGACGGGAGGGGTGATCAGCCCGAGGACCAGGTTGAAACACACGACGACCCCCAGGTGGACGGGGTCGATTCCCAGCTTGGGTTGCCATGGGGGCGAGGATCGGCGCCACGATGACGAGGGCCGGGGCCGTTTCAATGGGAATGCCGATAATAAGGAGTACGACATTGATCAGTAAGAGGAGAACATAGGGAGAGGTGCTGACACTGGAGATCGCATCGATCATCATCTGGGGGATCTGATCTGCCGCAACGATCCACGCGAAAGGCTCGGAGAGACCCAGAAGCAACATGATCATGGCGGATTCCAGGCCGGCTGCCAGAAGAACCTTGGGGATATTTTTCAGTTTAAGACGCCTGTATACGAACCCCCCGATGAGTGCCGCGTAAACACAGGTCACACCCGCAGCTTCCGTCGGGGTAAAGGCCCCCCCGAGGATGCCGCCCATGATGATAACGGGCATGAAAAGCGCAGGCAGCGCCTTCCAGCCGCCAACGAGCATCTCCTTGAACGTTGCTTTTTGACGGACCGGGTAATTGCGCTTCCTGGCTTCGTAAGCCATGTAGACCATCAGGCTGATGCCCAGCAGAAGGCCGGGGAGCACACCGCCGAGAAAAAGCGCACCGATCGAGACATTCGCGATGACCCCGTAGATGATAAACGGAATGCTCGGCGGAATAATGGGGCCCATGCAGGAGGCGGTAGCCGTTATCGCCGCACCCAGGTCTTCATCAAACCCTTCCTGTTTCATGGCGGGGATCATGATCATGCCTATGGCCACGGCCGTTGCGACGGCAGCTCCGGAAATGGCTGCAAAGATCGCACAGGCAATGATCGTGGCATGCCCCAGCCCGCCCCTGATATGCCCGATCATCAGCTTGGCAAAGCGGACAAGATCCTCCGTCAACCCCCCCTCGTTCATCAGGTTGCCGGCAAGCATGAAGAGCGGGATCGCCAGAAGCGGAAAAGATGCCATTCCGCCGAAGATCGTCTGCGGCAGGATGGTGAGTTCGATATCCGGGTTGAACAAAAGATAGACCATGGCAGAACCGCCCAGGCCCATTGCGATAGGGATGCCGAATGACAGGAGGGCGACAAAAGCGACCAGAAAGATGGCTATCATGCCGTTCTCCCCTTCGGAAGCCGATATGCCCAGAAAAACCAGCAACTCCTCGATGGTCAGCATGAGCATGATGAAGAATCCTATCGGCATGCATGCATAGGGGAACCCCATCTTGATGCCCATGGCCGGCGAGGTCTGCTCAAAATTGATGAGGGTCTGCAATGCCCCGTACCAGGTCATCGCCGCAAGAAAAACCAGCATGAAGAGGAGCCCGGCGCCCTTGAGAGCCTTGCTGACGGAAGGCGGAACGGCATCGAGCACCGCCGTCATGCTTACCTGATACCCTTTTTTGAGGCCCACGGCGCCGCCCAGCATGGTGGCCCAGGCGAGAGAAAACGTGGATACCTCGCCTGACCATACGGACATGCTTTTAATGCACGTACCTTCCGAACACTTCGTACGGGATGACGATCGACGATCACTCCCATGAAAAATATCGTGCCCCAGCCTGCAACGGTAAGCAGCAGCTCATTGACGGCGCGCAGATATTTCATTCAGGTTTCCTCTTGACCTGTTTGATCCGGCGGGGACGACGACACGCACCTGCAGGGGGGGGCGTGTCCCCCCCTGCAGGCCGTGCGCGGGATAGATCTCCGTTATTTCTTCTTCGGGGCTGCTTTTGCGGGGGCTTTTGCCGCGGGGGCCTTCGTGTTGACGATCGCCGCGATCTTGTCCTTCCCGAAATCCTTGTTCCACTCCGCATAACCCGGCTGCATGGCCTTCGCAAAGGAGGCCTTGTCGACGTCGCGGATCACCGTGAGACCCTTGGCCGCCATTTCCTGGAGCTTCTTCTCCTCGTCGTCGCGGTTGAGTTTGCGCTGAAAGGCCGCGACCTCCAGGGCGGTCTTCATGAAGAGCTCCTGGTCCGCCTTCGGCATGGCCTGGAACTTCTTCTTGCTCATCATGAACGGCGCCGGGGAGTAGACGTGGTAGGTGAGCGAGAAATACTTCTGCACTTCCCAGAATTTCGCGCTGTAGAAAACGGCAACGGGGTTTTCCTGGCCGTCGATGACGCCCTGCTGCAGGGCCGGGTACAGCTCACCCCATGCCATCGGCGTGGGGTTCAGGCCCGCCGTCTTCCATGCAAGCAGGTGCACCTTGTTCTCCATGGTGCGGATCTTGAGGCCCTTGCCCTGCTCGACGGTCTTCACGGCGACCTTGGAGTTCGTCAGGTGGCGGAAGCCATTCTCCCAGAAGGCCATGCCGACGATGCCGTGCTTGTCCATGTCGGTAAGAAGCTGCCGGCCGATGGGCCCGTCCAGGACGGCGTCCACGTGGGCGTAATCGCGGAAGAGGTAGGGGATGTCGAGGATGTTGATCGAGGGGCTGAACCCGCCCAGCGGCCCCGTCGAGCTCACCACCAGCTCGATGATGCCCTGCTTCATGCTCTCCACCATCTCCCGCTCGCCCTTGCCCAGCTGCGAGCTCGGGTAGAGGTTGATGACGATGCGACCGTTTGTCCGCTGCTTGATCAGGTCGGAAAACTTCTGGGCGCCCACCATGTAGGGGTGGTCGCTGGGCTGGGTGGAGCCCATTTTCATGGTCGCCTTGAATTCAGCAGCACCGACTTGCCCGACGGCGAGCAAGACCACCATTGCCATGATCGTGACGATAATGCTCTTTTTCATTTTCCCTCCTTGTCTATGAAAGTCGTTGGAAAAAAATCGTCATTGCGAGCCCTTCGGCAGGCTCAGGATAAACTCCGCGACGCAATCTCGATATAGAATCAACACAGAGATCTCAAATGTAGATCGCCACGCCTCGCAAGGCTCGGCTCGCGATGACCCCTTTTTAACGCCTCGGGAAATCCACCCTCACCCCGACCCTCTCCTGAAAAAGGATTGGGATCATTCACCCTCACCTCAATCCTCTCCCCTCAAGGGAGAGGAAGATAAAGGAAATTGTTTTCCCTAGGCGAGGGAGATTATGGAAGGGGTTTGCCAGAGGGCGCGATCACGGGCAGCATGTCCGGCGCATGGGTGAGCACGGTGATGCGGGCATTGTCCCCTTTTGCCCGCAATGCTGCGACGAGAGCACCCTGGATCGTATCAAAATGGGTAAACCCCAGCTTTTTGGCATCGTCCGGGCCGATACCGTCGGAGACGATGTACACCGACTCCCGCTCCTTCACCTGGGCCCAGGCGATGGCGAGGGCCGCCGCGACTTCGTCCTTCAGCTGCCCGCAGGAGACCATCTCGCGGAGGCCGCATGCGTCTTTGCGGGTGACCTCCAGGATATCCTGATGAGTCATGGCCACACCTTCCGGGCATGGCGTGGCGACGATGATGATCCCCCCCGCCTTGACGGCAAGGTCGGATGGGTACAGGGTCTTGTGCGCCTGCCAGAATTCGATGTCGCAGGGGTGGGAGCTGGACAGGACGATGTCGGCCTCTTCCGGGATCTCCGTCGCATAGACTCTCTGCGACAGCTTGACCCCTTCGTTGAATGCGTCCACCACGTCCCCGAAGAACGCCTCGACGACTTCGCCGTAGCGATTCAGAACCGTGTTGAGAATGGTGTTGAGTCCCACTCTGCGCGCGATGTCGTTCACTTCCGTGCGCACGGGATTCTCCGTGACGCCCAGAAGAGAGCGCGGGGTCTTCACGCTCAGCAGGTGCGTCTCGGCCGTTGTCTGCTCCCCGCATATGCCCGGCTGCACGATTTTCGCGCCGCCCGCATACCCGGGGATATGATGCGGCACGATGCTCCCCACGCCGATCTTGAAGTCGGCCTCCCAGGTTTCCCGGTTGACCGTCACGTGCGTTCCGTTCGGTGTCGTGCCGAGATCGATCAATTCAGCTTCATTCTTGTAATCATGGTTTTTGACGGCCACGCGCCTGACGACATCGGCGCCGAATTTTTCCCATATTTCACTCTGCGTCATGAACCGGTGGGTGCCCAGGGCGATGATGACGGTGATCTGCGCATCCTTCACGCCGGCGGCGTTCATCTCGTCCAGCAGAACGGGGATGATCCTGTCCGTGGGGGTCAGGCGGGTGTTGTCGTCGGCGACGATGACCACCGAGCCTGCGCCCCGCACCAGCTCGCGCAGGGGTTTGGAGCCGATGGGGTTCGCGAGCGCCCGGATCACTTCCTTTTTCACATCGGCAACGGGCAGGATGTCCTTCGGCGAATAGACGCCGATGAGGTTCTTTGCGGGCACATCGGCATGGATTGTGCCCTTTCCATACGGCAGCTCGACCTTCACGTCCTTCCTCCTGAAGAAACGGCTTTCTCGTTTCCCCTCCCTCGACGGGAGGGGATCAAGGGGAGGGCGAATGATCGCTAGACCCCCTCACCCCTGCCCTCTCCCGCGAGGGGAGAGGGTGAATGGAGAGGAAGGGGTCCGTGGCTCGCAGTCCCCTCATCTCGGTTCGGGCCGCTCACTATACGGCAGCCCGTTCAAAGGCTCTCCCCGCTCAGTGAAAGAGATAGTTGGGGACCCACAACACGAGGCCCTGGAAGAAAATCAAAACGTAAAGCAGGATGATCATGTAAATGAGATAGGGCACGCTCTCCCGGGCGATATCCAGGATGCTCACCCCGGCGATATAGGCCGAGAGCATCATCGTCGTGCCGACGGGCGGCGTGATCAGGCCGATGGCGAGGGCGAACACCATCATGACCCCGAAGAAGATGGGGTCCACCCCGACAGTGGTCACCAGGGGCAGCAGGACCGGCCCGAAAAGCAGGACCGCAGGAGAGACGTCCAGCACGCAGCCCACGAGCAGGAAGACCGCCCCGAGGACGACCAGCAGCGTCGTCGGCGAGTCGACGACGGTCGCAAGAGAAAGCGTGAGCTTCTGCGGGATCATGGAGTAGGCCAGAAGCCAGGTCAGGAGGCCCGCCGTCGAGATGACGACCATCACCACGGCCGAAGAGACGGCCGCATTGAGCATCGAATCGTAGAACCCCTTCCAGGTCAGCTCCCGGTCGATCAGGCCGACCAGGATGGCATAAAGGACCGCCGCGACGGAGGCCTCCGTCGGCGTGAAGATGCCGGTCATGATCCCGACCAGGATGATCGCGACCATGATGAAGGCAGGCAGCCCCCGCCATATCGCCTTCAGCAGCTCGCGGGCGGTGGCGCGGGGGAATTTCGGGTAGTCCCTCCGTTTGGAAATATACGTCGTGATCACCAGCATCCCCAGGCCGATCAGGATGCCCGGCACCAGCCCGCCGAAGAAGAGGTCGCGGATGGAGAGGCTCGTGGCCGCCCCCGTCAGGATCATCGGGATGCTCGGGGGGATGATGATGCCCATCGTGGAGGCGGTGGCATTGACGGCGCCGGCAAATTGGGATTTGTACCCCTGCTTCTGCATGGCCGGGATCAGGATGGAACCCAGGGCGGAGCAATCGGCGACCGACGAGCCGGAGATGCCGCCCATGATCATGTTGGAGACGACGGTGACGTTGGCGAGCCCGCCCCGCAGGTGGCCCACCATCGCGCGCGCCATGTTGATGATGCGCTGGGCCAGGCCGCCGGCGCCCATCAGGTTTCCGGCCAGCATGAAAAACGGGATGGCCACGAAGGGAAAGGAGTCCACGCTGGTAAACATCCGTTGAAAGGCGACAAGGGGAGGAAGAGGGGTCTCGAGCGCAATGTAGGCCAGGGCCGTCAGCCCCAGGGTGAACGCCACGGGCACGCCGATGAGCAGGAGAACGACGAAGAGGATCGCAATAGTCATTTCGATTCGCCTCCCGTCCCGGCGGGCTGCGCGACGGCTTCGCCCTTGCGCTTCCCGAAGAACTCGAGGCCGGCCTTGATCATGACCTCGAGGTTGACGATGAACATGAGAAGCCCGCTGACCGGCAGGGCGGCGTACACATAGCCCATCGGGTAGTGAATGGCGCTGGATCGCTGGACCATGGTCTTTTGCGTGAGCGTCCAGCCGTGGACGATCATCATGTAGAAAAAGTACGCCAGGACGATCGCCCCGACAAGCTGCATCAGCGCCCGCTTATCGGGCTTGAGCCTCTCTTTGAGCAGCGTGATGCTGAGGTGATGCCCCCTCCGGACGCAAATCACGGAGGCCAGGAAGATCATCCACACCATCACGTGACGGCCCAGCTCTTCCGTCCAGTACAGGGACTGGTGAAACAGGTACCGGGCGAAGACCTGCGAGCCGATGGCAACCACCATGACGGCGAGCAGCGAGACGACCGTCCAGCGAATCATGGTCTCGAGCATGTCCATAGTCCGTGTCATGTTTACCCTCTAAACTCCCCTTGTCATATCGAACAGGCAACAAAATACCGCAATAGCGTCATTCCCGCAAAGCTTGTCCTCGCGAAAGCGGGGAGCGGGAATCCACAAACAACCGGATACCGGATCAGGCCTGTACTCGACCTGATCGGGTATCCGGTATGACATGGCGGCAATGTTCAGTTGCCGCAGCAATAGTGCTGACAGGCTACCGATCAGTACTTTTCGCCGACCTGGCGGATGCCCAGGTAGAGATCCCCGAAGCCGTCATATTTCAGGAAGCTCTTGTAGACGTCCTTGGTTGCCTCGCGCCAGGGGGCGTTGTTGATCTTCGTGACCTTCATCTTCGCGAAGAGCTGCTTTTCGATGTCCGCGGTGATGCTCTTGAGCAGCTGGTCGTTGAAGCGGGAGGCCTCTTTGGCCGCCTGGTCGAGGGCCTTCTGCTGGCCGGCATCGAGCTTCTTGTACGTGTCGTTGTTCATGACGATCATCATGAAGCCGACCAGGTGGTCCGTGAGGGCCAGGTACTCGGTGACCTCGTAGAACTTGTTGGCGTAGATGACCCCGAGGGGGTTCTCCTGCCCGTCGACCGTCCCCAGCTGCAGGGCCGTGTAGACTTCGGTGAAGGCCAGCGGCGTGGGAGTGGCCCCGAGGGCTCTCCAGGTTTCCAGGTGGGCCTGCATCTCCGGGACGCGGATCTTCATGCCCTTGACATCGGCAAGGCTCTTGACGGGTTTCTTGGTGGTCAGCTCCCGGGGCGTGCGCATGACATAGTAGAGGATGCGAATGTTGGTCTTCGCAATCAGCCGGGCCCTGATCTTGTCGCCCACCGGCCCTTCCATGACGGCCCGCACGTGCGCTTCGTTCTTGAAGAGGAAGGGAAACTCGAGAATGGACATTGCCGGGTCGAAGTTCTGGAGGATACCGCCCAGAATCGCCCCGTTCACCGTGCCCACCTGGATCCCCTCGGCCACATCGCGCTCACCGCCCAGGACGCCGCCGACGGCGACACTCACTTTCAGCGAGCCGTTGCTGTACTTCTCGGCCAGCTCGGCGAACTTGACCAGGGTCTGGCTCTGGTGGTCCACCGGCGCGTAGGCGGAGGCGAAGACCAGCTTGACGGGATCGGCCGCCCATGCGCATGGGACGGCGAACATCGCAACGGCCAACGTAAACATCAATGACAGCAAGGTAAAGCGTTTCATAGCATCCTCCTTTGTTTGTTCGAAGGTTTTGAAGACGGCCCGCAGCCGTCTTGCACCGCTAGTTGAGAGTCATCTTTACCGCGTATTCGATGGCGTGCACCAGGCTCAACTCAGATGCGGTGCCCTTGCCCGCCTTGCCGAATGCCGTGCCGTGATCCACGGAGCTCCGGATAATCGGCAAGCCGAGGGTGATGTTCACCCCGCTGATGGAATCCCATTTCTGCTTCTCGTCATTCCAGTTGAAACCGACAACCTTGAGGGGGATATGACCCTGGTCGTGATACATGGCGACGACGATGTCATACAGGCCGCCCTTGGCTTTCGAGAACAGGCTGTCCGGCGGGATGGGCCCGTCGGCGTTGATCTTCAGCGCCTTTGCCTCCTCGATCGCAGGGATGATCTCGTCGATTTCCTCTCTGCCGAACATGCCGCTCTCGCCCGCGTGCGGATTGAGGCCGGCCACCCCGATCCGGGGATCGGCAATCCCGATCTTCCGGCAGGCTTCCCAGGCCAGCTTGATGACTTTCAGCACCCTGTCTTTCTTGACCCGGGCACAGGCCTCTTTCAGGGACACGTGCGTCGAGACGTGAACGACGCGCAGGTTTTCGTGGGCAAGCATCATCGTGTAATCTTCCGTATGGGTGTAATGGGCATAGATTTCCGTATGCCCCGAATAGTGATGCCCGGCCAGGTTGATGGATTCCTTGTTGATCGGCCCGGTCACGGTCGCGTCGATCTCATGTTTCTGGGCAAGCTCAATCACTTTCTTGATGGCTTCAAAGGCAGCATCGCCCGACATGGCGGATACCTTTCCATACTGCAGCTTTGCCATGTCTACATTCTTCAGATCATAGACATCCAGGGTGCCGAACTGAAACAGGGCCTGCCTGACCTCCGAGATGGAATTGATCTTGAGATCCAGCGCGGTCATCCTCAATGCGTCCTTGATGGCGTTCGCTGTCGCCGACGATCAACGGCTTGCAGATCTCGTAGATTTCTTTCCGGGCGAGGGTCTTCACGGCAATTTCGGGGCCTATGCCCGACGGATCCCCCATGCTGATGCCGATGATCGGTTTTGTCTCGGTCATGCCGATGTCTCCTGATGAATTTTTAAACTGTCGACGGCCTTGCAGAGCGCATCCTCGGCGCCAAAGGCGCCGGCTTTGGTTACGACTCTCAGGCCGGGGCACTGCCCGCCCTTCAGGACGCCCACGGGGATGCCCGGGGCAACTTCCCGGATAACCGAGATCCCGCCGGCCGACAGGAGGCTGCAGCAACTCACGGCGATGTCTCCCCCGGTCAGAACGAGGCCGCCCAGGGATACACTCAGTGCGATCTGACGGCAGAGACTGCCCAGGGCCGCGGCAACCGCTTCAGAGGTCTGCCGGCTGGAAAGGCCCAGCGACGACCCTTCCTCTTTTGTCCTGGCCACCATCTCATCGCTGTCTGCCGAAACGATCACGACGTCTTTTCCGGTCCTGATGGCGTCAACGGCAGCATGGTAACACCGGTCTGTCTCCGCCTGCGCCGTTGCCGGCTTTAAAAAGGCGCTGGGGGCGGCTTCAATGTACGCCAGGTCTGTCCGCTGCCTCAGCATGGCTACCTGGCCCCGTGTCACGTTGCTCACGCTGCCTGCGATGACCACGACCGGTTTTTTGTCTGCCGATGCGGCGCCCTGACCCAGTGCCAGGGGCACGTATTCCGCCAACCCGGCCGAGCCAACCCACAGGATCGGTTTCTCGAGCCGCACGGCGGCCAGGGCGATCATCTTCAGGTGTTCCTCCTGCCACGCATCGCAGACAAGGATCTTCCGGCCGGTCGCAACTAACTGCCTCATTGCCTCCAGGATACCTTCGGTACCGGCAATGACGCTCTTGATCCCGACATGCCCCACTGTCCTTTTTGTCTGCTTTGCTATCAAAGTCGGAATGTGCGACTCAGTGACGGGACACAGGGGGTCCCTGGCAATTTCCGTCGCTTCCAGAGGGGCGCCTCCCAGGAAATGACAGCCTCCCACGGTTATCCGCCCGTTTTTGGGAAAGGCAGGAGCCACAATGGCAAGCTCGAGCCCGCAGGCATCCATCATGGCGTCTATTTCCGTCCCGAGATTGCCGCGCAGGGTGGAATCGATCTTCTTATAGAGGGTCTGAAACTGATCCCTGTTTTTGAAGAGCAAGGCCGTCTCTGTTACTTTTTGATACGCTTCCGTCGGGGATAATGCCCGGCTCTGCGTGTCGACGACCAGCACATCCTCGTCCAGTTCGGAGGGGGAACCGGGAGCGCGCAGCAGGACAAGGGTCTTCAACCCCTGCTTTGCAAACTGGACCCCCGTGTCGTTGGCGCCGGTCAGGTCATCGGCTATGACCACGATTTTATTATTGGATTTGTTACGATGTGCCATCACAGGTGCATTCCAAATGAAAATGACGTGTAGCTCAATAGTGACGGCTAAAATACAATCATTTGCAGCGGAAGGCAAGCTCGACGAGGCCGCAAGGGAGTCGAGAAGAAAAGAGCCTACAGCCGACAGCTGACAGTAGCCGCTATGCGGCAGGAACAAGGAAATAAATTGTCCTCAGGGAATGATCAGTGTCGCCCCTTGCGTCGCTCTGGATTCGGCTGCGATGTGCGCCTGGGCGATGTTGTCGAGTTTGAATCGCGAGCCGATCTGTGCTTTCACCAGGCCGACTGAGATGGCCTCGAAGAGAACCGCGGCGTTGGCACGAAATGTTGCAGGATCGGCATTATGCGGAAATACGGATGGCCGGGTCAGGAACAGGCACCCTTTTTTATTGAGCAACTCCGGTTCGATCGCCGGAGCGGGACCCGAGGCGGCGCCAAAGAGGACGACAAGCCCGAAGGGTGCTGCGCAATTGAGCGACTTGAGGAAGGTATCCTTTCCGACGGAATCATAGATGACGTTGGCTTTTTTGCCTCCTGTCGCTTCCAGGAGCTCTGTCGGCCAATTCTCCCTGGAATAGTTGATGGCGATGCTGCAGCCGGCCTCACGGGCAACTGCGCACTTCTCCTCGGAGCTTGCTGTCCCGATCACAAAGGCGCCCAGCCCTTTGGCCCACCGGCACAGGATCTGTCCGACGCCACCTGCCGCCGCATGAACGAGAACGATCTCGCCGGGCTGGACCGCATGGGTTTTCTTCAACAGGTATTGCGCCGTCAGCCCCTTGAACAGCAGCGCCGCCGCCTGCTCATCGGACACGCCGGCAGGAATGCCGACCAGACGCTCTGCCGGCACGTTGCGATAATCGGCGTAGGCGCCGAGACCGGCATTCATGTAGGCAACCCGGTCTCCCGGACGGAGATGATCGACTCCGGCACCAACGGCCTCCACGACGCCTGCCGCTTCATGGCCGAGACCTGTCGGCAGCGGAATCGGATAGACGCCTTTGCGCTGGTAGACATCAATGAAGTTGAACCCGATTGCCGTCTGGCGCAGTTGCACCTCGCCGGCCCCGGGAGCGGGCAGTTCGATTGCCTTCACAATCATTTTCTCCGGGCCGCCGAATTCTTCCAGTCTCACGGATCTTGCTGTTTTCATCGCACTGTTCTCCCTTTATGGATGGAGTAGTACCCGGGTGCACCTTGCCCGGTTATTTATCAATATCCGATTCTGCGAACGAGTCGTCTTCGAGAATCGGGCGGACGGTAGTGGCGTAGTATTGCCGTCCGAGAGGATTCAAGTGCTCCCACGCCTTGGCAGCCATTGACGGCAGTTCGCCTGTCCAGAAGTTTTCGGGAATGGGTGCTGTAGCTCCGGCAACTTTACCGGGTGTGATATCGGCTGTGATTACGCCTTCGCCATCTTCGCAGGTCATGCGGGCCAGCACCCGGCCGTCCCCGTCCGTGATCTGAGTCTCCCCCAGGTAGCGGGAAACGTAGGGCATGGACTCGTTGCCCGGTGTGAGCCCCTCGAACTCGCCGGCGTGTGACGCGTGTACAACGGGTACGCCGAGCATCCGCGCAAGGTGAGCCGGCGCGTTTCTCAGCAGCGCCCTCAACTGCTCCTGATCCCCGGCGTATCGGGGAGACACAGGGAGGCGCAGATCCCACCAGCATGAACCGCCGACTACCAGATCCACCCGTCCCAATAATCTGCGCGCTGTCCGGGAACGAATCAACTCCCAGCACATGGCGACGCCGACCGGGCCGGCAGGAGTATCGAGGATCCCGTCATCGGAGCCGCCCACGTAGTAACTGTTCTCCCACATCGTGGGCAAATCCTTGTCGTGACGGAAGTACAGGCCGTTCGGAAAGACAAGCAGAAAGCTGTTGAAGCAGTCCTTTCCGGACTGCGCGATGAATGACCCCCCCACGATGCCATCCTGTTCGCGCGCAAGCCTGCGCATAAGCTCAAGAGCAGGACCTTCCAGCGGTTGCAGCGCCGAAAGCATTGCCGGCGTGAACGCCACGGCAGAGGGGAAGAACTCGGGGAGGATGACCCATTGGGCGCCGCGCCGGAAGGCTTCGCGGACCAGCGCCTCGGCAGACGAGAGGTTACGTGCAATTGCGCCGACCTGGGCTCGCATCTGTATTGCAGCGACTCGCATGCCATGTCCTCCTTTATTCTATACGCGGGTATAAATAATCTAAAGTCAAGAACTTCTGCAGTGCCATGTGAGACCGGGCTTCGGGTAGAAGAGCCGCAAGCCTCGAGGAGATAAAACAGTAATTGGTCACTGGGTATTTGGTTGATTAGGGAGGCCGGGATAAAAGGGACTACGGTCTCTTGGAGGTACGGAGCCATTGAAGCATTTGTTCCAGCAAGCGTTCGATTTCAGCCGTGTGATTCAGGCAGATATCCAGAAGCTCTTCCGGGGATATATCGTGATAGAAGTGCACCATCCGGTTTCGGTAACCCGCCATTTTCCTCAGCAGCTCCGCCTCGTCCTTCTCGAAGACGGCCTTCTCAAAGAGTCCCCGGGCGATCTCCTTGTACTCCGCAGCCGGATAGGCAAACCCTTTCGCCAGGATGTGGCGGCCCACGTCGAAAAGAGCCTCCAGGGACCGTCGAAGGTAGGACTCCGCAGCAGCGATGTTGTGCTTGTTACCCAGGAAGGCCTGTCGGTCGGCAAGAGGGAGTTCCCTCGTGGCGGCGATGGCCTCGCGGATCCAGCGGGCACGCTGCGCGATCACCTTCTCGTCGATGCTGCCTGGTGACATGTCACGCTCCGAGGGTCAGACGGGTCATTTCTTTTTCATAGGGTTCGAGATCCGCGGCCATCCGCATGATGTAGAGCTGATACTCCGCCTCGTATGTCGGGTCCTTCGCATAAAGAAGCTCACCGGTTACGATCCGGAACGCCAGTGTAATGGGAGCCTCGGGAATGACGACGACATCCGTGCGGGGCACGCCGAACAGATCTTCGAAAAATACGGCGATCTCGACTTTCTCCTGCACGGTGAGCCGTCGAGCGGATGTAACGCCGATATCGAGATCGGAAGACCCGGAGGACAGGCGCCCGATCGTGCCGGCGGCAAAATCCCGCGCTTCTGAGGCACGACTACCGAAGGCATAGATGATCTGCAGATCATATGCGGAGGCCAGACCTTTGACGGCATACCCAATTTCATCTGCACTTTTCATGACTTGAACATTACCGCACATCAGCCGTGTTTTTCAAGGACTAATCGGGAAGACGGGATGAAAGGGGTAAGGGGGCAGTCGACAGCCTACAGTGAAGAAGTGTTGTGTGCTGAGTGTTATCTAAAAAAGGGACAAGTGCGGTTTTACGATGGGGTTTGAACGGGAAGGATGCAGCCGGATCTGATGTTCAGATTCTCCAGCAACTCGATGATATCGTATTCCGAAGCAAACAGGTCATCTTTGCTTTCCTCGTGATTCGCTGCGGATGCGGTTTCATATTTACTGACACATACGCCTTGATTCACATTCATAACCCGGGCGTCGGTATTGAATCGAGGCATCACGCTGAGATTGCGGAAATCCTCAATGGGATCATAATCGGATACCAGCAGGCTGCGTGTAATCTTCCGGCACTTATCTATCGATACACTGCGGTGTCCGCTTACATATATTTCTTTTTCCGACTCGAATATATCGATATCGCCTCTCTGTTGAAGTGCCTTCAAGATCCTGTGAACACTTTCGGCATCACCGTGGGCCAGGAGATCCTCCAAACGCCTTGCTTCGGCCAGGTTGTCAAATATCAGAGATTTATGACAAACATTGGCATATACTCTCGACGGGATGCGGCAGATCGAATAGACAATCATTGATGTCACAAAAATTGTCAGTGAAATCGCTGTAATAATCATATGTCCTCGCCCAGGAATTCTCCTGGCGTATTTCCCCGATTAGGTTTTTCCTGGATTTGAAGCGGAGAAGCAGAAGGGATGTTTAATATATAACAGATTTGAAATCTGTTCCGTTCCAGGTCCGGCCATGTGATTCAGGACGATCTATGAGATTAATACATTGCAAGAAGATTACCAGGAAAGAGCACTGGAGAATAATTGTCTTAAGTACTTATAATAATGTGTTAATTCATAAAGGGAACGGGATGGAAGGGTATTAAAATGCGCCCCGATTCGACAATTTTGTCGGACATAACGGGGACCAGGGACAAGGGTGTCGGGACAGGCCGCTGCGCGGCAGTAACTGGTGCGGCCAAAGGCTGCAGGCTACAGGCTTCAGGCATCGGGCATCGGGATTCAGGAGGCGGGGAGAAGAGAGCCAACAGCCTACAGCAGACAGCCGACAGCCGAAAGAAGTGAAAGCCCATAGGGGGATGGTAGATTTTGACAAGCTTCTCGATTTTCTATATGACTACCAGTGCGGAGTTTGGACAGTTGGGGTTCTGATCATTCCATAAAGGAGAGGGTGCCATGCAAACTGCGGATCTGGAGAAGTATTGCGCAAAGGCAGTCGCGGAAGGTGTGACCCATGCGAAGGTGATCGATCCGGGCAGCGTCGTCACGGCGGCGTGGGTCAGGATGAAGTGCCTCTTCGGCTGCCCCTACCGGATCAGCCACTGCTGCCCCCCGACGACCCCCGGCCCTGAAGAGACAAGGAAAGTCCTCGACTGTTACAAGCGCGCCATCCTGTTTCACATTGAAGCGCCCAGGACGCCCGAGCGAGGCAAGAGAAACCTGGGCCTTTTCGACATGCTCGTAAAAATGGAAGGCGAGATTTTCAAGGACGGCTATTACAAGTCCTTTGTCTACCTGGCAGGCCCCTGCCCTCTCTGCAAGGAGTGCTCGAAGGTCAAGGACGCGCCCTGCATCCAGTCCGGCAAGGCGAGGCCCTCGATGGAGTCATGCGGGATCGACGTATTCCAGACGGCAAGGAACAATGGATTTTTTATCCAGACCCTGAAAGAGAAAACGGAGACGCAGAACCTGTATTGCCTGATGCTGGTCGACTAAAGATGAGGGCCGCGGTGCGGCCCTCTGGTCTGTCTCGTCTATCTCGTCTATTTGGTCTATTTCGCCCGAAAAAAGGAAAGTGCGGGAAGGCAGTGGCAAGGTGAAAAAAAAGAACCGCACGGCTGGCTGTCCAGGCCTGAGGACAGAAAAGCATTGAACATTACCGGTTGTAAGCGGTGCCTCTTGGAGACACGAGCAGATCCGGCGTATCGGAGCGCTCCGCCCGTCCTTCCGCACCCTCGGAAGCGACACCGCCGGCCGTGAGCAGATGATCGTCTCTGAGCCGGAGCCGGCGCTTTTCGACCTCGTCGACACCCAGGGCGCTGATCGCCAGCTGTCCCGAGTCCAGGCGTTCCACCCAGCCCTTGGCCTTCAGATACCACACATGAAACTCCACCAGCTCGTGCGGTTTGCAGAGCAGGTGGGCCATTTCGTAATCACCCAGTCCCGGTTTTTTCATGTTGCGCCGGCGCTGAACGTACAACATCGAAAGCAGGCTCTCGCGGATCTCCCGGTCGCCGCCGTAAGCGCTTCCGTCGGTGGCCTCAGAGGCGAGCTTCCACTTGCTGTTCCAGTACTCCTGGTACTTGACATCGTAACCGGCACGGGTCTCAGGGTCGGAGAACGTCCGGTGAGCCTCCACAATCAGGCGGAACCGGTCAGGATCCGCCGATTCTTTGTTGTCGGGGTGCAACTTCTTGGCGAGATGCCGAAAGACACGATCAATGGTGTCGGTGTCGGCGTTCGAACTCACCTGCAGCAGCTCGTAGTAATCGATGAAGCCATTTTCGTTCATGAGAAACCCCTTCCGGATCGCCAACACCGTTCATCCGAGTATGGCAGAAATGTTGTTCAACCCATGCAACGCGAGTATCATTGATAAGGCATCTGCCGCAAGGAAGTTGCAAAAATGATGCCGCATAAGCAGGGACAGGAAGAAGCGTGTAGCGGGTAGCGTATAGGGATGCTGCGCGGCTCTCCGGTCTATTCCGTCCGTCTCGTCTATTTGGTCGTCCGAAGATAGGGAATTGGGGAGACAGGGATTCGGGGTGAAAGGGTGCAGGGGTAAGAGAAAGAGACGCAAGGAGGGTTGAGGATGTTAATTCCGTCGGTTCAGGAACGTTGCGGTTGCGCTGTTTATTTTATCCGTTTCACGCAGAACGCTGAAGTGTCCGTACTCCCCCTGCAGCACCAGCACTTCCGCCTTCAATGAAGCGGCAAGGGCAAGCGAGGGCTCCGGGTTCACCATGATGTCATTGCGGGAAACAATCACCATCAGCTTCGTACGGATGGCTCCGGCGGCCTCTTTTTCCGATGTGACAGGGCGCCTGTAGATGTCGTGCCCGATCATCGCCTTGAGTTGCCAGGCCAAATCCGTGAAGTTGTATTGCATGAGGATATCCTGGGCTCCGTCCAGGGCGCGCGTCACATCGGAGCGGGAAAGGCCCTTGAGGTAAAATTCGGGGGTCAGCGCGGCCAGGGCCAGCAGGGCAACTGACGCCTCCGGCCCCAACGTCTCGCCGTCGCCGATGGCGTTCAGGGTGTCAATGCCGCGAAGCCCGGCATCAAAGAGAAACAGATCCGAAGGGGCCGCGCGGGGCGTGCCCATGATGGAGACGGCCTTTTGCGCAAAGTCCGGATAGGAGAGCACCCACTGAAAGGCCTGCATCCCCCCCATGGAGATCCCGATGACGGCGTGCAGCCGGCCGAGCCCCAGGTACTTCGTCAAAAGCTGATGCTGCGCCTTCACCATGTCACGCACGCTGAATTCAGGGAAGGTACGGTTGGGCTGTGCTTTGCTGTTGGAGGGGGAGGACGACACGCCGTTGCCGAAGGCGTCAACGGCAACGACAAAATAGCGGGACGTATCGGCAAGCTTCGACGCCCCGATGAACCCGAGGTCGACGAGATCTTTCGATGTGCCTGCAAACCACGTGGGGAACAGGATCGCATTGGATCGCTCCGGGTTCAGCGTGCCGAAGGTGCGATACCCCAGGCGGCACTCCTTGATCACCTGGCCGCTCTCGAGACGAAAATCACCCAGGTCTGCAAGTCGAAGCTCGCCCTGCGCGTGCAGAAGTGACGGAGCTGCAAGAAAAAGCAGCAGCATCCACGCAAAGGCAATTCGAGAAAGAGATTTCATGGCGATCATCCCTGTGAACGAGATGGATCGTACTATGATTCGGAGTGGGCGGCAAGAAGAAGTGGGGACGAAGTGCCTGAGTGACTGAGTGCCTGGAAGGCAGTGGCAGGGGGGAAGGGTTCGGGGACAGGGTGCTGCGTCAGAGCGGGAGCCAGCCAAGGCGACCCGATGATCTTCTTGACAGGTGCGAGCCGCAAATGCTAAAGGGCCCTCCTCTTGGATGGCATTGTCGAAACAGGAGAAGGGATATGCGCAAACACCTGGTCATCATATCGGCTGTTTTATTTTTCATCGTGTCGCTGGCTCTTGTCCTGCATCACGATGACGCCCCCTTTCAGACGCTCACTTGCTCCATCTGCAAGGTGAAGAACTCGTCTTCGGCTACACCCCACAAGATCAAGACGGACTCCACCTCTGCGCTGATCCACCTTTCGTCCTTACTATCCAATGCGGATCTTGCTCTTTCGGGGCGGGTTCCCGAAGCGTATATTTTTCACCCCTCGTCGCTTGATTTTTCGGCTTTCTCAAACAAGGCCCCTCCCGTCCATCTTTAATCCATTTCCCGCTTAAACGAAGGACCATCACAGGCAACCCTCACCCGGATGGTGCCAAACCCGCAGATGCCCGGACTGATTTTCAAACGCTCCGTCCTTCTGGTCATCCGCCTGAATCGGGCACAAGACGCGTCAACGATGGGGGAAATGCACAAGGACCCTAGTAGGTCGGGCAGGCGGCGGGGCGGACGACGACGGCCTTCAGGGGCGAGGGCTGGGGAATGCCCGCGGCACCGGCCATGGCGTGGAAGAGCTGGGTGTTGTCGATGACGGGTGTGCAGGGGTACCAACTGCCTTCGAACTGCCGCAGGTGCTTCGTCAGGCTGCCATCCCCCATGGCGTATAGCGCTACGGGCTCGTTGATGTGGCCCGTGGCGCCGTAGCTCACCTCTCCTCCCGGGTAGCCGGGGCACCAGGAGAGCCTGTCGGGGCAGAGGCCCGGCGACTGGCCGGGCAGGCGGCCCTTGCCCAGCCTTTTGCCGTCGTTGAGTCGCATCGAGCCCGTGACGTGGTCCGAGGTGACGATGAGCAGGGTGTTTTCCCAGGTGATGTCGTCGCCGGGACGATTGACGAAGTCGACGGCGGCCCTGACGGCCTCGTCGAGGTCCCACATGGCGCCGATCATCCACCGGTAGTCGTTTGCGTGGTTGGCCCAGTCGATGTCTCCCTGCTCGACCAGGAGGAAGAAACCCTTCCTGTTTTTTCCCAGTACCTCCAGGGCGGCCAGAGCTGCATCCTTTAAAAGCGGGTTCTCGATGGTGGCCCGGGTCACGGCGGCCGTGCCGTTGTCGGTCGGAACGGGAGGCTCGAAATGGCCCTCGGGTCCCCCGAAGAGCCCGAAGAGCCTCTTTTTCTGTGCCACCGCTCGGGCCACGGCTTCTCTCAGGGACCTGGCCGCATCGACGCCGTCCTCTCGCTCCACAAAGGCGCAGTCCCCGATCTTTCCTTTTTTCACCTCATCGTACAGGGCCATCGACATGTGCTTCGCCTGGTTGCGGGCGGGATGTCCACCGCCGATGACAACCTCGGGCCGGGCGGTGCGGATGATCTCGTCGGAGATGGCGTGGTGGTTGCGGCGGCTTTTGTTGTGGCTCACCTGTGACGCCGGTGTGGCATCGGAGAAGGGCACCGTGGTGACGATGCCGATGGCGTATCCGCGCTTTTCCCGCAGCAGCTCGGCGATCGTCCTGAGGGCTCCCCGCTCCGGGTCGCCGGGGAGCCAGGCGATGTTGCCCGTGTCGGTCTTGTAGCCCGTGGCCCAGGCCGTGGCCGTCGAGGCCGAGTCGGCGCCCTGGGGTTTTGCGCCATCGGGTGTGCGGCAGGCATAGCGGGGCGTGTTGGTGTGGGAGACGGCTGAGGCTTTCCCGGTCCGTACCGCGTCACAGCCCGCCCCGGGGGCGATGGCCGATGGGTTGTAGGGCGCCTGCCTGCTGTAGGTGGTCACATCCCAGGTGGCGACAATGCCCCGGTACGGGAAGGCGTGGAAGGCCAGGCCTTGTCCATGCCGGTGAGGTAACGGCTGGCGGCAATCTCGTTTTCGGGCTGCATGCCGTCGCCGACAATGAAAATGATGTGCTTTGCGACGGGGGCGCTTTCCTTCGCGTGGCACGCGGGCGGGAAGGCGACAGCGGGCACAAGAGCGCACAGGAGGAACAGAAGCGATCTCAGTCGGGGTTTCATTCGTTTTCCGGGTCGGTGATGTCCGCGGCGGAAGGGCCAACGTCCCCATGGCCGGACCGGGGCACCTGCCGCGCGGGTCGTATTATAGAATAAAGAAAACAGGTACAGGGAATCGGGATACCGGACCGTTGGCAATCAGGAGATCAGGCCGGGCTGCATGATCTGCTGGAGGCGCACCCGGTGGTCTTCGAAGGCCTCGTCGCCCTCCCCCGTGCTCAGGTCGAGCATATCGCCGAATCGCAGGTTCACCTTTGCGAAGGGCTTCGGCAGCATGAAGCGATCCCAGCTGTTGAAATACCAGGCCCTGTCGGACGTGGTGTAGATGGGAACGACGACGGCCCCGGCGGCGCGGGCCAGGCTGACCGCCCCCGCCTTGATGATCCCGGCGGGCCCCTTCGGCCCGTCTACGACGTGGGCGGCAAGACCCGTGAGCTGCAGCTGCCCTACCATCTCTTTCAGGGCCCGCCCCCCGTCTCGCGAGGATGATCCCCGCACGGTGTGCCAGCCCGACTTCTGGGCGATGCCGGCGATGATATCGCCGTCCTTGCTCTGGCTGATCATCAGCGCGGGGCGATGGGACGCGTAGGTCTTGAAGTGGCGGATGGCCGCAAAGAACTGCTGGTGCCAGCCGCACAGCAGGACCCGGCCGCCGCCCTGCAGGTAATCGAGCCAGGGCTTCTCGTTTTCGACATGCAGCCGGAAGGTCCAGCTGTAGGCTCGCAAGAGGTGGTAAAGGAGGCCCGGAACAAGGCTTGTGAGCCAGTATCGATATCGTTTCAGCATGGGGGACCCTCCAGATTGCGCATATAAAAAAGGCCATCAGATCTCCAAAGAGCACGACGGCCGTCCCCTGCGCTTCAAAATGTCTGTGTCAATGCCTTGTGCGCCGCCCTGCCAGGCGGCTGTTTCAATGAACATAACCTAGGGGGGCAGCCGCCGGATGTCAAGACAAATCCCCATAGGCGTATGTCCTATGATCCTTTCAGACACCGTCTGCCGAGGCGTGACCGGGCACTCCTACCCCAGATTCAGACGGGCGCCGATTTATTTAAAACGAAAAATATCGATAATAGGTTTAACGAAAGGGAGCAAAGACCATGATGAACAGAATCCACACAGCAAATCTTGACAGTGTCTACACTCACTCCCGATTCGGCCTGTCCGGAGAAAAAGAGGCAGTGCTCTGGGAAGACCCTCTTCTGAAGCCCCGGAAAGATATCGTCTACCGGTAACCCCGGTGACCAAAAACCACGCAAGGAGATGCGACCATGAAAGAAAAAGCCAGGAACGTGAAGACCGACAGGAAGTACTGGACCGACCCGATGAGCTTCCCCACGTTCACACCGAAACGCGGCCGGTAGGGAGAAAACACAAGTGTCGAAGCGAGGTGCCGACATGAAAAAGGCAGAGAAAATAGAAAAAGGGATCAAGCCACTTCGGCGTGGAGGCATCTGGTACGACCCCATGTGCTTCCCGGAATTCGGGATCAAGACGGACCGATAAAGACAACCACAGCCATCAAGGAGGCAGTGACATGAAAAAGACGACGAAAGAAATCAGGAAAGACAAGCAATTCTGGGCGGACCCCATGTGCTATCCGGTGTTTGCCGCAAAGAGGTGATGCAATGACGAAGCATGCAAAGGTAGTTGTGGACAGGTGGGTTTTTCGCGCGATCTGGGTTGTTCTCTTTGTCACGACGACGGGGTTTGTGGCGAAGATGCTGGGAGTGATGTAAGGGGTTGTTCACGAGGTCTCGCTGCCGGCAGCGGGGCTTCATTGAGCACCAAAAATACAAAAGGAAAAGGCCCCTGCCGAGAAATCGCCAGGGGCCTTTTTTCACTTCCATGACGCTATCCGGTCTATCCCTAATATCCCGTCTATTCCATCGGTTCGGCTTTGCCGCAACGCGGCAGTTGCCCGTGTCCAGAGTGAAAAAAAGGAACGAAACAACTAGTGAATGAGTGATAGCGGAGCATTAGGCCGGGCTAATACTATTTTCGTATACAAAATCATGCTTTGCCATTATTGACATCAGCGGCACTTTACGCTTCTATTTCCCTCTAGATAACCATAGCATAAATTTTTCATTTATCGACGCAAAAGAGGGGGGGATTATGAAAGCGAGGCCGGTGAGCCTTCTGGCGCTGTCGTTCAGTCTTCTAGGAGTCTTGTTTACATCGCCAGCCATCGCCTCGGAAATCGTTTATGGCACTTTCGGCCCGGGTCAATCTTACAATACTGCGTCTGGTTGGCCTGTTGGCACCCTGTTTGTTATTATCGACGAAACACAAAAGATGGAGGCTGCCGTCTCTTTCACTCCATCCCAAAGCTTCACATTCGATTCATTCGATGTCGCCGCCCTGCTCGATTCCACTTCTGTCAGTACTCAGTTCACTGTCTCCCTCGCCTGTGATTCCGGTTCAAGCTCACCCGGCGCTGCATTGGAAACGTTTTCATTCACCGGCATGACCGACACACCGGCGGTTTATTCCGCATCGTCATTACTGCATCCGGAGCTAATGGCCGGTGAAAAATACTGGCTGGTCATGTCCTCGGATGAACTCCTCAATATTTATCTGACGTGGCTCGATACGGATACATTCCTGGACGGGGAAATCGCCTATAAAAACGGTCTATACACAGATTGGGCCTATGGATACGGCTCGACACCGGCATTTGAAGTGCGAGGGACGACAGCGGAGGCAGTTCCAGAACCCACCTCCATGCTTCTGATGGGCCTCGGTCTCGTTGTGTTGGCTGGAGTGAGGGGAAGAGCTGGCGGCTGATTCGGGCCAACCCGGGGCGTAGAAAGCCCTTTGGAAGTGCGTTTATCCAATAACAAACACGCCTATGGGGGGATCAAATGGGTAATTTAAAGAAAGAGAGCTTAGATAGCCGTGACTCTGCAGCATGTCTGGTTAGGGCTTTGTGCATCGCCTTGGCTACCGCGATCATCGTGGCGTGGTTTCCGCTGTTATCCGAGGGCGCCCCACCCTCATCAAGCATGACATTGGACCTGAGCCCTTCATATATCTATGCGGGCTTGCCCGCAAAAATCAGGGCAGTTGCCACACTCGCCAGTGATCCCGGCCTCGCTCCATCAAGCGTCAGTCTCTATTACATAGATGATAATGGCAAACAGACATTCATCGACTACCTCTACGATGACGGCACTCACGGCGATGCCGTCGCGAATGATAATATTTTTGTCAATGTCCTGATATCCAGCGAAACCCAGCCCCGCACAATCAAATACCAGGTGTCCGCGTACTACGGCGGCGTGCAAAGAAGCTCGCCAATCGTTTATCTCGTGGTCAAGGCCAGTACGAACCTGGAAGGCTTATGGGCAGGGTTCGTCGACAGGATGGTCAAGCGCGATCTCAACGGTGCACTGCTCTACTTTCGAGAGGAACGCCGAGCTAAATACAGGGCTTCGTACGAAAAGGTCGGCATAGATAAGCTGTCCGCCGCTTATCAGTCAGCGCGGAATTTGTCCTGCTACAGGATCTATATGGGAGAGGCTGAATTCAATTTCACCATCACAATAAACAATCGAGACTACATCGGAACGATGATTTTCTACCTGGAACCCGACGGCGCCTGGCGGATCAACGGGCTCGGTTTCAAGTGAGAGGAGGGAATCATGCTATTGAGGAAAGTTATCCTCTGTGGACTTACTGCGTTGGCTCTTTTCTCATTTTACACCCCTAGGGGGGAATGCTGGGAGGCTGAGACTCACAAATTACTTACTGAAGCCGCAGTCGGGGATCCTGTCTCAGGATTTAATGGAACTTATGGTTATTTGCATTGCTGGCATTTCTTATGGTCTGCTCCGAAGCCGGTTTTCCCCGCGATCACTCAAGACCGGGTCCGTGACTGGATTCGATACGGCGCAGCCAATGAAGACACCCCCGTCACCCGTTCGTTCTATCACTTTCATGACCCCCTCAAGCCCTGGAACAAGGCGGGACTCAGCGCTATGGGCCTCTCCTGGAAGTCGTCGCTCCTCTGGTCACAGACCCCGCTGGGGCAGCAGTCATACTCCTGGAAAAATGCCCGGCAGTATTACTACGAGGCCATGTCGGCACGCAGTGACATAGAAAGGCAATGGGCTTACATCCAGATGTTCCAGGCTCTCGGGCATATCATGCACCTGGTCGAGGATGCCGCCGCGCCCGATCACACAAGAAACGACACTCACTTATTTTTCAGCTTGGAGAAGTGGGTAAAAGATAACATTCCGAAGGCAATGGGGTACATTTCCAACACTTCGAATTTGAGTGATCTGCAGCCGATATTCGACCTTCCCGGAAATCCTATGGCCCCGGTGAAGATCGCCGGGCTCTTCGACACAGACCAATACACGGGAGCAAACCCCGAAATCACCACATCACCTGCGATCGGGATCGCAGAATATTCAAACGCCAATTTTCTTTCCAAAGGGACGATCTTTTCTTACGATCATCCGGCACTGGCCTGCACTGAGCCGAGCAGCACGGAGTGGTACCTGAAAAAATATACAGCGGGCCAGCAGATCGAGCATTTTTTATCGGCCACACCGCACTGGCCCGATCCTTCCGTAGGAAGGTTTTACGCGCTCGATGATCTGTGCCATGAGGATTACGCAAAACTGCTCCTTCCGAAGGCTGTCAATTACGCAGCCATGATACCCCGTTATTTCTTCAGGGCAAATCTTGGCGCGATGTACGGCGGGGATGACGGGGGAACATTCAGTTATATCCATAACTGGTCTGATGAAATGATGACTAACGGCACAATGGAGATCTACGCAAGCACCGGTTCTGGGTCATGGAAAAGGATTGGACAGGCCCCCGTGGGCTCTCTTGCACCCCGGGATGGCTCTTCTTTGAAAATGTACCTTGATTGCTATGATTGCCTGGCTGATTATCCCGGCTATTGGACTATTGTATTTCGGGGGACTCTTGGTCTAGAGAAGGACGCCGTGGCAGGAAATTTGTATTTCACGCCGCTGTAAACAGGCTGCATGCCCAACGGCATGCGGAATCTGCCTTCGGCGCAAAGACTCTTTGTGATTGTTATGCAGCTCTCTGAGCGGCAGTGACAGCGAAGAAGTGCTACGCGCTATGTAAAAGAAGCTACATCGCAAGCATTTCACTAACCCGTTCTAATACTCGCCGACTTCGATGGGGCCTTCCGTGTGGATCTGCCGCAGGCGGCGGCCGTAGCCCTCCAGGATGTCCTTCCTCTGGTCATCCCTGAGCCTCACGGGTGCGAAAATGATGTGGGGCGCCAGCACGTTGAAACCGGTGAATTGCAAAATCCCCCGATGGATGGGCCGCAGCACGGCGTGGATGTCGCCGTTGAAGCCGCCCTTGGCATAGGCCTCGGCCGGGCCGCCCGTCGTGAGCGACAGCATGGCCCGCTTGCCCTTGAATAAGCCGTTTTCATAGAGACGGCCCCCGCCGTAAGTCCTTCCCATGGCAAAAACCCGGTCCACCCAGCCTTTCAGGATGGCGGGCAGCCCGAACCACCAGAGGGGATGCTGCCAGAGCATGAGGTCGCACCACTCCATTTTGCGGATCTCATCCTCGATGTCCGGGGCGAAGCCGCCCGCCTCGGTTGCGTGCATGTCCTCGATCTGGGGCTTGAAATAATCGGGGTCCTTGACGGTGGTATAGTTCTTCCGGCTCACGACGGGGTTGAAGCCCATGGCGTAGAGATCGGAGACCTGCACCTCGTGGCCGGCTTGCCGGAGCACGTCCTGCGCCGTCCGAAACAGCGAGCCATTGAAGCTTTTGGGTTCCGGGTGGGCGTAAACGATGAATACCTTCATGGGGCACCTCCGTCTGGTCTGTTCCGTCTATTCCGTCTATTCCGTCTATCCGGTCTGGTCCTTCTCGTCAGGAGGATCACAGGGGTCCTCGCCGTTGCGGGCGACGAGCCGGGGCCGGAATCTCTTGATATCCCAGCGATCAGCCAGGTACGGCAGGGCGAACAGGACCGCGACGATCGCAAGCCCCAGGACGAGGGCCGTCGTCGAGCTGAACGCGAGGACGGAGCCGAAGGAGTGGTAGATGAAGGTCATGGGGATCGACCCGAGAAGCGTGGCCAGGGCGAAGTTGCGCAGGCTCATCCGGGTGAGCCCCGCGCCGTAGCTCACCACGTCGAAGGAGACCAGGGGCAGGAGCCTCGAAAAGAAGATGATCTTCGTCAGGAGCCCCTCGGAGCACTCGCAGCAGATCACGACCTGTTTGCCCACCAGCGACTCGACGAAATCCCTCCCCAGGAACCGGGCCAGGAGAAACGCGATGACCGCCCCGGCCACGGAGCCGGCCACGGCGTAGACCGTGCCGAGGACGGGCCCGAAGATCGCGCCGGCGATCACAAAAAGCGGGGGGCCCGGGATGGGGATGATGACGGCGGTGGCCGCCATGAGGGCCATGTAAATGAGCGGGGCGAAGGGCCCGATCTCCTCCAAAAGCGCCTCGATGCGCGCGGGCTCGAAGAGGGCCGAGAAATTCAAACGGTACCAGGCAAAAACCAAAAACAAGATCAGGGCAAGGGCCAGGGTGGCCTTGAGGATTTTCGAAAATCTCATATTGACAGGGTAACAGACGGCAACGGGCAAAGACAAGGGCGATCTCGACGCTGCGGCGTCACACCTTTCGGCCTCCTCGCAGCTGACCCTGCAGATCCCGCAGCCCCACCCAATCGGAAACCGCCGCAAGCTTTGCCTGTTCGGGCCAGGATGCGGGGTCTGCAAGCCGGAAGTGCGGCCCGCCCGCCTCGAGGATGCGCTGCAGATCCTCGAGGCGGCTCTTCGCCAGCCGTGAGAAGGACCCGATGCCGCTTGCGGCCAGCAGCCCGGCGATCTTGGGGCCGATCCCATCGATCTCCGTCAGATCGTCCTTCGATTTGCCTTCAGCGGCACCTGTCCTTCGCCAGATAAGAAGCCCGACGATACTTCCGATCGCCAGCCCCGCGATGACTCCGCCCAGAAAGTTTTTGCAAGACATCTTCGGCCTCCATCGTTCAAGTTTGCAGGTCATGGTTCATGGTGGACGAATCGCACGTACAGATCCTTTATTTCGTTCGTTTCGTTTTTTTCGTTTGTTTCGTCAGGGAAAAAGGTCTATCCGGTCATGCCTTTCGAAGCCGACAGTCTACAGCCTACAGTCTACAGTCGAAAGAATAAGAAATAGCAGCAGGGAGAATCTGTTGGCTGTCGGCTGTCGGCTGTCGGCTGCCTTTTGCCTCGCTATCAGCCAACGCGCCTGAAGTCAATGAAGCCTTGGTTGACGTCGGTGCGGATGAGTTTTACGCGCAGGCGATCGCCCACGTCGAGGCCGCCGAAGCCCTCGACGAGCCTTCCCTCGACGGGCTGGCCGTTGATGCGCACCCAGGTGCCCTTGGGGGCGGCGCCGGTGACGATGGCATTGAAGGACTCGCCGATGCGCGCCTCCAGCATCAGCGCGAAGGCAGACTTGCGGACGAGGCGCTCGACCTTGTTGGCGTCGTCTTCCTTGAGGGTGCAGTGGCGGGCGATGCACAACGAGCTCCTCGTCGCCGTATGGCATGGGCCGGCCCTCGATGGCGGCCTTCACGAGCCGCTGCGTGACAAGGTCGGGAAAGCGGCGGTTGGGGGCTGTGGAGTGGGCGTAGTCCTTCACGGCAAGTCCGAAGTGTCCCGGGGCCTCCCTGCCGGGGAAATCGGCCATGTACTCCCCCGCGCCGATGAGCTTGATGACGGTCTGGGAGAGATCGTGGAAACGCTCCGGGTCGCGGGCCTTCTGGGCCGTCAGGAACCCTTCCAGGGCCTTCGCGTCGGGCTGGCCGGGAAGCGTCCAGCCCTTCTCCGAGGCCACGCCGACGATGCGGTCCCATCGCTTGGGGGCATGGACCACGCGGCGAATCGAGGGAAACTTTCTGGATTCGAGATAGCGGGCGACCACTTCATTGGCCGCTATCATGAAATCCTCGATCAGTTCCTTGGCCCGGTTCTTTCGCTCGATCGTGTAGGACTTCACCTGGTCGCCTTCGAAGACGGGATTTGCCTCCACCGTTTCGAGGTTGAGTGCCCCGTGGGCCTGGCGCCGGCTCCGGAGCATCTGGGCCACGCGGTCCTGGGCGCGAAGGTTTTCCTCGAGGCCCTTCACGGCCGTCAAGGCCCCGGGGGCGGGCCCCTGCCCTTCCAGCCATGGCGCAAGGGCGTTGTAGGCAAGCTTTGCGCGGTTGCGAACCAGGGCCCGGTAGACGTCGGAGCCGTCAAGCGCGCCGTCGCCGCCCACGGCCATCTCGACGACGACGGCCGCGCGGTCCTCGCCGTCGTTGAGGGAGGTGAGGCCCGTCGAGAGCGTCTCGGGGATCATGGAAAAAATCCGGGCGGGGGTGTAGATGGATGTCGTGTTGTGGCTGGCGTGATCGTCGATGGCCTGGCCTTTGCGGACCACAATGTCCACATCGGCAATGGCAACGAGGATCGTCACCGCCTCCTTTGCTCCCTCCCGGACGACGGTAAGCTGGTCGAGATCGCGCGATTCGTCGTTGTCGATGGAGCACCAGGGGAGATCCCGGAGGTCGCGGACGCTGCATGAAGAAGGAACAGGATCCGCCTTCAGTCCCGCCAGCTCGCTATTCACCCGGGCGGAGAAATCGGGCAGGAAGCCCCGCTCGATCATCGCCCGGCGCGCGATGCGTCGCAGGATCTCGAGGTGTCGGCCGGATCTTTTTTGGTCCATCTGGTCCATCTGGTCTATCTAGTCTATCCGGTCTATCCGGTCTATCCCGTCTGTTCCGTCACTCCGCCTTCGGCGGCGGATATTGGGATATTGGGAATTGGGTATTGGGACATTCCGGATCCGGAACCTTGTCCCGACACCCTGGTCCCTCGTCCCTTTCTTCTCTTCCACTGGTCCCTACACCCTGGTCCCCGGTCCCTTCATCTTCTTCACTCAGACACTCAAGCACTTCTTCTCACTCAGACACTTCTTCATTCAGGTAAGTTCCCTTCCTTCTTCGGGGTCAGGACTGAGCCCTTTGGCGGGTATTCCAGCGTTCCGTCGAGCTGTGAAACCCTTGCAGATCTGTGATCCGGGAAGGGCAGCTCGCCCTCATCCCTCCAGTGGCCGACGGCATCGGCGGCCGCGCGACCCTTTTCCGCGTCGAGCCCCCCGTCCTTTGCCATGTAGAGGGTCTGCGAGGGGAAGGCGAATCCGCTTCCGCTCGTCTCGACGAGGTCCATGATCCGCAGCAGGAGATCCTCCTGGACGGCAAGAAACACCTCATTGACCGTCTCGAGCACGTGGGCGAAGACCTCCACGTCGAGCGACGATTGACCGAAGCCGATAAAGCGGGCGCGAGCCGTCGCGGAATCCACCCGGGGGTGCTGGTAGAGAAGCTCACGGATCTGAGCCAGGACATATCGGAGCTGGTCCGCCGTGGTCTCATAGCGCAGATTCAAGGTGTGGCGGAAGAGGAACCGGTCGCGCATGTCGAAGTTTTCGATGCTGATCGCCGACAGCTGGCCGTTGGGGATGGAGACGACGGTCCTGTTCAGCGTCCGGATCAGGGTGGACCGAAGGCCAATGTGCTCGACGTTCCCCCGGTGCTCGCCGGCCTTGCAGAAATCGCCCAGCCGGATGGGTTTGTCCCAGACGAGGAAGAGCCCGCCGAAGAAGTTCTCGATCGTCTTCTGCGCGGCAAAGGCCACGGCGATGCCGCCGATGCCGAGGCCGGCCACCACGGCCGTGAGGTTGATGCCCGCGAAGTAATAAAAGATGACCACGAGCCCCACGACGACGGCCAGGGCCTTCATCAGCGTCGCCGATAGACGGATGACGGCATTGGCGGCCTCGGGCCTGCGCGCCTCGATGATCTCTGCACCGACATCGATCAAATAGAGGAAAAGCCACGTAAGGCCTATGACAGCCGTCGTCGAGGCTAGAAACGCCCAGAACAGCCGGGCGAGGAGCGAGGCCGAGCCGAGGGAAACGATGTAAATCGCACCTGCCAAAAAAAGAAGCATCACGGGGTGTTTGATCCCTCTGAGCTTGATCATCACCGCCTCGCCGAAGCGGTTGCGCATCGGCTCGCGAACCAGGGCAAAGAGCAGTCTCGTGAAGAGCCATGCGAGAAGAAGCGCAAGGGGAATCCCCGCAAGGGGAATGACCCACCGGTACAGCGGTTGACCGGCAACGCGGGTTTCCGTCATCGCCGCCGGCAGGTGCCGCTCGAGCCAGGGGATGTCGATTTCCTCATAGATCTGGGGCACAAGCTTGAGGGTTTCCGAGGAAAAGAGCCAGATCGGGGGGTTGTTCTCCTTATGGACGCGCTCGAGCAGGATCTTGTATTCCCCTCTCTTCGTCCTGACCGTGCCCACATACTCACGGTTGTCGGGCAGGTTGTCCTGGAGGTTCCCCTCGGGCTTGATGCTGAGCGCAGTCGTTATGGTCGACATTCCCTCGTTGAGGATGTAGTTCAACTCGCGGGCGAGCTGCTCGGCGCGCTTTCCCGTCTGCCGGGTGTCCAGGTAATCGATGGCCCGCTCGTAGTCCTCGCGTTTCATTGCCTTCAGGAAGCCGAGGACTGTGCCCTGCGGCGTGCTTCGCCCCAGGGGGTCGTCGTAGGTGGCCTCGGCCTGCGCGGGACCTTTCGCCCCGGCCGGCTTCGCCTTCTCGGCGGCTTGAGCGCCGGTAACGAGACATGCGGCAAACAGCGCCGCTACGGCGATACGGATCGAAAACATGGTCTTATCCTTTCCCGGCCATCCGACACATCGCGTATCGGCAAAGCCATTGGCAACACATTGGAACATTTCAACCCTGAAATGATTAATAGCACGAAATTTGGCGCAAGATAAGATGAAACCTTGCCGATCGCTACAGGTGCGGCATAAATCAAGGCCTGTTTTACAGTTTCGACCTGATAAATTCCTGTTTATCTGTTCGTATTGCATTGACCGGCATTCCGGTTTACTTTTCGTTCCACCTGATGAGATTACTCCGCTGTCCTTGCCCTGGGTTCCATTCATCAGTACCCCGATTCCCTATATTCGCCGTCTCAAAAAGCGGGATGCCCGCGACGGGGGGAGTATTCGCATTTTTTCAAGCCGTTTGCCGGCCAGAGGGTAGGAGGGCATTCCCCCTCACCTCTAATCCTCTCCCACGATGGGGAGAGGAAGACTAAGGAAAGGGTTTTAATAGGCCACAGAGGTGGAAATGATGGACAACAAGAAACGTCAAACCATGAGAACGCTTATCTTGAAGAGGCTCGCCGAGGTGAGCCGCCAGGCGGGACACGCCCCCGAAGAAACGGATGTGGAGGAAAGGCTTGCCGACCCGGTGGACCAGGCGGCCCAGCAGCGCGAGCGGGATCTCTCGCGCCTCTTCCGGGCGAGGGAAAACGTGGAGATCCAGAAGCTGGCCCTGGCCCTGGACCGGATGGAGCAGGGAAGCTACGGCATCTGCCTCTCCTGCGACGGCGAGATCTCGGGAAAGCGTCTCCTAGCCGAGCCTACGGCACTTCTGTGTGTTGACTGCCAGGAGAAGCGGGAGCGAAACAGGGCGGCCGCGGCCAGATAATACGGGGAAGCGATGCCTAACGTATTTTTTCGTTTACGTGCTCGAGCTCCGCGATGACCTGGGCCCCCAGCAGGACGATGAGCGCCACGGCCTCGACGCCGAGCAGGAACACCACCACCGAGGCAAAGGAGCCGTAGATCAGGTTCACGAAGGTATACGTCTTGTAGTACCAGACGATCACGCGGCGGGTGATTTCCCACAGGATCGTGGCGGCCAGCCCCCCGATGAGCGCGTGCCGGAAAGTGGTGGGCCCCACGGGCAGGACCATGTAGAATGCCGTAATCAGGAGCACCTCCGCGATGAGCCCCAGCACCCAGACCGCCACGCCGAAGATGAAACCCAGGCCGAACTTGTGGCCCAACACCACCAGCCTCGTGCTTTCCAACGGCTCCAGGGCTGCCACGATGACCGACAGGGTCAGAACGCCCAGGGTGATGAGCAGGATGAACAGGTAGGGGATGATGCTCGAGATCAGGAAGTGTCGGCGCCGGGCCCTCACGCGGTGAAAGATCACCGAGATGGCGTTCTCCAGGACCGTGAAGGCGATGGAGCTAAAGAACAGCAGGATCAGGATGCCCACCGTGCCGATCAGGCCTCGGTACTGGATAAACACCCGGACCTGCTCGGTCAGGGCGGCCGCATAGCCCGGCATGGCGAGTTCCAGGAAGGTCGACATGGTCCCGATGAGATGCTCCGGGTCCATGAAATGCGAAAGAACGATCAGGATGAGGATCAGCATGGGGATGATGGACAGCAGGGTATAGAAGGCGATGGCCCCGGCCAGGATCAGACCCTGGTTCTGCCTGAAGCGGCCCAGCACACGCATGAGAAAGCCGGCGAGCCGGCCGAATGCCCCAAGTGCCTTGTAAACCCTTATCATCGTCCGACCTGACAGCCCCCTTGCCGGCCCTGCACCCGGCAGGGCTTGCGGCTGAAGTCAAGCCGAATCATAGGCGATCGCGTCCAGTGTGTCAAAGGGTAAAGGCACGCGATCCCGACGGTCCCATACGGCCATCGAGATCGTGAGCCACGGCAACAACAACTACCGCATTTGGCTGGGCACCACCAACGGCTTGGCCTACTGCAACCTGAAGCTGTAGGGCCCGGCCGGGCTTGCGGACGGGCGGCGACTTATTTCGGCTTGCCCTTCTCGAAGGCCCGGGCGAAGGGGTTGTTGAAGGGGGCTGGGTCGGGCTTCTTGTTGTCCTGCTTTTGCCTGTCCTGCCGAGATTTATCCGGCCTGCGAGGACCCTGGGGGCCCTTTGCCGCCGGGGGTTTGGCCGCCGTTTCCTTCCTCTCCCCCGTTGCGCCTTCCTTCATGGACAGCGAAATGCGCTTGCGATCCAGGTCCACCTCGAGGACGGTCACCTCGACGCGCTGGGCGACCTTCACGACCTGGTTGGGGTCGGAGACGTAGCGGTCGGCAAGCTGGCTGATGTGGACGAGGCCGTCCTGGTGGACGCCGATATCGACGAAGGCCCCGAAGGCCGTCACGTTGGTCACCACACCGGGCAGCTTCATCCCGGGCCTCAGATCGTCGAGCTTCTCGATGCCATCGGTGAAAGTGACGGACTCGAACTTCTCGCGGGGGTCGCGGCCGGGCTTGGCCAGCTCGTCCATGATGTCCTTCAGCGTGGGAATGCCCACCTTCTCCGTCACGTATTTTGCGATGTCGATGACCTTCCGCTTCGACTCGTCCTTCATCAGCTCGATGACGGAACAGGAGAGGTCTTTGGCCATCGCCTCGACGACGCGATAGCTCTCGGGGTGGACGGCGCTTGAGTCAAGCGGGTTTGCCCCGTCGCGGATGCGCAGAAAGCCCGCAGCCTGCTCGAAGGCCTTGGGTCCCAGGCGCGGGACCTTCCGGAGGTTTTCTCTTGCGGCAAAGGGGCCGTGCTCGTTGCGGAAGGCCACGATGTTTGAGGCAAGCTGGGGACCCAGGCCGGAGACATAAGTCAAAAGCTGGGAGCTTGCCGTGTTGACCTCGACGCCCACGGCGTTGACGCAACTCGACACGACGTCGTCGAGACTTCGCTTGAGGGCCCCCTGGTCGACGTCGTGCTGGTACTGCCCCACGCCGATCGCCTTGGGGTCGATCTTGACGAGCTCGGCCAGCGGGTCCACGAGCCTGCGGCCGATCGAGACGGAGCCGCGCACCGTCACGTCATGATCCGGGAACTCGTCGCGGGCGACCTGCGAGGCGGAGTAGACCGAGGCCCCGCTCTCGTTGACCATAATGACCTGGAGGTTCTGAAGGCCGAGTGCCCGGACGAAGGCCTCCGTCTCGCGGCCCGCCGTGCCGTTGCCCACGGCGACGGCCTCGACGTGAAAACGCTCGGCGAGAAGGCGAAGCGTCTCGGCGGCCTTGACCTTTCCCTCCTCGGAGAAGTGGGGAAAGATCGTGTCGTTGTGCAGGAGCTTGCCCTGCCGGTCAAGGCACACCACCTTGCAGCCCGTGCGGAAGCCGGGGTCGATGGCCAGGACGTTCTTTTGCCCCAGCGGGGGCGCCAGCAGCAGCTGACGCAGGTTGTCGGTAAAGACCCGGATGGCCGCCTCGTCGGCGCGCTTCTTTGTTTCGAGACGGGTCTCCGTCTCCATGGACCAGCACAGCAGGCGCTTGTAGCTGTCGTGGACGGCTTCCCGGACCTGCTCGGAGGCAGGGCCCTTCCCCTGGATGAACTGCGCTTCGAGGAGCCTGAGGGCATTTTCTTCCGGCGGCGCGATGAGCAGGGTGAGGATCTTCTCGTTTTCCCCGCGCCGCATGGCGAGCACCCGGTGGGATGGCGCCGTGGCGACGGGCTCCTCCCACTCGAAGTAGTCGCGGAACTTCGCCCCCTCGGCCTCCTTGTCGGCGATGACTTTCGATTTGAACACGCCCTTTGCGGCGAAGAGATCGCGCATCTTCGCCCGGGCTTCCTGGTTTTCGTTGACCCACTCGGCAATGATGTCCCGGGCGCCGGCCAGGGCATCCTCGGCGGTCTCGACGCCCTTCTCGGCATCGACGAAGCCGGCGGCCGCGGCGGCGGGGTCCGTATTTTCGTCCTGGGCAAAGAGAAGGACGGCCAGGGGCTCGAGGCCCTTTTCTCTGGCGATGGTGGCCCGCGTGCGGCGCTTGGGCCGGAAGGGCAGATAGATGTCCTCGAGCACGGCCATCGTTTCGGCGGCGTGAATCTTCGCCTCCAGTTCTTCCGTCAGGAGCTGGCGCTCGCTCAGGGACTTGACGATGGCCTCGCGGCGCTTGTCGAGCTCGGCAAGCTGCTCCAGGCGGTCCCGGATCGAGGTGATGGCCACCTCGTCGAGGGTGCCCGTGGCCTCTTTTCGATAGCGGGCGATGAAGGGGACCGTGCCCCCCTCGTCGAGAAGGCCGGCAACGGCCTTGACCTGGCCGGAAGTCAGGCTCAGTTCAACTGCGATCTTTGCAACGTGGGAATCCTGCATGGTTACCTCGAGAGTAAAGATGATGGCTCCAACATAGGAATGCTCCGGCCGAAAACCGGAGCATTATTTTTGATAAATTGGCGGAAGTGCATGGGAATCGAACCCACCTGGGAGGGTATCAGCCCCCCACACTGGATTTGAAGTCCAGGAGGCCCACCAGTGACCTGCGCACTTCCGTCCTCGATAAGATATCGAACTCACTATGGATTGTCAAGATCATCTCGCACCTTCAACTTGGAAATTCCCTCTGAAATCAATAATTGTGCCCGAAAGTGTGCCCGTCTGAGTCTGAAGATAGGATTCTTGCCTGGCTGCGGCGAGCCTTAAGTCCGTATCGCTCACGATGTTGTAACGGTCGAAGACACTTCTCGTCTTGTGACCAGTGATCATCATGACCATTCGCTCAGGAATCCCAGCTCGGACCATATTCCGAACCGCTGTTCTCCTGAAATCATGGAAGAGCCGGGTAGGGATCTTCTTCCCCTCTACATCCAACCGGAAGAAGCCAGCCTTTCAAAAGAATATAAGAATGCTCATCGCTCTCACTTATTCATATCAATGAGCCACCGCCCCACTCCTATTTGACCTTGGATTGATCTCCCGCGCGGTCAGAAAGCTTTTTTTCGAGGTCTGATACTTTTCTTTCAAGCTGCTCAATTTTCGATCGCTCGCGGCCTTTCACTACATGTGCGATAATATCGAGCGCAACATTCCTTTTGTAATATACATTAGGGTTATCCAGCAGTGCAGTAAGATTGTCTACCGCCTTGACGACATTCAACTCCAATCGTCCCAGAGCCCCTTCGACAACTATATCCCTCTGCCGCTGCAGCTCGAGTTTGAAAGCCGGGTTCTTCATCCATTCGTATAAAGCGTTCCTGGATGTCCCGCTTTTTTCGGCAGCCTCCACCATCGTGCGCGAGGCGATAATATGAAGAATCGCATTCAATTGCTTCTCCGAAAGGTTCTCTGTATCGGAAATGTCCTGATTTGTCATCTTTTGTCACCTCGTTGTTCATTTTTGGTTGTTGTCGTGTTATCTGTTGATCCATTCCGTTTGTACTGCCTATTGACCTGCATTCAGCCTCCAATGGACTTTGTGTTGTCTCCGTTGCGATCTGCATACCAAAATGCCAAGTAATCTATTTAATTGCATTTATTGCATTGCAGCCCTCGTGCTTCACAATGAAGCACTGGGCAGTAAAAAGTAGGCGATTACAACTACATGAAAATACAAGATATACGATTGATGAAAGTTCTTGCTTCAAAGTGAAGGCAGGAAATCACTGTTTTAGGGAGGGATTAAATTAGCGGTGATTCATTCTGAGGCTTCTCAATTGTGTGTTTTTTTATACCATACCTTTTCATCGCACTCTTGAGTCCTTTTATAGTCAACATCGTCATACTGGCCGCTCTGGTCAGGTCATGACCATATTTATGAAAAATATTTTCCAGATACATCTTGCTGAATTTCTTCCGGGCTTCGCCAAAGGGCAGTCTGAACAACTCCTGAAGCTGACTTGGCTGTTCATCATTCTCCTTAGCCGGCAATTCATCAGCATGGATTCCTTGGTGACCATGGCCCTGCATAACAAGCATCGAAAGCGTTATATTTGCCGAGCCTCTTGCTGGCATCGGTGCCTTACATTTTGTGTAAATCGCGTTCAGGAGAATCGGTAATTCCAGATTTTTGATGTGAGAGTGCAGGGCACGATCGAATGCTTCGACAACTCCAATTTCTTTGGACCCATATCGCAACGATATCATCAAGCTGATGGTATCATTCAGAGAGGGCAGCGCATGATCCACAGAACCTTGCTGATATTCATACCGGATATCGAGATGAAACTGATCGATGATAGGGGAAAGATATTCGTGCCAGTGCAGGAATTCTTCACTGAATCGCTTATAGTCGAATGGATGATCCTCAAGGAGGCGTCGTCTTTTTGAACCGCTGAAGAGAGTCGTGCCCCTTTCGATTGCCAGTCTTTCACAAAGTTTTTTTAGCTCCCGGACGTTGCCCGGGTATTTACGATACCCTAATTGAGCGTACACCTCATCTTTTATGGGCTTTCCCAGAAAGTGCTCCGCCAAATCCGGTATATCGAATTCCTGCAGGGGGGGTACGGCCAGGACATGAAACCGATTCACCAGTTGATCCTCTATGTCAGATAATCGGCTCGCCGCTGCAATAATCAACGTATCATTGTCCGTAATTTCATTATCACTTCCTGTCTGGCGAAAACTGTATCCCTCTGAAACTCGCAATATAGCATGCTGAAATTCCTTTGACGCCTTATCCAACTCATCAAGGAACAGTATTCCTTTATTACATGTTCGTAATAATCCGAGCCTCTTAGATTCTGCACCTGTAAAGGCGCCTTTCTCATGACCGAATATCTCATCACTCAATAGACTGTCAGAGAATGTCGCGCAGCTCACAGTTCGCTGTGCACCTTCTCTTATCTTCTTACCCTTACTTAGTTCCATAAAGTGCTTTGCGAACAGTTCCTTTCCCGCACCGGTATCCCCCAACAACAACACGGGATGATTCGCCTTCACGTAGCTAGCAATAAGGGATTTGAGCTCTTTGTATGCGCTCCCAACGATTTTGCTCATGAGATGCCATCCTTAATCAAATGCTTCCGTACAATATTATTTTTGCCCGGGACTCCTTTCGCTTTGTGAAGCTAGCTCTTTACGTGAAAAAGCCCTGGATGTCATGGGAACCAGGGCAGACAAAAGCGTAAGAAAATATGATCTGATATCCTTAATTTTTGCCTTTTTGACGTATGCTCTGGGTTCCTTTCTGTACTTTTCAATATGTCCTAGATGGCTGCGTCCAGAATTTCATTCAGTCGTCTTTTGAGGAACAGGCTTCTTGGGCTTCTTTTCATGCCGGGAAAGACTTTCGTTGATCAGACGACGGATTGCTTCTGAGCGCGACGGGATATTCCCCTCCGCACTTCGCCGGTAATCGTCAATCCGCATTACCATGTCATCATCCATAGCAACGGGTATGATTGGTTTCTGTGTAGGCATAGAATATTTTATATACATTATGGGGGGAATAATCAACATTCTTTATTTTCCCCATTTACTTTATAAGTAATATGTTTTATATGTTTAATAACTTTACACCGTGGTGTGGCTGACAAATGTCTGTATTTCGAGCATACTCCCAATACCGTCGTTTTCCGATACGACGGGAGGATGATTTCGTATACAAAAATAGTATTAGATGTAAAAGTTAGGATCTTCCCAAACAGGTTCAGTTAAAAAAAGTGGCAGTCAGCCTCCTCTTCGGATAAGGAGTTTTTCACCACAAAAAACACTTACCAAGGAGGACAACATGACTGCCGAGAAGAAGATAGCACATCAGCGCCTCACTTTGCTACAGGTTGCCGAAAGGATTCGAAACGTCTCCGAGGCCTGTCGCCGTCACGGGATATCCCGCAGCCAGTTCTACGAGTACAAGCGGGCCTTCCAAGAGCAGGGCCTGGACGGGCTGATCGACCGGCTGCCGATACCCAAGAGTTTCCCGAATGAAACGCCCCCGGAGATCCGGGAGAAGATCCTTGCCCTGTCGCTTCTGCATCCGGCTTGGGGGCCCTTACGGCTCTCCGATCAGCTTCGCCTGGAGGGCATCACGGTGAGCCCCAGCACGGTCCGCAACCTCTGGCTCAAGGAGGGGATGGAGACCAAGCACAAACGGCTCCTTCGCCTCGAGGAGGAGAAGAACGGCCAGGACGTTGAGCTCACTGCGGAGCAGATCCGGCTTCTCGAGAAGGCCAATCCCTGCTTCCGGGAGCGCAAAGTCGAGAGCCTCTATCCGGGCTATCTGCTCTCTCAGGATACGTTCCTGGTGGGCACCCTGAAAGGCATTGGTCGGATTTACATGCAGGCTGTCGTCGATACCTATGGCTCCTTTGCCTTCGGGAAGCTCTACACTTCGAAGCTGCCCGAGACCGCCGTCGATGTGCTCTATGACCGTGTGCTGCCCTTCTACGAGGCTCAAGGGATCCCGTCGAGCATATCCTGACGGACAACGGCAGAGAGTACTGCGGCCGGCCGATGATCCACCCTTACCAGATCTTTTTGGAGTTCAACGATATCGAGCACCGCCGGACCAAGGTGGCGCGGCCCCGGACCAACGGCTTCGTGGAGCGATTCAACCGGACCGTCCTCGACGAGTTCTTCCGGGAGACCTTCCGGGAGAAGTTCTACGCCTCGGTGGAGGAGCTCCAGGCGGACCTGGATAAGTGGCTTGAGCACTACAACTACGAAAGGCCTCATCGGGGCTACCGGAACATGGGCAGACGGCCCATTGAAACCATCGAAGCCGGCAAGCTTGTCAGAGAACAGAGGCTCATGAAAGAAGCAGCTTAACGCCTTATCCCGGAGAGGAACTGACTGTCCGGGAAGATCTTGATTTATTCACCTTATATTATTCTTCTATGTAAATGTTATTGTCGGATTTCAAATATGATAAAGCGATAATCATCACCAACGTATACAGGAATTAGCAAGTCTGGATAATTTTTCTGAATATTCTGTAGTAGTGCATCAAAATGTTTATCCTCTGCAAAATCTGGTAGCGGAACTTGGATTAAATATTTGGGGGAATTCAATTTCATCAATTCCATAAAATCTTCAATCGAACCGAGAGGAGGAGCAGATCCACCATAAAATAGTGATATGGGATTTGCGATGAATGGCCGATATGCGCGACGGTCAGTATAAAGATAGACCATTGAGTCCAATCCGCAGGCTATGACATCGCTTGATTCACTGTGAGCGCGCAGCCATCGAAACATTTTATCATAAGATGACCAGTGAACAATCTGCTCAGGTGGCGAGAGCGAGACTCGAGGATACCGACTGGTTTGCTGCTGATCGTAATGCTGATAAAGCAAAAATGTATTAGCGGATATAATAATCGCTATGAAGATAAATGATGCAAATCCGCAAATATTTGCAGGTATAAATTTAGCGGCAAGAAATCGGATCGTATGGAGCATGTAGGCGATTAGAAAAGGTGCAACAGGAATAATGAACCGAAGAGGCTGCCATGGCCAGAACAATATCAAGGCAAGATAAGCAAAAACGCAATACCGTAGAATTCCTCTTCTGTCGTGGACGATCATACCAACGAGAGGTATGACGCCCAATAGAAAAAATAATATTCCTGAATTGCCATACTGCTTCACAACTGGTGTGCATATCCCTTCTGCACCTATCATCAACACACTGAAGGGAATCACTAATATGTTGAATTGGGCAATAGTGAATACATTTTCAAAGAAGTATTTCATCCACCATCGACCGTAATCCGTATAATAGATCACCCCTGGATTTCCACTCTCATTATAGAAAGAAACAACAAATAGTAAATATGGCAACAATACGCTCAGGAGCCCCGCAACAATCCAGCGAATGCGATATTTTTGCGAATGACAGATGAACAAGGCAAGTGGGATATAGATGATGCCTATCGTTCGGCACAAGAAGGGCAAGGCGATCAAGATTCCCGTGAAGAATAATCGTTTGGGGCTTACGGAATGTTCTTTGATTATTTCTTCACAAGACCACAACATAATTATTGTTAGAAACAGGAATAGCATTTCCGACAAAATAACTGTCGTAAAATACAGGAAGAGATGCGAACATGCGCAGAGAAGCATTGCAGCAAATGCAATTTTTCGATCGAAATAATTGAATTTGACCAGATAGAGGTAACATATTGCCAGGCTGGCTCCTCCGATCAGCATATTGAGTAATTGCATGATTATGATGTTTGTTGGAAATGAGAGTCCAAGCTTCCAGATAGCAGCCAAAAATGCGGGGTATAAAATAGGATACTTCGTCTGGAAGGGAGCGTCGGGTAGGTTGATTAAACGATAGCCCTCTCCCTCGGCAAGGGCTTTGGCCGTGCTGACATATATCCCATCATCGTGAAAAACACCTGTTACGCCAAAAACGACCTGAGACAGCGCGCAACCAACAACCAGGAGAGAGAGGAGGATAGCCACCCACAGGTCACTACGGTTCAGTTTTCTATGCGAAAATATCATTTCTGAGGTATTTATCGCTTATGCGATTGACGGGTGCTATATTTCTTTTTCAATATTCGTGATTCATTTTAAATTCTGAGGTCTCCAATCTGGATTACCGGGTTCTGGAAATACAATCCATTTTCTCCCGGCAAAATTAAGAACTAACCCGAATCCAGTAGAAGTCATTTTTGATAGTGATGGAGTAAAGTTTGCCTGCAATAAATATTTTGTGCATAGCAAGTCAATTACACCGACGCACAGCACAATGATTAAAAAAATAATAAATTCAGTTGCCGACCGCCATCGCGCCTGATGCCTGAATAATATCACTATACAGAGATAATAATTAAATAGAGCAGCTATAATGAATGCTGCCGCAATAGATAAGTTCGTTGAAATATTAAGCTGTAGAAATAACAGGAATAAAATAAGGTTCAAAATCGCTGCTGCACCACCAATGAAAAGATAAAACAAGAACTGTATAGGCCAAGGCACCTTATTCAAGTTGTATTTTAAGACGCAATAGATTGCTCTGAAGCCATCACGAATTCCAATTTTTTTTCCTTCTGCATATGTTCTGCCGAAATAAGAGATTCCCATTTCGTAGATTCTTAGTCTCATCTGCGCTACTTTCGCAGTAATCTCAGGTTCAAATCCAAAACGGTTCTCCTTAATGTCAATGCTCTGAATGACTTCTCTTTTGAATACTTTGTAGCATGTTTCCATATCAGTCAGATTCAGATCAGTAAGCATGTTAGACAAGGTGGTAAGAAACTTATTACCCATCGAATGCCAGAAGTACAAAACACGATGCGCTCCGCTGGATAAAAAACGAGACCCGTAGACGACATCTGCGTAATCTTTCTTTAATGGCTCAAGCAATCTTTTTAAATCCTGCGGATCATATTCAAGATCGGCATCCTGGATAGCAAGAAAATCACCTGTTGCAGCTTTAATTCCGGCCCGAATGGCTGCACCCTTTCCTCTATTTACGCTTTGGTGCAAAACGATGATATTTGAATAGGCCAAGGCGAGCCGACCGGAAATCTCGAAACTACGATCTGTTGAGCAATCATCTACTATTATGATTTCTAATCTTAATTCATCATCCTCAATGCCTAGAACCTTAGAAATACATTTTTCCAATGTTTTTTCTTCGTTATAACAGGGGACGATGATGCTAAGGCAATGCATTGATTTCATATAGGCCCCTAATGCGAGTAGGAAAAATATTCAGAACAACTGCTACTGCAAAATGCTCGCCCATTAGGGCGAGCATTTATTGTCATGCGCTTCCTATCATTGCTATACCCCCTGCAGGGAAAGGCAAAGGCATCGCAATGCCTTTGCCCGCCGGGGTATCCGTTAGAGCGCCAGGAAGTAATTCTGGCAGGCATTCTCGAGGCCCTTGCGGTCGAGCGCGGGTTCTTTCTGCCTGTACTGGGCCATCCAGAGGACCTGCTGAAGGATGTCCCGCGGGTAGCAGGCCCGCAGGGGTTCCTTGTATTCCTGTTCGATCATCCGGATCAGGCCGTCGGCCAGTTCCGCCTCGTAATGGAGCTCGTGCCGCTCGCAGAGACGCCTGAAGATCTCGCGGAATTGGTCGGGGGTCATGAAGTCGATCTTTATTTTCGTCTGAATGCGGCGAAGAAACGCCTCGTCCACCAGTTTGGCCGGATCGAGGTTGGTGGCAAAGACTACCAGCAGGTCGAAGGGGATTTCGATTTTCCTGCCGCCTGCCAGCGTAATAAAGTCGATCCGGCGGTCCAGCGGGACCACCCAGCGGTTGAGCAACTCCTCGGGACTGACGCGCTGGCGGCCGAAGTCGTCGATAATCAGCACGCCGTTGTTGGACTTCATCTGGACCGGTCCCGTGTAGAACCGGGTGCTGGAGTTAAACTGGAGATCAAGCATTTCAATGGTCAGCTCGCCTCCCACCATCATTCGGGGCCGGCGGCACCTCACCCAGCGGCCGTCCTGTTCGGGGTCCGCGGTCTGCTCGAGGCGCTGATGCAGCATAGGATCGTAAACGGTGATGATCTGACCGTCCACCTCTACCGCGTAAGGGACCCAGACGGGGTCCTGGTCGAAGAGTCGGGTGAGCGTCTCGGCGATGGTCGTCTTGCCCGTCCCCGTCGGCCCGTAGAGAAAAATGCCCCGGCCGGACGTCGCCGCAACGCCGAGCTGATGCAGGGTCTTGCTGTCGAGCACCAGGTCTTCGAAGGCGCGAGTGACATCTTCCGGGGTGATCTGGTTGTCGAGCACGCTCTGCGCACGGATACGATCGACATAGTCCTCGAGCGACACGGGCGCGGGACCGACGTACTGGTTCTGGGCAAGCAGCTCCAGGGCCCGGGATCTCCCTCCCGAGGAAGCGACGACACGGTGCGTGCCACCGGTCATGCCGGTGACCTGGCAGAGTTGATCCTTGCGCAGGCGCCCGAACAACTCCTCCGCTATCTTGTGGGAAAGCCCCATCTGGCGCGCCAGCTCGTTCAGGGATATCTCCCCCACGAGATAGATGATCTTGAGCGCGAGGTCCTCAAGAAGATTCTTGCGGATCCCCGTTTGTTCGATGGATCTGGAAACAACTATCTTAGCGGCGGTCATGGTCGGGGATCTCCTTTTCAAAAAAGAGTTTTCTTCGTCGAGCGACGGACTTCCGACTCGGAGTTTCGCCCGGTTGCATCATTTTTCCCTATTGAATCGCCCGGGTATTCCAGCACAAAACCTACGATATCCGGGGAAGTGCCATGTACGAGCAACAGATCTTGCAGCAAAAACCATACCCCGGAGCGGGGTTCCTCAGAATATGCCGTATCGCCGACAAGGAACGCACTGCAGCAGATCTCCGAGGCCGTGGGCGCAATGAACAGTCCCGGACGATGGCAATCGGACACGATGGCAGAGGGAAAAGATCGAGACGCATCGATGTCGGCGAGATGTGCAGGAGAATATGGACGGAAAGAGCATCAGTCAGCAAGGGCAGGCAAACTAGGCTACCTGCACCTTGCATCGTTACGACATCCTCTTCATTGAATCGCCGGACCTGTCGTCATGGCCGCTTCGGCCTTCTTGAGATTCTCTTGGGCCTTGGCGAAATAGTTCGGCTTCATGCTAATGGCCTTCTCGAAGGCCTTTTTTGCCTCGGCGTATTTCCCGGCCGCCATATAGAGGCACCCCATATTGTTGTAGGCGCCGGCCTCGTCGCCGCCCTGTTTGAAGGCAAGCAGGGCATCGTCATAGCGCCCGAGCTTGAAAAGGGCAAGCCCCATATTGTTGAACACCCGGCGGTTCGTGCTGTCGATGCGAACGGCCTTTACGTAGGCGTCGATGGCCTTCGGATAGTCTTTCTTCATGTAAAAGGACATGCCCAGGTTGTTGAACAGCAGGCTCGATTTTGCATTGATGGCGATGGCTTTCTCATATTCCGCGATGGCCGCATCGTAGTTCCTTCTCTGGTCGTGCACATACCCCTTGAGGGCGTGGACCTGCCACAGCTTCGGGTCGGCGGCCAGGGCCTTGTCGTAGCTTTCCAGGGACCCGTCGATGTCGCCCGTTGCCATCTTGACACGCCCGCGGCCTTCCAGGGCCAGCGCGTTCCGGGGGTCCTGGGCCAGGATCTCGTCGAATGCCTTCAGGGCCTCCTCGTTCATTCCCCGGCTCAGCAGGAGCATCCCCTTCTTGTACCGCGCGCTCTGTAGTTGCGGGTCCTTGCCCAGCGCCTTTTCGTATTGCAGGAAAGCCATCGTCGGGTTTCCCTGCCGCACGTAATTGTCCCCGATCTGCTCGAGACCGCGGGCATCCGCATCGGGGATATTCTTGAGCACGTCCTCGTTACTGCGGGCGGCCTCGGCGCTTTTCTGCATCTCGAGCATTCGCTTGTACTCGTCCCTCACGGCGGTGTCTTTCGTGCCCGAGGACGCGCAGCCGGAAAGAGCAGCCGTGACCAACAACACCGCCATCAGCAGGAGGACCGGCTTGATCCGGTTGGTTTTCATCAATTTTCCCCTTCTTTAAAGGTGTTTCTCTCACCGGCCAGATCCCGGCCCACGAGAACTCTCACCTTGACGCCGTCGCGATCGAAACCGCCGACCTTTTTCATCTGCGTGATGCCCGGAATGGCCCCCTTGATCTGGAGAGCCGTAAACTCCGCATCGCCCCTGTAGTAGACGCTTGCCTTTGCGTACTGGTAATGGTCGGCATTCGTGAGACGCACGACGTTGAAGCCCTGCTTCTTAAGAAAGCCGCCCACCTCCTTCGCCATGCCGGACACGCCGTTTCCGTTGGAGATCTCGATGCCGTCCCTGGCGAGGATGACCGGACTATCCTGCCCCGCGGTCGCGCGGGAACTTTCACGATCCATGTACTGCTTCACGTCGGCAAGCAGGGTGGCCACTTCCGCGCCCTTGCGCGCCCCGCGCAGATCCGGGTCCAGCGTCAGGGCCTTCCCGTAATGTTCGCGAGCCTCTTCGAAGCCGCCGTTTTTCAGGAGGTGATTGGCAGCGGCGTACTCGATGAGGGCCTGGTGTTTGGGAGCGGCGGCCACTGAATCAGGGCCTACCTTCCCGAGGGCGCTGTTGGCCAGGGCCAGGTTGTTGCGGATGCGGCTCACCTGTCCACCCGCGAGGGAGTCAGCCTTCTCGAAGGCCGCCGCGGCCTCCTCGTAGCGCTCCTGCAGCAGGAAGGAATAGCCCAGGTTGTTGTACAGGTAATCGAGGTCAGGCTTGACCGCCAGGGCGGCCTGGTAGTACTCCTGGGCCCTTTCATGTTCGCCCATCTGGTCCAGCGAAACGGCGATCCCGTTGTAGGCCTTCACGAACATTGGATCGATCCCGATAGCCTTGTTAAACTCCGTGATCGCCTCGCGGTGTCGGCCCCGTCCCTGGTGGAAGTCCCCGAGAAGATAGTGCGCATCGGGGTTTCCCCGGGAGGCCCTCACCGACCCGACGAAGCGGTTCATGCCGTTTGCCAGGGTGTCCCGGCCGGGTGCCTTCGATTCCCAGGACTTCACGTAGCCCGAGAAATAGTTCACGACACTGCAGCTGTTCACGGATACGAACATAATGGCAACCGCTGCAATCAGAATAAGACGAGTCATACGGCTCATGGAACCCCTCCTAACGCGCAATAATGGTGTGATAGATCTGGATAGCTGCCGGCCCCACGACGACCACGAATATGGCCGGGAAGATGAAGAAGATCAACGGGATCATCAGCTTCACCGGCAGCTTGCTGGCCAGTTCCTCGGCCCTCTGGTAGCGCTGGACCCTCATCGAATCGGAGTGCACCCGGAGGGCCTGGGCTACGCTGGTGCCGAAACGATCCGTCTGGATGAGCAGCGTGGTAAAGCTACGGACTTCTTCCACGTCCGTCCGCACGCCGAGGTTTCTCAAGGCCTCGATGCGCGATTTCCCGGCACGCAGCTCCAGGTTGAGGAGCTTGAACTCGTCGCTGATCACCTGGCTGCTCAACCGGATCTCCTCGGCCACGCGGTTGATGGCGGCGTCGAGCCCCATCCCCGCCTCGACGCAGACCACGAGCAGGTCGAGGGCGTCGGGGAACCCCTTGACGATTTTGTCTTTGCGCCGGCGGATCTTCAGCTTGAGATAAAAGTCCGGGAGATAGAACCCCAGCAGGGCCAGCACGCCCAGGATGGCAAGCATCTGGAACTGGAGCAGCGGTTTGTCCGAAAACGCGCGAAGGAAAAACGCCAGGGCGGGCAGCGCCGCGGCGCAGAGCACCTTGGCCCCCCAGAACACGGCTGAGGCGCTGGGATGGCGAATGCCCGCATTGAGAAAGAGTTTTCTCAACTGGGATCCATCATCGCCGTTTTCCTTCGGTCGCGCCATTCTGCCGGCCCAGATCGACGTCTTCAGGAATACGTTCCTCATGGAACTGCCCGTTTCAGGCGCATCGGGGACAAAGTCTCCCGCCCGGCTCGCCAGACCTCCCGTTTTCACCTTCTCGACGAGCCCAGCATGCTCCCGTCGGGACTTCAGAACGTAGAAGCCTCCGAGGCAAAGCAGCAGTGTGCCGAAAAATACCAGCGCCGAGACGACGATTGCCATGTCAAACATGCGAATACCCCTTTCAAACCTCGAAGATGACCATCCTTCTCATGACGATAATGCCCAGGATCATCATGACCGCGGCTGCGCCGACCATGATCTGGCCCACGGGCTCCCTGAACAGGGTCTCGATATAGGCCCTGTTCAGGAAGTAGATGACCGCCGCAATCGCAAAAGGAAGGATCGTAAGGATGACGGCCGATATCCTGGCCTCTCCCGTCAAGGCCTTGACCTTGCCGAAGAGCTTGAAACGCTCCCGGATCAGGCTGCCGATCTTCTCGAGGATCTCGGCCATGTTGCCGCCGCTCTGCCGCTGGATGATCACCGACAGGACGAAAAATTTCAGATCGGCGCAGTCGAAGCGTTCGGACATGTTGCGCAGGGCTTCCTCATAGCTCAGGCCGAAGTTGACCTCGTCGAGCGTCTTGCGGAACTCGGTCCGGGCCGGGTCGGCAAATTCCATGGCCACCATCTGGAAGCCGCCCGTGAGGGCGTGCCCCGCCTTGAGGGCCCGGGCGATCATGTCGAGGGCGTCGGGGAGCTGTCGCTCGAAATCCCGGAGCCGTCTATTCTTCCTGAAGGACAGGTAGACCCAGGGAAGGAGGGCCGCCAGCCCCGCGGCGACGAGGGCCGCCAGCACGCTCCGGCTCAGAAGAAACGTCAGATATAATCCGCCCGCCGCCGTGGCCACCGACAGAAGGATGAAAAAGCCCAGGGGCTGTCTTACATAGGCTTGCTGGTGGAGCCGCTCCAGGCGGCTGATCGTCGGCGCCTGGAGATTCACGAGGATCTTGTTGAACCAGGGAATCTGGCTCAGGGTCCTCTTCTTGACGATGTCGACCCCGCTTGCACCGTTGCGGCCCGCCGAGAGGGCTCCGATCTCCCGCTTGAGCCGGACCACCTCTGGGTTGAAGCGGCTCCGGACAAGCAGGAACACCGCCTGGGTCAGGACCAGGACGACGATGAAAATGCCTGTGAAAAGGATGAGATCCATTGCTGCACTCTCCCGGAACTAGATTTCAAAGGACTTGTTGGCGTCGAAGATGTTGTACGGGATGGGAATGCCCAGGGCGGCAAATCGCTCCATGAACTTCGGCAGGAAACCCCGCATGACAAACTTCCCCTTCACCCGCCCCGCATCGTCGATCCCGGCCTGCTCGAAGGCCACGATCTCCTGCATGGTCACGGTGTTGCCTTCCATGCCCGTGATCTCCTGCAGGCTGATGACCTTGCGGCTGCCGTCGACGAGGCGCGAGATGTGAATGATGACGTGGATGGCCGAGCTGATGTAGCGCCGCATGGCTTCGTTGGGGATATTGAGCCCCGTCATGGCGACGAGCGTCTCGAGCCGCAGCAGGGCATCCCGCGGTGTGTTGGCGTGGATCGTCGTGAGCGAGCCGTCATGGCCGGTGTTCATGGCCTGCAGCATGTCGAGCACCTCGCCGCCTCGCACCTCGCCCACGATGATGCGGTCGGGCCGCATGCGGAGGCTGTTGCGCACGAGGTCGCGTTGGGTGATCTCGCCCTTCCCTTCGATGTTCGGGGGCCGCGTCTCGAGACGGACGACGTGCTCCTGCTTCATCTGGAGTTCCGCCGAGTCCTCGATCGTGACGATGCGCTCGTTGGGCGGGATGAACCGGGAAAGGACGTTGAGAAGCGTCGTCTTGCCGCTGCCCGTGCCCCCGGAGATGAGGACGTTGAGCCGCGCCTTCACGATGCCTTTGACAAGCTCGCTGATCTCCGGGATGATAGTTTTCAGCGTCAGCAGGTCGTCCATCTCCAGCGGGTCGACGGCGAACCGGCGGATGGAAAGCGACGGGCCGTCCACCGAGACGGGGGGAACGATGGCGTTGACGCGGGAGCCGTCGGCAAGACGGGCGTCCACCATGGGCGAGGACTCGTCGATGCGGCGCCCCACGGCCGAGACGATGCGGTCAATGATCTTCTTCAGGTGCGTGTCGTCCTTGAAGCGCGTCCCCGTAAGCTGGATCTTCCCATAGCGCTCCACGTAGACGTGCCGGTAGGTGTTGACCAGGATGTCCGAAACGGTAGGGTCGTGCATGAAGGGCTCGATGGGCCCCAGGCCGAGGACCTCGTTGAAGATCTCCTCGTGGAACTGCTCGCGCTCCTCGTAGTTCATCGGCGTCGTGGCCAGTTCTTCCGCCAGGATGCGGTCCGTGAGCCGCCGGATCTCCTGCTTGAGGAGTTGCTTGTCCAGCGAGTCGATCAGGGAGAGGTCCAGCATGTCCACCAGGCGGTCGTGGACCTTGCTTTTCAGCTCGTTGTACTCGTCGGTGACGAGGAACATCACGGGTTTTTCTTTCGGGATGGCCATTCTATTTGTCCTCTTTTTTCTTAATCCCTTCCGGTTAAATTCCACGAAGCGCCTGACGTGAGCCTGCAGATACGGTGCCTCGACGCTGTCATTCCCTCGGGAGAGGGAATCCAGGATAGACTTCTGGATGCCCGTTTTCACGGGCATGACATCCCTCTTTCACATCTTAGTAGAGCTTCATCCCCAGGAATGCGCGTTTGTCCTTGTCTTTCACGTCCCCCTGCCGTCTGCCGGCGACGGTGGCCGCCATGTCCCGGATCGCCCGGGTGATCTCGGCGTTTCCGTCGACCAGGGAGAGGGGCTTGCCCTGGTTGACGGCGTTCATCGAAAGCTGAAAGTCGTTGGGCACGACCCAGAAGGCCTTCTTGCCGATGCTCTCCTCGGCCTCCTTGAGGCTGATAATGGATTTGCGCTCGAAGCGGTTGACGACCACCTCCACGCTGGGCTCCGGGGGGTAGCCGAGGTTGCGGAACGTGTTGAGGATCTTCTTCACGGTGATCAGGCATGGAAGGCTCAGCACCGAGATCAGCAGGACCTTGTCGGAGAGCCGCAGGATCATCTTCGAGATGTCGTCCATGGACTGGCCGCTGTCGATGATGACGTAGTCGAACATGGTGCGCATGAAGCGCAGCAGCGTTTCGATGATCTGGGGTGTCACCTTGAACTCGTCGTCCATCCGCTCCGGCGAGGGCAGCACCCGGAGACCCGACCGGTGGCGATAAAGGATGCCGGACAGGTACGTGGCGTCGAGGCGGGCGATGTTCTTCGAAACGTCCACCCAGCTGAAGGCATGGTCCATGCCGAGAAAGAGCGGGATCTCGCCGAAGAGGCGGTTCATGTCGATGAGGGCGACCGCGGGCGGCGGTTCCAGGCGGGCCATGCTGTCGGCGAGGTTGACGGCGATCGTCGTCGTCCCGACGCCGCCCTTACCGCCGAAAATATTGATGATCTGGCCTTTCCGCTGGGGCCCGACGGCCGAGGGAGGTGGTGTTGCCATGCCGTCACGGATCCTCGAGAGAGCCGCGCGCACATCGGCCTCATTGACGGGCTGGGGGAAAAATTCCTTCACGCCCAGCCGCAGGGACTGGATGAGGACATCGGGACTCACAGTTTTAGACGTCAGAAAAAATTCCCGCGCCCCGCCTGCGTCCTTCGTCCGCTTCAGGAATTCGAAGTCCCTGGCGGGGTCATCGCTCATCTCCAGGATCAGGAGGTCCGGGGGGAGCGGGTCGTCGCTTCGCCGCACCAGGTAGCCCTCCATCGAGGTAATCACGGCCGCGAACTGATCCCGGATCCTCTCGTTTTTGATTTCAAGTTTGACCGTTTTGTTCCGATTCGGCATTCCATTCACCTCGAGAGATTCAGACGATGTGCCTGCTAGTACACGAGCCTGAGCTTGATGTCTTTTGCAATCTTGTTGAAGACGGGCTCCAGTTCGGCCGCCGTGGTGACTTTGAACGTGAAGTTATATCCTGAGCAAGTGCCACCATTGCAGTCGCTCGAAAGGTTCCTCAGATAAGTTTCGTCGATTTCGCTCGACCCAAGGCCGATCGCGTAGATCTTGATGCCCTTGGACTTCAATATCTGCGCATTGTCCAGGGCCAATTGCCTTGCCTTCCCGCAGAAATAAGGCAGCAGATCGTTCATGGGGATGCTGCACCGCTCCGCGGGCCAGGTGCCTCCTCCCGAGCGGGGCACAAGGGTTGTCTCGAAGAGATACCA
>CAVPJD010000020.1:0-76154 GCA_963705165.1 uncultured delta proteobacterium | reverse complement strand
GGATCAATGCCGAGGTGGGTGTCGCGGTGTCGCCCACAGCGCGCGAGAGCACCACGGGCGCGAGCCCGCGCTTCTCGAATGCAGTCTTGAACATCCGTCCCGGCAGCACGATCGCGATGTACTGGTCGGCGGTGATTATGTTGGTAGCGATGATCGAGGACGCGAGCGAGGCGACCAGGGCGCCGTCGGATTTCGCCTTCTCGATGATCGGCGAGATCAGCCGGTCGATCACGCCTGCCTTCTCGACCACGCCGCCGAACGCGAGCGCGGTGACAATGAGCCAGATCGTGTTCAGCATGCTGTCCATGCCGCCTCGGGTCGCCAGCATGTCCATCGGCGCGAAGCCCGTTGTCGACTTGTACCCGCTCGCCAGGGCGAGCCAAACCCCCTTGAGCAGCGCGAGCCACGCCGGCAGCTCGCCCGCGTCGGCAAACGCGATCACGCGCCCGGGCGCCACGAACACAGCGAGCACGCCCCCCGCGATGGCGCCCAGGAAGATCGCCGCGAAAGGCGGGAACTTGAACAAGGCGAGCACGATGACTACCGCGAGCGGCAGGAACAGTACCGGCGAGATCTGGAACGCGCGCTGTATTGCCGCCATCTTGTCCGTCGCGTCGAAGTCGCCGGGTTGACCCAGTGCGAAGAACACCGCGAGAGAGATCGCCAGCGCCACCGCCGAGGTCAGCAGCGTCTCGCGGATATGCTGGTAGAGATCGACGCCGGCTGCTGCTGCTGCAAGATTGGCCGAGTCGGATAGCGGCGAAGACTTGTCGCCGAAATAGGCGCCCGAGATCACCGCACCGGCGGCGATGGCCGGGTTGAGCTCCATGCTGAGGGCAATGCCCATGAAGCCGACGCCGATCGTTCCGACGACAGTCCATGAACTTCCGATACTGGCCGAGACGATGCCGCAGATCGCGCAGGCGGTGACGAAGAAGTAGTTCGGGCTGAGCAATTGCAGCCCGTAGTACACCATTGCCACCAGCGTGCCGCTGAGCGCCCAGGTGCCGATCAGCCCGCCAACGGCGAACAGGATGAAGATCGCGCCGATGCCCGTGGCGACGCTGTCCGACGCGGCCTTGCCGAGGCTTGCGGGCGAGTGGCCGCGGCGCCAGCCGATGAACACCGCGATCATCGTCGCGACGACGAGCGCGACCTGGTTCGGCCCGACCGCGCCGGCGTCGCCGAACAGGAAGTACGACAACCCGACCAGCAAGATGAGGCAGACGACCGGGATGATCGCCTCTGCCAGCGTGAGCGGCTGCGGTGAGTCGGGTCTTTTCATGCGTGTTGGCGCCTTGGCTTGCGCGGGTTACTGTTCATCGATACCCACCCTGGGGTCGCTCTTGATCCGCTCGATGAGGGAAAGCTGCGTCATCGCCTGGATCTCGGGTTGGATCATCTTCGCGAAAATGAAGGCCGTGAAATCGCCGCTGGTCGTCGCCGTGCGTACACTTCATGCGTTGACTCCCGTTCACGGATGACTTTGTGGTCAGTGAATTACTTGGAAGGCGATGTCCACGAGGTGAGCTGGAACCGCCCCGCCTGCCTTAGAAGTCCACCGCGTCGCGGATGATCGGGCAGGTCATGCAATGACCGCCCCCGCGGCCGCGCCCGAGTTCCGCGCCGACGATCGTGATCACCTCGATGCCGGCCTTGCGCAGCAGCGTGTTGGTGTAGGTGTTTCGGTCGTAGGCGAAGACCACGCCGGGCGACGCACAGACCAGGTTGGCGCCGCTGTCCCATTGCGTCCGTTCGCGCTGGTAGTCGGTGCCGCCGGCTTCGATCACGCGCATTTTCTTCAAGCCCAGCGCCCCGGCCACCACGTCTACGAAGGGCTTGTTCTCCGCGTGCAGCTCGACGCCGCTGGGGTGGCTGCTCGGGCGGTACGAGAAGGTGCGCGTCTGGTTCATGAAGTCCGGCGCGACCAGCACGCAGTCGCGGTCGGCGAAGGTGAACACCGTGTCCAGGTGCATCGCGGCGCGAATCTTCGGCATCGCCGCCACGATCACGCGCTGGGCCGCGCCCTTCTTGAACAGCATGGCCGCGAGCTGGCTGATTGCCTGGCGCGAGGTGCGCTCGCTCATGCCGATCAGCACGTTGCCCTTGCCGATGGGCATCACGTCGCCGCCTTCCAGCGTGGCCTGACCATGGTCTTCGGTCGGGTCGCCCCACCAGACGTTGACCTTGCCTGCAAAGTCGGGGTGAAACTTGTAGATCGAGGTGGTGAGGACGGTTTCCTCGTGCCGTGCCGGCCAGTACAGCGGGTTGAGCGTCACGCCGCCGTAGATCCAGCAGGTGGTGTCGCGCGTGTACAGCGTGTTCGGCAGCGGCGGCAGCAGGTACTCGGTGACGCCGGCCGCATCACGGACAACCGCGAACGCCTTGCCGCCGACCGATTCAGGGAACTCGTTGGTCGACAGGCCGCCGATCAGCGTCTCGGCAAGATCGCGGTTGTTCAGGCCTTCGAGGTAGCTGCGCAGCTCGTCGATGAAGCCCAGGCCCACCTGATTCGGCACGACCTGGTTGTCGAGGATCCACTTCTTGCCTTCGGGCACGGCCACCGTCTCGGCCAGCATGTTGTGCATTTCCACCACGTCGACACCGCGATCGCGCATTTTGCTGACGAAATCGAAGTGGTCGCGCTTGGCGTTTTCCACCCACAGCACGTCGTCGAACAGCAACGCGTCGCAGTTGGACGGCGTGAGGCGCTCGTGGGCGTGGCCGGGGGAACAGACCATCACCTTGCGCAGTTGGCCGACTTCTGAATGCACGCCATACTTGATTTCGCTTGTATCTGCCATGATGAACTCCTTGGTTTGGTTGCAGTGGGTTAGATAGAAATGGTACCGGTCGCCAGACCGTAGACGCCGTAGATGGCGCCGGCAACAATGATGCCGAAAACGACCCAATCCGAGGTCTTGTTGAACACGGGCTTGCCCTGCTCGCGTCGCGCCCAGAAGTACAGCAGCGTTCCCGGCGCAAACAGGATGGCCGACAGCAGGATAAACTTCAGGCCGCCGGCGTAGATCATGAAGAGCGTGTACGCCACCGCAAGCGAGGCCAGGATCAGGTCGCGCTGGCGCTCTTCGGGCCGGACGTCGTAGGTTTCACGGCGCTGGGCGATCATCATGCCGTAGGCGGCGACGAACAGGTACGGGATCAGCGTCGTCGCGCTGGTCAGGTTCAGCATCAGCGAGAACGCGTCGCGCGACCAGTAGGTCGAGATCACGATGAGCTGGATGATGATGCTGGTCGTCCAGAGGGCCACCACAGGGACCTGGTTCTTGTTGACCCTGGCGAACACCGCCGGCATGTCCTTCGACTTGCCCGCGGCGAACATCACTTCAGCGCAGATCAGCGCCCAGGCCAGGTAGGCGCCGAGCACCGAAACGATCAGCCCAGCGCTGACGAAGATCGCTCCCCACGAACCGACCACCGACTCGAGCACCCCCGCCATCGACGGCTGGCGCATGCCGGCGATGTCGGCGCGCTGCAGCACCGCGTACGGCAGCAAGGTGACCAGCACCATCAGGCACGTCACGCCGATAAAGCCCAGGATCGTCGCCTTGCCGACGTCGGCACGCTCCCTGGCAAAGCGCGAGTAGACGCTGGCGCCTTCGATGCCGATGAACACGAACACCGTCACCAGCATCGTCGCCCTGACCTGTTCGAAAAGGCCGGCGGTCAGGTCGCCGCCGTAGAGATTGTAACGGAACAGGTCCATCTTGAAGGCGAAGAACAGGATCACGAGGAAGACCAGGATCGGAATGACCTTGGCCACCGTGACGATGCTGTTGATGAAGGCAGCCTGCTGCACGCCGCGCAGGATCAGGAAATGGAACAGCCAGATGCCGATCGAGGCAACCCCGATCGCGATCACCGTGTTGCCGTCGCCGAAGATGGGGAAGAATGCGCCCAGCGTCGACTTGATGAGCACCCAGTACGACACGTTGCCGATGCAACTGCCGATCCAGTAGCCGAAGGCGGACAGGAAGCCCGGGTAGTCGCCGAAGCCTTCCCGGGCGTAGGCATAGACGCCGGCGTCGATGTCGGGCTTGCGTTCGGCCAGCGCCTGAAACACCCGCGCCAGCATGTACATGCCGGTGCCCGCGATGAGCCAGGCGATGACCGCGCCCATCGGACCGGTGGCATTCGCGAAGGTTCGCGGCAGCGAGAAGATGCCCGCGCCGATCATCCCGCCCACAACCATCGCGGTCAGTTGCAACCGCGTCATTTTCTGTTCAGTCGAAGCCATATTGTCTCCTTGAAGTTTCAATCCGAGACTTGAGAATCCGAATGCGGGTTGCCGTGCGCGGCAGCGCTCGGCATCGACAAATGCTTTTGCGCCTTGATCCGGTTGAGTACACGACCCAGACTCTTCTTGACGGATTCGGCGTGGCCGGCGCGGCGCGTCGGCTTCAGGTTTGCGGACTGGCGAGACGATAAAACATAAATCCGCTTTCTACTTTTTTATCATACCAACCGACGGGTGCGACTGTCAATGCAATTAGAAAAGGAAAAATTAACCGAGGACTATTTTACCCATTCAAGCATGCCGGAATTTTCATGCTTCGGCCCCTCAAAGAAAGCATCACGATCGCAGGCCCCCGGTCTGTATTGCGGGGAAAGGAGAGGCTCAACCTCCTGCACCACCTTGCCGAGGCGGATCCATCGTGCCCCGGTTCCTGCCGCAAGGGTTACCCGTGTCCGACCCCGCGCAGGTCACGACCCTGACCCTGCGCTCCGGCAACGACTCCCATCGGCAGGATGCAGGCCGCCTGAGCTGTTACGAGCCCGTGTTCGATGCGGCCTGCGGTTCGGGCAAACCGTCTGGCGCTGACGGGCGCCGGCTAGAAATCCTTGCGCAGCGTGATCCAGATTTCGGTCGAGCTGTAATTGACCGCCAGGATGTTGCTCTGGTCGCGGATGTAGAGAATTTCCGGGTTGAGCGACCAGCTCGGCGCGAACTGCCATGTCAGGCCGCCGCCGACCTCGTACAGGTTGTCGTTGCGCGCGGTGATGCCCAGGATCTCGTCGGCGGGGCCGACGTTGAGGCGTTCGATGTTGTAGCGGTCGTTCTGCCACAAGCCGAACACGAAGCCGCCGAGCTTGTCGGTGAGGGTGAAGTTCAGCGTCGGCGACAGGCCGAAGAAGTTGTTGTCGCCGTCGGGGCGGTCGTTCGTGGCGAATTCGCGCCCGCCGAACGCAGCCAGGGTGAAGCTCGCCTTGCCGTCCAGCAACGAATGCGTCCAGCTGCCGGTCAGCTCGGCAATGTTGCGGCTTCTGGAGCGCAGCGGGCCGTCCGGGTAGTCGCGGCGCCGGAACTCTGCGCCCACCGTGAGCTGGTTGTCGGGGTCGAGGCGGTGGCGGTAGTTGCCGTAGAGGCCGTAGTCGTTGCGGTAGCTGCCGTTGCCCCGGTAGCTCACCCGGCCCCTCAGGCCGGTGGCCAGGTTGCCCTCGCCGATCGTGCGGCCGACGGCGCCGTTCCAGCGCAGGTCGGAGTCGTTCCTTCGATCGGCGTTGTCGTAGTTCCGGTAGCGATAGTCCAGGCTGCCGGTCAGCGCGTAGCTGTCAGCGAGCTCATAGTTCAGCCCGCCGCCAACACGTGCGCTGAAGAAGTTGTCGTCGGTGTCGCCTCCGCCGAAAGCATTCGTGCCGGACGTGGCGTTCACGCGGTAGTTGCCGGCGCCCACGATCGCGTAGCCATTGGCGAGCAGGCGCTTGCCCTCGGCATAGCCCTGCGCCGCCTCGGCGTAGATCTCGACCTGCCGGTGCAGGTCGGGCGGCAGGTCGTCGAAACGCAGCACGGTCTCGAACTCGATCTTGGCGCGTGCATAGTTACCGAGGGCGAGATAGGCGCGGCCCAGGCCCAGGTGTGCGTCGACCGAATTCGGGGCCGCCGCGAGGCTCCGCTCGAAAAACGTCAGCGCCTTGTCCGCGCGGCTTGTCTTCAGCGCGGCCCGGCCGAGCAGCGCGTTGAATGCGGCGTCGCCCTTGCCGGCCGCTTCGAAGGGCGCGAGCAGATCGTATGCCTCCTGATAGCTGCCATCGCGCAGGAGTTGCTCGGCGCGGGCGAGATCGGGTTCGGCGGCAAACGCCGAATTCGCAAAGACCAGGCTCATAGCGACGACCACCGCACACAAGCCGGGCCAGCGGCGTGGACGCAGGCGCACAAGATTTTCGCAACGAATCGCATTGGACACTTTCAATGCTCCTCCTTTTGATGCTTTGGCTCTGATGCTATGGCGCTCGCACTGTCACCGCGCCCTGCGGCTCGGGCGCGATCGACCCGGCGATATCGACCCAACCGCCACCCATGGCCTGGTACACGTTGATGAGCTGCGCGTAGAGGGCAGCGATCAGTACCACCGCCAGCTCGGCCGCGAACAACTCGTTCTCGGCTACCAGCACCTCGAGATAACCTACTACACCCTTATCAACCCTCAGATTCGACAGCCGGGCGAACTCTCGCAGGGCTTCCACACGCTTGTTTTGCAGCGCGACTTCCTCGATCTTTTTCTGCGACCCGGTCAGCGAATCGTTGGTCTCGCGAAATGCACCCAGGATCGTCTACAGATAACGGGCTATCTTTTTCAGCCGATCCATCGGTTGAGACCCTGTCATGATATGGAAAAGAGCTTTTATCGCCAAAGCGCGGCGAAATCAATCATCATTTTACAATGGCCTCGACATTGGCATGTTTTCCATGCATATTCATGCGTCCATAAAAGGTGTCATGGAGCAGCGATCTCATGAGAACGACGAACCACATCGATGACGGGCCATTCCAAACGCAGACGCCCGGAGGGCATAATGAGTGATGGGATTGCCGAGGCGAAATCCATTCTTAAAAACGTGTTTGGCTACGATGACTTCTGGCCCCTTCAGGAGGCCATCATCGCCCATCTTCTGGAAAAGAAAAATGCCCTTGTCGTTTTACCGACGGGAGGAGGCAAGTCTCTTTGCTATCAAATCCCGGCCCTGATCTGCGGGGGATTGTCGATTGTCATCTCTCCCTTGATCTCGCTGATGAAAAATCAAGTAGACGAGCTGCAGGAATGCGGTGTTGCGGCTGTGTATCTGAACAGTACCTTGAAACCCGATGAGTATCGTCGCCATGTCGAAAAGCTCAAAGCGAACAAGGTAAAACTGCTTTATCTTTCTCCGGAAGCCCTGTTGAGCCCCAGGACCCTTGACCTGCTTTCGACAATGAAAGTCGATTGCATCGCCATTGACGAAGCACATTGTATTTCAGAGTGGGGCCATGATTTCCGCCCCGAATACCGTCAGCTGGGCGGGTTGCGATCTATCTTCAATGACGCCGTTTGTGTCGCCCTGACCGCCACCGCAACCCGGCGGGTGCGCGATGATATCAAAAAGTCTCTGCATATCGGCGAGACCGATGAATTCATTGGCAGTTTCAATCGTCCGAATCTCTTCCTGGAAGTGGAACCCAAAGTCGCCCCTCTTGAGCAAATCACTGAGTTTATGAAATCCTACCGGAACGAATCGGGAATCATCTATTGCTTTTCGCGCAAGCAGACGGACCATCTCTATGAATTTCTCCATGAAAAGGGTTATTCCGTAAGGCCTTACCATGCAGGCCTCTCCGACGAGGTGCGCACGGAAAATCAGAACCTCTTTGTCAAAGATGACATCCAGATCATTGTGGCGACGATTGCCTTCGGCATGGGGATCAACAAACCCAATGTCCGCTTCGTCATCCATCATGACCTGCCCAAAAGCCTGGAAACCTACTACCAGGAGATAGGGCGAGCCGGGCGCGATGGTTTGCCTGCCCATTGCCTGATGCTGTTCGGTTATGGCGACATACGAAATGTCCGGTACTTTATCCAGCAAAAAACCGGGCATGAACAAGTGATAGCCAATATTCTTCTGAGCACCATCCTGGGTTACGCCGAGACGGAGCTTTGCCGGCGCGTCCCCCTGCTGGAATATTTTGGCGAAAAGTCCGATCAGGCTGCGTGCGGGATGTGCGACAATTGCAAGATCGAGAACAAGAACCTATGCGATATCACGATTCCTGCGCAGATGTTTCTTTCCTGTGTCAAACGAACCGGGGAGTGCTTCGGCACCAGTCATGTGGTCGACATTTTGCGGGGTTCAAAATCGATCAAGGTTCTGCAACATGAACATGATCGGTTATCCACCCATGGCATAGGAAAGGCACATTCAGCAAAGCAATGGCGCCACCTTGCCCGTCAGTTCATTCGCAAAGGCTTGATGATTCAGGATCTGGAGCACGGGGCCCTGAAACTGACCCGGAAGGCATGGGAGGTTTTGAGAGGAGAGGAAACCGTCTCGGGGCTTTTGGAGAAGGAGGGTGCAGATCTCCATTCCAGGGCTGAAGTTCCCGGTCAATATGACCCCGGCCTTTTTGAACTCCTGCGGAAAAAACGCAAAGAGATCGCAGACCGGATGAACATCCCGCCCTATACGGTATTCCATGACCGTACCTTGAAGGAAATGGCGACCCATCTGCCGCAAACCAGGGACGGTCTTTCCCGGATCCACGGCATAGGGGCTGCAAAACTGGAGAAATACGGAGACATCGTCCTGGACATCATCAGGCAGTTCTGCCGGATTCACAAAAACACAGAGCGACCGAATCTGCCTTGAAACAAGCGGGTACCCACCAGCGCCAGCAAATCTCATAGAACTCCGCAGCTTTCTTTCCCATCTCTCAGTTGAATAGCATTTGCAGCAGTAAATGCGTAGGCAGATAGACAAGCAGCGGAAACCCGATCAGTAAAAGACCGAGATAGATTAGGGGCGATATCCGCTTCTGCGGTTTCGCGCCCGGCCCGAACACCCAGTTCACGTTCTCTTCAGGATTCGTGAATAAATAGGTCAGCGGAAGCACAACCCAGGTAAGAGCCGTCTGCGCAATCCAGGCGGCTGGCGCATAACCCAATACATGGATCATCCAGAGAAGCATGACAGGCAGAAACACGTGGAACAAGGATAGAGCTCTGAGGTACAGCGGTTTGTGCGGATCGAACATGTAATCCGTCAGCCCCGTGATCCGCCTGCCCGTCAGGAGCTGTCCAAAAAAGCTCACATTCCAGAGCACTTCCGGAAGAACGATGCCAACCGCTATCACACTTGCCAGCAGGCTGCTTTCGAGCCAGAGCGCGGGTACCGAGGTCAACAAAGCAATGTCCGAGAACCAGAGAAAGTTCCCGAGACTATACTTAACGGAATAGACCACCACGGTAACAGCAACAAAAAGCGTATAAGCGATCTTGATCCAGAGAGGTATCATCATTGTCAGATTCCGTGCCCAGGGCAGCCCAAGGGATTACTCACAAGCAGAATGAACTTCCCTGCTCCCGCTACAAGTCCATGAATTGCGTAATAATACACATCATCCGGAGATATTTCAACCGACACTGACGCCGATCAGCTGTTCTGCCTTGTAGTCGGGGTAATTCACTTCAACCGAAATTCTTCAAATCGCACCTCCTCACTTTAAAGCGTGACCCTTCGGGCAATCCGCTCCGGATCAGGAGCAACAAGAATTCTCCTGAATTAGATGCATTATCCGTTTACAAATGCAGCGGATGAAGTGAAGCAGGCATAACCCGAACAGAACCGCCCAACCCTCAAAAGGGAGAGCGCCATGAGTCGACAGGCCCCGCGTCTCGGAAGAGAGCGGGGTTTTGTATTTTGGTTTTCCGGGAGAGGATGGAAATGATGAAATACAAGACACGACCCGAAGAAACACCCCAATGGCCTTGACAGGTGCACATATATTATGCATACTGATGCATGCATAAAGTATGTACTGGAGAGGTGAATCCCGTGAGAACGACGATCAACATCGAAGACGAGCTGATCCGCAGGGCGGCGGAACTGACCGGCATCAGGGAGAAAACGTCCCTGGTGAAGCTTGGACTGGAGACCTTGATTGCACGGGAAAGCGGCAAGCGGTTGGCAAGGCTGGGGGGGACCGAAAAGAAGCTCGAGACGATACCCAGACGCAGAGCCAGGAACAATTGACATGGTGCTGGTGGACACATCGGTGTGGGTGGCGCATCTGCGGGAAGGGGCCGTCGGCCTGGATGCGTTATTGAATGAGGGTCATGTTCTTTGTCACCCCTTCGTCATTGGGGAACTTGCCTGCGGCAATCTAAAAAACAGGATCGAGATTCTCTCGTTGCTGCAGGCTCTCCCTGCGGCAGTGCATGCGGAGCATGAAGAAGTGATGCACTTCATCGAAAAGCACTCCCTGATGGGAAAAGGGCTGGGCTATGTCGATGCCCATCTTCTTGTCGCGGCCGTTCTGACACAAGCGCCACTATGGACTTTCGACAAAAAGCTACAGGAATTATCGTCCAGGCTGGGGTTGTCGTACGGATAATATCTAATTCTCATTCAAAGCCAAATCTGCCAATGTGAGGGGCGTCCCCTATTTTTTCCCTGGAGTTGAACCCTTACTGCAAAGCTGATATCAGGCTCGCGAAATACCTGATCAACCCTCCAGCGGTGACGTTTCCGGATCGCTGAGGATACAGGGGATTCATGCTCAAAAAACATTCCATACCGGTCACCCTCATCGTCTGGCTAATGGTCCTGGCTGCTGCGGGCGAGAGCGTGGCAGCCGACAGGATGTATATCTTCGAGCCGGGGGAACGGCTGGTTTACAGGGCAAAATGGTTTTTTCTCCCGGCAGGGGAGGCAGTGATCGAGGTGTTGCCGGATGCTTCTGTCAACGGCCAGCCGGCTCGTCACTTCGTCATGACGACCAGCACGAATTCCCAGGTCGATTTTTTTTACAAGATACGCGAGCGGCAGGATTCTTTTACCGATCTCAAGGTGACCCGCTCACTCCAATACCGGAAAAAAAGCACGGGGGAATACCCACGGGACGCGGTCGTTTCATTTGACTGGACCCATGGGACGGCCACGTACACAAATTTCGGCCAGCCCGAGAAGCCTGTTACTATTCAGCCCGGCACTTTTGATCCCCTGTCCCTCATCTTTGCCATCCGGATGTACCGGCTCATTCCCGGCGATGTTCTAGAAATCCCGGTCACGGACGGGAACCGTGTTATCAATACCAGGGCGATCGTGGCCAGCCGGGAGACGGTGACGATCCACCACGACGTCTATGATACCCTGCTGGTCATCCCCGATATGAGCCGCCTGGAAGGCATCGTGAGCGACAGCGGCGGGCCGTCGCTCAAAATCTGGTTTACGACCGACGAACGTCATCTCCCCGTGAAGATCCAGACCCGCCTTGCGGTCGGCAGCTTTGTCTTCGAGCTTGTCTCCGCAACCTTCTGATGTCCCGGGCGAAGAAATGGGGTCAGCCTGGTCCCCACCTCTCTGCAGGAGCCCATTCCCTTCATGCAGATTAAGAGTATGCTACATGTTTTTAATCTCGGAAATCATGCGATCGAATTGTTCGACATCGACCACTGGCGAGGTAGTAAAGGAAATACCCGTCAGCATGTGTAGCGCGATCGATGCCGCCAGGGCTTTCTCAGTCGTGGGGAAATCCAAAGTAAAGACCAGATCATGCTCACCTACAACGGCGAACATGGATATAACCTTGCCACCGTTTTGCCCGATGATTTCGACCGCCTTCTTTGTCCGTTCCGGGGACACACCTTTTATGGAATCCTGGTTATATTTCCCGAACATCATGAATATCGGCATTAGGCTCCCTCCTTTATAGAATCTGAAACAGTTGTAGTTTTTGATCTTTTCCACTGCGAATTTGAAGGGAAGCAGGGACGCCCCTCACATTGGCAGATTTGAATTTGAATGAGAATCAGTAACGGGCTCAGGCTCATACTTTACGCTATCGGGGCTTAGCGGGCTCAGTGTGGTGGTCGAAGAGTTGCGCCTCTTCCCTGGGCAGAAGAGCCTTCAATTCAGAGCAGTAGCACGCGCATCTGATCTCCGGGGCTACGGATGGGAAGTCTGCGGGTCTTGACAGGATGGTGATCCGATCCTGGATGGATTCCGGCAGCATGCGAAAGAAGGACTCATTGTCCCTGTAAATCTCGAAAGCCACAAAGATCAGGGTGTATCCCCTGAGCCGCTTCAGCTCGACAGCCTCCGGCGAATGGATGATGTCGATATCACCGATCTCATGATCGCTCGCGATGCGGAAAAGCGCGGGGATCAGATCCTGCTTCAGCTTTTCGAAGCTGCCTAGAATCAGCATCGAAGGCTTGCGTTTGCCCCGCATCTCTCTGCTGGACTGCATTGTTTCTGCGGGCATCATGCAGCTCCTTTTGATGCTTGTTTTTCTTCCTCGCTCCTCGAACCTTCCCTTCGTTACTCCGCCATGATCCTCTCGCTGTCGTTGATGTCGCGGTAGCGGTAGGGGACGGATTCGCGGATCGCCTCGGGGATCTTCCCGTATTTGCCCTCGAAGGCCTCCAGGAAATGCTCGCGGCCGCGGAAGAAATCGGTGAGCTTCTTCTTCAGCAGCTCCTTGTCGGGGAAGAGCCGGTGGGCGATCATGAGATCGAGGTTTGCCCGGTCGCACTTGATCGGGTAGTGCAGCCCCAGGTAGTCGGGCTCGTAGCTGAAACGGAGCTGGTAGCGCAGCAAATCGTTATAGGTCGCAAGCGACTGCCGAAGAGCCACCTTCAGATCGTCCTGGCCGATGGTGCCCGTGTTAGCGAGGTAGCACTTGATTCGGCTCTTTCGGAGGATCTCATAGAAGATCATGGCGTGCTCGAGCCGATCTCCCGCCACAAAGGGGTCGAGGAAGAACTCGCGCTTGAACCTGCCCGCCTCCTCGGGGTTGCCTCCCGAGCTCTCGATGGACTCTCCATAGATGAACTGCATGGTGGCCTGTTCGGGCGTGAGCTTGCTGATCACGTTGGCCAGCGGGTTACGCGTGAGCATGACGATGTAGTGGAGCCGGTCGGCGCGAAGCCCTGGGCTTGCGATCTCCAGCTTCTCCCGTGTCACGATGGCGCGGCCGTTTCCGGTCTTGCGGGTATCCATGAAGTCCGGCACGTAGGGGTATCGGGTGACGGCCACGTTTTCCAGGAAGGCGTCCCTCGACTCGGCCGCCCGGAGGATCTCGGGCTGGCTCTGGTCAAGGCCTTCTGTTTTCACATAGAGCCCGCCGATCTCGAAAGCGGCATAGCCGCCGTCGAAGGCGAAGGTCCCGCCGTCGTCGCCGATCATTTCGGAGCTCTCCCGCGGCAGGCGGGCAAGGCGGCGGCACAGCGTCGTCGTTTTCCCTGTGGCCGTGAGCCCCGAGATGGCCGTGACGACTTCCGTCAGCTCGGGCCTGTCCGTCTCGAGATCATGGATCCAGAGCCAGTCCCTCCGGGCGCCGGCATGGAGGAAGATCCCGGTCTTGTCGATGGCCTTCACGCGCCAGTCCTCGAACATGAAGACGCCCTTCTTCCCCTCGCCGAGGTAGACGGTGTTGCGGCAGATCTTGACCTGCTCGCCCCGCTTCTCGCCCATCCAGAGGCGCACGGCGACGTCTTTGTCCAGGAGCTTCTTTTTTTTGTTCGGCTCGAAAGCTTCGTCGGTGAAGAAAATGATCGTGTAGGTGGGCTCCTCGACGACCCTTGCTGCGGGGTAATCCATGAGAAGTTTCAGGCCGTAGGCGATCTGGGCGTACTGCTCGGGCATGATGAAGCGCGCCGTGACCCCGTCGCGGCCGTCGCCCACCATCGTGTCGAGGCAGACGATTTTTTCCTTCGAGAGGCGCTCCACGGCCTGCCGGGCGAGGTTGTCCTCGGGCTCGCCGAAGGGGTGGTCGACGCTGTTGCGGGTGTGGGGGGCGCAGCGGTTCATGGGCTCCGAGTCCGCCGCCACGGAGCCGGCCTGCGTCTGGATCACGCCCTCGTGGCGCAGGGCGATGCGCTTGAGCTCATCGAGGGTGCGGCCCTCGGTCAGGCGCTTCTCTTTTTTGGCGTCGTTGTATATCTTGACGGCGGCCTGTTTGAAGGTGTTCATGCGCCTGTCCCTTTCGGATGTCCGCTCGTTGTGCGGCGAAATATTGTGTTGATATCAACTCTAGGGAAGCGGTACCGGACTGTCAAGGACAAAGCCTCCGTGACGAACGTGTAACGCTCACGCGCGCGCCGCAATAAGCTGGATGATCCCCATGAAGCCGAGCCTTCGGCTTTCGACGATCTCAAAGCCTGCCGAACGCACGAATTCATCCATCCGGTGATTGATGTACTCCCCGGCGAGGCGGACCGTCGCAGCGTTGAGCCGGTCCATGAGAGGGCCGATCAGCGGGCGCTCGATCCTGACGTGATCAAGAAGAAGGATCTGCCCGCCGGGCCTGGTCACACGGCCCATCTCCCGCAGGCACGCAACCGGGTCCGGCAGGGAGCAGAAGACGAAGGTCGCCACGGCCGTGTCGAAGGTGCCGTCCGCGAAGGGGAGGTTGCAGAGATCCGCCTCATGGAATGTGACGTGGATCTGCCTCTCGCCGGCGCGCTCCCGGGCCCTGACGAGCATCGCCCCGGAAAGATCCGTCGCCGTGACCCGGGCCTCGGCCGGGTAGAAGGCGATGTTGAGCCCCGTCCCGGCGCCCGCTTCGAGGATGCGTCCTTCGGCGCGGGCCCACAAGGCCTTTCGAAACGGCTTCAGGTACCACTCCGAGAGGAATTCGACGAGGCCATAGTGTTTCGCCAGGCGGTCCCACCGCGCCTTTGTTTCCAATGCGTGGTTGCTCATCCATATCCTTCCCCGCGGGGTCAATTCAGTTGCATGCCCGCAGCAACTGTTATATGAATCATTTGTTGCGGTCTGTCCAGTTTGCATCTCCCATTCACCATTCAAACGACTGCGAGGCTTCCTTATTATGAAGATCACCTTCCTCGGCGCGGCGCGAAAAGTAACGGGATCCTGCTACCAGCTCTCCGTAAACGGCCTGCAGTTCCTCGTGGACTGCGGGATGCACCAGGGTCACGATTCCGACGAACTCAACCGCAAGCCCTTCGGCTTCAACCCCAGGGAGATTGACTGCGTCTTTTTGACCCACGCCCACATCGACCACACGGGGCTCGTGCCGCGCCTGGTCCGCGAGGGCTTCAAGGGGAAGATCATCACGACGGCCGCCACGGCGGAGCTGGTCCGGGTCATGCTGGCCGACTCGGCCCACATCCAGGAGATGGATGCCGCGTGGATGACGAAGAAGGCCCGGCGCGCCGGAAGCGATAAGGTCGTCGAGCCCCTCTACACCGTCGAGGATGCCATGGCCTCCATCGCCTTCTTCGAGAAGAAACAGTACGGGGAAACCTATGCCCTGGACAGTGTGATCCGATACCGCTTCTGCGATGCCGGGCACATCCTCGGGTCGGGGACCCTGGAGCTCTGGTACCGGAATAACCCCGAGAAGAAAATCGTCTTCTCGGGCGATATCGGGAAGAAGGGCAACCCCATCGTCCAGGACCCCCAGCACGCAGCCGAGGCCGACTATGTCGTCGTGGAATCCACTTACGGAAACCGCCTCCACAAGGGGAAGGAAGACAGCCTGGAGGAGCTTGCCGGGGCCGTCGAGTCTACCTTCAAGCGGGGCGGAAACGTATACATCCCCTCCTTTGCCGTGGGGCGCACGCAGGACCTCCTCTACATTTTCAACAAGCTTGTCCGCGAGGGGCGGCTGGCCTCACCTCTGGATATCTACGTGGACAGCCCGCTGGCCGACGAGGTCACAAAGGTCTATTTTTCCCATCCCGAGCTTTTCGACGAGGATGCGAAGCGCCTCTTCGGGAAAAAGAAGGGCAAAGCCGTCCGCGTCCACTTCACCTCCTCCGTCCAGGAATCCATGAAGCTCAACCGGATCACCTCAGGTGTCATTGTACTGGCCGGGAGCGGCATGTGTGACGGCGGGCGCATCCGCCACCACCTCAAGCACAACCTTTGGCGCCCGGAGTGCAGTGTCGTCTTCGTGGGGTTCCAGGCCAAAGGGACTCTGGGGCGGGTCATCGTCGACGGGACGAAGGAAGTTTACATCCTCGGCGACAAGGTCGCCGTCCGGTCCCGCATCTACACGATCGGCGGCTTCTCGGCTCACGCCGACCAGAAGGAGCTGTTGGAGTGGCTGGGCCTCTTTAAGAACAAGCCCGAGGTCTTCATCGTCCACGGCGAGGAAGCGAGCGCCCTCGAGTTCGAAAAGCAGGTGAAGGAGAAGTTGGGTTTTGTGACGAAAGTCCCATCGCTGGGGGAGAGCTATGAAATATAGGGTCAAGGGTACAGGGTACAGGGTATAGGGGAAGAACAAAGAGGGGCTATCCTTTTTTCGTGGAGAGGGTGCCGGTGCGGGAGAAGGGGAAGGTGCGGTCGAAGAGGCCGGCCTTCACGAGGGCCTTGCCTTCGATCCGGTAGGGAAGCTCCTGGCCGGAGATGTACATTTTGGCGACGGCACCCAGGCTGCCGAAGCGGGCTGTAACAGGTATCTCCACGGGGGCCGACGAGGAGGCGGGAACGGAAATCTCCTTCTGCAGCGAGCCGCTGCCCGTCTCGCGGCCGTCCAGGTGAACGGTGTAGTCGAGCGACTTCAGTCGCAGCTCATAGCTGTTGGGGTTCTGGATCTCGGCAACGAAGACAAGGGACGCATCGGTTAGGGAGAGCTGGCGGACGTGTATTTCTTTCAGGGTGATGGTGGGCTCGTCAAAAAAAAGACCGGTGCACCCCGCAAGCAGCAGCATGCATAAGAAGAGAATGATTGTTACGTCCCGTCGATGCATGGTATCCCCTGCGCTTTTTCTATGTGAAAACAGACGGCCTGTCAACTCGCAAACGATCCTGAGAATGGGAATACGATGGAAACACCCTGGCGTGAATGGCTGAAAAATGCGAAATTCGCCTACTGGCTGATCGTGGGGGGGCTTGCCTTCTTTGCGGTTGTGATTGCCCTGGGGATGGCGGAGATCATATCGACACAGCAGATCCTGCTGCTCGGCCAAGTGTACGTCTTTTTGCTCATTGCGGGAATGTTGCTGCAGATGATCGCGCGGCGTTTGTAGGCGGCAATGAGGCCGCAGTGATCAGTGTTCAATGGTCAGTCTTTTATCATCTCCGGTATTTTCACTGGCCACTGACCACTAGCCACTGAACACTTTTTTAGTCTTCCTGCAGCATCTTGATCCGTGCAACGATCGAGATATCGATTGCCTTTTCCAGCTCGGCATACTGCCATTCCATGTCTTCCACGTAGCAGCGGATATCCGAGTGGCCCGGGATGCTCAGCCGGATTCGCTCGCCGATTCTCGGCAGCATGGAAATCGGGATCTCGCAGTTGTAGAGAAAGTTTTTGTTCGTGCTCGAAAAAATTACATGGATTCTTTCGCTCATCTCCGCTCCTTTTGGGTCGCCTGTTGACGGGCTGCTTTCCAAAGGACAGCGACCGGCCCCTGAAGTTAATTATCGGTAACTTGTTCAATATCGTTAGGGATTTTTTCGACAACCGTCAAGACAGGGGCAGCCTGCCCGGCAAGAAGGGCCAATATTTCTCCAGGTGACCCCTGGACGGTCCATCGGATCCCGCGGCTGAGGCTCAGGTTATGGCCAGCGATGCCGATAGGCAATAGAGGTGGTATGGTTCTTGAATCTCATTTAAGGCGTGAAGGGCCGGGAAAGATTCCACTTTCTCCAAACCCATAATTTTGATAGAAGAATCACCTGTGTGCAATTCGTTTCTCCGTCGGTGCCCTACATGAACCCCTTTGCAAGACCCCTTTTGGTTGCCCTGTTGCTCGGGATGTTGACGCTTGGCGTCCTGTTTCCGGCTGTGCCGGCCCATGCCGACATCTACCGCTACACGGACGAGAACGGGGTCATGCACATCACCAACCTGCCCACCAGCCCCGATTACAAGCTCTGGATCAAGGAGCGGCGGGTGATCATCAAGGCCGGCATCGACATGACGAAATACGGGCCCTTGATCCAGAAGGCCTCGGACAAGTACAAGGTCGATTACTCCCTCGTCAAGGCCGTCATCAAGGCCGAGTCCAACTTCAATCACAAGGCCGTCTCGCCCAAGGGCGCCCAGGGCCTCATGCAGCTCATGCCGAAGACCGCCTCGACCCTGCAGGTGAAGGACAGCTTCGAGCCCGAGTCCAACATCGAGGGCGGCGTCAAGTACCTGCGCTATCTCATGAACGTCTACAACGGCCACCTGCCGTTGGCCCTTGCGGCCTACAATGCCGGCGAGAAGGCCGTGGCCAAATACGGCGGCATCCCGCCCTACGCTGAAACGAAAGGGTACGTGAAGCGCGTCATGGCCCTGTACAAGCAGTATGGCAGCGAGCCAAAGGAAGGCAGGACGGCGATCGTGTCGATGCGGCCCGAAGTCGTCTCGGACTAGCGCTTCGCGCAGGGGCGCGGGTTGCGTGAATTAAGAAACCCCCAATCTTCCTTTTTGAAGGATAAAAGGGGGTTTTCAAGTGTTGTTCCTGTTTTGTTTTTTGTCCTGAGCTTTTCCCTCTACCCTGTCCCCCTGAACCCTGAGCACGTCGGACGCCTAGCATCTGGCCCTTTTTGACCAGCCTGAAGAAGAACCGGCACGCATACCGCGCGGGGATTCGGGATTCAGTCTTCGGTATCGGGATTAAAAAAGAAGAAAAGGATCGGTGAGCAGGGCGCTCCCGATCCTTTTTACTTAATGGAATAGAACCTGTCCTGCGGTGTTGACCCTGAAGGTGACCTTGATCGTGTAATTCAGTCCCGAGACGCTCGTGTCGGAAATGGTTCCTGTTGAGCAATCATAGCCCATCTGCCGTCATCGGCTCGGCCTGTCGCTCGTAGTTTCCAACTCCTCATGAAATCCGCCATGCTCACACAGATATTCATAACCATTCCGGTAAGAACAATGCAGATAAGGAATATCGCAACGACACACTCGTCCAATCCAAAATCTTTGCTGCCTGTGAGCTGTTTCATGACATGGTCCCCTTTGTTTTCGTCGCGATTCCCATTTGCAGCTAGCGTGCCAGAACACGAGATCGTCATGAAAAACACTATTGATATCAGACAGCTAAACAGTTGATGGCCGCCTGCCGGGCGGTGTCGCCATTGTCCGGCGCGTGCCAAAACGGGGATATTCATTATCGAAAGGGCAAGGATGGCTAATCGATGACCATTTGAAAAGTGAATTAAGGGTTTTCCATGCTGACTGCGAAGGAAAGCAGACCGGAAACGATGACATCTGCAACACTTCCGACCAGCCTGATGAAGAATAATCGGCGCGCACACCTCGCGAGAATTTAGAGTACAGGCAAAAAAATCCCCCTCTTTTCCCCCTTTATGAAAGGGGGATGTAAGGGGAATTTTCTTTTGTCTTTATTCTTTCCCGGGACCCTGTCCCCTTAACCCGATACCCTGTTTTATTTGACCCTTGTCCACGTATCCGTCCGCCCGAGAAGGGAGATGCCGATAAACCCGCGGACATTGAGCACGTCCGGTGATTCCAGGGTCATCTTGCACTTGTAGTCCTTGCCGTTTTCCGGGTCATAGATCATCCCGTTTTCCCAGAGGCCGTCCTTCACGAAAACGAAATCCCGGAGGATGGCCAGGCCCAGGACGGGCTGATTGCGCTTCGCAGCATCCGAGTTTTCACGGTCCACCTTCTGCTTTCCCGCCATGCCTTTCTTGTCATCGGCGGGGTAAACGGGCTCCTTCAGCCAGATGATCTTCCCGAAGTACTTCCCTTCGGCCTTGTAGATCTCCACGTGGGCCGTCTGTTTGCCGTTCAGCCATTTCCCGACGAGGTCGTCCGGACCTGCCGCGTGAGCCGATGAGATTACCAGGCAAAATGCCACAACCAACCCAAGCGCCAACCCGATTTTTTTCATCTTCCCCCCTCCTCGGATGATGTTGTTCGTCCTTTGCAGCAATTGTTGAAAAGCATACCGAAGACGCCGTTGAAAAGAAAGAAAAAAACTGAACGGAAGCGGCATCGGGGTCGTCAAGGACCATCTTCGGTGGGCCCGGTGCCGATCTGTGGTCGAACAGGGCTGCCTAGCGTAAAACGAGGGGAATCACGAGGGCCGCCAGGACGGCCAGGGCTGTGAGGATCAGTGCGGCCATCATGAACCGGTGCGGGACAAACCGGACCGGGACCGACGGCTCGGCATTTTCCACTTCGGCGTCGATTGCGCAACCCGTATTCCATCGCCGGAGGCAGGCGAAAGCGGGAAGACCGAGAAGCAGGACGAAGCCGAAGAAGAGCAATGCACCGTTGACATCGCCCGACTTGAGGGCCAGGTAGACCAGATAGAGGCTTCCGAGGGCCGAAACCGCAAGAAGGATGCCCAACGTTTTCAGCAGCACGATGACCCTCCCCGATCGGCCTGATGGGGAACCGTTAAAGATTGCCTGTCGCTCCCCGTGTTATGAACTGTGGCCGAGGCGATCCGCAATTGCCCTTGCGGCGAGGATCCCGCTTGCCGAGGACTGGAGGAGCCCGCGGGTGATCCCGGCCCCGTCGCCTATGGCGAAGAGGTTTGCAATTTTCGTCTCGAGCTCGTTCGACACCTCGATGCGGTTCGAGTAGAACTTGACCTCCACGCCGTAGAGCAGGGTGTGGCGGGAGTTGACACCCGGCGCCAGGGTGTCCATGACCTGGAGCATCTCGATGATGTTCTTGAGGTGCCGGTAGGGGAAGACGAAGCTCAGGTCCCCCGGGGTGGCGTCGGCGAGAGTGGGCCGGGTGAGGCACTTGGCGATGCGCTCTTTTGTGGAGCGCCGCCCCTGCAGAAGATCGCCGAGCCGCTGGACGATGACCCCCTGGCCCAGGAGATTTGCGAGCTGCGCGATGTAGCGTCCATAAGCGATGGGGTCGTCGAAAGGCTCCGTGAAGGAGCTGCTCACCAGGATCGCGAAATTGGTGTTGTCGGATTTCTTCGATGCGTAGCTGTGGCCGTTCACGGTGACGAGCCCGTCGTTGCTCTCCGCCACCACCTCGCCGAAGGGATTCATGCAAAAGGTCCGGACGCGGTCGTCGAAGCTCTTCGAGTAGTAAACGAGCTTGGACTCGTAGCTCACGTCGGTGAGCGGCTTGAGGACCGTCGCGGGCAGTTCGACACGGACGCCGATGTCGACGGCGCTCGACTGTGTCCGGAGCCCGAGGTTCTTTGCCTCGACCTTCATCCAGGAGGCGCCCGAGCGGCCCGGCGCTACGATCACGTGACGTCCGTAGCGGGTCTCGCCGTCGGCGAGCTTCACCCCGATGATCTTCCCTTCCTGGGCCAGCAGCGACTGGACCCGGCAGTCCGCGCAGATCTCGATCTTCCCGGCGAGCGATTCGTACATCCGGCCCAGCACATCGAGACAATTCTCCGTGCCGATGTGGCGGATCCGCGACGGGATGAACTCCAGGCCCGCAAGGCGCGCCTTCTCGCCCAACTCCTCGACTGCCGGGGAGGTGTCACCGAAGAGCCGATCCGGCGCACCGTGCTCCACGTAGGTCCTGTCGGCTTCCAGGAGCAGTTCGTAGAGGGACTTGTCGTCGAGGAATTCCCCCAGGTGTCCGCCCACCTCCGTGGAGAGGGTCAGCTTGCCGTCACTGTAGGCCCCGGCGCCGCCCCAGCCGCAAAGCATGTCGCCTGCGCACTGTCGGCTTCGCTCCCCGATGCCCTTGCCCTGCTCGAGCAGCAGGACGTCTTTGGCTCCGCCCCCGGCCAGCGTTAAGGCCGCAAAGATACCGGCGGGGCCGCCGCCGACGATGATGACCTCGTATTCCTTCATCCGTTCCTCCGGGTCAACACCCGCGCAATGGCGGGCATCTACTGACGTCTTTGCAGGTACCGTGCCCCGGTCAGGGATCGGAGGCCAGGGCGTTGACACGGGCCGTGACGATATTGAGCTCACCGAACAGGCCAAGCACTGCACCGATGTTCAGCGAAGACCCCGGGATGAAGATCGCAGCAAAGTGACAGGTCCCGTCGAGGGGACAGCCCGGGTTTTTTACGAATCCCCTTTGGCAGTTGATGCCGAGCCGGTCGACGGCCGCTGTCAGGAGATCGCCCTGCGCCTCCGTCTTGAAGGGAAGGAAGATCAGGATCGACGAGAGGCGGTGCCGGGCCGCACTCTTTGCCAAAACGGTTTCCCAGACATCCCAGATGTCGTCGTAGGGGTCGAGGAAGATCAGGTCGTAGGGGTCTGCTGAATTCAGTATATCACAGCCCGAGCGGATTTCCAGAATCTCCGTCTCACCGGAGGGAAAGCTTGCCAGGGCTTCCGGGTTGCTGTCGAAGATGGAGGCCCTGAGATTTCCCTCCGCGGCAAGTCTCGCGAGGGTGACGCTCCCGGCGTATTTCCCGCGGTCGAGGAAGGGTTCCTGCAGCCTCCGGAATGACATGACATGGAACCGGTCGCGGATGCGCTGTGCCACCTCATCGCCGACGTCATATTCCGCGAAGCCGCAGAAGGTGTCGGCATAGTGAAGGGGCTCCGCGCCCCTGTGCCGGTGGAGAAACCGTACGATCTCCACGAGCCAGCCATGCTTGAGCAGATCGCCCAGGTTACCGGGAGTGTAGCGAACTTTGCTTTCCGGCGATTCTGTCATGTCGGTCCCTGCATGAATTTTTTCTTCTTCACCGGTTACCGATCACCGGCCACTTCTTTACTCGTCCCCATCCCCTGGTCCCTCGTCCCTTCTTTTTCTTTCACCGGTCACTGCCGCTGTGAGGGTATAAGCGGAAGGGGAGTAGTCCCCCTCACCTCTTATCCTCTCCCCCGGAGGGGAGAGGAAGATTAAGGTATGGGTCGTCAATAGCCCATGTGGGCCTGCATCCACGGCCTCCTCATCAGCGTGAAGTAGCCTGCCAGGAATAGCTTCTGCAGCGGGGGCACGCTCTCGAAGAGCCGCGAATAACCCTCCTGCCTGCGCTTCAGGGAAAGTAGCGCGCGGAATTCTTTCATGTCGTACCGCGGGTCGAGGATCTTGCGGCCGATCTCGCGGCCGCTCACGAGCGCAAAGTGGATGCCCTCTCCCGAGGGCCTGGAGGCTAGCCCTGCCGCATCCCCGGCCAGGAAGATATTTCCGACATGGAAACCGCAATAGAGATGGTTGATCAGGCCCCCCTTCAGTCGTGCGCCCTCCCGCTGGAATCCCTTTTCCCGCATATACTGCTGCAGAATGATTTTCGCCAGGCCGGCCGTGAACGTGTCGGGATTGAAACAGATCCCGATATTGGTGTGTGTCCGGTGGGGAAAGACCCAGAGATAGCCCGAGCGGACGATCCCGGGCTTGAAGTGAAACAGGACTTCGTCGGAAATCCGAGGCACCTCGTAGTAGAGACCGACGCCGAATTTGGAGGGCAGCCCGAGGTGTTTTCGAACAAGGGAGAGGGACCCGTCGGCCGCAACGAGATGCCGGCAGCGGAAAGCCCCTTTCGTCGTTACGATGGAGCCCCGATCCACGGACGCAAGCCTTGCCCCGGTGAGCAGTTCGATGTTGCCGGCGTTTTCGACTTTAGACAGGTGGTACCGGCCCAGGGAGGTCCTGTCCACCATTTTCAGGGGGTTGGTCAGGACGATGCGGCAGGGCGGCCGCCCATCGATGTGCACGGAGTGGATGTGGAACGTGCGCGCCTGATCTTCCGGGATGCCGAAGTCAAAGGCCATGCGGGTCAGGCCGCCGGCACAGATCTTCGGTCCGACGGTCTCATTTTTTTCGACGAGGAGAACGCTCAGGCTCGAGCCCGCTAGGGCCTGTGCGCAGGCGATCCCCGCCGGCCCCGCCCCGATGATGATCACGTCAAACCGGTTATTCATCGACACCCGTCCGCTCGGTAAGCAAGGCGCCTTATAATGCAGAGGGTAAGAGGGTCTGAAGGTGAGAAGGTTGGAGAAGCGGGGGGCAGGAATTTGGCCACCGGCTCTTCCAACTTTCTTACCCTCTCACCTTCTTACCTTCTCTGGTTGGCCGGATGCGCCCCCGGTCACCAGCCCATCACTCGTCGGGCTTGCCGGTAAATATCTTTGCCCCGTCGCGCAGGCTCCCTTCGAGGCCCACATTGAACCCGCTGGCGTCGCGCACGGCCAGATCGCCTGCCTCAGCGGCGTCATAGAGGGACTGGTCGCAGGCGATGAGGGCGTGTTTCACCTTCAGGCCCCGGTGAAGGAGCACCTGCTGCCCGTTCACGGTTACGGTTATCTTGTCATCACTCATGGCGTCACCACAATCCTTCCCTCCGTCCGGGGGTAAACAGGGGAGTGTTTCTTGAGATAATCCAGAAAGGCATCCCTCACGTTGTCGCCGATGACGGCATTTTTCCCGTCCCGGAACATACCGAAACGGTCACCGCCCGCGGCGAGAAAGTCGTTGGTGGTCACCCGGTAGCTGCGCGATCGAACCGCCGGTTTGCCTCCGATAGTCAGTTCTTTCACCCGGGAGCCTTCCGCCGCCGCCATGTCGTAAATCACCTTCAGCCCCGAGACCTGCAGCATGCCCTCCGTTTTCGCGTTTTGCTCCAGGATGTCGATGATCTGTGCCCCCGTGAGATCCATGGTCATGAGGTTGTTGTCGAAGGGCAGCAGCATGTAGGCCTGCTCCAGGGTGATCTTCCCTTTTGGAATGGTCGTGCGGATCCCCCCGTTGTTCTGGATGGCCACTTCTGCCCCCGCCGACTCACGCATCGTATCGCAGACGAGGTTTCCGAGATTGGACTCGAAGGGACGCTTTGCGAGATCGACACGGGTCTCCCCCACGACGCGGCCGAATTCCCCGCGGATCTGGTCGTCGTACTTTTTGATGATCCCGGCTACGGCTTCGTCATAGGCGTCATTGGGGCCCGCTTTGACCTTTCGGAGAATCCTGCGCTCGCTGTACCGGGTGATCTTTTTTGTGTCGGTATCCGCGGTGATCTTCATGACCCCCAGCTGCTGGCCGTAGTAGCCTGCCTGGACGATGATCGTGGAGCCGACAACTACCGGTGTTTTTACCTCCGTGTGGCTGTGACCGCCCACGATCAGGTCGATTCCGCTGACCCGCGAGGCCATCTCCTTGTCTTCATCGAGACCCATGTGTGACAGGACGACGACGGGGCCGGCCCCTTCCTTTTTTACTTTTTCAATGAACGCCGGGAGAGCTTTCTCGACGGCGATCACCCGGTAACCTTTGAGATTTCCTGGCTTGGTGGCGTAGTGCGTCTCGGGCGTAGTAATGCCGATGACGGCCACCTTCAGGCCCTTTCTCTGGACGATGACGTAGGGCTTGACCCCCGGCAGGAGCGCCCCTTTTTCGTCGACGATGTTGGCCGACAGGAAAGGAAAGGCCGCCGAGGTTCTCAATTCGCTAAAGGCCTCCATCCCCCAGTCGAACTCGTGGTTGCCCAGGGCCATGGCGTCGAACCGCATCCGGTTCATGGTCTCGATGACGGGCTTGCCCCGGAACAGATTCGAGATCGGCGTCCCCTGGAACATGTCCCCTGCGGAAAGCAGGAGCGTCCCTTCCGGGTTCTTTTCCCGCTCATCCGTGACCATCTTCGCGATGTAGGCCATGCCCCCCGTTGCCGGTTTGCCGTCCTTGCCGGGCTTGGGAAGAAGGTTGCCGTGGAAGTCGTTGATGTGAAGGATCGTCAGGTCGACCGTTTCGGCAGCTGCGTAACTGAAGAACGAGGAGGCGAAGAGGAACAGGATTGCAGTGAGGACAGCCGGGGTTTTTTTCATGAAAAGACACCGCCCTTGATAAAATTACCTGCGAGAGCAAATAATGGACGTCCCGCTGCAAGGGCCGGGCCGCATGGCTCAACTTAATTGACAGGCCTTTGCGGATCAAGTAAAAAACGCCCCAATTTTCCGCAAGGGGGGGGAATTGATCTGCGGTGCGGTTCGTTATTTCTTGAGCCGATCCTTGAGCTTCATGATCCGCCGGAAGGACTCGTCGATCCGCTCCCGGGGGATTTCGCCCTTCTCGACGAGGGTGCAAATCATCGCTGCGACCCGGGCGGCGATGTCCTCTTCGTAGACGGAATTGTTGGCAAACAGCAGGATGTCGACCCCGGCGAGGATCGCCTGCCGGATGACGGTCTCGAGGCCGTAGCGCGCGGTAATCGCCTTCATTTGAAGATCGTCGGAGATCACGACGCCCTCAAATCCCATCTCCTGTCGCAGAAGACCATTCAGGGTCCTGGCTGAAAGGGTTGCCGGCCAGGCGGGGTCCAGTTTCCCGTTGAAGATGTGGGCCGTCATGATCATGTCGGCCTCGCCCTGCCGGATCAGGCTTTGGAAGGGTTCGAGCTCCACGGCCGACCACCGGCCCGTCACGTCGACGAACCCCTCATGGGTGTCCCCCGCGGCGCTCCCGTGCCCCGGGAAGTGCTTCGGCGCCGTCAGGATGCCGTAACGCCGATGGGCGTCGATGACGGCCAGTGCATGGCGGGTCACCGTAGCGGGCTCCCTGGAGAAGCTCCTCTCGAGCTTTCCGATGATGGGGTTTTCCGGGTTCAGGTCGAGATCCACGACGGGGGCGAAGTTGAGGTTGATGCCAAGCCCTGCCAGGGTCTTCGCGGTGAGCTCCGCCTGCCTCGCTGTTTTCTTCGGGTCACCCTGCGTTTCGAGTCGCTTCTGGGAAAGGGTCGGGGGAAAGCCGTTCTTTTCCTTGAGGCGGCTGATTTTGCCTCCCTCCTGGTCGATGGCAATAAAAAGGGGGATGCCTGCCTGCCTCTGCAGGGAGGACGTGAGGGCCTTGATCTGTCTTGGCGATTCGATGTTGCGCCCGTAAGTGCGCGTGGGGACGTCGTAATCGAAGAGAATCACCCCCCCGATCTTCCGCTGACGTATATCCCGGGCGACGGGGTGCCCGTCGGTTATTGAAAGCCCGCGAAATCCCACCATGATCATCTGGCCGACCTTCACATCCAGGCCAGCCTCCGCCCCGGAGACGGCGGAGGCTGGCGCTGCACCGACAAGGAAGATCAGCGCGATGGCTGCAATGAGGATCTGCCGCATGGAGACCTTTTTACCGGATAACCCGCCAAAAAGATAGGGGGATCGTCCCGGCCGGCGGGGCAAGATTTCTGTTGATTGTCAGGGCCTCATAATTATATGTATTGCGCTAGCCGTTGGCTAGCCGGCAGGCGGGCCTTCGAAGGCCAGATGGCAGGGAGAATATGCAGGCGTTATCGAATCTGATCGTTTTTGTTGCGTTCCTGACGGCCGTTTATGCCTGCCCGACGACGGCCTGGGGTCAGGCGAAGGACATCGAGACGCTGGCGCGGGAGAGGGCCCATCATACAAACCCGGGCTACCGCAACCCCTGGGCGTCCGAGGAGCGTGCGGGCAGCACCATGCGGCTTCTCGAGTGGAAGATCGGTTCCAATCCCTACCGGAAAGAAAAAAAGAAGAAGCCGTACTTTTCGGTGACAAGGCCCGATGTGAAGGCCATCGTGCAGGGGGATGACTCCGTCACCTATCTCGGGCATGCAACCCTCTGGATCCGGGTCAACGGCCAGAACATCATCACGGATCCCGTCTTCGGGGACATCGTCTGGTTCATCGACCGCTTTGCCCCTTTCCCCCTGCCGCCCGAGGAACTGGCCCCCATGCAGGTCGTCCTCATCTCTCATAACCACTACGACCATCTCGACAAGGACAGCATCCGCAAGCTCGGGACGGGACCTCTTTACCTGACGCCGCTCGGCTACCGGGAGTGGTTCGAGGACATTCTTCCCGGGGCAAGGGTCATCGAGCTCGACTGGTTCCAGAAATACACGCTTCACGGGGTGACCTACCGGCTGCTGCCCGTCCAGCACTGGACGAAACGGACGCCCTTCAACACGAACCGGTCGCTCTGGGGCTCCTGGCTGATCGAGTCGGCAAACCGGAAGATCTACTTCGCCGGCGATTCGGGCTACTTCCCGGGGTTTGCCGAGTATGGCCGCAAGTTCGGCCCCATGGATGCCGCCCTTCTTCCGATCGGGTCCTACCAGCCCCGGTGGTTCATGTCCGCTTACCACATGGACCCCGCCGAGGCCTTGCAGGCCTTCAAAGACCTCCGTGCAAAGGTTCTCATCCCCCAGCAGTGGGGCGTCTTCGACCTCACCGACGAACCGATGGATCTCCCGCCGAAGGACTACCGGAAGGCGGCCGGGATGGTTGGTCTGACGGAAGAACAAACACCCATTGTGCCGCACGGGGGAACCTATTACCTGCAGTAAAAGCGAGCAGCGTGTAGCGCATAGAAAAAGGCCCTGCCGAACATCGGCCAGGGCCTTTTTCTATCTTGCGGTTTTGCCATCCTGAGCCAGTCGAAGGATGTCGAAGGGACTTGTTGCTCATCTCTACAGGACGATCTTGACGGCGGGGTGCCTGCGCAGGCCCTCATAGATCTCGATACGGCACTCCTCACTCGTGACGACGATTTCCACGTCGAGGCAGTGGTATTTGCCCGTGAGGCTTGAGTTCGAGGGGGTAATGGTGTGGGGCCGCTCCTGAATCACCTCGGCGATGGCGCTTCGCAGCCGTTCCACGTCCGAGCCGATGACCTTGTAGCCCCAGGGGCATGGATAATCGATATCAGGCTTGCCGCCCGACCCATTGACGACCAAGACATAACTCCCGAAGGTTTTGGGCTAATTAAGCCCCCCATCCGACCCTTGTCAAGGGGGCTTGCGGCCTCTGCATGCAGTTACGTGCTTTCGGCCGACCGGAGGGCGGTCCTGTAGCGAGACGGGAGCCGATGAAATTTTCGGGGGCCTCCCGTTGCCGGGAGACCCCGCTTTTTGACTGTTGTTTAGAGAAAGAAAAGCCGGAGTCTAGTAACGGGGCCTGCCGCCGCCACCGCCGCCACCGGGACGCCTCATGCCACCACCGCCACCACCGCGACCGTCGTCCTGGCGGGGGCGCGCCTCGTTGACATTGAGCTTCCGTCCCTTCAGTTCCTTTTCGTTCATCCCGCTGATGGCAGCCTGGCCCTGTTCTGCCGAGGCCATCTCGACAAAGCCGAACCCTTTCGACTGGCCGCTCATCTTGTCCTTGATGATCGTCACGGACGTCACCTGACCAAATGCTTCAAAAGACTGTTTCAGATCCTCTTCCGTGACACCGTAAGGCATGTTCCCGACGTAAATCTTCATCGACCTCTCCTAAAAAATTGATGTTTCCTGTGATGATAACCCGATACTCTTCCAGCTTTTCCAACAAGGCTAAACGAGTCGTTATCACATACGGGGCCTGACTGCAATGCTAATCATGCCCCCCTCTTATTATGCTTCCAGCTCAGCGGGCGCTGCGTGCCCGGCGTGATCTCGATCGGGGCGTGGAGAAAAGCGTCACTTTCCTTGCCCCCTCCGTCGAGCCGGAGCTGGTGTGGGCTGCTGCGAAGGAGGAGAGTTCACGGCGCATCGGCCCAGACTTCGGACTCGCTTCACGATCCCGGCCCCCGTATCTCTGGAACCCGCCTCTTGCGCCTTCCTTTGGCGCCGCGGTATAGTCGAAATCTTCCAGCGTCCGCCTCTCGATCTCTTCGCCGAGAACATTCTCGATGGCCCACACGAAGGCCCTGTCATCGCGCGTGACAAACGTGAAGGCGTCGCCGGTTCTCTCGGCGCGGCCCGTTCGGCCGATACGATGGGTGTATGCATCAACCGTATCGGGCATGTCGTAATTGATCACGTGCGATATCCGTGAGATGTCGAGACCGCGGGCGGCGATGTCGGTGGCTACGAGAATCCGGTACTTGCCGGTCCGGAAGCCGCTGAGCGCATCCTGGCGCTGGCCCTGTGACAGATCCCCCTGCATGGACGCGACGGGGAACCCCGCTTTTTTCAGGTGCGTTGCCACGCGCGTTGCCCGGGCTTTGGTCCGGGTGAATACGAGGACCGAATCCGTGTCCGTGCGGTCGAGGATCTTCGTCAGCAGGCCCGTCTTGAGATGCTGCTCCACCGGGTACAGGGCGTGGGAGACCGTGGAGACCGGGGTCGATTCGCCGACCTGCACGGTGACGGGGTCCCGCAGGACTTCCTTTGCCAGGTGCCTGATTTCGTCGGGAATGGTGGCCGAGAACAGGAGGGTCTGGCGCTCGGAGGGGATTCTTTTCAGGATTTTCCGGACATCGGGCATGAACCCCATGTCAAACATGCGGTCCGCCTCGTCCAGGACGAGGACCTCCAGATGGGTGAGGTCAATGACCCCCTGGTCCATGAGGTCGATCAGGCGTCCCGGGCATGCCACGACGATCTCGGCACCCTCCTGAAGTTTTCTGACCTGGGATGTCTGCTTCACGCCCCCGTAGACGGTAACGCTCTTTACTTTCGTTTTTCGGCCCAGTTCGTTGATGGCCTCGTGGATCTGCTCGGCCAGCTCCCGGGTGGGGGCGATGATGAGCACACGAACGCGACGGCGCGGCCCGGTCATCAGCCTCTGCAGGATCGGGAGACCAAAGGCGGCCGTTTTTCCTGTCCCGGTGTGGGCCATCCCCATGACATCTTGTCCCTGGAGGATGAGCGGAATGCATTCGGTCTGGATCGGCGTGGGCTCCTCGTAACCAAGGGCCTCAACGCCCGCTTGAATCAATGGATGTAACTCGAACAACTTGAAACTCATTAACAGATAAACCTCTCTTCTGGCATTTTTACCGGCATACTTGCCGGTCTGCCCGTCTCAGCGGCGGGCGGTTATGGTTGATAAGGATCGTTTACGCTTCGGCCTCTGCCTGGGCGGGTTCCGCGCCAGTGGACTCCACTGCCGGCTCGTCCCTCATGTTCTTTCCCTGGCGCTTGGCCATCTTCTCGGTTGCTTTTCTCAAACGCTCCAATTCTTTCTGTCGCTTGATGAACTGGTTGTGATTTCTTTTTCCCATGTTCCTCCTGTGCGAACCGGCAAAATCTGCATAGATCAGGCCAAAAAAAACCCCCATGGCCTTTCACGGGCTCTCTGGGGACAATATGCGTCATAACCGGTTCAAAGCACAAGTAACTTAAAGCTTTACCCGGTCATTGTCAAGGTTTATTTGCGGCCCGGCCTTTGGGGCTGGAAAGGGCCGGCGCTTTGCGTCGTCCATCGATGAGGTGAGAGGCGGCAAGGACCGGGTGCCTCCAGAACATCCGGGGGCCGGCGTAGCGCATGACCTCCCGGATTCGCTGCCGCATGTCGGGCCTGTAGCAGTGGATGGGGCAGTTGGCGCAGGCGGGTTTGTATTGGCCGAAAGAGCACTTGTCCAGGCGCTTTGTGGCGAAGGCAAAAAGCCCCTTGCAATCGCTGCAGCGCTCCCCTTTTGTGCCGTGGCGGTCCCGGCAGAAGATCCGGATCATGGCCTCCAGGGTTTTGCGCTCCCGCTCGATTCTGGGATGGGTATTTGCCATGGGGACAATATAAGGCGGCCGGCACCCGATGGAAAGAGATTTTGCCCATCGGGGCCGGCCGCAACTTGAGCCGCCTGTATGACAAATCGTCTGCAGATCTACTTCATCTTGCTCGTGTAGACGTAGTCGTTGGTCTTCTGGGCCTCGTGGCACTTGATGCACTCGTCGATCTTGCCTTCCTGGTCCACCTTGCCGCTGGCCTTGTACTGCGCCCAGTACCAGTCTCCGCCGCCGGGGTTGTAGCCCTTCACCTTGTACATGACGTCGACGTGCTTGAGCTTCTTGTTCTTGTCGAAGTTGTCCTGGACGATCATGGCCCCGTCGGCGAACTTGCCCTTCTTGGCCTTGATGGAGTCGAAGGCAACCTGGTTGACGTAGGTCGTCAGGAAGGCGCCGTGCGGCTCCGGACCCTTGTACTGGGGCTCGGTGCCGGGCCACATCTTCCAGCTCTGGTATTTTTCCTTCTGGATGAAGTCCCAGAGGGCCTTGCCGTCGGTGGCGGGGCCCTTTTTTGCCTGGGCGAAAAGCATGCCGCTGAAGACGAGGCTTACGGCAAGAATGATGGTAAAAACAATCAATCCTTTTTTCATGGTCAATACCCCTTTACGGATGTAATGATTCTCCGGCAAATCCTCCTGAGTCACGATGAAGATAACGCGTATCTCCCGTGCCGGATGACATGGATGGAAGCTGCCTTTGCGCTTTCCCGAAAATCCTTCTCAGCGAGGGCGGCGACGATCCCCCGGAGGCTGTGTCTTACTTGTAAATGATCGTCCCGACGTGCTTGCCGTTGAGGGCCTTCGTGATGTTTCCTTTCTTGAGACCGTTTATAATCTGGATGCGATCGAGGACCTCGCTGTTCTGGAGGATCTCCAGACAGGGCCTCTCGATGATGAGATCGTCGAGGTTTCTTTTGATCAGCTCCCTGGCGCTGATCTCGGCGATGAATTTCGCTTTCTTGTTTTTCTTGGGGTTGTCCGTATAGAGGCCGTCCTCGTCCTTCACGAGGATGCAGCTCTTTGCCCCGATGAGATCCGCCACGATCAGGGTGCCCACGTCGGTTCGGTGGATGGGGATCCGCCATTTCGGCGACGGCAGGGCGTAGTAGTCGTAAGGGGGCATCCCGTGCATGACGGGGATGCATCCCTGGGCGAAATAGGTCGGGAGCTTCAGGACTTCGTCGTGGCCGATCTTTACGCCGCCCCAGGGAGAAAGCAGCGTGGCCACCAGCAGCGCGTTTTGCTCGGAGATGGAGCTGCCGAACTTGGAGATGATCCCCGTGGGCATCCCCAACTCGAGGCCGATGGCATAGATGTGACGGCTCCTTGTCCCCCCGCCTGTGAGCAGGAACATCTTGTGTTTCTTCTTGTTTGCGGCGATCTCTTTTACGACACCCGGCAGGGCCTTCTTGCCGAGGTCACAGATGGACTGCCCGCCTATCTTCAGGACGTGCACGTCCGGGAAGAGCCTCTGCTGAGGCGCCACGTCGTAGCCCTCGGCGAAGGACTGGCTGACGAGACTCTCCCCCATGAGCTTGCTCTTGACGTGCAGACGTTTCCCGTCGCGCTCCCGGATTAGCGCCATGCTGCCTCCACTGGTTTATTAGGGTTTACTTGCCGCGGGTGAGCCTGAAAGTCCGGCCTGCTCTGCTACTTTTTTGACTTTCTGCTTTTTGTCTGTTCACCCACTTCCACCTCGTCTTCGCTGCCCTTTGTGCCCCTCTCCATCAGGACGAGCTTGGCCCCGACCGCCTTGGCGATCTGCTCCAGCTCCTTCTTCCGAAGATGGTAGGAGTAAAAATCGATCTCCACCCCCGAGACTGCTACGATCTTGAACCGGGGCTTTTTCTCCCCCTCGCCGATCTTTCCGCGCTCACGGTAGAATATTTTTCCTGGCATGATCGTTACCTCCCATGGGATTTTTTGTTGCGCTTTTCCCAGAGAGTGTACCACAAACCCTTGCCGGAAGGTAGCACGGGAACGACCGCCCTGTGGCCCAAAAGGCGCGGCCGGAGCCATCCCTTCGTGTCCACCCGGTCTTCTGGGTGCGGGGAGACGGCGTCGCGGTCCATGGAGACTACGAAAATGCCGCGCTCTTCGAGTTGCCCGACGGTGACGATGTTTGGAAAATCCCTCAGGCGGGCGAATTCGATAAACCGCCCGCTCCAGCCCGATGCTGTGAGCCCCACGCCGGCTGCCGCCCCGATGATCCCGTCGTTGGTCCCGCCATGGCCGGAGAGATGGAAGCCTTTGGCTGCCTTCAGGGCATCTTTCTGGGTGACGACGCGCTCCGTGCAGCCGCGGCCGAACTCCATGAGGGGCTCGAAGGCCCCGTTATCGCCCCAGGCGATGCAAAGCCCCGGGTCGCTTCCCGTCAGGGACTCTTTTTCGATGTGGCGGACGGCCCTCTCCCTGATGGTCTCCAGCAGGGCGATGTCGGGAACTTCCACGATGAGGCAGGCGGAGCTGTTGTGAGAGGTGTAGGGGATGCGGTCGTCGACGAGAAGCTGCTGCCGCACGACACCGTGGAGACGACAGTCCTCTGGAAGCAATGCCTCGAACCAGCGGGCCAGTTTGCCCGTGCCGATGTCGGCGTCCAGGTTGTCCGTGTCGTCAAAGCCGATATATACTTTCATGGTTTTCTGATTGACCTCCAAATAAAGGCACGCATTTGTTTATGAGCCGCTCTTTCGGATGACGTGGATGGCCGTGGCCTTGAAGGCGGCGGTCACCTCCATGCCCACACTCAGGGCCAGTTCCTCGAGGGCGTGTGTCGTCACGTAAGCCACCAGGGGGAACCCGCAGGCAATTTCGACTTTGTGGAAGAGCCCCAGCGGGACGATCCTGCCGATCCGCCCGCGGAATACGTTTCTGGCGCTGGTCTTTACGTTCCCCTCGGGGATGGTGAGGGTGACGTTTTCGGGGCGGATGCAGAGAACCACCCGTTCGCCGGCCTTGCCTCTGCCCACGACTTCGATCTCCGCTCCGTTCACGTTGACGATCAGGGACGTTTCGTTGACGTCCCCGACTCGTCCCTCCAGGATCGTCTCGGTCCCTACGAAGGAGGCGACGAACTCGTCGACGGGCCGCTTCATGACGACGGCGGGCCTGTCGATCTGGGCGATCCGGCCCCTTTCCATGACGGCGATTCGGTCCGAGAGGCGCAGGGCCTCGTTGCGGTCGTGGGTGGCCATGACCGTGGTGATCTTCGTCTCGGCGAGGACTTTTTCCAGGTCCGTGACGATGGCTTCCCGCGTTGGCGGGTCGAGCGCGGCGAAGGGCTCGTCGAGAAAGAGGATCTCCGGCGAGATGGCGAAGGCCCGGGCAAGGCTCGCCCTCTGGGCCTCCCCGCCGGAGAGCGTTTTTGCGGATCGGTCGCTGAGGTGCGCAATGCCGAAACGCTCGAGCTGTGCTTCCACCATGCGCCGGGCCTCGGCGCCGCCAATGCCGCGGATCTTGAGCCCCGAGACGACGTTGCCGAATACGGTCGTGTCGAATAGCAGCGGCTCCTGGAAGACCATGGCGAGCCTGCGCCGGTATTCCAATATGCGCTGCTGCGCACCCACCGCCTGCCCCCGGAAGAGGATCTCTCCCGCCGAGGGTTTCATCAGGTAGGACAGGGCCTGCAGGAGCGTCGTCTTGCCCGCCCCGTTGGGGCCGATGAGCGAGAGGGTCTCTCCCTCGAAGATTGTCATGCCTGAGACGTCGACCAGCAGGCTTCCCCCGCGGATCACCTTCAGGTTTTTCGCTTCGAGGATTCTTGTCATCTCGGCCTCTCCCTCTGCTGGACATAGGTGAGGACGAGATTGATGGCGTAGGCGAAGAGCAGCAGGATGATGCCCAGGGCGATGGCGATGTCGAAGTTGCCCCGGCTGGTCTCCATGACCGTCGCCGTCGTGAGGACGCGGGTGTAGCCCTTGATGTTTCCGCCCACCATGATGGAGGCGCCGACCTCGGAGATGACGCCGCCGAAGCCCGCCATGACGGCGGCCAGCAGCGGGAGCCTCGCCTCGCGGATGAGGATCCTGACCATCTGCAGCCGTGTGGCCCCCAGGGCAAGGATCTGCAGCCGCAGCTTCTTGGGCAGCTGCTGCATGGCCGCAAGCGAGATCCCCATGACGATGGGCGTGGCGATGATCGCTTGGGCGAGGATCATGGCCGCCGGCGTGTAGAGGATCTCCAGAAATCCGAGAGGCCCGTTTCGCCACAAAAAGATCGTGACGAAGAGCCCCACCACCACGGGGGGCAGGGCCATCCCCGTGTTGATGAGGCTCACGACGAACTTGCGGCCGGGGAACTGCGTGAGGGCCACCACGGTCCCCACGGACATCCCGAAAAACAGGCTGATGAATGTCGCCGTGCCCGAGACCTTCAGGGAAAACCATGTGATCCCCAGGACCTCGGCGTCGAAGGTGATAAGCAGGATGAAGGCCTGACGGATGCCTTCAAGGATGATGTCCATTTAGATGCCCAGGGCCTCCTCTTTCTTGCCGGCATCGGGGAAGAAGAGCGGCGAGCCGTACTTTTCGACGCCGAAGGTCTTGATGATGTCCTGCGTTTCTTTGGATACCATGAAATCGGCGAAGGCCTTGGCGCCGGCGAAGTTGGCCTTGGGCCACTTCTTCGGGTTCACCTCGATGACGTGGTAGATGTTGAGCAGGATCCCGTCACCCTCCACCAGGATGTCGAGGCCGAGGTTCTTCTTCAGGGCCAGATATGTCCCTCGGTCGGCCAGCGTGTAGGCCTTCTTCTCGGCCGCCACGGCCAGTGTCTGCCCCATTCCGAGCCCCGTCTGCTGGTACCACTTCTCGCCCTCGAACTTCACGCCGGAGGCCTTCCAGATGTCCTTCTCCTTGGCGTGGGTTCCCGAGTTGTCGCCGCGGGACATGAAGACGCTGCCCGTTGCGGCGATCTTCTTGAAAGCCTCTGAAGCCTTTTTCATGCCCTTGATTTTGGCCGGGTCGGAAGGCGGACCCACGATGATGAAGTCATTGTGCATGACGAGCCTGCGCTCGACTCCGTTGCCGTCGGCCATGAACTTCTTTTCCGCCGCGGGCGAGTGGACGAGCAGCACGTCGGCCTCGCCCTTGGCGCCCATGGCCATGGCCTGGCCGGAGCCCACTGCGATGGTCTTCACGAAATAGCCCGTCTTTTTCTCGAAAATGGGGATGAGAACGTCGAGAAGTCCCGAGTCCTGGGTGCTCGTCGTCGTGGCCAGGATGACGTTTTTCTGGGCCGGCTGGGCCGCCGCCGTTGCTGGAAACACAAACAGGGAAGCCAACAGCACAAACAGGATCATTGAGGCGAATTTTCGTTTCATATCGTCACTCCTTTTGCGTAATTTTCAAATCTTTTTCCGCTCTTCCGCTGTTCCGCGCTTCCTCACTTCGTTTTCTTCTGCGCGGCCTGCCACTCCCTCGAGTTGGCGAAGAAGAGGGGGGCGCCGTATTTGTCTTTGCCGAAATCCGCTATGAGCTTCTGCCCCTTCGCGGGGTCGGTGAGCCATTTCACGAACGTCATCGTGTCGGCGTGGTTCACGCGGGGGAACTTCTTCGGGTTCACGGGGATGAGCGATATGTAGTTCAGCAGGGCCTCGTCCCTCTCCACAAGGATGACAAGCTTGATCTCCTTTTTGAGCGCCAGGTAGGTCGCCCGATCCATGAAGACATAGGCCCCTTTCGAATCGGCAAATCGGGTCGTGGGGGCATTTCCTTCGGCGCCCTTCTCGTAAGTGACGTACCAGGGGCCGGCGGGCTTGATACCGGCCTTTGCCCAGATATCCATCTCGGCCACGTGGGTTCCCGACTTGTCACCGCGGGTGATGAAGAGGGCCTGCTTTGCGGCGATGGCCTTCAGGGCCTCTGCCCCCGTCTTCATTCCCTTGATCCCGGCGGGATCGGCCGCGGGGCCCAGGATGACAAAGTCGTTGTACATCATGGGGATCCGCTCGGTTCCGTAGCCCTCGGCGATGAATTTCTCCTCCAGGGATTTGGCGTGGGCCATGACGAGATCGACGTTTCCCTGCTCGGCGATCTTCAGGGCGGCGCCGGTGCCGGCGCCGACGTGGCGTACCCGGATGCCAGTGTCTTTCTCGAATTGATCCTCCAGGGCCCCCACGATCCCCGAGTCGATGGGGCCGATCGTGCTTGCCATGAAGACAAAACCGCCCTTCTGTGCCCAGCAAAGACCGGGCACGAGGAGCAGGAAGCTCAACAGCACCGGCAACAGCCACTTTTTCATGTTTCTCCTCCTTCAGATGTTTGAGTAAAGGATTTTCCCCGCATCCTCGAAACCGTAGCCGCCGAGACGTTCGAAACGTTCTCGGAAACCGGGAGTCCTTAAAACTTCCATGAGGGCCTGGATGCCTTTGCTGAAATAGGTGGACTGTCCCAGTGCCATGTCGAAGTTTTCCCGCGTGACGGGGACGAAATGAAGTCCCATGAGCCTCGAGACGGCCACCGTGGCGATTCCCGCATCGGCCTCGCCGGAGAGAATCGACAGCCCCACCTCGACGTGGGTGTAGACCTGCCGGTCGTATCCGTTGATCGCCTCGGCCGGGATGCCGGAGTTTTTCAGATGGTAATCCAGGAGCACTCTCGTGCCCGAACCTTCCTGGCGGTTGACGAAACGGACTTTTTCCCCCGCGATGTCCTCGATGCCGGCGATTCCCAGGGGGTTGCCGGGTGCCGCGACGATGCCGATCTCCCTGCGAAAGAGGTGCACCAGCACGGTTTTCATGTCGGGCAGATATTTCGGAAGGAAGGGGACGTTATAACGGCCGCTCTCCTGGTCGAAGAGATGGGTCCAGGCAATGTCGGTGTACCCGCCGCTGAGTGCCTTCAGCCCCTCGGTGCTTCCCGTGTTGGCACAGAAGAAATAAAATTCCGGGTGCGTATGCCTCATCCCGGTGAGCAGGAAATCGAGGACCGGGTCATTGCTCCCCGATGCCAGGAGCGCCCCTTCCATGCCGCGGCTCTTCTCTCTTGCCTCTTTGAGCCCGCTCCGGGCGCCGGTTTCGATCCACTCGTCGATGAGCTTTTTCGGGAAAACCCACTTTCCCGTAAGCCGCGTTCCCGGTATCCTTCCAGCCTTGATCAGGGCGTAGACCTGCTTCTCGTTGATCCCGAGATAGGCAGCCACGCCCTTCGTGTTCATCATCTCTTCGGACATGACACCCTCCGGAGCAGGAATCATAGTAAACCGAATGACAAAGAGCAACAAAAAATAACTAATTCCTACCAATACGGACAAGGCATTGCAGCTTGACGGCCTTTGTCATGAAGTGTACAGTAATTACTAATCTCCAAGTGCCCATAGTAAAAGGGGAAAGAGGCATGAGCCGTTACGTCATCGTGGGTTGTGGGGTTGCAGGAAATTCGGCTGCCGAGACGATCCGGAAACTCGATCCGGATTCGGAGATCCGGATGTTCACGAAGGAAGCGGCTTTCTACTATTACCGGCCGGCCCTGCCGGAGTATCTCGCAGGGGAAAAGGTCCTGAAGGCGTTCACTCTGCACGACGGGGCGTGGTACGAGAAGAACCGCATCGACGTCCACCTCTCGACGGAGATCGTTTGTATCGATCCCGGCGCCCGGACCGTGACGACGAAGGAAGGCAGGACCTTTGCCTACGACCGGCTTCTTCTGGCAACGGGCGGCAAGGCCTCGCGTCCGGACATCAAGGGCGCCGATGCACCGGGCGTCTTCACGCTGAGGACCCTGGAAGACGCCGATGCCATCCTGAAGCGCGCCGAGTCGGCAAAATCCGCCGTCCTCATCGGCGGCGGCCTTCTTGGCCTCGAGGCGGGAAACGGGCTGCGTAAAAGAGGGCTCAAGGTGACCGTCATCGAGAGAAACCCCCGAATGCTCCCCCGTCAGATGGACCCGGCCGGGGCTCAGTTGCTCCAGCACAGGATGGAGGAGATGGGTTTTTCCTTTCTGCTCAACGAGAGGACCCGGGAGATCGTCCCTGCGGACGGGCGATTGACCGTTATTTTCGAGAGCGGAAACAGGCTCGATACGGACATGGTCCTTTTTTCGGCCGGGGTGGAGCCGGAGCTGACCCTGGCACGGCAAATCGGCCTTCCCGTCGGCCGAGCCGTAAAGGTCGACGACAGGCTGCAGGCGGGCCTCGAGGATATTTTTGCCGCCGGCGACGATATCGAACACCGGGGACGATATTACGGGAGCTGGCCCGCCGCCATGGCCCAGGGGAGGGCTGCCGGGGCCAACATGGCGGGCAAGGGGACCCTCTACGAGGGGACTCTCCAGGCAAACCGGCTCAAGGTGGCGGGCATTGACCTCATCTCCATGGGGGACATCGACGCCGAGGGCGACGACGAGTGCATCGTCAGGTCGGATGAAGAGAAGTGCGTTTACCGCAAACTTGTCATCGAGAATAATTCCATCGCCGGGGCGATCCTCCTGGGGGATCTCCGGGGGGAGAAGGAGATCCTGGCGGCCATCGAGGGACACAAGGAACTCTCATCGGTCAAGAAGAAGCTGGAAGAGGTAGGGATCGATCTCTCGTAGCGTAAATGAAGGCCTATGGATTGCTGTGGAATTTTTTTGGATTTTGAAGTAGATTCATTCACCCCCGGGATCGCTTCCCGGGGGTTTGCATTGCCACTGAGCGAGAATCTGCAACGGAGCGAAAGATGAAAGAACAGGAAAAGAAACCCAACTCATTCCGCGGCGCCTCGAAATACGTCCTCGACGAGGAACTGGCCAAGATCGTGAACATCTCCATCGCCCTGGAGATGCCTCTTCTGCTGAAAGGCGAGCCGGGTACGGGCAAGACGATGCTCGCCTACGCCATCGCCGAGAGCCTCAACCTCCCGCTCATCACCCTCAACGTGAAGTCGAGCATGAAGCTTGTCGAGGCTCTTTATCAGTATGACACGCTCACGCGCCTCAACGACAGCCGCTTCGGCGACTCGAAGCGCAACGTGAGCGACATCGAGGCCTACATCCGGATGGGCAAGATCGGCCAGTCCTTCGTCGCCGACGCCAAGACGGTGCTCCTCATCGACGAGATCGACAAGGCCGACACGGACTTCCAGGACGACATGCTCGACGTGCTCGACCAGATGTCCTTCGACATCATCGAGATCGACAAGACCGTGAAGGCCATAAACCGCCCCGTTGTCGTCATCACCTCGAACGCCAAGAAGGATCTCTCGGACCCCTTCCTGGGGCGCTGCAACTTCCACCACATCGCCTTCCCGGAGCCGGAAACGATGCGCAAGATCGTGGGGGTGCACTTCCCGCAGCTCAGCGACGAGATGGCCACGGCCTGCCTGCAGTCCTTTTATGGGCTCCGCGATATCGGGGGCATCGAGAAGAAGCCCGCCACGCGGGAGCTCATCAACTGGATCCGCGCCCTGAAGAGCGACCCCGACTTCAGGCCGGCCGTCCTGCAGCGCGGCGAGGTGCCGTACCTGGGGGTCCTCTACAAGAAAAGCGCCGATCTCGGCCTGGCCGCCAAGGCCATCGCCCGCCTTCGTCGCTGAGCGAAGTCTCCAGACTGGTGGCAGGTGGAAAGCCTTAGGTCTGGTTTACGATTGGCGATGGCGAAGTTAGGAAGTGAGGAAGATAGGAAGATCGGAGTGGTACTTTTCTTTCCGTTTTCTTTCCGCTCTTCCGCGCTTCTGCTCTTCCTCTCTTCTCTTCGCGGTTTTGAAGGCACAGGATGACAATAAGCCACCCGTACGGACGATAAACCAGCAAATGTTCATTCAATTCTTCTACACCCTGCGGGACCGCGGCGTCCCCGTGACGCCCACCTCGTTTCTGCGCCTCCAGAGGGCGCTCTCTCTGGGGCTCGTCACCTCGCTTGACGATTTCTACACCGTCGCCCGGTCACTGCTGGTGAAAAGCGAGCGCTACTTCGATCTCTACGACCAGGTCTTCCTCCACCACTTCCGGGGTGTTGAGCTGAAGGACCCCGAGACCCACGAGCTGACCGACATTGCAAAGGCGCTTCTGCAGGAGTGGCTGAAAGACCCGGCAGGGGTGGCCGCCGCTTTCGGCATCGACGAGAAGAAGCTCAGCAAGATGACTCCCGAGGAGCTCATCCAGTACTTCCTGGATCGGCTGAAGGAGCAGACGGAAGCCCATCATGGGGGGAACCGCTGGATCGGCACCCGGGGCACCTCGCCCGTGGGGCACTCGGGCACCCACCCCGAGGGGATGCGCGTGGGCGGGGTCTCGCGAAACAAGTCGGCCATCAAGGTGGCCATGGACCGCCGCTGGCGGGATTACTCCCAGGACGGGCCCCTCACCCAGGCCCAGATGGGCGAGGCCCTCAAGAGGCTTCGCCGGATGGTCCCTGCCGGCCCCAAGGACCTCGTCAACGTGGACAAGACGATCCGCGAGACCCTGCGCAACGCAGGCGAGATCGAGATCGTCTTCGACCGCCGGCTCACGGACCGCCTCAAGGTCATACTCATGATCGACAACGGCGGCTGGTCCATGGAGCCCTATGTCGAGCTCGTCCAGACCCTTTTCAGCTATGCCCGCTCGCAGTTCAAGGACCTTCGGACCTATTACTTCCACAACTCGCTCTACGACGTCGTCTGGCAGGATGCCCAGCGCTTCTACCGCCCCGAGCGCCTCGACGAGCTTTCCCTGCGCGACCCCGAGACGAGGCTCATATTCCTGGGAGATGCGAGCATGTCGCCCTACGAGCTCATGTACGCCGGGGGGGCCATCGACTACACGCAGCGCAGCACCCGCCCCAGCATCGAACGGCTCAAGTTCCTGGCGGGCCTCTTCCGCCATGCCGTCTGGCTTAACCCCTCACCTCTGTGGGAGTGGGATCGCGTGCGCACCATCGGTATCGTCCGCCAGGTTTTCCCCATGTATGAGCTGACGCTGGACGGCCTCGAGGCGGCAGTCAGGCGCCTTGTGACGAAGAATTAGGGGACAGGGTCCAGGGTAAAGGGTAGAGGGTAAAGGGTAAAGGGTAGAGGAATAGAAGACAGCCAACAGCCAACAGCAGAAAGAAAAATCCCCCTTTCATCCCCCTTTGTAAAAGGGGGAAAGAGGGGGATTTTTTATTGCCTCTCGGCTCCCTCTTCCCAATTAACTAATCAACTAGTTAACTAGTCAACTGATAATGAGGAACGGATTGTGTTTCATGTCCGTGTCGGCGGGGGGGACTTCCTCGTATTCGGCCCGGAATTCCTCCCAGATATTGGATAGCTCCTCACGCAGGGCGGCCCGAAGATCGTCGGGCAGCACTGACGCAAACCCGAGCATGTCCTCGATGAAAACTTCCCGGAAAGGGGTCATCCGGTAAGGGGGTGCCGTCTCGCCCTCACGAAGGATCGCGAAAAAGGCCCGGGCCTCTCCAGGCTCGATCGCCGCAAATCCGGACTCGAGCCCGAGTCGCCGGCGGGCCCAGAACGTGAACAGGAGGTGGAAACAGGTCAGATCCTCCCGCCCGGAATCCTCGGGGGCAAGAGGCCTTTTTTTTGTCAGGGCATCCATCAGCCCGTCCAGGGCGATCAGTCCCATGAGGGCCTTGCTTGCCCGGGTGAGGTCGTCGGCACCGGCGAAATCCCGGTAGATCTCCCCTTTCTGCAATCCGGTGTACAGCAGGGGCTTCTTCAGCAGGATGCCCGATAACAGCGAACCCCGTTCATCGCCCCAGAAACCGTCTGCAAACCCGTTCCTGCGGAACCAGGCCATTCTGATCCAGGTCTCGGCCACTCGTTTTGCGCGGAGAACCAGCCCGAATCCGGCGCGGAAAATCGATGTCAGGGTGTTGCTCTCCAGCAGAGTGCCCGCGCGGCCGGGCTCCCTTCCCGTCATTTCCTCCAGTGCGATGTTGAGATAACCGGCGGCCTTCCGGGTCGTTTGGACCAGACTGGTCAACTCCATGCGGGCGAGCCCCTCGACCGACGCGATCTGATTTGCAAGCCCCGCGAATTCCAGGCGCATCCGGTCCTGAATGAGGGGGTCTTTCACGGCTCTCAGCGCCTCCTGCAGGAAGCTTCCCTGCGGCCCCTCGTGAAGTGGCAGAAAGGGGATCAGGGCCCGGGCTTCTTCATCGGCCATGATGTCGACGATTGCGGCAGGCTTTCCTGCGAGGTTCATCTGTTCGAGCGAAAGGGGCGAATAGATGGAGATGGCCTCGTCAAAGGGAAGAAACCCGTATTCGGCCAGGCGTACGTTTCTCATCCGGGACATTCCGTCTTCGAGCTCCGAGGGGATCACGCCGGCAAGGCTGGACATCAGGGAATGAAAAGCAGGCATACTGGCCGCGGCGATGGCGCCCGTGAGCTCCCGGAGAAAAGGCTCGAACTCCGCGTCAACGGCCCTCAAATACAGGACCCCCTCGTGGGTGAAGAACCCCTCGGGGATCTCGACCTCGTTGTCGTCCTCCTCCCGGGCCATCACCTCGAGGCTCTTCTGTAGAATATAAAAGGCCAGGGCGCTTCCCTCTTCCAGCAGCCAGGCAATCGTTTTGCGGCTGTCGGCCTCGAAGAGCCGCCTCAGCCAGGACAGGGACTCGGCGGTGTTGATCTCGTCGCGGTCCCAGATCTCCATATCGAGGATATATTGCCACTGCTCCGGTGTGGCAAGCTCCAGCAGCGCCAGAGAGTCGTCGCTTCCGATCTTCTTGATGAGCCAGAAAAAATCCCCGGCGGGAAATTCCTCGACCACCTTGCGGGGGTTCTTGTCGTGGAGGATGCGCTCCAGGATCTCCCCGCCGTCGAGGCTGTCGAACTCCCGCAGCAGATCCTTCCCGCGCAAGGCGGGGATCTCGACGATGTTGTCCGTTGAAAGGGGCTTCGATGGGTGATTCATGGTACGTCCCGCTGCTCCTCCCGGTTGTCCTGGTGTTTTTGAGAGAAAAGCCCCCGGGGAAGGGTGAACTCCCCCGGGGGCCGGAACGCTTCTATGCGGTGTGATGGTGCCGGTGCTTCCTAGTCCTGCTCTTCCTCTTCTTCTTTTTCGACCTTCTTGCCCACCATGGTCCGCGTGGTGATGAGGAGCGCGGCCACCGATGCGGCGTTCTGGAGGGCGAGCCTGGCCACCTTGGCCGGGTCGATGATGCCGGCCTTGATCATGTCCACGTACTCTCCGCTGTCGGCATCGAATCCGTAGCTGCCCTTCTTCTCGCGGACCTTCTCTGCGATCACCGAGCCCTCGAAGCCGGCATTCTTTGCGATCTGTTTCAGGGGCTCCTCGATGGCTTTGCGGATGATCTCGATTCCGTACCGGGCATCCCCCTCGAGCTTTGCCTTCGCAAGCGCTCCTGCGCAGCGCATCAAGGCCACGCCCCCGCCCGGCACGATGCCCTCCTGGACGGCCGCGCGGGTGGCGTTGAGAGCGTCGTCGACGCGGGCCTTCTTTTCCTTCATCTCGATCTCCGTGGCGGCGCCGACCTTGATGATCGCAACGCCGCTGGTGATCTTGGCCAGGCGCTCCATCGCCTTCTCGCGATCGTAGTCCTGCTCGATGATCTCGATTTCCTTCTTGAGCTGCTTGACCCGTTCGTCGATGTCCGCTTTTTTGCCCGCGCCGTCGATGAAGGTCGTGTTGTCCTTGTCGATGACGATCCGACGGGCCCGGCCGAGATCCTGGATGGTGGCCGACTCCAGCTTGACCCCCATTTCCTCGGAGATGACCTTGCCCCCCATGACGACGGCGATGTCCTGCAGGGCACCCTTGCGCCGGTCGCCGAAGTAAGGGGCCTTGATGGCGGCGCACTTGAGCACGCCGCGCACCTTGTTGACGACGAGCGTTGTCAGGGCTTCGCCTTCCACGTCCTCGGCAACGATCATGAAAGGCTTGCCGGCCTTCGACACCTGCTCGAGCAGAGGCAGAATTTCCTGCATGTTATTGATTTTCTTGTCGGTAATCAGGATGAAGGCGTCTTCCAGGATGGCCTCCATCTTCTCCACGTTCGTGATGAAGTAGGGGGAGATGAACCCCCTGTCGAATGTCATCCCCTCGACATAATCGAGGACCGTGTCGAGGGTCTTGTTTTCCTCGACGGTGATGATGCCCTCCTTGCCGACCTTGTCCATGGCATCGGAGATGATCTTTCCGATCTCAGGGTCGTTGTTGGCCGAAATCGTGCCGACCTGGGTGATTTCCTGCTTGTCCTTTACCGGCTTGGCGATCTTCTTGAGCTCTTCGGCAACCAGCTCGACGCCCCTGTCGATCCCCTTCTTGAGTTCCATGGGGTTCATGCCCGCCGCTACGAGTTTTGCCCCTTCTCGGTAGATGGCCTGGGCAAGGATTGTCGCCGTCGTCGTGCCGTCGCCGGCCTGATCCGAGGTCTTGGAGGCGACTTCCCGAACCATCATGGCGCCCATGTTCTCGAAGATGTCGTCCATTTCGATTTCCTTGGCCACCGTGACGCCGTCCTTGGTGATCGCGGGGGATCCCCACTTGCGCTCGAGAACGACATTGCGCCCCCGGGGCCCCAGGGTCACCTTGACGGCATCGGCCAGGGTGTTGACCCCCTTGGCTATTTTTTCGCGCGCAGGGGCGTCGTACAGGATTTCCTTTGCTGGCATGATCGAGACCTCCTCCGGTTACTTCGATATATTGTGGAAAGATGTTTCTATTTTTCAAAGGCTGGAAAAACGTCCGCGTTTCGCGGCCATGCTAAAGTAAGGACGCTTGCCCGGTTGTCAAGCCTGCGACAGTGCGAAACCTACCTTTTCCTCCATCGCTCGACCCGGTCGAAGGCTTCCTCGACGGCTTTCAGGAGCATGTCGAACTGGACGGGCTTGATGAAAAAGTCGTCGAAGCCGGCCTCCCGGCACTCCTCAACCTCGAAGAGACCGGCCCACCCCGTGATGGCAAAGAGAATGGAGAGGGGCTTTTCCCTGCGGATCTGCCGGCCCAACTCCAGCCCGTTCGTTCCGAAGAGCCTCAGGTCCAGAAAGATCATGTCGATCTCCTCATCCCGGAGGATCTCGAGGGCGTTTTCTGCGCCCTCCGCCGTCAGGACCTGGTAGCCCGAGGCGCTGAAGAAATCCTTGAATAACTCCCTGACGCTCAACTCGTCATCCACGATGAGGAGCTTCTTTTCCATGGATGTCTTTCCTTGTCGGGTGAGGCCCAAGTGGATGCAGAGTCACCCAGTCTTCCAAACACTATCCTTTATTACATCCGCCCCCGAAATCCCAGCAAAATTTTACGCCAGTCCTTCGATCTCGCGGATCTTCTCCTGCAGTCGTTTCGGCGAAACGGGGTAGGGGGTCTTCAGCCCCTGGGCAAAGAGCGACACCCGGTACTCCTCCACCATCCACCGGTACTCGTCGATGGCCCGGAGCCTCTGCTCCGGCGCGGACGGGGCGATGCCTTTCCGGAACTCCTCCAGTTTATCCTCGTAGGGGCGGATCTCGGCGAGACGGCCCAGGTCCTTGTCGATGTGCACGGCGCCCCTCTCGGCACGGACCTGGAGCGCCTTGAGGTAACGGATCACCTGGGGGAGGCGCTCCCGGTCGTAGATTTCAAGAAAAGACAGGGGCAGGAGCCGCTGAAGCTCGGTGCGCATCTCCTCGAGGAAGTTGAGAACCGTGCGGTTCGTGAGGTTTGCCGCTTCGATGCCCGCCAGGGCCTGGCGCGTCTCGTGATGAGCGCGAAGAACGGATTCCACCTCCCCGAGAAGTTCCTGCGGCGCCTTGAGGAGAGTCGGCCCGAGCAAGCGGGCGTACTCTTCGAATTCCTGCCGGGTCCGGATGTCCTTTTCCAGGTGACGGCGGACAAGGCCCTGGAAGAGGGCCTCCTCCAGCGCCTTCGTCCCGCCGAAATAGGCGGACCAGACCTTCATCTCTCCCCGGAGAGCAAGGTAACGGCGGGCGAGCTCCAGATCTTTTCGGAAGTGAAGGGCCAGGAGCATCTTTACGCCAGCCCGGTGGGATTTGTCGGCCTCCCTGCGGTTTCGCATGAGCCGAAGGTCGACGGCCTCGCCGGCGGGGACGAGAGCCGGGCAGGCGACTCCCTCGAGGACGTTTTCCGCGTCCAGCCGGATTTCCTCGGGGATCTCCTCGGGGAGATCGGGAAACTCCCAGCGGACGATCCCTGTCCTCTCCCAGGCTGCCCTGGCCCGGCTGAAGGCCCGTGATTCCTCCTCTTCGAGACGGTCCTTTCTCAGGGATTCGAGGTCGCGGGTCGAGCGGAGTTCTTTGCCCTTCGGGTCCACGACGGCGTAGCGGAGCTTGAGGTGATCGGGCAGCCCCCCCAGGTCCCAGGCCGCAAGGGGGACGTCCAGCCAGAACTTGCGCTTCAGGCACTCCGAGAGGGCCGCGGGCAGCGACCCCTCGCCGCGCTTCATCTCCCGCAGGAGCGTTTCCACCGACTGCGGGATGGGAATGAGGTGCCTGCGGATGTCGCGGGGCAGGGCCTTGACCAGCGCCGTGACCCGTTCCTGCAAGAGCCCCGGGACGGCCCACTCGACGGCCTCGGGCCGCAGGCGCGTGAGCGCGCTTGCCGGGAGCTTCAGGGTAACCCCGTCGTCGGTTTCTCCCGGGCGGAACCGGTAGGAAAGCGGTAGCGCAAGCCTGCCCGAGGAAACGGTGTCCGGGTAAAGGGAAAGCTCCGCCGGGTCCGGGGCCTGACGGAGAACGTCCTCCTCGGTCATTCGCAGAAACGAATCGCTCCCCCGGTCTCTGACCATTCTCTGGAGGGTCCGGACGTCGTAGACGTCCTGGAGCCGCTCCTCGTAGAAGCCGGCCAGGACGTCGTCCGTGGTCAAAAACGTCCGCCTGCGGAGCCTGTTCTCCATATCCCGGATGCGTTCGATGAGGTCGCGGTTGTGGGCGAGAAAAGGCAGGGGCCGCTCCATCTCTGCCGGCACGAGGGCCTCGCGGATGAAGATTTCGGTAGCCTGCTGCGGATCGATGCGGCCGTAGGAGGCACGCCTTTCCTCGACGATCACGAGCCCGTAGAGGCTCACCCGCTCGAGGGCCGTCACCTCGCCGCGTTTTCGGTCCCAGCGGGGATTGAGGTAAATCGAGCGGCAGAGGCTTCCGCCCAGGACCTCGAGCCACTCCCTGTCGATGTTGGCGGCCGTGCGGGCAAAGAGCTGTGTCGTCTCCACGAGCTCCGCTGCCACGATCCAGTCGCCGCCGCGGTTGTAGAGACCCGAGCCGGGGAAGACCACGACCTGGCGGCCGCCCGTGGCGCCGTAGGTGTTTTTCTCCTTCTTCACGGCGATGTTCGAAAGGTAGCCGCTCAGCACCGAGCGGTGAATCCGGCCGTACCAGGCCTGGGGATCGCCCCCCTGTTTCTTTGCGGGGTGCTTCTCCCCGGGCAGGGGGGCCTCCTCCTCGACAATCTCCCGGAGCTGGCCATGGACGTCCCGCCACTCCTTCATCCGGCGAAAGGAAAGGAAGTGGTCGCGGCAGTATTTTCGGAGGCGGCCCGGGGATTTTGCGCCGGGGCCGTTTTCGTGGAAGCGCTCCCAGATATTGATCAGGGTGAGAAAATCCGAGGAAGGGTTGACGAAGAGAGCCTGGGCCCCGTCGGCTTCCTTCGCCTTCCCGGCAGGCCGCTCCCGCGGGTCCTGGGTGCTGAGCGCCGCCGCGATGACGAGGATCTCCCCCAGGCAACCTTCCGTTTCGGCCTCGAGGATCATACGGGAAATCCGGGGGTCGAGGGGCAGGCGGGCCATCCTGCGGCCCCGGGCCGTGAGGCGGTAACGCCCGGCCCCATCCTCCCCGTTTTCCAGCTCGATGGCGCCGAGTTCCTCGAGGATGTCGTAACCCCCGCGGATGTTCTTGGGCGCCGGCGGATCGACGAAGGGGAAGGCGGCGGGGTTGTCGATCCGCAGGGCGAGCATCCTCAGGATGACCTCGGCCAGGTTGGAGCGCAGGATCTCGGGGGCCGTGTAGGGCGCCCGGCTCTCGTAGTCCTCCCTTGAATAGAGGCGGATGCACACGCCGTGCTCCACGCGCCCGCATCGGCCCGCCCGCTGGTCGGCGCTGCTTCGGGAAACGGGACGGACGGGAAGGCTCGAGGTCCTCGTCCTGGGGTTGTAGTAGGAGATCCGGGCAAGCCCCGTGTCGATGACGAAGCGGATGCCGGGGATGGTGATGGAGGTCTCGGCGACGTTGGTGGCCACGACGATCTTGCGCTCCCGCATCGGGAAAAAGACACGACGCTGGTCCTGCGAGGAAAGCCGCGCGAACATGGGCAGGGTCTTCACCCCACGGTGTTCCCGCCCCTCGAGCAGATCGCAGGCCTCGCGGATGTCCTGCTCCGTGGGCATGAAGACGAGGATGTCGCCGCCCTCGTCCGCGTCGATGATCCCGTCGACGGCCCTCACTGCGGCCTCGACATGGGTAATCTCCTCGCGCTCCTCCAGGGCCTCCTCCAGGGGTTCGTAGCGGATGTCCACGGGGTACATGCGGCCCGAGACCTCGAGGATGGGGGCCCCCCCGAAGGCGGCGGAGAACTTCTCCGTGTCGATCGTGGCGGAGGTGATGACGACCTTGAGATCCCTGCGCTTTCGAAGGAGATTTTTCAGGATCCCCAGGACGAAGTCGATGTTGAGGCTGCGCTCGTGGGCCTCGTCGACGATGATCGTGTCGTACTCGTTGAGGAAGGGGTCGGCCTGGGCCTCCATGAGGAGGATGCCGTCCGTCATGATTTTGATGAAGGCATCGGCGGAGGTGCGATCCTCGAAACGGATCTTGTAGCCCACCGACCGGCCGGGATCCTCGCCCATCTCCTCGGCGATGCGCTGGCTCACCGTGACGGCGGCGATCCTCCGGGGCTGGGTACAGCCGATCCTTCCGTCGACACCGCGGCCCGCCTCGAGGCACATCTTGGGGATCTGCGTCGTCTTTCCCGAACCCGTCTCCCCCGTGATGATGACGACGGGGTTTTTGCGGATCGCATCGACGATGTCGGCCCGCCTCGCCGCAATCGGCAGGGCTTCGGGGATGCTGATGCGTGGCAGAGCGTTTCTGCGCCTCTCCTTCTTCGCGGCGGCGACGGCGAGCTTCTTTTCCAGCCGTGCGATCCCCTGGGCGAGCTCCTCGGGCTTCCTCATCCCCTGCAGCTTTCCCATCTCGCGCAGCAGACCGACCCGGTCGGCCCGCATGGCGGTGTGGAACTTTGCCCGGAGGCGCTTTAATAGTTCCGCTGACGATGGCAAGCGTTTCATCCCCGTTTCTGCGTTGAAGCCCTCATATCGGGAAAGGGGGGTGCTGTCAACCGTTCTTGCCTGTCTCCGGCTGTCCGACAGGAGCCGGGTGAAAGGCGACCTGCAACAACAGGAAGGTGAGAGGCGCTTGAGGGCAGAAGAGGGCTGGATGAATCGTGTATTATCCGCTCTTCCTCATTCCGATGCTCCAATCTTCGCAGCCTGATCCAAGCTTAACTCGGACCTTCTTACCGTCCGGTCAACGGTCGTTGGCTTACGGACCGGGGGTTGCCAGCGGGCCACCCTTTCTGGTAAACTGTTGTCAAGTTATCCGACAATTTGACTGGAGGTGGATTCCGGCCATGGCCCATCAGCACCTCAAGAACGCCTACCAGCGCCTCACGGAGCGCATCAACCTGTTTCCACAGGGCGCCCCGCCCTCGGAGCTCCTCTACGGGATCCTCAAGATGCTCTTCTCGGAAAAGGAAGCGGGGCTCGTCTCTCAGCTGCCCATCCGTCCTTTCGATGCCCGCAAGGCCGCTGCGGTATGGAACGTGGGGGAACGTGAGGCCGAAGGCATCCTGGACGGGCTTGCCGATCGGGGCATCCTCCTGGACATCGAAGAGAACGGCAACCGCATCTATATCATGCCGCCGCCGATGGCGGGCTTCTTCGAATTTTCGCTGATGCGCCTGCGGGCCGATCTCGACCAGAAGGCCCTGAGCGAACTCTACTACCAGTACATCAACGTGGAGGAGGATTTCATCAAGGCCCTCTTCGTGGCCGGCGAAACCCAGCTGGGCCGCGCCCTCGTCCATGAGCCCGCCCTTGCGCCAGACAGCGGAATCCACGTCCTGGACTACGAGCGGGCAAGCCACATCATCCAAACGGCCTCTCACATCGGGATCGCCATGTGCTACTGCCGCCACAAGATGGGTCATGTGGGGCGCGCCTGCGAGGCCCCCATGGACATCTGCATGACCTTCAACAGGGCTGCGGACTCGCTCATCCGCCACGGGATCGTGCGACCCGTGACGGCATCGGAGTGCATGGGCCATCTGGAGCGGGCCTACGAGAACAACCTCGTCCAGTTCGGCGAAAACGTGCAGCGACAGGTGAGCTTCATCTGCAATTGCTGCGGCTGCTGCTGCGAGGCCATGATCGCCGCCCGGAAGTTTGCGCACCTGCACCCCGTCCACACGACGAATTACCTGCCCAACCTGGACGAGGGGAAATGCACGGGGTGCGGCCAATGCGCAGGCGTCTGCCCCATCGGGGCCGTTTCCCTGATCTCCGCCGCGGATCCGCGCAAGCGCACGAAGAAGAAGGCCCGCGTCGACGAGGACGCCTGCCTGGGGTGCGGCGTCTGCGTCCGGAACTGCAAGGCGGGCGCGATGACCCTGACAAGCCGCCCCGAAAGGGTGATCACGCCACTCGACTCGGCGCGCCGGCTTCTTCTCATGGCCGTCGAGCGTGACAAGCTCCAGAACCTGATTTTCGACACCCAGGCCCTCCGGAGCCACCGGGCCATGGCATCCATCCTGGGGGCCATCCTGAAACTGCCCCCGATGAAGCGGGCCCTCGCATCCAGACAGATGAGATCGCGCTACCTCAACCGCCTCATCGACCGCTACGATGAGTTCCATCTTGCGGAACGTCCCGGGACGTGAGATATAACGACCGCTCTGTGCGCAAACGGGGACGCTCGGAGGGGGGAACGGAAAAACATGAAGAAATCATCTTTCTGCGGTATCATCGGCCTGTTTTTGCTGTTTGCCCTTTTGGGCTGTGCCGGCATCCTGCAGGAGGGGGCCGTAAAACCCCAGGAGCCCTCACAGCAACCGGAAACGGCCGCACCCTCTCTGCCACCCGTCCCCGATGAGTCGGAGACGATCCGGGCCGAGGCGAAGGAGATGCTGCTCGGCAAATGGAAGCGTCAGGCCCAGGGAGACGACACGATCGAGTTTCTTGGTGACGACACGGTCAACTTGTACAGTGCCGTGGAGAGGGTCGTCTACCCGGGGAGCTACCGCATTCTCGACAGGGATCAACTCGAGATCACGATGAAAAATGGCAGTACCCTGACGTGGCGCTATGCCGTCACGAAGGGGGATCTGACCCTCACCACCCCGACGGGTGTTGACATGAAGTACAAACGCTATCGGGGTAAGTAGCGCATCAAGCCGCAGGCCACAAGCCACAAGGAGGAAAGACCCGGTGACATGATTCCGGGTCCTCATTTCACGAGCCTCTCCACTAAACGCACCGGACTTTTCCTTCTCTACTCATTCGGCCGTGGAGTTACTCGCCCAGGGGTTTATCATGAGCGCTTTCGCTTATCTCAGCAATCTTTTACAGGACAGGCATGTGGCTTCGGTCATGCCCACATCCCGGTTTGCCGTGGAGAAAATCTGCTCGCAGATCGATCTGCAGGGCGCGCAGGTCGTAATCGAGTACGGTCCGGGGACGGGGGTCATCACCAGGGCCCTGCTGCTGCGGATGGCCCCCGAAGCCCGCCTGATCGCCATCGAACGCAACGTGGCTTTTTTCAGCCTTCTGCAGGGAGCCTGCCGGGACCCGAGGCTCCATCTCTTCAACGAATGCGCCGGGAATATCCTCGACATCGTCCGTCGCTGTGATGCGAGTCAGGCGGACTGTGTCCTCTCCGGGATCCCCTTTTCCTTCCTTCCGGTGAAAGCCCGTGTCGAACTCCTGAAAAGTACCCACCGCATCCTGAAACCGGGCGGGCGGTTTATCGCCTATCAGACCTTCTACCAGCCCCCCGGCCACCTGAGGGTACCCCTCCAGGAGATCTTCCGTATCGTCAGTACAGGGTATGCCATCATGAGCGTCCCCCCGCTTATGCTCATCGAGGCGACGAAGTAGCAGAGTTCGTCCCGATGATCGTCGCCGGTCACGGAGACCGGATTCATTCCATCAGGCCTGGCTCCTCAAGATTTGCCGCATAAATCCGATCTATGGGAGGACGAACTTCCCTTTCCCGGCGGTTCGCAAGAGGCCGGAACGCCCAACTGCGACAGAAAGGAGTCCTGGAATGAGAAAGGCGATTTACTGGTTTTCCTGGCTGATGCTCATGGCGGTTCTTCTGTTTTCCGTGACCCACACAGCCCTCTCGTAGATACCCTGCGAACGCGAACGTCCCGACAAATCGCTTCGAAAAGGTGGAGGACCGGGCAGACCTGATCCTCTCTTTTTTTGCCGGTTGATTCTCAGGCGCGGAATTGTGGATAACAGACCCTTTTCGATGCTCTAACCACCTGTTTTTTTATAATAAATGACCCATCTTTTTTTTCTCGACAGGCCCCTCGAAATGGGATAATCTTCAGCATCCATGATATGTAGCAAACACGAAAGGGGGTCTGTCATATCAGGATGTAAAGCCTTATATTATTTATGGAAGGCTTGTTGGAGTCCTTCTATTCAGGCTGAGATTTTCAACAGCCTGTAACTCAAAGGCTTTATCTTCCACTTGGACAGGAGGTTACTAAAAAATGTCAACGGTTGATCGCGGCGGTTCTTCCGCCGGGCAGGGCAGCTCTACCGAGAACCGGGCGGCCCAGATCATCGATTTCGAGCTTGCCCGCTGCAGGAAGATCATTTCCGATCTCCATTATAGGCTTGCCCGTTTTTCCAATTCCGACCGGTTTTACGAGGAATACGAACTCGCCCTTTACGAGTATTTCGAGGGGCGCGGCGTTTACGGCGAAGACGAAGACGAGCTTTACGACAATTTCCAGAGCGAGGAAGAGTTCTCCAAGTTCCTCACGTGGTACTCGCTGCACTTCGTCACCGACGAGTACGACAAAACCTTTCCGGAGATCTACCTGGAGCGCAGGAAGAATCAGCTCTCCGCGCTGGAGCGTGAGATTCTGCAGAGTTATGCCCGCTCCGTGCTGAGCGTCTACGAGGTCCAAAGTGTCGATCCGGGCAAGGGCGTCGAGGTCCGGGATATCTTTGCCGACCGGGCCTGCAGCATTGTCGACCCGGCCGCCGCGAAGACTCTCTGTAAGTGGGATCTGTTTTATGGCGGTCTCATCGAGATCCTCGGGCATCACCTCCTGGGCGGCATGCCGCTCACCATCATCCCCCAGAGGCTCCGGGGTTTCACCGAGCAGAACCTCAATGAAATCTACCACGAGGAGCGGGAGAACTACCGGAATTTTCGCGACTACATGAAACGGGCCTCTGCGGAGATCTGTGCCCTCGTCGAGAACGCCGTCCGCAGCGCCGAGCGGCCTGAGACACCCGCCGACCCCGAGGCGGACAAATGTTCCCAGACCAGCCTCCTCTTCCGGGTGGGGGACTGCGACGCCTTTCTGAAGACCATCGAAAAGTCGCCGGTCTTCAAGGCTTCCGAGTTGCGGAAACCGGGAGCGAGCGCGCCGGCGAAGGTGCTTCGCTTCTACTGGCTCCACAAGGAAGGGATGAAGGGGCCTCTCAAAAATGCCCCGGGCATCCTCTTCCTCAAGCGGGATTCCCTCGTGGCCCAGTGTTCGTCGGCAAAGCGGGCGGAAACCCTGCGCGCCATCCTCGAAAAGATGTTCGGTACGATCATCACCTACAGGACGACGATCCACAAGAGCGTCGAGAAGCGGGCCGAAAAAGCTCCGTCGGAAGGATCTCCCGATTCCGGTGAAGGGGGTGCGATGAGCCGGGAGACGGCCTTGCGTCCGTTCGACAACTGGATCGACGAGAAAATCGCGGCCATCGGCAACATCACCCCGCGGGAAGCCGTCAAGACCCCCGAGGGGAAAAGACGGTTGATCGACCTTCTGAAGGATTTCGAGAACCAAAACGAGCGCGCCCTGCGCAGGGGACTCAAGGGCCCGGACGCAATCTTTTTCCCGGTGGAGAAGGTGCGCAAGGAACTGGGACTGTAGCGGCTGAGCGCCTTATGGCGGCCCATCCCGGAAAAAGCGAAGGTGAGAGGGTAAGAGGGTGAGAAGGTTGGAGAAGCCGACAGTCAAACGTACGCTCTCAGACTTTCCGACCTTCTTACCCTCAAACCTTCTTACCCTCTGCGTTCAACGGCGTCTCGCATCCGACCCTATTTTAAATCCTCAACGAAAAAGAACCGGGTATCCATGAACTGGGATCTCTTTGCCCCGAAAAGAAAGGATGGGGAGCATGTCTCCCGCTATGGAAAGGGGCAGCTCCGGGAAAAGCGCAACAGCCTCGGAGGGAAGCTCAACGGCACGTACGAATCGTATTACGAGAACGGACAGCTCATCGTGAGGATGTCCTACAAGGACGGGCAGAGGCATGGGGAGGCGGTCTCCCATTACCGCGACGGCAAGATCCGGGAAAAGTGCACCTTCGAGAAGGACAGGCTCGTCGGCGAGTACACCTCCTACTATGAGACGGGGCAGCTTCGGGAGAAGGAGAATTACAACCGGGACGGAAAACTCGAGGGCGAGTACCTCCTCTATTACCGCAACGGCCAGCTGAAGGAACAGGAAAGCTTCCAGGACGGGAAATTCGACGGGGATTACGTCTCCTACTACCGGGACGGGCAGATCCGGGAGAAAGGGAGTTTTCGCAATGACAAGCGGGAAGGGTCCTACGTGGCCCATGACCGCAACGGGCAGATCCTGGAGCGGGCAACCTTCAGGAACGGAAAACTGATCGGGGCCTTCGCGCTGCTCGGGGGCGCGGCGGCGGCCGCATACGACGGACAGGGAGACGAGGACCTCGACGAGAACGAGTTCGACCGGATGCTCAGGAAGCTGGGCGACTTCGAGAAGAAGGTCGAAGATCAAGCCGAGACGATCAAGGTCAAAGATCAAGAGGATGACGAGGAGGAAGACTGATGTTCCAGAACATCCTCCTTCCCACGGATGGCTCCGATTACAGCAGGACGGCCCTCCAGTACGGCATAAGCATCGCCAGAAAACTCGACGCCCGTCTCACGGGTCTTCATGTCATCGATATCAAGGTGCTCCAGGGACCCGTCCTCAATGACATCTGCAGCTCCGCGAGCCTCTCCCCGGGCCCGGAATTTTTCTCCGTCATCGAAAAGGCCCTCGAGGCGAGGGCCGACAATATCCTGCGAGAATTCCGGGAGAGCTGCGAAAAGGAAGGGCTCAAGCCCGAGGTGAAGAAAACCGCGGGGATCATTGACGAAGAGATCATCCACGAGGGGAAAAACGCGGACCTCATCGTGCTCGCGCAGCGGGGCGAGCACTATCCGCTGAGCCGCAGCGTGCTGCTGGGCTCCACGGCCGAGGCGGTGGTGCGAAAGTCCGGCAAGCCCGTCCTGGTGACCCCCGTCTCCTTCATCGAGATCGAGAGCATGGGCCTTGCCTACGACGGAAGCCCTCCCGCCGATCACGCCCTCAAGATCGCCGCCGAACTCTCCGACAAGATCCGATGGCCGCTCACGGTGCTCATCGTGACGGACAACGTGAAACTCTCGGCCGATCTCAGCCAGAGAGTGGAGAGCGCCCTCGAGGATTACGCCATCGACAGCGACATCATCGTCCTGGGGGGGAAAGAGGAAAAGGAGATCCTCCGGTTCATCGAGGAGGGGGCCGTAGAGCTTCTGCTGATGGGGGCCCGCGGGCACAGCCGGTTCAAGGAACTCCTCATCGGGAGCACCACCTCCCACATCATCCGCAAGAGCCGCATCCCCGTCCTGCTGACGCGTTAATGGAGTAATGGAATGTTGGAATAATGGGTTTCTTGGGATTGTCTTCGGAACCCAATATTCCATCACTCCAGTATTCCAGTCAACTGCGCTTCGCTAAGGCTCAAGATGCTCGATCTTGGCCCTTAACCCTTCGAGAGCGTCGTGCCTGGTCATGTCGTAGTAGATGGGGGTGATGGAGATCATGCCGCTTTGCAGGGCCAGGAAATCTGTCCCTTCAGCAGCCGATTCGGTGATCTGCGTTTCGCCGGCAAGCCAGTAATAGACGTTCTCCCGGGGGTCGGTGCGCCGTTCGAACTGCTCCATGAGCCGGGCCTGTCCCTGGCGGGTGACGGCCACCCCCTTGATCTGGTCCTCCGGGATGGCGGGGACGTTCACGTTCAGCGGGATGTGCCGGTTCGGGTTGTGATGGAGCATGAATTGCGCCACTTTCCGGGCAAAGCGGGCGGCGAAGCCGAAATCGGCATCGCGGCTATGCGTCCCGAGCGAGATGGCGATCGAGGGGACCCCCAGGATCGCACCCTCTGTCGCGGCGGAGACGGTCCCGGAATAAAGGACGTTGATTCCCACGTTGGCCCCGAGGTTGATCCCCGATACGACCAGATCGACCGGCTTGTCCGTCAGCTCACGCAGCCCGATCTTGACACAGTCTGCAGGCGTCCCCGCCACGGCCCAGCCCATGAACTGTCCGTTTTTTCTTGCGGGGCGCACCATGAGAGGCCGAGAGATGGTAATGGCGTGCCCCACGGCGCTCTGCTCCACTTCGGGGGCCACCACGATGCAGTCGGCATCCTTCGACAGTTCCTGGTACAGAGCCCCCAACCCCTTGGCATAGATCCCGTCATCGTTAGTCAGCAAAAATCTCATCTGCTATTTACCTGAATATTATTTATTCCCGATACCCGATTCCCAAGACCCGAACCCCTTTTTTTAGTATGCCGGGGTTACATCCACGATCTGCTTCCCCTCCACTTTCAGGATGAAGGACCTCCGCTGCATTTCCCCCGTCTTCGTCATGCTCACCGAGCCTGTCACGCCCTCGAAGGCCTCGATCCGCTGCAGGCGGTCCCTCAGCGATTTGCGGTCCGTGACGCTCCTGTCGCGCAGGGCCCCCAGGAGCATCCGTGCCGTGTCATAGGCCAGCGCTTCGCGGTAATCCGGTTCCCGCCCCGTGGCCCCGAAGAGGGTGTCCGTGAAGTCTATCACCAGCCGTTTGCTGCTTTCCGCGAAGAAGGGTGCCGTCAGTACGGAGCCCTCGAAATAGTCCATCTCCTTGCGAATCCCTTCGGGGACGTACCACTGGGAGGTGCCGAGAAGCTGGACGCCCCTGACGTCGTGAAAGGCAAGCTGGGGGAGGATCATCCTCACGCGCCGGAAGGCATCCGGCAGATAGAGGGCATCAAAATCGAGGACAGGGAGCGGGGCTTTTACCGCCTCGGCTCCCTTCTTTTTCGTTGAGGGCCGGGGCGTCCTGATGGCTGCCAGTTTCTTGATCTCACCGGAGAAATCCGTCTGGTCCGGCTTGTAGGACTGAACACGGCGGATCTTCCCGCCCAGGCGCTGGACCTCCTCCCGGAAGGCGGTCATCATGGCCGCTCCGTAGGCATTCTCGGGGTAGAAGACGACCATGCGGGACAGGCCGAGGTCCTTGACGGCATAAGAGGCCATGGTCCGGGCCTCCCGCTCGTCGGAACGCTGGTCGCTGAAGACGAAATCCCTCGGCCCCTCGGACGCAACGACGGGGCTCAATGCAAGCAGGGGCACCTGCGCCGATTGGGCCGCTTTAGCAGCTTCCCTGGCCGCTTCGAATTCCGGGGGACCGATGATGGCGAGAACGCGAACCTCGTCCGCAAGCTTTGCAACGGCCCGATGGATGGCGGCGGGGTCGCTTCCGTAGTTTTCGATGCGAAGCTCAATGGGGGCCGGCCGCCGCTTGTCGAAAAGACCAAACCCGGCGATGAGCCCGTCGAGGACACGGTTTCCCAGGGCTGCCTGTTTCCCGGAGAGAGGAAGCAGGGCCCCGATCACGGGCTGCTCTCCGGCCGCTGCGGCGATCCCCGCGGCGAGGAGCAGTATCGCCGATGCAAGTGAAAGAATCTGGAAGGGTTTTTTTATCATCTTTTGTTTCTATATACCCTTTCGCGTGGATATTTCAACAGGTCCTTCCCGCCTCAGGCCGTTCACCGAATCCACCGGACTCGTCATTCCATGATTCCGAAGATTCCGTTCCCGATGCCTGTTGCCTGAAGCCTGATGCCCGCTTCAACGAAAAAAGCCTGACTGCCCCGTATGGGGGAGTCAGGCTTTTTGTTGAAACTGCGTTACTTGTTTTCTTCGAACTCGGCGTCGACGACGTTGTCGTCCTTCTTGCCGCCGGCAGCCTTCGGCCCCGCCTCGGGTCCGGCACCGGGGCCCGCCCCGGGCTGCTGGCCCGACGTTTTGGCGTACATGGCCTCGGCGAGCTTGTGAGAGGCCTTGGCAAGCTCTTCCTGGGCGCTGCGGATGGCCGCCGCGTCGTCGCCTTCCAGGGCCTTCTTGACCCTGGTGACATGGTCTTCGATCGTCGCCTTCTCCGAGGCGTCGATCTTGTCGCCGAACTCCTTGATGTTCTTCTCGATCTGGTAGACGAGCGCGTCTGCCTGGTTGCGGGCCTCGATGAGGTCCTTCTTGCGCTTGTCGTCTTCCACGTGGGACTCGGCCTCGCGCACGAGCTTGTCGATCTCGTCCCTGGAGAGGCCGCTCGAGGCGGTGATCCGGATGCTCTGCTCCTTGCCGGTCCCGAGGTCCTTGGCGGAGACGTGCACGATGCCGTTGGCGTCGATGTCGAAGGCGACCTCGATCTGCGGCACGCCGCGCGGCGCGGTCGGGATCCCCACGAGTTCGAAACGGCCGAGCGTCTTGTTGTCGCCCGCCATGGCCCGCTCGCCCTGGATCACGTGGATGCTCACGGCCGGCTGGTTGTCCGCCGCCGTGGAAAAGATCTGGCTTTTGCGGGTGGGAATGGTCGTGTTCTTTTCGATAAGCTTCGTGAGCACACCGCCCAGCGTCTCGATCCCAAGGGAGAGCGGGGTGACATCGAGAAGCAGCACGTCCTTCACCTCTCCGGAGAGCACGCCTGCCTGGATGGCGGCGCCCATGGCCACCACCTCATCGGGGTTGACGCCCTTGTGGGGCTCCTTGCCGAAGATCTCTCGCACCTTCTGCTGGACGCGGGGCATGCGGGTCATGCCGCCCACGAGAATGACCTCGTTGATGTCCTTCGGGGAGAGCCCGGCGTCCTTCAGGGCCGTCTGGCAGGGCGCGACGAGTTTCTGGATAAGCTCCTCCACGAGGGCCTCGAGCTTTGCCCGGGTCAGTTTCATCAGCAGGTGCTTGGGCCCGGAGGCGTCAGCCGTGATGAAGGGCAGGTTGATGTCCGTCTCCATGGCCGTCGAAAGTTCCATCTTGCCCTTCTCGGCGGCTTCCTTGATTCGCTGCAGCGCCATGCGGTCCTTGCGCAGGTCGATGCCCTGGCCCTTCAGGAACTCCTCGCAGATGTAGTCCATCAGGCGCTGGTCGAAGTCCTCGCCGCCGAGGTGCGTGTCGCCGTTTGTGGACTTCACTTCGAAAACGCCTTCGCCCAGCTCGAGCACGGAGATGTCAAAGGTCCCGCCGCCCAGGTCGAAGACGGCGATCTTCTCGTCTTTTTTCTTGTCGAGCCCGTAGGCCAGCGAGGCCGCCGTCGGCTCGTTGATGATGCGCAGGACGTTTAGCCCCGCCACCTTTCCGGCGTCTTTGGTTGCCTGGCGCTGCGAGTCGTCGAAGTATGCCGGCACGGTGATGACGGCGTCGGTCACCTTCTCGCCCAGGTATTCCTCGGCGGTCTGCTTCATCTTCATGAGGATGAAGGCCGAGATCTCTGCCGGGCTGTAGCTGCGGTCCCTGACGGTGACCTGGCCATCTCCGTTGGGGGCCTCGGTGATCTTGTAGGCCACGATTCCCTTGTCGTACTGGACCTCCCGGGAGGCGAACTTCCGTCCGATCATCCGCTTGATGGCGTAGACGGTGTTCTCGGGGTTCGTGACGGCCTGGCGCTTGGCCGACTGGCCTACGAGCCGCTCCCCTTTATCGGTGAAGGCAACCATCGACGGCGTGGTCCGGATTCCCTCCTGGTTTGCGATGACAACGGGGTCGCCCCCTTCCATGATGGCCACGCAGGAGTTTGTCGTGCCCAAATCGATTCCGATCACTTTTCCCATGATACTCAAACCTCCCGTACTGCTCGAAGTGCTTGGTTATTTTCCCTCATCCTCTTTCGGGACGCTTTTAGAAACGGAGACCTTGGAGGGCCGCAGAAGCCGACCGTTCAGCGTGTATCCGCTCTCGTATTCGTCTACAACCCGGTTGCCCTCCATCTCCGGTGTCTCCACCTGCATGAGGGCCTGATGCCTCTCCGGGTCGAATTCCTCCCCTTTTGCCGCGATCTTCGCCACCCCGTGCCGCTCCAGGCACCCCAGGATCTGGGAGTGGATGAGTTCGAGTCCCTGCTGGAAGGCCTCGAAGTTGTTCCGTACCGACACCTCCGATGCCTGGTGGAGGGCCCGGTCGAGGCTGTCCATGATGGGCAGGATGTCCTTGATCAGCTTCTCGTTTCCGTATTTGATCGCGTCTTCCTTGTCCCTGGCCGCCCTCTTGCGGTAGTTGTCCAACTCCGCCATGGCCCGCAGGTACCGGTCGTAATTCTCCGAGGCTTCCTTTTCCTTCGCTTCCAGGCTTGCGTGCAGATCCACCGCCTGACCGGTCTGCGTTGCATCCCCTTCCGCGGGCATTCCGGTCTGTGCCGCCTCCTGCGGTTCCTGCTGGGGAGGGGCTTCGTGATCCTTTTTGTGTTTCGCTTTACTGCCCATGTCCGTCCGGGTTCTCTTCCTTTTCTCGTTATCGGGCGTCGGTCCGCTGGAACAGCCGCCAGTCCACGAGTTCGCAGATGGCGTGCGAAACAACGATGTGCACTTCCTGGACCCGGGGGGTTACGTTGGAAGGCACATTGAGATGGCAATCCGAGATCATTCCAACCGCCCCGCCATCGCGCCCCGTGAACCCGATCGTCACAAGCCCCATTTTCTTTGCCGTCTCCAGGGCCTTCACGACATTAACGGAGCCGCCGCTCGTGCTGAACCCCCAGGCGATGTCCCCCTCCTGACCGAGGGCCCTGATCTGCTTGGAGAAGATTTCCGAGAAATCGTAGTCGTTGCCGATGCTCGTGAGGACCGAGGTGTCCGTCGTCAGTGCAATGGCAGGCAGGGGCGGCCGCTCGATGAGAAACCGGTTCACAAACTCCCCGGCGATGTGCTGCGCGTCGGCAGCGCTGCCGCCGTTGCCGAACAGCAGGACCTTGTTGCCTTTCTTCAGGGCTTCCGTGATGACATCGACGGCCCGGATGATCTTTTCCAGGTTATCCCGCAGGAAGGCCTCTTTGATCTGGCTGCTTTCACGGAAGATCCGCTTGATGATGTCGTCGATTTTCTCCATCCGGGTCTCCCTGCAAAGATAATAGCGTCTGCTCACGTCCCTCGCGGGGGTTTCTCTTCCAGCTGGCTGATTTAATTGGGGTTTTTTCTGGGCGCCGGCTGCTTCCGGCATCCTCGATGTCAAATTTAGGCATCCGTCGGGGGGATGTCAAGGGAACCCGGGAAGATAAAAGCAGATTTAAGGATCGAGGATCGGGGGCAGACGACGAAAATCATCGCCTCCCCGGCTTCAATCAAAGGCCCAGGATCGCTTACCAACAGGCATCAAGAGATGTCTTGCCGGTACGTGTCGCGAAGCTCGGCGACTTTTCCCCGGTTCAGGCGGGAGGTGTGGGTGAGGTACCCGCCGACGCGGCTGATTCCCTCTATGCGGGTTGAGCCGCAGCCGGGGCAGGCCGTCTTGAGGCCGCGCACCGTCTGCCGGCAGGCCAAACAGACCGTGAATTCGGGAGAGAAGACGATCTGGCTGCTCGTCGTTTCGCGAAAAGCCATCGTGGTGAATCGGGCCAGTGCCTCGGCGGAAGGTTTGGATTCCCCAAGCCAGATCGACGTGATGGCATTGCCGCCAATGAGGGGGTGGAAGATGCCCTCGCTCCTGACTCGACTGAAGGGGTCCGTTTTGGCGGCGATGTTGAGCTGCGTCGAGTTCGTGTAGTACATCTCGCCCCGGGCGATGTCGCCCCGGACAAGATGTCCCGACCGGGGGGAGTGGTACTTGAGGTCGAGCCTGGCGAACCGGTAGGCGGTGCTCTCGGCAGGGGTCTGCTCGAGAATGAACCGCATGCCGTGCTGCCGTCCCAGCCTGGCCGCCATCTTCTGGATGTGGCCGAGGATCTTGAGCCCGAACTTCAATGCTTTTTCGTCCTCATGAAGCTGTGCTCCCCGGTGGAGCTGCACGAGCTCGTTGAGCCCCACCATCCCGATGAGATAGGTGGCCCGGTCCAGTTTCAGATAAGCCGACCCTGCGCAGTCCATGGACAGCAGAGCCAGGGGGCCTCCGTCACCGATGGCGAGGAGCCTCTCGATGAACTGCCTTTTCTGGGCGTGCGCCCTGGCGACGATCTCCATGCGCTCCGAGATAAGGGAAAAAAGGTGCGCGTCATTGCCCTCGGCAAGGTATCCCAGCCTCGGGAGATTGAGCGTCACGTTCTGGATGGAGGCATAGCGCATCTCCCAGGGCTTTTGGGCTTCCTTGCGCGCCTGGCCGTCGCTTTCGAAGTCGAGGCTCAAGCACCGCAGGACCTTGTGGGTCCGGTTGCGGTCGAAGATGAAATGGGGGTTCCCCTTCTCGGCTGCCACCCCGCAGACCTGCAAAAGAAAATCCTCGTGGCCGGGTGTCTCGAAGAAGTCCTCCGTCATCCGCAGCAGCGGCTTCGGGAAGAAAAAGGGGCTGCCCAGGGCATCGCCCTCCCGGTAGATTTCGAAGAGGGCCCGGGCAAAGCGCTGCGCGTCTTTTGCGTAGTGCCCGTAGGTCTTCCCCGTGAGCTCCCCTCCAGGGCCGATGGCGGGCACGTCGCGCAGGTGCCGCGGGATCTCCCAGGTTATGCCGATTTCGGTGAAAATGGCCTGGCCGCCGCGCGAGACGGCAAGCTGGGAGAACTCGAATACGAGCATCTGGGCGATTTGCTCGATCTCCCGGTCCGAAAGCTTCTCCAGATAGGGGGCGAAAAAGACATTCACGGCGTCCCAGCCGATGGTTCCCGAGAAGTACCCCTGCAGGACGGCGCTGTAGCGGACCATGTGCGCGAGCAGCACCTCCGCGTGCCTGGCCGGCTTCGAGGCCGAGAAGGTGTTGGGCAGGTTGAGACCGAACTTCTTGACGAACTCCAGGGTCTGGCTCGAGCTGTAGGGCCGATCCACGTAGCCCAGGTCGTGCAGGTGCAGATCTCCGCGCACGTGGGCATCCCCCACATCATGGGAGAAGACTCCGTGCAGGGCGTACTCCTTCTTGATGCCCTCGGCGAGGATCAGGTTCGACGCCTCGGGGCCGTGGGGGAGGTTGGCGTTCTCCTTGTTCTGGTGAAGGATGAGCTGGCTGACATCGTAGAGCGGGAACCCGAGGCGGGTGTGCATCCGCCGTGCCTGCTCGAGACCGCGCTCCATGAGTTTCGCGTCGACGAGTTCGCGGATGAGAGGGGCCGTGAGATGGGCGAGGCCCGAGGCCATGATCTGCTTTTCGACATCGAGGCTGATGGCCTCGGCCGTGTCGAGATCGACGTAGGTCTCCAGCATGAGGGCATCGACAATCCTCTTGCGGTCCCAGCGGACGATCTCCTCGTCGGAGGTCCGGACGAAAAGCGTGATGTCGGTCGTTTCCTTCACAGCCACGTGTTTTCCTCTCGGCAAAGAAGCCTCTTTTAACAGCTTGGAACGGGGCTGTCAATTGTGAGGGCAGAGGGTAAGAAGGTGAGAAGGTTGGAGAAGCAGAGAGGACAGAATTCCGTCTACCGACTCATCCAACCTTCTTACCCTCTCACCTTCTTACCTTCTCGGATTCGCCGGAGGTAGTCCCCGGTCGCCAGCCCGCTAGATGTTCGTTTTGGATTGGCCGGCCAGCGAGTCCAGCGCTTTTTCGGCGGCACGGGCCAGGGCCTCGTCGTGGTCATGGGTGAGGGCGAAGACCCGGAAGTGGACCACCCGGGCCGGGATGAACCGGTAGATGTCCACGAGGGGTTCCGGCGAGGTGATCCCCGTGGAGGGGTTGTAGATGTTGATCCGTTTGCTCTCCTCCGTGATGGGGTTCAGGGGCCTCGGGTCCTGGGTGGCCAGATCGACGCAGAACCGGTTCCGGCGAAGCTGCCTGGGCAGGTGCCTGCGGATCGCGTCCTCGTAATCCGCGGCCCCCGAGAATCGGATGCCCCTGGGCAGCTCGTCGATGGAGAGCTCCGTGGCGAAGGACATCTTCCACTTGACCTCGCGGTTGTGGAGTTTTTCCCATTCCCGGCCGAGACTTTTTTTCTGTGGGTCCGTCTCCCTGGGCCAGCGCTGGACATCCCGGAAGAGGGTCCACTCGTCGCACTCGAGGTAGTCGTCGAGAAACTTCGAGGGGTCTCCCGGCAGCAGCAGGCGCATCGTGTCCCGAAAGATCTCCTGCAGGTGCAGATCGAGCGCCCGGGTGGTGCGGTGATAGTAGACATTGCGGTACAGGTTGAGCCGGGCATTCAGGAACCTCGAGAGGGCCGAGATGCCCGCCTGGTGAAGGGTGATCCCGTGCTCCGTGAAGAACGTGTAGAAGCGAAGGCGCGAGATATCCACCATGTCAAGCGAAAAGCCCGTCATGAAGGCATCGCGCTGGACGTAGTCCAGGTTGTCGGCTGTGTAGATGCCCGAGAAGAGCTGCCGCAGCAGCTCCAGCCACCGTGGCCGCTTGCCGTCTTGCCCCGCAGGCATCTTGATGAGGTAGGCGATGGTTGCAGGGTCGATCTTCTCTCTTTTTTCGAAGGGGCCCGTGGGGCTGCGCTTGATGGCGGCAATCGTCCGGGCCAGTTTTTTTGTGATGATCTTCTGCCCGAGGTCCTCGTGGGTGATTCCGTACTGATCGAGAAAGTGATCGTCGAAGAAATGACCGAAGGGGCCGTGCCCCACGTCATGGAGAAGCCCCGCAAGCCGTGCGAGCTCCTCGACGAAGTTCACCGAGGGGGCATCGGAGCAGACGCTTTTGAGGCTGGGGTAGAGGTGCCGGCTGAATTCGCCGGCCATGTGCATGGTGCCCAGGGAGTGCTGGAACCGGCTGTGCTCGGCGGCGGGGTAGACCCAGCGGGCGCTCTGGAGCTGGTGAATCCTCCGGAGGCGCTGAAGCCAGGGCGTGTCGAGGAGGTCCTTTTCCGTCTTTTCCCCCGGGTAATCCGGCCCCGGGACGGTGAACCAGGCGTACTGGTAGATCGGGTCGGCAATGAGCGCCTTCCCCGTGTAGACTTTCGCGAACTCGGGACCCCTCTGACTCATGAGGGTTTTTTATCGGAAATCGGCGCAATGTTCAATCGATAATCGGTGCCGGAAGGGAAAAAGGTTTTATTTCAGAGAGGGGTTTGATAAATAGAAAACAGGTTCATGCCCGGGGGAAGCCGACAGGATGCCCAACAATCTCAAAATAGCCCTGATGATCATCGTCACCCTGATCCTGGCCGGGACGATGGGATTTCACTTCATCGAAGGGTGGAATGTCCTGGAGTCCTTCTATACCACGGTCATGACCCTGACCACGATCGGCTACGGGGACTTTGCCCCCAAGACAAAAGGGGGGATGCTCTTCACGGTCCTTCTCGTCATCTTCGGTGTCGGCACCATGCTCTACACGGTCGGTCTCGTGGCCCAGATCATGGTGGAAGGCCGCCTGACAACACTTCTGGGGAGAGGAAAGATGGAAAAGACCATCGATAAAATGAAGAACCACTACATCGTCTGCGGCTGCGGCCGGATCGGGTATCTCATCTGCAGGGAGCTGGCCGCGGAGAAGGTCGATTTCGTCGTCGTCGACAACAATCCCGAGGTGATCCAGAAAATAAGCGAAGACGGGTTTGTCTACTTCAGGGGCGACGCGATCCACGACAAGTGCCTGATCGGCGCGGGCATCAAGCGGGCCAGGGGGATCGTCTGCGTTCTGCCCACCGACGCCCAGAACCTCTACGTGATCCTCACGGCCAAGGAGCTCAACCCCGATATCTGGATCCTCTCGCGCTCCGAGGAGGAGGAGTCCGAGCACCGCCTGCTGAGGGCGGGCGCAAACCGCGTCATGTCCCCCTACACGCTGGGCGGAACCCGCATGGCCATGGCCATCCTGAGGCCCGCCATGCTGGATTTCATCGAGATCACCACTCGAAGACAGAGCCTGGAGCTGCGGATGGACGAGCTTGAAATCTGCGATGGCTCACCGCTCATCGGGAAATCCCTGGAGGATTCCGAAATCAGGCAGCGTTACGGCCTCATCATCGTTGCGGTGAAAAAAGACTCGGGCAAGATGATCTTCAACCCCGTGGCGAATTATGTCATCCAGAGAGGGGACAAGCTGATCGCCCTGGGTGAAGACGAGAACGTCTCTAAATTTTCCCAAGTGTGTCTTGCATAAAGGGAAGCGGCGATCACCCCTCCGCGTTTCAGAATCGCGACAGCCTGATCAATGTGGTCCGCCTCGGGATGCTCGGGGTCGATATTGATGATGTGCGTCATATGGTGAGCAAGAGGACCGGCGGTATCCCGCCGGTCCGTTCTTTTTTACCCTATACCCTGTACCCTGTCTTTCACAGGCACTCCAGCTTCTTGTGTTTTTCCTCTACTTCGCGGGCCATCTGCTCGGAGTGCTGCTGCAGCTTTTTCCGCAGAGAGGCATCGTTCAGGGCGAGGATCCGCACCGCCATGAGCGCGGCGTTTCGCGCGCCCGCCTTTCCGATGGCCATGGTCGCCACGGGGATGCCCCCGGGCATCTGGACCGTGGAGAGCAGCGCGTCGAGGCCCCCGATGGAGGTTGCATCGATGGGCACTCCGATGACAGGAAGCCGCGTCTGCGAGGCAATCACCCCGGCCAGGTGGGCCGCCGCGCCGGCACCGACGATGAGGACCTTGACGCCGCGTTCCTCGGCCTTTCGGGTGAAGTTCGTCGTGCGCTCCGGCGTTCGGTGGGCCGATGTGAGGAAGAGCTCGTAGGGGATGTCGAACTTCTTGAGCGTCTCGAGGGCCTCCTTCATGATGGGCAGGTCCGAGTCGCTCCCCATCAACACACTCACCAGCACGTCGCTTTTCACTTTTTTCATGCCCATCCCTCCATGATCGATCGTGGCCTGTTCAATGCTGCGAGTTGGAATAATGGAGTGATGGAATAATGGAATGATGGGTTGATTGAAAAAATCGCTACCCAATACTCCAATATTCCAGTACCCCGCACGAATCGCCTCCGGCGATTAGTGCTTGAAATGCCTGATTCCCGTAAAAATCATCGCCAACCCGTGCTCGTCGGCTGCCTGAATCGACTCCTCGTCCCGGATCGACCCGCCGGGCTGGATAATAGCCGTGACCCCGGCCTTTGCCGCCGTCTCGACAACGTCGCGAAACGGGAAGAAGGCATCAGAGCCCATGACGGTGCCCTTCGTGGGGCTTGTCGCTTTCATGATCGCGATCTTCACCGAGTCCACGCGGCTCATCTGGCCTGCGCCCACGCCCACGAGCTTGTCCTTCGTGGCCAGCACGATGGCGTTTGACTTCACGTGTTTGACGACCCGCCAGGCAAAGTCGAGGGCCTGGTACTCCTCTTCGGTGGGCTTGCGTTTTGTTACGACCTTCGCCTTTCGGATGTCCGTGGCCTCAGCGTCCCGTTCCTGGACGAGAAGCCCGCCCACAACGCGACGGAAGTCAAAGCCCTTCTTGCCGGCGGTGCAGGACTCCCCGATCTCGATGAGGCGCAGGTTTTTCTTCGATTCGAATGCCTTGAGAGCCTCAGGCTCGAATTTCGGTGCAATCACCACCTCCAGGAAGAGCTTGGCGATCTCCTCGGCCGCATTCTTGTCGACGGGCCGGTTCACGGCCACGATGCCGCCGAAAGCCGAGATGGGGTCGGTCTCGAGGGCCTTCCTGTATGCCTCCAGGATGTCTCCCCCCGATGTGGCAGCGCCGCAGGGATTGGCGTGCTTCATGATGACCGCCGTGGGCAGCTCGAAATCGCAGGCCATCTGCCAGGCGGCATCGCTGTCCATGATGTTGTTGTAGGAGAGCTCCTTGCCCTGCAGCTGCGCCCCGCCCGCGATCCCGGGCAGCATCTGCGCCCCCTCGCGGTAGAAGACGGCTTTCTGATGGGGGTTCTCACCGTAGCGCAAATCCTGCGCCTTCAGAAACTGCAGCGTGTAGACATCGGGGAAGTCCTTCTTTCCGTCCCCGGGCAGGATCGTGCCCATCCAGTTTGAGATAGCGGCATCATAGCGGGCCGTAAGCTGGAAAGCTCTGGTCGAGAGCATGAAGTTCGTTTCCTCGGAGACCTCGCCCCCTGTCGTTTTCATTTCCCCTATGATTTTCGGGTAGTCATCGGGGTCCGTGACGATGCTGACGAAACGATAGTTTTTTGCCGCAGAGCGGACCATGGTGGGCCCGCCGATGTCGATGTTCTCGATGGCTTCCTCGAGGGTGCAGCCCTCCTTGGCCACCGTGTCCTCGAATCGGTACAAGTTGATGACGACCATGTCGATCATCTCGATGCCGTGCGCCTTGGCCGCCTTCATGTGCTCCTCGTGGTCGCGCAGCGCCAGCAGCCCCCCGTGGACCTTCGGGTGAAGGGTCTTGAGCCTTCCATCCATCATTTCCGGGAATCCCGTATAGGCGGAAACGTCGGTCACGTCGATGCCCGCCGCCTTGATCTGGGCCGCCGTCCCCCCCGTCGAGAGGATCTCGACGCCGAAGGCCTTCAGGCCTTTCGCAAAATCAACAATGCCTTTCTTGTCCGTGACGCTGATGAGCGCACGCTTCACCTTGTTGCCCATTCATAGCTCCTGTGATTAATGAATATTTTTAACATATGCCGTTACGATATGACGGCGCGCGGAGTAATGGAATCATGGAATGATGGAAAAATGGGTTGTGGAAAAATTCCTTCCCCAGTATTCCAATATTCCATTACTCCATTATTCCCAGGGGCTTCAGCCCCTGATTTGCTTCATGTGATCGATGCGCCGCTGGATGAGCGCCTTCGTTCCGATGTCGGGCCTGTGGTCCACGGGGCCCTTCACGGCCGATATGGCGTTCTCGGCGATCTTCTCCGCCTCGTCGAGGCTTGCGGCGATTCCCACGACACCGATGGCCCGGGAGCTCGTCATATAGAGCCCGTCGGCCTTCCTGTCGACCGAGGAATAGTAGAGCCGCGCGGAGCCCACATCCCCCACGTCGATCTTCGCCGATGTCGATTTGGCGTCGGGGTGGTCCTTGGGGAGGCCGTAAGCCTTCGGGACGATGTATTTGCAGACGGTGGCCTTCTGCTCGAACTCCACGGGGAGTTTGTCCAGCGTCCCGTTCACGACGGCCCGGCAGATCTCAATGAAGTCCGTCTTGAGCAGCGGCAGGATGTTCATCGCCTCGGGATCGCCGAAGCGGGCGTTGTACTCCACGAGCCTCACGCCGTCTCGCGTGATGATGAAGCCGCCGTACATGACCCCCTTGTAGTAATCGCCCGTTTCCTGGTAGATGGCCTCGGCCACCTTCCGTGTGATCTCGAGCCCCGCCTGGACGTCTTCGGGCCTCATGAAGGGGAGGCTGTGATCCCGATCGGAATAGGATCCCATGCCGCCCGTGTTGGGCCCCTTGTCGCCCACGAAGCGCCGCTTGTGGTCCTGGACGGGAGGTGTGGCCACGACGGTCTTGCCGTCGGAGATGCACTGCAGGGAGAACTCCTCGCCCTCGAGCTTTTCCTCGATTACCACGGCGGAGTGCTCCTGCAGGACCTCTCTGCAATATTCGAATGCCTCCTGCCTGGTCTGGAAGTGGTCACCCTGGACCTTCACCCCCTTGCCGCCGGTGAGCCCGTCGGGCTTCACGACGACTCCGGGAAGCCCTTTGAGAAAGACCTCGATCCCGTCAATCGAGGTGAAGGTCTCGTAGCGGGGGTTTCCGGGGATGTTGTATTTGCGGACGAGGTCCCGCGTGAAGGATTTCGACGTCTCGAGCCGGGCCAGCTTCTTTTTGGGTCCCACGGCGGGGATCCCCGCGGCCGCGAGCGCATCGACGATGCCCAGGCTCAGGGGGTCTTCGGGCCCGATGAAGGCGAACTCGCAGCCGTTCTCCTTCGCGAAGGCCATGATGGCCGCCAGATCCTCGTAGGGTCCGATGAGGGATTTTGACGACAGAGCGGCAATCCCGGGGTTGTTTGTCTTCATGCAGGAAAAGAGTTTCGGGTTGAGGCTGGAACGCATGATCGCCTCGGCGATGGCATGTTCCCGGGCCCCGTTTCCGACCAGCAGCACACCCGGCATGGAATACCTCCTCATGGCCCCCTGTCGACCACGGAAACCATTGAATATAAAGGGGAAATGAACAGAAGAATGGTTTGCATCATAACGGAAAAGGGGCATCAAGTCAATGAAAACGGCGGTTTTGATCCGGCAAAACTGTTTCGCGGTCGTTTACGCAACAGCAGGTTGACTTTTTGCCGGTTGTCCGATAAGCTCCAGTCATCGTTAACCCGTCGAAACACCATAACAATTTCTAGCACCGGGCAATCGAATCCTTGGACCCAACCGTTACATTCAAGCTTGTGTTGATGGGACTGTGCCTGTTGCTGTCAGGCTTCTTTTCCTCCTCCGAAGCCGCGCTTTTTTCACTTTCACAGCTTCACCTCCACAAGATGAGGGAAGAACGCTTCCCCTTCCTTTCTCAAGTCGAGAAGCTCCTCGATACGCCTCGTCGCCTGCTTGTCACGATCATCGTGGGCAACGAGGTCGTCAACATCGTCCTTTCCGCCACGGCTACGGCGCTCTTCATCAGCCTCTTCGATGAGCGGGGGGAGTGGCTTGCCATCGCCGCGGTGGCCCCGGTGCTGTTCCTTTTCGGGGAGGCCATTCCGAAGATCTTCGGGAAAACCTATTCCATGCGCCTCTCCTCCATGGTAGCGCCGCCCATGACTCTCGTGCAGAAGGCCGTGTTTCCCGTGGTCTGGCTTCTGGAAGGGATCTCCGGATTTATCCTCGGGTCTTTCAGGAAAAAGGAGGCGACTGACAGCGACACTCTCATGGAGGTGGAGTTCCGAAGCCTCGTCGACGCCGGTCATGAAGAAGGGATCATCGATGCCGGCCAGCGGGATCTCATCCACCGGGTCTTCGATCTGGCCGACACGCCCGTCGAGGACATCATGACCCCCCGCGTTGACATGTTCTGCCTTCCCGTGTCCACGAGCCCAGAGGTACTGCGCAGAGAGATCATCGAGCAGGGCTACTCGCGGGTTCCTCTGTACGGGACCGGACCCGACGACATCGTCGGGATCCTCTATGCGCGCGACCTGCTGGGCCTGATGGCGGAGGGGAATTCCCCGTCGTCGTCGGAGCCGCTTCTGCGAAAACCCTATTTTGTTCCGGAAGAACGCAGTGCCGATCAGGTGCTTCGGGACTTCCAGAAGCGAAACATGCACGTGGCCCTCGTCGTGGACGAGTACGGCGGGATCTCGGGCCTCGTAACGATGGAGGACATCCTGGAGGCCCTCTTCGGAGACATCTACGACGAACGGGATACGCGAGAGAGGCCATTCCACCGGATCGACGAGCGGACCCTCATGGTCTCGGGAGCCCTTGCAATAGACGATTTCAACGAAATCGCAGGCACCTCCATCCCGTCGGATGATTTCGGAACCGTCGGCGGCTACGTCCTGCACCTCTTCGGGAGGCTGCCGTCCCGGGGCGACGAAATCACCTCGGAAGGGCTCACCCTCGTCGTCCGGAAGGTCAAGGGCACGAGGATCCTGAGTGTCCGGGTGACAAAAGGGGGTGCAGGATCATGAGTGATGTCCTCATGCTGCTGCTCATCCTCTTCTGCATTGCATTGGAAGGCCTTTTTTCCGGGGGCGAGATCGCCCTGATCGCATCCGACATCCACCGCATCCGGCAGAAGGCGGAAGGCGGTTCGAAATCGGCAGCCATCGCCCTTCGGCTGCTCGATAACCCGGAGTGGTTCCTGGCCACATGCCTCACGGGGACGGATCTGTGCGTGATCACGAGCACGGCGCTAGCCACGTCCCTCTTCATCGCAGCCCTGGGGCCGGCAAGAGGCGAATGGGTCTCCGTGGCCGTCATGATCCCGACGATCCTCGTTTTCGGCGAGATCGTCCCGAAGAGCTTCTTTCGCCAGCGCGCCGAGCGGAAGGCCGTGTTCATCGCGCCCTTTATCTGGGCGGCCTCCTGGGTACTCTATCCCTTCGTGTACGTAGTCTCGAAGATCGCCCGCGGCACCCTCTACGTCCTGGCGGGAGAGCGGGGGAAAACCTCACTGCCCTACATCACCAAGGACGGGCTCAAGGTCCTCCTGCACGAGGAGGCGAAGCAGACCGACGTGAAACGCTCGGAAAAAGAGATGGTGGAGCGCATCTTTGATTTTTCAGAGGCGCGCGCGGGCCGGATCATGGTCCCGATCTCCAACGTGGCGGCTCTCGAGGATGAAGCCACTTTCGGGGAGGCCGCCCGGCTCATCAACGAGACGGGGTTCTCCCGGCTTCCCGTATACCAGGGCGATGTGATCAACATTGTCGGTGTGGTAAATGCTTTCGACATCCTGAAGGCGCTGCCGGTCTCGGCAACCCGCCCCGTCCGTTCGGCCCTCCGGCAGCTCTTCTACGTTCCCGTCAGCAAGCCCGCCGACGATCTCCTGCTGGAGATGCAGAAGCGCGGCGAGCCGATGGCGGTGGTCGTCGACGAGTACGGCGGCGCCGTGGGGATCGTGACGATCGAGGACATTCTCGAGGAAATCGTGGGCGACATTCGTGACGAGTACGACAAGCGGGAGCGCGCCGTCCGCAAGTTGGGCCCGGGCCAGTACCTGGTCAGCGCCCACATCGGCATCGTGCGTTTGCGTGAGATCGTTCCTGTCAGCATACCGGAAGGACCCTATGAAACCCTGGCGGGGTATCTGCTCCATCAAATGGGGCGGATTCCGCGCAGGATGGAGCAGTTCCGCGCGGGGAGCGTCAAGTTCGTGATCGAGGATGCCGACATGAAGTCGATCAAGCAGGTACAGATCATCCTGCCCGCCGAGCCCTCCGCAGCGCGGAAAGAAGAGGGGCAGGCCGAATCGCAGCGGCCGATGACGGGGTTGTGAGCGGCGGATTAGAGGGTAAGAGGGTGAGAAGGTGAGAAGGTTGGAGGGGCGGTCATGCTTCTGATGGCAACCTGAGACGGCTTTCCGTCCGGTTATCAGAACGAAAGAAGGGGTGACGATGAGCATGGAAGACAAAGCGTTTGCGACGCTGATTCTTGCTGCCGGCAAGGGCACACGGATGAAATCGGAGCTGGTGAAGGTCCTCCACCCCGTGGCCGGGCGGCCCATGCTGGACTATGTCCTGAATCTCGCCGAACAGATGGGCTCATCCCGGATCGCCGTCATCATCGGCCATCAGGCCGAGCTCGTGGAGGCACGCTACGGCAACCGCGGGCTTGCCTTCGTCTATCAGCGCGAGCAGCTAGGTACAGGGCATGCCGTCCTGCAGGCCGCAAAGGCCTTCGCCGGCTACAGGGGGACCATCCTGATCCTTTGCGGCGACGTGCCCCTGCTGCGGGCCTCGACCATCCGCGACCTGATGGAGCGCCACCGCGCCTCCGGTGCGGCCATCACGGTGCTGACAACCCTTCTCAAGGACCCCTTCGGCTACGGCCGGATCGTGAAGGACAAAGAGGGTAACGTGCTGGGGATCGTGGAGCACCGCGACGCCACTCAGGAGCAGAAGAAGATCCGCGAGATCAACACGGGGATCTACTGCGCGGAGAATCCTTTCCTGTTCGAAGCGGTGAGTGAGATCGGAAATGAAAACGCCCAGAAGGAGTACTACTTTACGGACATCTTTGCCATAGCGCGGCGCAAGGGCGTAAGGACGGCCTCCGTCATCGCGCCCGACCCCGGCGAGGTCATGGGCATCAATTCGCCCGACGATCTCGCCCGGGCCACTCAGATCGTGCAGGAGCGTTTGAAGGAGAAGCTGCGTGATTCACGCTGATAAACGGAGTTATAGTCCCGGGCCGGACTGGATTTGACGCTGGTGCACTTTTCTCTTGTAACCCTGCCGTTTGTCCTGTAATCTTACCAGTAAGAAATCAATCTGGAGGATTGCATCATGGCACAACCGGCAACCACAAAAATGTCTTCAAAGGGACAGGTGGTCATCCCGGAGCAGATCCGCAAGAGGCTCAAGCTGAAGGCGGGCTCCCAGTTCGTCGTCGTGGGGGAAAACGACGTGGTCATCCTGAAGGCCATATCGCCGCCCTCCATGAACGATTTTGATGCCCTGATTGCCGAGGCTCGCAGGCAAGGAAAGGAAGCCGGCCTGAATAAATCTGATATCGCTGCCGCTCTTGCGAAGGCGAGGGGCCGAACGTGAGAATCGTTCTCGACACGAACGTGTTCGTTTCAGGCGTCTTTTTCTCCGGGCCGCCCTATCAAATTCTGAAAGCCTGGCGCGACGGCAGGCTGAAGTTCGTCCTGTCCGTGGAAATTCTTTCCGAGTATCAACGAGTGGGGGAGAGGCTCGCCGAACATTTCCCCGCAGTGAATTTGACGCCCGTCATTGATCTGGTCGCCATGAATGGGGAAATCGTTCGTGCTCGAAGATTGCCGGCTCCCGTCTGCGACGATCCGGATGATGATAAGTTTCTGGCCTGTGCCGTCACCGGCGGATGCAAGTTCATCGTGAGCGGGGATAAGCATCTGCTGAAGGTGACCGGCTACCGGGGAATAAGGGTAATGCGACCGAAAGATTTCGTTGAGAAGTGGCTGTGATGATACGACAAACGGCGGGAATCCATCCCGCCGTCGTTTTCTTGCCCGATACCCTAGACCCGATACCCGAGCCCCTTCTATTTCATGTTCTTCCTGATCAACTCCGCCAGTTCGTTGGCCATCGCGGTGATCTCCTGCTGCGAGGGGC
>CAVPJD010000019.1:0-19301 GCA_963705165.1 uncultured delta proteobacterium | reverse complement strand
GGCTCCGGCCCCCGCAGCTCCGGCTCCGGCTCCGGCTCCGGCCCCTGTGAAGAAGTAGTCACATACAGGAACAAGGCTGTTAGAAAAACCGGGCATCCGTCGTGGATGCCCGGTTTTTTATCAGCGGACCTTTGAAAAATGACCAGCTGCGGCGTTGCCCTCGTCCTTCGTCGTTCAACGTACGCTCGGTACGCCTCACTCCTCAGGACTTCGGGCGCCTTGCATCTGAACATTTTTGAAAGGTCCGAAAGAGAAAGACAGGCTTTTGAACCATGCCCATCTGCTGCCTATGACGACTCCTTCCTTAATCTTCCTCTCCCCTGGCGGGAGAGGATTAGAGGTGAGGGGGAATGGTCACCCTCACCCCGGCCCTCTCCCCTCAAGGGAGAGGGAAATCAAGGAAATGACCTCTACAGGCCTTGCATCTGAGCATGGTTGAAAAGCCTGCGCGAGGCTGTTGACCGGGGTGCGTCCCGTCAGGAGGCGCAATCAGAGGTACATGATGAACCGAATCATGCGTATCTTTTTTGCCATTTTCCTCATTGCCTTTCTGGCGGCCTGCATGTCGAAAGAGGTTCCCCCGCCGCAGATCAAGCCGCCGGCCAAGGTCGCCCTTGTTCTGGGGGCAGGAGCCTCGCGGGGATTCACGCATATCGGTGCTCTCAAAATCCTGGAAGCAAACCGGGTCCCGATCGACCTGATCGTCGGAACCAGCGCAGGAAGCTTTGTCGGGAGCCTGTCTGCATACGGCTTCACAGCATTCCAGATCCAGAGCCTCTCCTTTTCCATTGAGAAGGGAGATATTGTAGACCTGACCGTTCCGGACAACGGTTTCATCAAGGGCGAGAAACTGGAATCCTACGTCAACCACATGGTGAACAGCACCCCGATCGAAAAGATGCGAACCCCGCTCTACGTGGTGGCCACGGACATCCAGTCGGGAGAGGAAGTCGTTTTCGCCTCGGGCAATACGGGTACGGCGGTTCGGGCGAGCTGCTCCATCCCGGGGATCTTCCAGCCTGTGAAGATCGGCGCAAATACTTACGTCGACGGGGGCCTCGTGAGCCCCGTAGCCGTCGATTATGCCAGGAAGATGGGGGCCGACCTCGTCATCGCCGTAGACATCTCCACGGGGGCCAACAACGCGCCTCCGCAGACGACGATGGAAACGATCATGCAGTCCGTCAGCATCATGTATTCCAAGATCTCCCAGAACCAGCTGAGTCGTGCCGATGTCGTCATCCGGCCGAAGGTGAGCCACATCGGCGCGACGGACTTCTCCAAGCGTCACGAGGCCGTCTTGGAGGGGGAGAAGGCGGCGCTGGAGGCGATGCCGGCGATCAAAAAAGCATTGGATAAGCTGAGAGCAGAGGGCCGACAGTAAAACGAGGGTATTGGGAAATCGGGTATTGAAAAAAAGAAGGGGAGTTTCACCCTCACCTCGACCTCGTTCGACGAGCTCACGACACCGCTCTCCCCTCAAGGGAGAGGAAGATTAAGGAAAGGGTTGCTTTAGGCAAAAAAAATTGGTGGATGACGGACGGCTCATCCACCAATTCTATGTTAAAAAGAGAGGTTGTTCCCCAACCCCCTCCCTTTTCTAACAGGGGGTCGGCGGATGGAAAGGAGGGAACCAAAAACCATCCGCCGATTTGCAAACCTAAAGCACGATCCTTGCTGCTAGGTGTTTATTTTATGAGACCTTTGGAGAGGATCTACCTTTCCGGTTAGATAAAATCTTTATCTCTCTTTTATGTTAAAGGTTCCGTCGTCTAAAGGTCTCGACATTGTTATAGAGCAATAACGATGCCAAAAAATAAAAGTTAATTATTGCATATAGTTATGAATTTATCGGCTGACCTTGCGCCAGCCAGACGTGCGCTTATCGCACAAATTGAGGGGGTCCTGCCGTGACAAGTGCGGAAAATCGATGCTTCGCCTGATGTGCCTTATTCGCACGTCACGTGCGAATAAGGCACATCCTATTAAGTACCCGTATCCCCGCCTTTTCCAACCTTTTTCAATTCACGGATCAGTGCGTACCGGGAGATATTGAGCAGAGCCGCAGCTTTTGTCTTATTGCCTCCGCTCAACTCCAGGGCCCGCTCAAGAATCCGCCCTTTGATCTTTCCGGTAAGTTTTTCTACGGCACGTTTGTAATCCATCCTGTCCGTTGCCGATATGAGAGGGAGAAGCTCTTCGGCGGGAGCGACGGGATCCTGGGCGGCCGACACTTTCATTTCTGCAGGGATGTTCTCCGGCGTGATGTGACGGCCCACATCGCGAAGGATCATGATCCGCTCGATGATGTTCTTCAGTTCGCGGACATTCCCGGGCCAGGGGTACCGGCGGAGGATTTCCTCGGCTTCCCTGGTAACTCCCTTGACCTTCTTGTTGAACTTCCGGTTGAACTCCTCCACGTAGTTGCGTGCCAGCAGCAGCAGATCATCGCCGCGTTCGCGAAGCGGCGGCAGAATGATCGGCACGACACTGATGCGGTAGAAGAGGTCCTCGCGAAATGAACCTTCAGCCACCATCTTCGAGAGATCCCGGTTCGTCGCAAAGATGAACCGCACGTCTACAGGGATGGACTCGTTTCCCCCGAGGCGGCGAATGTATCCGTCCTCGAGCATCCGAAGAAACTTCGCCTGCAGCGGAGGGCTCATGTCGCCGATCTCGTCGAGAAAGAGGGTCCCCCCGCTGGCATACTCGAGAAGACCGAGCTTGCGCTTCCGGGCATCGGTGAAGGCCCCTGCCTCGTAGCCGAAGAGTTCGCTTTCCAGGAGGGTCCCCGGGATGGCTGCGCAGTTCACGTCGACAAAGCGTTTCTGGCTCCGGTGACTCTGACGGTGAATGGCGCGGGAAACGAGCTCTTTTCCGGTGCCACTCTCTCCCTGGATGAGGATATTGGTGTCGTGCTTGGCCACCTCTTCGATGACGTGGAAAATACCGACCATCTTCTTTGATTTGCCCAGGATGTTGTGAAACCCGAGCAGGATGTCTTCGCGCTCCTTGAGCTTCTCCACCTCCGTCTTGAGCGACTTCGCCTCGATGGAGAGGATGGAGTGCATGATGGCGCTGTCATAGGACGTGGCGGCATTATTGACGAGAATGTCGAGAACGTTGATCTGGTCCTGCGAGTAGATGCCCGTCCGCATTCCCAGCAGAAGAACCCCCTTGAAGCGGTCTTTCACTTTCAGGGGAATCGCTACCTCCGAGGAATAGCCTTCGTAGAGGGGCACAACGGCACCTGAGTCCTCCTCTGAGTCCTCATCGGTCTCCTCATCGGGCTTCTGCACCGTGATGGCGTCGCTGTCGAGTGCCCTGCGGATAATCGTCCGGTCAATCCGGACAGCATACTCGTTCTTGTCGTCGATGAACCCCCGCTCCCCGTCATTGATGAAGACGCGGTTCTTCACGATGTCGAGAAAATAGATGAGAGCCTTTTCGGCCTTCCCGATCCGAAGGGCGCTTCGGATCAGGATCTCGTGGATCCGCTCGATCGAGTAAGTCGAATTCAGGTCGGAAACGGCCTCCTGAAGGATGAGCAGCTGCTCGATCTTCTCCCGGTTGATCTCGAAGAGACGCGTAATGTGGATGATGATACTCACCTGGTTTGCAAAGGTGAGCAGGATGTCGATCTCGTCGGGGGAAAACCTGGTTTTTTCCTTGGTCCAGACGGCGATGATGCCGATGACGTCGTCTTCGATTTTCAGGGGCGCATAGAAGGTGGAACCGCGTTTGTAGAAGGCGGAGATCTTTCGATCCGTCACCGTCGTGCGTGGGTCCTTCTCCGAATCCTCGAGGGCGATGTAATGGCCGGTCTTGGCCACCCGGGTCTCGAAGCTGTCATGTTTTTTCAGGCTCAGGTGCGACGAGTAGGCCTTCTCGGCCTCTTCGTCGCTGTAATTCTTCACGACACGCGTGATCAGGTTCTCCCGGCTTTCATCGAGGAGGAGAATGATGCCCCGGTCGAATCCCATGGAGTCCACGACTTCATCGAGAATCTTTCCAAGGATGTCAGCAACGCTCGAGGGGGCCGTGAGGAAGGTGCTGATCTGGAAGATTCCCTTGATCAGCTTGTCCTTGTCGATGCTGAAGGCCGAAGATGTCCTGACGGGAGGGGGGGGTATCGTCCCACCCTGTTCTATGATTCTCGCCATGAATCTGCCATTATTAGGGTCCAGGGTTAAGGGTTCAGGGTCTCCACACAATCGCATGGTGCCCTCACACGGCGTATCAGTAATTCCCAGAGAACCTGCGCGGCCAGAAGGGAACGTATCGCGGTCTATAGCAGGATGCGTCGCCTTTATCAACACATTCCGTGCGAAAGTTGCACGGCACAAAAAAGGGTTCAGGGTCCAGAAAAATAGGAAGGAAATAGAAAAGAAACGAGACACACCCGGTCAAGAGACTCTTGATCCTGCAGGCTCGGGGATCGGGTCTCGGATTCGGGTGAAAGAAAAAGCCCCTGAGCCTAAACGGCCGGGGCTGTGCTGATTCTGTTTCTTTTTCTTCCCTGTACCCTGTACCCTGGACCCTGTACCCGTATTACGCCGTGTCGTAGCGGAGGAACTGCATGGTAAAGATCGCCCTCCCCTGGGTGGCGGAGCGCAGCTCCGTCGAATACCCGAAGAGCGACCGGAGAGGCACATGTGCCCGGATCTCGGTGACGGGCCCCTTGGGCGCAACGGAATCCACTTCCCCTTTCCGGGCATTGATGTCGCCGATGACTTCCCCCATGAAGTCCCTGGGGGTGAGGATGTCGACCCGCATGATCGGCTCCAGGAGAACCGGGTCGGCCTTGGCGCAGCCATCCTTGAAGGCCGTTGCCGTAGCGATTTTGTATCCCACGGGTGAGGCCTCCCCTTCCTTGAAGGACCCTCCGGTAATGCGTATTCTCACGTCCAGCACGGGATAACCCGCCAGGACACCGCTGAAAACGGCTTCTCCAAGAGACTCCTCGATGACGGGGTGGAATTCCGCGGGAATGGTCTCGGGCGCAAGCTCGTTTCGGATCTCGATCCCGGTGCCCCTCGGCAGGGGCTCCAGGACGAGCTTCACATGGCCGAAGTGCTTCTTCTCGCCCAGCTCGCGCTCGAAGCGCCCGTCGATCTCGACCGATTTCTGAATCGTCTCGCGGTAAACGACACGCGGCTTTCCCACGTTGACATGGATGTTGTACTCGCGCAGGAGCCTGTCCACGACAATCTCGAGATGAAGCTCACCCATCCCTGAAATGATCGTCTGGGCCGTCTCCTCGTCATACTTCACCTTGAGGGTGGGGTCTTCCTCGGCGATCTTGGCGAGCATCTCGGGCAGCTTGTCCTGATCGGCAGGGGTCTTCGCCTCGATGGCCTGGCCGATGACGGGATTATAGAACTCGATGGACTCCAGGATGATGGGCTTTGACTCCTGACAGAGCGTGTCCCCGGTGGTGCTTTCCTTGAGCCCCGCGATGGCGATGATGTCCCCCGCGCCGGCCACATCGATGCGCTCGCGCTTATTGGCGTGCATCTTCAGCAGCCGGGCCACTTTTTCTTTTCTCCCTTTCGTGGCGTTGAAGACCTCGTCGCCTGCTTTCAGGAGCCCCGAGTAGATGCGGGCGTAGATGATCTTGCGGCCCTCCATCATGGCCACCTTGAAGGCGAGCGCCGAGAAAGGCTCCCTGTCGTTTGCCGCTCGACTCTCCTCCATCTTCGTGACGGGGTTGAGCCCCTTCACGGGCGGGACGTCCTCCGGCGACGGGAGGAAGTCGATGACGGCATCCAGGATGGGCTGAACCCCCTTGTTTCGCAGCGCCGCCCCGCACAGGACGGGCACGAGCTTGAGCGACACGGTGGCCTTGCGGATCGCCCGGATCAGCTCGGCCTCCGGGATGAGGATCTCGCCCAGGTATTTATCGGCGATCTCGTCGTCGACCTCGGCGAGCGTCTCCAGCATCTTTTCCCGCCTGGCCTGCGCCTCGTCACGGAAGTCCCCCGGAACCTCGGACACATCGAAGGCTGCCCCCAGGGTGCCTTCCTGCCAGGTGATGAGCCGCATGCGGACGAGATCGACGATGCCCCTGAAATTCTCCGCCTCGCCGAGGGGGACCTGGACGGGCAGCGGCCTGGACGCAAAGCGCTCCTGCATCATCCCGATGGCCCCGAAGTAGTCGGCGCCGATGCGGTCCATCTTGTTGATGAAGGCGATCTTGGGGACCCCGTATTTGTCGGCCTGGTGCCACACGGTCTCGGACTGGGGCTCGACTCCGTCCACGGCCGAAAAAACGACCACGGCCCCATCGAGAACCCTGAGGCTGCGCTCCACCTCGATGGTAAAGTCCACGTGCCCCGGCGTGTCGATGATGTGGATCTCGTGGTTTTTCCAGTCGCAGGTGGTCACGGCGGAGGTGATCGTGATGCCGCGTTCCTGCTCCTGGGGCATCCAGTCCATGACGGCTTCGCCGTCGTGCACCTCGCCCATCTTGTAGGACTTGCCCGTGTAGAAGAGAATCCGCTCCGTCACGGTTGTCTTGCCCGCGTCGATGTGGGCGACAACGCCGATGTTACGGATTCTTGACAGCTTCACTCGTGCCATGGGCAAAACCAGTCCTGTCCGGCTATAATCGTCGTTTCGGCTTCTGCAGGGCGGGCATTCCTTCACAACCCGTCGTGGAAGGCCCCCTAACCGCCGGATGCCGTCTGCTTCACGAGATCCTTGTTCGGAAAAATGGGTTCCCGGAGATCGACATGCCCCTTGATCGTCGTGACGTCCTTGCCGCCGACCTGGAACCGGACCCGCTTGATCTCCGTGAGATTCTGGGTGAGTGTGTTCGCCAGCGAGTAGACCGTAGCCACTTCGCTGGCCGTCCCGCCGGGGTGTTGCTCGATGAAGGGGTTGTCGAAATTCAGAGTGGCCGTGCCATCGGTGATGCGAATGCCCTGCAGCCTGGTCCCTGCCGGGATCGTCCGTACCTGCCCCATCTTCGGCCCCTCGATGAGAGCCCTCACGATTTCCTCGGCCTGGGCTGCCGTGTTCTTCCCCTTGGGAACGAGCCGCTTTTCCGGGACGAGGAACCGCTCGTTGGCATCGGAGAAGTAGAGAACCACTTCCTTTCTCTCCCGTTTTGCCGCCGCTTCTTCGGCGTCAGGCGGAAAGATGGTATCCGAGAGCGCCCAGAACATAAATGCCAGGAACCCGCCGCCGATGAGGACGGCGCCGAGGATGAAGAACAACCTGAAGGTTTTCTTTTTTTTCCGCGTCTTGAATTCGTCGGTTCGTCGCTGTCTCTTGCTCGCCATATACTCTCAGCTCCGCCGGCCCGCTCTCATCGGGGCTACAGCTTTTTCAGATTCTCCCTGGATTTCACCGCCCAGTCCGATTCGGGGGCCAGCTGGATGACCTTATTGAACGACTCGGCGGCCTCCTTTCGCTTGCGCAGCTGCATCTGGGTCATCCCGAGCCAGTAATGCGCCTCGGCAATATTGGACGCCCGTTGAATGGACCGGGTCAGATGCTTTTCCGCTTCCTGGTATGAACCCTCCTGGTAATCGATGGCCCCCAGATTGAGCTCCAGCGCAAACATCAGATGGCTGTTGGGCTCTTTCCGGATGGCCTCGCTGAAGCTGGCGTAGGCCCCCTTCAGGTCCCCCTTCGCCTTGTAGGCCCTGCCCCTATTATAAAGAGGCACTGACGGAGTCTCGTAAAGAGGGTTGACCAGCGCCCGGTTGAAGGACACGATGGCCTCATCGTAGTTTCCCCGCGACAGGTAAATCGTCCCCAGGAAGTTGTTCGCCTCGGAATAATCGGGCTTCAGGGCAATGGCCTTCTGGAACTCCCTGAAGGCATCATCGACAAACCCCTTTCGCTCGTAGGCGATCCCCATGTAGTAGTGCACCTTGGGGTCATTGGGGGTCAGCTTTTCGGCCTCCATGAGCTCCTTCAGTGCCTGCGTGTACTGGCCGGCCTGGATGTTCGCCTCCCCGATGCGGATGAACCCACCGGCCTTTTCCTTGAGTTCCGCATCCGTGGTGCAGCCGGCAAAAACCGTTGCCAGCAGCGCAAGCCCGGCAAGTCCCATCCTCCATGAAAGGTTTCTGTTCATTTCTTTTTCCTCATCCTATTTCCGGTTGCCGTTGACCCACCAGTCACTCTTGTCTCGGAACCACCACTGTGTCCAGTCCGTCTGGAGGATCGTGTCGGCCAGCTTTCTTCCCTGATCCGTGCAGAGCCGGCGGACGGCGAAGTTCAGCCATTCCTGGCTGTACTGGTTTCCCAGATCCCCGTACTCCTTGAGCTGCAGAATGAGGCCGAGCTGATCGGCATCGTGAGCCAGCAGAGCTTCCCTCGTCTTTTTCTCGTTGAACTCCTCGAGGACGGCCCGGATCTCGCCGCCGAAGGGCAGGTGTTCCGTCAGCTCCCGGACGGCCTTCTCCTCGTCGACGGTGACGTACTTCTTGTACATGTAATTCTGGTCGCCCGTCCTTGCCTCGGGAAGGTCGTGAACAAGGCACATCCGGAGCACCTTCAGCTCGTCTGCGGCGGGATCGAGCTTGCAGAGCGAATAGCCGATGAAAAGGGTTCTCAGGATGTGTTCTGCGACGGACTCTTTGCCGGAACCGAGAAACCGAAACCCCGTGCGCGGGGTTTTGTTCAGCATGCCCACTTCGAATAGAAAGTTTGCGATTTCCTCCATCTCATCCCTTCTTCAAGGTACTGACCCGGTTTGCCATGTTCTCGGAGAGCTTCCGTATCTCGAGCTGCAGCGGGGCGATCCCCTCGGGCCTCATGGCATAGATCCGGTCCAGGCGTTCTTTCCAGTGCTCGATCACGGCGATCTCGTGCTCCCTGAGCTTCTGTTCGAACTTCTTCTGCACTTCCTTGACGAACTCTGCGTCTCTGGACATGGAACCCCTTTCTCCGTCTCCGGGCGATAAAGACTGTGTATTATAACAGCAACCCCCCATCTTGCAAGCTGGAATCTGGGAACGGGGGAGGAACGGACAAGTGCTTTCATGGACAGAGAACCGCCGCAGCGGACCAAATGTGCACGAAGGCCACACGCCGCCAAGCGCCCCACCGATCCTGCAGCTTCTGATCCACCCGATAAGCAGCCGAGCGCCGCTCACAGAGCGGCATCTACATGGAATTTCCGCTCATAATTTCGTTGACAAAGAGAAGACTTTTGTGCCAGTGTCGCGACTTAGCGAACCGCCCTTCGGCCTTTCCCGGGGCGTGCCACAGAGATAGCAGAGACAGGAGATCTACCCTCACCGTGAATCCGGAACTGCTGGGACATATCAGCTTCAGCTGGGAATTCGTCGCCGCCCTCCTGAGCATCGTCCTGATCGACCTCATTCTCGCCGGGGACAATGCCGTGATCATCGCCATGGCGGTGCGCTCGCTCCCCCGCAAGCAGCGCCAGAAGGGAATCCTGATCGGCTCCGGCGCCGCGGTCCTCCTGCGGGTCGTCCTCACCTTCTTCGCGGCCCAGCTCCTGCAGACCCCCTACCTGAAGCTCGTCGGGGGACTTCTCATCCTCTGGATCGCCGTGAAGCTCTTCATCGAGGGGGCACCGGGAGAGGAGGTCCACCGGGAGGCCAACACGCTCTGGCAGGCCATGTGGGTGATTATGGTCGCGGACATCACCATGTCCGTCGACAACGTGCTGGCCGTGGCGGGCGCCTCGAAGGGCAATCTGTTCCTGCTCCTCTTCGGCCTCGGCCTTAGCATCCCCTTCGTCGTCTTCACGAGCAGCCTGCTGTCCATGCTGATGGACAAGTACCCTTACATCATCTATATCGGGGCTGCCATCCTCGGCAAGGTCGGGGCGGAGATGATCATTACGGACCCGGTCATCGTTCCTCTGTTCAGCCCGCCCGTCATTGTTCAGTACCTGATCGAGGCCCTGGCCGCAGTCGGGGTGATCGTGATCGGCAAACTCTGGGTCCGCTGGAAGATCTCGTCGAGGAAATGACCGCCCACGCATTGCGGCGCCAGCCGTATAAATCACATCGACCCCAAAAGGGCAGAGATTGACAGCCATGGCCATTCTGACCATATCGAGAGAATTCCGCAGCGGCGGACAGGAAATCGGGACCGCCGTCGCCGAACGCCTGAGATACGAGTACGTGGGCAAGGAAAGGATCCTTGCCGATCTCCGCGGGCAGGACGATCGCTGGATCGCCCTGCTCAACGAGGTTGACGAGGACCGGCCGACGATCTGGGACCGGTTTGACTGGGAATACCAGGGACTCATGGCGCTCATGGATTCCTATATCTACGATCGCGCGATGGATGACCGCGTCGTCCTCGTGGGCCGCGGCTCGAATTTCCTTCTCGAGGGGATGCCCCACGCCCTGAGGGTCCGGCTCACGGCGCCCATCGAAAAGCGGGTCGACCGGGTCATGCGCAAGGACGGCGTGGACCGGAAAAACGCCGTGCGGCTCATCGAAAAAATGGACAACGACCGTGCGTCCTTCATCCGGGCAAACTTCCACCGGGACTGGTACGACCTGACCGCCTACGACATGGTCTTCAACACGGCCGTCCAGACCTTCGGGGAGATCACGGATATCGTCTGCAACGCCCTGCAGGAAAAGGCGGGAAAGCTCACCCTGGAGGCATGGGAGCTGCTGCGCGGGCGAATGCTCGCAGCCCGGATCAAGGCCCACATTGCAACGAACCCCAAAATCAAGGTCCCGACGCTAAAGGTGTTTTTCGAAGACAACGCCATCATCCTCCAGGGGGTCGTGCGCCGGATGGCGGACTTGCAGGCGATCGGCGAGATCGTGACGGTCTCGGCCCAGGGGACGCCGGCGAGGAACAAACTCCGCTATGGGAGATAAGGTTCGAGGATCGAGGTTCGAGGCCCGAGGAAGCAAACAGGTGACAACAAAAAGGCGCCAGGGAGGTGCCTTTTTTATCATCACCCCCTATGTCATTCGGGTTTATTTCCTGCCTGAAAATCCCGGCTGAAAAAGACTGGTAAAAAGCGCGCAAATTGGATATAGAAGCCAAGGGTTCGGCGTTGAACGCCGTTAGACAGGGTCATTCCACCATGCATCCGGAGATCTCCGGATGCCCAACCGTATCTGCCCAGGGTGTACAAGGAGGGGCTTGCATCCTTACCGGCAGCACCTCCTGACGCATATATTCCGTTATTGTTTCCTTATACCCTTATTGCATATCGCCCTGCCCGGCTGCGGCCGGGGTGCAGGGCCTCACAGGATTTGTGGAAAGGAGGTTTTATTATGCTCAGGCGGATTGCATCGTTTTTCACGTATTTCATGAGGCACTACCTCCCCGATGCCTACCTCTTCGCCATTCTGCTGACGTTCCTCTCGGCGATCCTCGCCCTGATCTTCACGCCGACGGACGTCATGAAGATGATCAAGGCCTGGGGAGACGGCGTCTACGGGATCGTGGCCTTCGCCATGCAGATGATCCTGATCCTCGTGACGGGTCACTGCCTTGCCCTCACCCCTGCGGTCAAGAGGGCGCTGGTCTGGATCGCCGGCAAGGGCGACACGCCCATCAAGGCCGGGATGATCGTTTCCTTCGTGGCGGGTGTGGGCTCGTGGCTCAACTGGGGCTTCGGCCTGATCGTCGGAGGCCTGCTGGCCCTCGAGGTGGCCAAACGCACGAAGAAGGTGGATTATCCCTACCTCATCGCGGCGGCCTACAGCGGATTCGTGGTCTGGCACCAGGGTCTCTCGGGTTCGATCCCCCTGGTCTGCGCCACATCGAAGCACGCTCAAAACTTCATTGAAAAAATCACCGGCTCGCCGGTTCCCGTCGCCGATACGATTTTTGCTAGCTACAACCTCATTGCGGCGCTGCTGATCATCTTCACACTGCCCGTCCTGTACGCAATGATCCATCCGAAGCCGGAAGAGGTCCAGGAAATCAGCGAGGCCAAACTCAAGGAGATGGCCGACGAGACCATCCACGTGGAAATGCCGGCCAACCCCACCCTGGCCGAGAGGATCGACCACAGCTACGCGATCAACATCGTCTTCGGCCTCATGGGGCTTGCCTACCTGGTGAACCACTTCATGACAAAGGGCATGGACCTCAACCTCAACGTCGTCATCTTCCTGTTCTTCATCGTTGGCGTCCTTCTCCACGGAAAGCCCGTGAACTACATCAAGGCCGTCAACACCGCCATCAGAGGGGCCGGCGGCATCGCCCTGCAATTCCCCCTCTATGGCGGCATCCAGGGGATCATGATCGGGACGGGGCTCGGGAAGGTCATCGCCACCTGGTTCGTGGCCATCTCAACGCCGGTTACGTTCTACATGCTCCAGTTCTGGGCGGGCGGGCTGATCAACATGTTCGTCCCCTCCGGCGGCGGTCAGTGGCTCGTCCAGGGCCCGATCACCATCGAGGCGGCCAAGACCCTGGGGATCGACATGACCAGGTCCGCCATGATGGTGGCCTGGGGAGACCAGTGGACGAACATGATCCAGCCCTTCTGGGCGCTTCCGCTGCTCGGTCTTGCGGGGCTCTCGGCCAGGGCCGTCATGGGCTACACAACGATGACCCTTCTGTGGAGCGGCGTGATCCTGTCGGTCATCGCTCTGCTCATGGGCTATGGGGTCATGTAATCTAAGCTTCCATTCAGCGCATGGCATAAAAAAGCCGGCTCCGTCAGGGGCCGGCTTTTTTAATCTTTCAAACGTTTCCGTACAGAACGATCAACACGATCGATTCCCTGCTTTTTCATGGTTTCAGGGATGCGCGGAAATGGATTAAAGGGCCTTTGTCGCCCAGGAGGCCAAAACGGCCTTCGAGGGTTTTGCGGAAGAGAGGTAGATCAGCGCGAGGACGAGGATTGCCGGGTTGGTGAGGCAGCGCTTGATCCGTTTGTCCATGTATCATTGCAGCGCTGACATGATCGAACTTCCTGTTTGAAAAAGGTATCGGTGGATGGAAAGGAGGGACCAAAACCATCCACCGATCAACCTCTTTCAAATGAGCGCCGGGAAATATTGGGGTCTGTCAGGGTCTTGGGTATTTCCCGGGACGTCTCAGTTGAATCAATATTGAGCAATAAGGATGCCATGTCGTGCTTCATTTCATAAAAAAGCGAGAGTTCATTTATTGGTTAATAATATATCATTTTCAGATACTTACAGACATGCTACCTTTCAGCAAAAGGCAACTTCCTTACCCCGGCCGGGCGCGGCACCTCACAAGATGTTCGATTATTGAACGATCAGTGTACGTTTCTTGTCAACGCATTGCAGGAAGACTCTCACAGTATGTGCGATAAATGAACATTGAGTGCTATTTTCGCACATTTAGTTTTGGCGGGCGATATTCGCCTGTCCTCGTGGCCGGCCGCCGCAGGTCGGGGCTCCGACCGAAAGGAGGAAATCCTATGCGGGCCGGAAGCGCCCTGAGCGTGCGGCATTGCGCTGCGCCATCGGATGCAGCGGCAGAAAACCCCGGCCTTTGCCCGAAAATACGTTTTTAACCTTGACAGAACGGCGGCATTTATGTATATCTCACGCGTTTTATTAAAGGCGCTTGGGACCTGAAAATCGGCCCGCAAGCCTTCTTCCCCGCCGTTCTTTTGCCACGCCTGAGACAGAGAGAGGATCACCCCGGGCGAGTTGATTCATGAGACTCACGCTATGCGCTTGCACAGGAAAGTCCGTCATTCGCGCTTTGGGGCCAAATTTTAGAAAGGGAGGTAGTTGGTTATGGCGTTAAATTTCAATTTCACCGATGAACAGAAGATGCTCGAGGACAGCGTTTACAAGTGGGCGCTTGCGTGGCTCGAGCCCCAGATGGAGCATGCGTACGAGTTGGATGTGATGCCCGAGGGTCTTTTCAAGCAGACAGGCGATCTGGGCATCAACGGTATCGTGTTCGAGGAGAAGTACGGCGGAACCGCCATGGGCTACATTGAAACCCTGCTGGCCTATGAGACGATCGCCCGCGTGAGCAATGCTCTCTCCATGACCGTCGGCGCCAGCCAGACGCTGTGCTTCGACAACTTCCGCCGCAATGCGACGGAAGCGCAGAAGCTGGATGTCCTGCCGAAGTCCTGCACGGGCGAGTACATCGGATGCCTCGGCATCACCGAGCCCAACGCAGGCTCCGACGCCATGAGCATGGCGACGAAGGCCGTCAAGAAGGGCGACAAGTGGATCATCAACGGCAGCAAGATCTTCATCACCAACGGCCCCCTGGCCGACATCATGCTGTTCTACGCCAAGACGGACCCCGAGAAGGGCCCCCACGGCATCTCCACCTTCATGTGCTACCCCAAGACGCAGAAGGGCTGGTCCTGCGAGAAGATCAAGAAGTGGGGCATGAGAACCTCCCCCACGGGTCTCGTGACCTTCGAAGACATGGAGCTTCCCGATGAGTACCTCATCGGCGGCCTGAACAAGGGCGTGGCCGTTCTGACCTCCGGCCTCTGCACCGAGCGCATCACGCTGTCCGGCTGCACCCTCGGGTCGATGAGAAGCTGCCTCGAGCTCTCCCTGAAGTACTCCCAGGAGAGAGTCCAGTTCGGCAAGCCCATCGCCGCCTTCCAGTCGATCCAGGAGAAGCTCGCCAACATGTACTGCGGCTACAAGGCCTCCCGCTGGATGGCTTACAGCGCCGCCGCCTATTGCGACACGCTGAAGAACAAGTCCGGCGGCAAGGGAACGGACCTCGACCGTATGGCCGCGGCCTCCCTGCTGTACTGCGGCGAGATGGGAACCAAGATTGGTCTGGATGCCGTCCAGATCCACGGCGGTTACGGCTACTGCACCGAGTACGGTGTGACCCGGCACTTCCTGGATCAGAAGCTGTGGGAAATCGGCGCCGGCACTTCCGAAATCCGCCGGATGATCATCGCCCGCGAGCTGATGAGGGACAACTTCAAGAGCGGTCTGTAATTCTCCAGCGCACAGCGCAATCCACAGGAGCCGTGGCTCGTAAAGAGCCACGGCTCTTTTTTTCCTTCCCCGGTTTGACAATCATGCCTCCCTCAAGTAGTATACGGCACACTTGAGCGCGCTCAGGGAGGAACCCGTACCATGCAGTCACGGACGTTGAGTGTCGTTTTTATCGCCGTCTTCGTTGTCGGACTCGCCTCTCTTTGCCTGATTGCAGCAGCACAGGCCCAGGAGGATACGGCTCACCTCGTCTTGCGAAAAAAGGTTACGGCGAAAGACAGGCCCTCCGTCTACATCGTGCAGAAGGGGGACAATCTTTCGACGATCATCCGTCGCAAGCTGGGAAAGCCGGCCTCCGAGTCCGCCTCGGTCTCCCGCCTCGTGAGGAAGCTCAACCCGCAGATCCGGGATGTCAACCGGATCTACCCGGGGCAGAAGATCGCCCTGCCCCGGCTTGCCTCCGAGCCCGGGAAAACGGGTTATGTCGTCAGGAAGGGCGACTCTCTTTCGGCCATCCTCCATGAAAGACTGGGCGTCCCCGCGGCAGAGATGGCCAGATGGATCGGGCTCACGAAAGAGCTAAACCCGGGCCTCGTCAACGCAAACCGGATTTATCCCGGCCAGGCGCTGATCCTGCCGGACAGGGGCCAACCGGCTTCCGGGCCCGTCGAGCAGGCCGCCAGCCCGGCGCAGACCGATGCGCCGCAGATGGACGCCCGCATGTTCCGGCCCACCGAGCGTGATCTTGACATTATCGCGGCTCTCGTCAGGCAGTCCGGTGGGGCGCTCGTCCGCGAAGGGAAGGTCTTCATCCCGCTCACCGAAGAGGAGCACCTGGCCGTCGACTGTAACGACATCCCCATGGTCGAACTCACGGACGGCAGCCGGATCTTCCTGGACTTCGGACGCCGGATTCCCGCCGATACGGCAAGCCTGCTGCGGTCGCGCTGGGGGAACTATACGGTACTAACCGATGGGGGGAGCGAAGGCGTTATTTCCGCGCTTGCGGGCATCTTCGGGGCCTCGCGGGACTACACCTTCCGCAGACACGAAGGGGCTCTCACCATCGGGACGGCGCCGACGCTGAAACTGCAGGTGGACTGGATCCTTTCCCGCAAGGGACCCGACGGGCAGGAAAACTACCTCTACGGCGTCTGCAGAACATCCGGTCGATCCCCGCCGATCCCGGAGCCCGTCACCCGGTTTGCCGAGAAAAAAGGATATGCCGTCCTCGAGATCGACGAGGAAATCGACAGCCTTCGCGTCAGGCAGACGCCCCAGGCCGCCCCCGACATTCCCGCCCTTGATGCCGGCGGCAACCGGGCCCTTGTCGGTTCGCTGCTGGATACACTGGGGTACACGTACACGAAAGACCAGCGGATCCCTGTTTCTGATGCCGCGCAAGACGGCTCCCCGCTTGCGATCCGAACGGACTATTCCGTGAGAATCGGTGCCCGGACGGTTGTCATCCACTTCGGGGACCTGCCGGCGCCCTTCCAGGTCAAGCTGAAGGAAAAAGGCATGGGCCTTGTGCAGATCGCCGGCGACGACGAACGAAGGGCGGTTCTGGAGAAGGTCCTCAAAGGGCTCGACATCCCCTACGTGCCGGAAACCGCCGAATTCAGGCCGCCCGAAGACGGCAGCCCGTCCCGATGGACCCTGTCGCTTGAGGTCATCCGGGTCACATCGGAAAAGGGCACGCTCTATCTCGTCCCCTCCGATGCGGACCGGGATCTCTGCGCATTCATCCGCGAGCGCTGGAACCGCCAGCTCGTCCGCTACTGAGACATTCAAAACACGGAAGTTAAGAAGAGCGGAAGTTAGGAAGAGCAGAAAACGAAGGGTTGAAAACATATTGTCTATCACAGAAACGAAAAAAACCGTCAGAGCCATCTCCCTCTTTTCGGGCGGACTCGACAGCATCGTCTCGGTCAAACTGATCCGGGAACTGGGAATCGAGGTGCTGGGGCTCAGCTTCCGCACCCCCTTCTTCGAGGCCGAAAAACCGAGAGCGGCTGCCCGCATGATCGAGTTGCCGCTCGAAGTCCTCGACATCACCGAGGTGCACCTCGCCGTCGTCAGGGCCCCGCGCTACGGCTACGGGAAGAACATGAATCCCTGCATCGACTGTCACACCCTCATGCTCAAGATCGCGGGGGAAATCATGGAGGAGAGGGGATACGATTTCATCTTCACCGGCGAGGTCCTGGGGCAGCGGCCCATGTCGCAGAGCCGCCAGATGCTGCGCGTCGTGGCGAAGAACTCGGGCTGGGCCGATTCTATCCTCCGGCCGCTCTCCGCGAGGCTTCTGCCCGAAACCCTTCCGGAGAAGGAAGGCAAGGTGGACCGGGCGCGCCTGCTCGACATCTCGGGCCGGGGCCGGAAGCGGCAGATGGAGATGGCCGAGCGCTACGGGATCACGGAATATTCCAACCCCGCAGGGGGATGCCTGCTGACAGACCCCATGTTCTCGAGGCGCCTCAAGGACCTCTTCGCCCACCACCCCGATTTCACACCGCGGGACCTGGAGCTCCTGAAGGTGGGGCGGCACATCCGGCTCGACGAGCGGCACAAGGTCATCGTCGGGAGAAACAAGCGGGACAACCAGGCGTTGGAAACCCTTATCGAGGATCGTGACGCCGTTTTCCAGCTGAGAGACTTCCCGGGTCCACTCTGCGCGCTCCCCGCAGACGGTACGGAGGAGATGCGCCGGGAGGCGGCCGCAATCTGTGCCGCTTATGGAGACACCCCGAAGGACGCAGAGGAAGTGACCGTGAAGTGCCGGCAGGGAAGCGAGACGAGTCTTATCCTCGTCAAGCCGGTGAATCGGGAGGAGCTGCAGGGACGGATGATCTGAAGACAGGGTACAGGGTCAAGGGTTCAGGGTACCGGGGAAAAACAAAGAAAGGGATCGAGACAAAAAATCTCGATCCTTTTTTTGTCCATGCCCTTTACCCTTTACCCTTGTCCCTTTACCCTTGACTTCACGGCTGATGCGCCGGGCGCAGCAGATCGTCGATGGTCTTTACGGGATTGAAGGTCTCGACGGGGACCTCGACAAAGACGGTGTGCCAGTGGGCCATCGATCCGTTCCAGAGCCCGGGGAGCTCGAGCGCCTTGATGTCGCAGCCCTCGTGGGATTTCATCGAGATGAAGACCTGCTCTGCGTCGACGAACCGCTCGAGATCGAATTTGCGCCCCCTGAAATCGCGGATACCGCAGACGAGATCGACGGGGTTGAAGTGAGTCGACGACGCCCAGAGGGCCGCCTGGTTGCCCCGGCTTTTGTCCACCTGGACTTCCTCAACGATCTGCAGGGAGCAGCCGCCGTTTTTGCCGGCCACCCAGAAAGGCCCGCCCCCCGGTTCCCCCTCGTTTTTCACCATCCCGCAGACGCGAAGGGGCCTGTTGAGCTGCCCGATCAGGACCTGCCTGCGCTCTTCGAGCGGCCGCCCCTCGAAGCCGGGCGGCAGAGCGCAGCTCAGCCGACCGGTGGCAAAGCGGGCAGCCGCGCCGATTACGCTTTCCCCCGCTGAGCGCTCCGACAGCGCCCGCAGGTGACCGAAGAGCTCGCGCTGCAGCCCGACCAGGTAACCGCCGAGAATTTTCTTGTACAGGACCGTCGTGTCCTTGAGCCGGTCGGGAACGATATTGTCGATGTTCTTGATGAATACAATGTCCCCGTCGATGCCGTCCAGATTGTACAGCAGGGACCCGTGCCCTCCCGGCCGGAAGAGAAGCCGGCCATCGCGGTCCCGGAAGGGACGGTTTTCGAGATCCACGGCAATCGTGTCCGTCGATTCGCTCTGAATGGAAAGCCCGATCTCGAAGTGCACGCCGAGGCGCTTCTCATAGAGACCGGTGACCCGGCCCAGTAGTTCTTTCACCGGTTCCAGGTGCTCTTCCGAAACGGTGAAGTGGATCCGGCAAAGGCCGTTGCCGTCTTTCGCGTAGAGGGCCGCCTCCACGAGGTGCTCCTCGAGGGCCGTCCGTGACCTGTCATCGTATTGGTGGAATTGCAGGAGCGCCTTGGGCTTCCAGGCGTAATGAAGTCCCTTTTCGTTGAGGATGAAATCGAGGGTCTCCAGTCCCCGGCCCCGGCCGACAAGATCCCCCAGGTCATGGCCGGCCCCGAAAAGCGCTGCGTCCAGGTCCCCGTAAAAGGCATACCGGGAAAGGTTTGCCGCAAAGGCCTCGAAATCCTCGCGGCTTTCGAATCCGCCCCGATTGAACACACTGTGCCACTCCTTGAACATGCGCGTGGCGGCGCCCGAAGCAGGGACGAACTTCAGGCATCGCCCGGCCCTAGCCGCCTCGTCATGGAGGGCCACAAGGCTTTCCCGCTCAACGTCAGCGACCCGGATGATCCCGTCACCGACCGTCGCCGGTCTATCGAGGGTCACCGTCACCGCTCCG
>CAVPJD010000018.1:0-59551 GCA_963705165.1 uncultured delta proteobacterium | reverse complement strand
CGCACACGGACTTCATCCTCTCCATCATCGCCGAGGAGAGCGGCTTTATCGGGATCTGCACGGTCATCGTGCTCTTCGGGCTTTTGATCTTCAGGGGATTTGTGATCGCCTTCCGGGTCCAGGACACCTTCGGGAGCCTGCTGGCATCGGGGATCACGATCCTGCTCGCGATGGAGGCCTTCATCAATATCGCAGGCGTCATGGGGCTCATCCCCACGAAGGGCATGGCCCTGCCCTTTTTGTCCTACGGGGGCACGGCGCTCATCGTGAGCTGCATGGCCGTGGGGATTCTGCTGAACCTGTCGACGTACCAGAAGTCGACCCTCAGGGGGGCCGGGACGTGAGGATCGTGATCGCGGGGGGAGGAACGGGAGGCCACCTCTTCCCGGGGGTCGCGATCGCGGAGGAGTTCCGCAGGCGCAGCAGGGAAAACGACGTTCTTTTCATCGGGACGAATCGGGGGCTCGAGGCCCGGGTGCTGCCTCAGATCGGCTTTCCCCTGGCCACGCTCGAGGTCGAGGGGATCAAGGGGCGGGGCCTCTTAAGGTCGATGGCGGCGCTTGCAAAGATCCCGCGGAGCCTCCTGCAGTCAAGCCGGATCATCCGGAGCTTCGGGCCGGATCTCGTGATCGGGGTTGGCGGCTACGCTTCGGGACCGGCCGTGATTGCGGCCCGCTTCATGGGCCTGCCAACGGCCATTGCCGAGCAGAACGCCATCCCGGGCGAGACGAACAGGATTCTCGGGCACTTTGCCGACCGGATCTTCGTGAGCTTTGCCGAGACGGCACACCGGTTTCGCGAAGACCGGGTCCGCGTGACGGGAAACCCAATCCGGGCGGCCATCGCCGGGGCGCCAAGGCGGGAGAGGATGCCGGGCAATGTCATGACGATTCTCGTTTTCGGGGGAAGCCAGGGGGCCCACCGGATCAACCTGGCCGTCCTGGAGGCGCTGCCCCATCTCGGGGAGTTGAAGGGAAAGCTCCGGATCACCCACCAGACCGGGAAGGACGACCTGGAGATGGTGACAAAAGGATACCGCGATCAGCAGATGGAGGCCGAAGTGCTGCCCTTTATCACGGACATGGCCACAGCCTACGGGAAGGCCGACCTGCTTGTCTGCAGGGCGGGGGCCACGTCGATTGCGGAGATCACGGCAAGCGGCAAGGCGGCGATATTCATCCCCTTCCCTTTTGCCGTGAACGACCACCAGACGAAAAATGCCGAACTCCTTGTCAACAGGGGTGCAGCCGCGATGATCCCCGAAAGGGACCTCACGGGGGAAAGCCTCTCGGGGCTCATCCGGCAGCTCGCACAAGACCCGGGGAAGATCGAGCAGATGCAGCACAATGCCGCAAGCCTCGGCAACGCCCGGGCGGCGGCGGATATCGTGGACGAATGCATGGCGCTCCTGGCGGCGCGCCGGTGACCAGTGACCAGTGATCGGTGACCAGTGAAAGAAATGCAAAACGGAATCAGAAGAGACTTGATGAAACGCAAGGTCCAGCGGATCCACTTCGTGGGGATCGGCGGGATCGGGATGAGCGGGATCGCCGAGGTCCTTCTCAACCTGGGCTACTCGATCAGCGGCTCCGACCTGATGGAATCGGACACCACGCAGCGGCTCTCCTCGATGGGGGCCCGCATCCACTACGGCCACCGGGAATCCAACCTGGAGTCGGCCGACGTGGTCGTCACCTCCACGGCCGTCAAGGCCGACAACCCCGAGGTCCTGGAGGCCCACCGGCGCAACATCCCCGTCATCCCCCGCGCGGAAATGCTGGCGGAGCTTCTCAAGATGAAGTTCTCCGTCGCCGTCTCCGGCATGCACGGCAAGACGACAACCACCTCCATGGTCTCGACGATCCTCGCCCACGGGGGTCTCGACCCCACCATGGTCATCGGCGGCAAGCTCTCGTCGATCGGGAGCAACGCGAGGCTGGGCGACGGCGAGGTCATCGTGGCCGAAGCCGACGAGAGCGACGGCTCCTTCCTGAAGCTCTCGCCCACGATCGCCGTCATCACCAACATCGACCGGGAGCACCTGGACTACTACCGGGACATCGACGACATCAAGGAGGCCTTTGTCCGTTTCGCCAACATCGTGCCCTTCTACGGGGTCACGATCCTGTGCATCGACGATGCGCACGTGAAGGACATTTTCCCGCAGATCAAGCGGCGGACCCTCACCTACGGGATTTCCGACGGGGCCGACTACCAGGCGAAAAACATCTCCCTCGAGGGCCCCGAGTCGCGCTACACGATCTACCACAAGGGGGTGCGCCTGGGCGAGATCACGCTGCGGGCGCCGGGGCTGTTCAACATCCTGAACTCCATGGCGGCCTTCGCCGTGGCCCGGGAGCTGGACATGGAGTTCACGGCGATCCGGGACGGGCTTGCCGCCTTCCACGGCGTGCAGCGCCGCCTCGAGGTGAAGGGCGATGTGAACGGCATCACCGTCGTCGACGACTACGGCCACCACCCCACGGAGGTCCTGGCCACGCTGAAAGCGGCGAGACAGCTCTGGAAGGGCCGCCTCATTGTCGTCTTCCAGCCGCATCGCTACACGCGCACGCGCGCCCTGTACAAGGAGTTCCTCACGTGCTTCCCCGATGCGGATCAGCTCATCCTCATGGACATCTACCCCGCAAGCGAGGCGCCTATCGAGGGGGTCAGCTCCTTCAACCTCTTCAAGGGGATCGAGGCCGTGGGGCACAAGAACACGCTCTACATCCCGTCTGCCGACGGGATCGTGAGCCACCTACTCGAGACGGCTCGCCCCGGCGATGTGATCATCACCCAGGGCGCAGGCAGCGTCTGGAAGGTGGGGACGGAGTTTCTGAAGAAGGCCACGGAGCAGGCAAAGGAGAAGGCAAGCCGCTGAGGCGGGCGGGGTGGCCCCTCCACACCCCCACTCAGCGGCTGCCATCCCTTTCTGAAAGGACAGAGGGTAAGAAGGTAAGAAGGTTTGAGGGTAAGAAAAAGGTTTTTTCATTTCTTTCTTACCTTCTCACCTTCTCAACCTCTTACCTTCCCGGACTCGCAAGGATAGAGCGCCCGACATGCACGAACAAGAATGGAGAAAAGAACTGAAGCGCCTCGCCACCGGCAAGGTGCTCTTCGACGAGTGCATGGACCGCCACACCTCCATCGGCGTGGGGGGGGGCGCCGACGCGCTCGTTTTCCCGGAGAGTGTTGCCGAGCTGGCAAAACTCGTCGCCATGATGCGTGCCGAGGGGATCCCCGTATTCTTCGTGGGCAACGGCACGAATCTCATCGTCCGCGACGACGGGTTCCGCGGCGTGATCATCTCCACGAAGGGCCTGCGCGCGGTCCGCATCGAGGGCCGCGGGGAGGGGCGCGCGGCGATTCTCGCCGAGGCGGGCGCATCGCTTGCCGAGGTAGTGGCCCTCACGGCGAGGGAGGCGCTTACGGGCATGGAGTTCTGTGCCGGCATCCCCGGCAGCGTCGGGGGCGGCATCCGGATGAACGCCGGGGCCTACGGCAGCGAATTGAAAGACGTGATCGAGTCGGTGAGCCTCCTCAACGGCGAGGGGAACATCAAGTCATGTCAACGGGAAGCCCTGCAGTTTCAATATCGCAACCTGGCCCTGCCCGAGGGGTCCTGTGTCGCCGGCGGCGTCTTCGTGCTGGCCCGGGGGAGCCGTGAGGCCGTCGAAGGACGAATCCGGGAGATCCTTCGTACCCGCACGGGGAAGCACCCGCTGGATTACCGCAATGCCGGCTCCATCTTCAAGAACCCGAAGGGCATGCCCGCGGGGAAGCTCATCGACGAGGCGGGCCTCAAGGGAGCCCGGATCGGCGGGGCCCAGGTCTCGGAAAAGCACGGCAATTTCATCGTGAACCTCGGCAGCGCCACGGCAAAGGATATCATCGGGCTCATCGAGCTCGTCCAGAAGAAAGTCCTCGAGACCTCGGGCATCGCCCTGGAGCCCGAGGTAAAGATCATCGGGGAGGAGTGAGTTGAGACGATCCATCCGCTCATCGGTTGAAACACGGCTGAACCGGGTGCGCCGGCGCTCGAGGAGGATCCTCGTCGAGATCGGCAAGACGGTTCTCCTGATGACGTGCGTCGTCGTGATCGCCTCGCTGCTCATCTTCGGCTACAACTTCATCATCGTGTCGCCCTACTTCCAGATGAAGGAAACGCTGGTCAGGGGAACCGAGAGGCTTCAGAGCGACGTGGTGATCGAACTGACGGGGCTCAAGCCCTCGCAGAACATCCTCATGACCAACCTGGGCGCCGTGGCCAGGAAGGTCAAGACGAACCCCTGGGTGAAGGACGTGTCGGTGAGACGCGACTTCCCCGACCGGCTCGTCATCGAGGTCACGGAGCGCAAGCCCGTGGCCCTCATCGAACGGGGCGACGGCCTGTACTTCATCGAGCGCGACGGCACGGCCTTCGAGAAGATCGGAAGCGGCGAGAAGACGGAGCTGCCCGTGCTCACGGGATTCTACCGAAAGGGCGACGAAAACCGGGAAATGATCCTCAAGTCGCTCGAGCTTCTCGACTTCATGGCCTCCTACACGGAGGTCCCCGAGATCCGCAACATCTCGGAGATCCACGGGGACGATCTCTTCGGGCTTTCGCTCTTTGCCGAGGGGCTCTGCCTCAAGCTGGGTTTCGGCGACTACGACGCGAAGCTCAGACGCATGAAGCCCGTGCTGGCCGATTTGGCGCGGCGCAACCTCTCGGGGTATTTCATCATCGATCTCAACAATCCCGGCAAGGTGACGGTACAGCTTCGCGATTTCCGGGTGCCGGTCAAGGTGTCGGGGGGAGTGAGAGCATAGTGAGAAGGAAGGCGGAAGGCGTATGGCGAAGAAAATCAACATCGTGACGGGCCTCGATATCGGGACGACGAAGGTGACGGCCGTCGTGGCCGAGCTGACCAACACCGGCATCGACATCATCGGGCTGGGCTCCGCTCCCACGGAGGGGCTGCGCAAGGGTGTCGTCGTCAATATCGAGAGCACCATCGAGTCCATCAAGAAGGCCGTCGAGGAGGCCGAGTTCATGTCCGGCGTAGAGATCAGCTCCGTCTTCACGGGGGTCTCCGGCAGCCACATCAAGAGCATGAACAGCCACGGCATCGTCGCCATCCAGGGCCGCGAGGTGGAAGAGATGGACGTGCGGCGCGCCATCGACGCCGCCAGGGCCATCAGCATCCCGCTCGATCGGGAGATCCTCCACGTGCTGCCCCAGCACTACATCGTCGACGAGCAGGAGGGGGTCAAAAACCCCGTGGGGATGGCGGGCGTGCGCCTCGAGGCGAAGGTGCACATCGTCACCAGCGCCACGGCCTCGACGCAGAACATCATCAAGAGCGTCAACCGCGTGGGCCTCGACATCGACGAGATCATCCTCGAGCAGCTGGCCACGGCCGATGCCGTTCTCTCCGCCGACGAGAAGGAGCTCGGGGTGGCCCTTGTGGACATCGGCGGCGGCACGACGGACATCGCCATCTACCGGGAGGGGAGCATCAAGCACACGGCCGTCCTGCCCATCGGCGGCCAATACCTCACGAACGACATCTCCATCGGGCTTCGGACCCCCGTCATCGAGGCCGAGAAGATGAAGCGCAAGTTCGGCTGCGCCAACACCTTCATGATCCCCCAGAGCGACACGATCGAGGTGCCCAGCGTGGGCGGGCGGGAGGCCCGCAGGGTGTCCCGGCAGATCCTGGGGGAGATCATCGAGCCGCGGATGGAGGAGATCTTCTCGCTCGTCAACCGGGAGTTCATCAAGGCGGGCTACGAGGACCACCTCACGGCGGGCATCGTTCTCACGGGGGGAACGGCGCTTCTGGCCGGCATCACGGAGCTTGCCGAGCGGATCTTCCAGATGCCCGTCCGGAAGGGATTCCCCATGGGGGTCAGCGGGCTCACGGACATCGTGAACAGCCCGCTGCACGCCACGGCCGTGGGGCTCGTGGTCTACGGAAGCAAGCGGGTGTCGCGTCGCGGCACCCGACGCAACGGCGGATGGTGGGGACGCACCACCAAAAAAATGAAAAAGTGGTTTTCTGAATTCTTCTAACGGGAGGAAGACGTATGTTTGAACTACTGGATGGAGGGACAACGTCCTGCGGGACGGCCCGGATCAAGGTGGTCGGCATCGGCGGCGGAGGCGGCAACGCCCTGAACACCATGATCAACTGCAACCTGCAGGGGGTCGATTTCATCGCGGCCAACACCGATTCCCAGGCCCTGCGGGCATCCCTTGCGCCCGCGAAGGTCCAACTCGGAGGCGACGTGACCCGGGGACTTGGCGCCGGCTCCGACCCCGAGGTCGGCAAGCGTGCGGCCATCGAAACGATGGACTCCATGAGAACGGCCCTCTCCGGCGCGGACATGGTCTTCATCACGGCCGGCCTGGGCGGCGGCACGGGAACGGGCGGGGCGCCCATCGTGGCCGAGATCGCCCGAAGCATGGGGGCGCTCACGGTGGCCGTCGTCACCAAGCCCTTCCTCTTCGAGGGGAAGAAGCGCGAGCGTCAGGCCGAAGAGGGGCTGGCGGAGCTCAAGAAGATCGTCGACACCCTCATCGTGATCCCCAACCAGCGCCTGCTCAGCGTGGGCGGCAAGACGATGTCGCTCCTCGAGGCCTTCAAGAAGGCCGACGAGATCCTCTTCCACGCCGTGAAGGGCATCTCGGATCTCATCCTGGTGCCCGGCCTCATCAACCTGGATTTCGCCGACGTGCGGAGCATCATGAGCGAGATGGGGCTTGCCCTCATGGGTACGGGAACCGCCAGCGGCGAGAACCGCGCCATCGAGGCGGCCCAGCGGGCCATCTCTTCGCCGCTGCTGGAGGACAATTCCATCCAGGGCGCCCGCGGCGTGCTTCTCAACATCACGGCGGGGCCCGACATCACCCTCTTCGAGGTGAGCGAGGCCTCCACCCTGATCCAGGGCGAGGCCGACGAGGAAGCCAACATCATCTTCGGCACCGTCATCGACGAGACCATGGGCGACGAGATCCGGATCACCGTCATCGCCACGGGCTTCGAGCAGGGCGGCAAGAAGAGACAGAGCGTCGGCAACGTCTCGCACCTGAGCAGCTACCGCCAGCGCGAGGACTTCAGCACGCCGGCTTTCATGCGCAAGGACAAGGACAAGACGCCCCTGGCGACCCAGGCGGTCATCAAGATGGGGGCGGGCGACGACGACGAGGACTCGAACCTGGAAATCCCGACGTTTTTGAGGAAGCAGGCGGACTAGCATGGCCGGGAGGCTGAAAGAAAGCGATCCCTCCCTCCTTTCAAAAGAAGAAGGCTATGTCATCGCGCCGTGGCGCGACAGGATCCGCATCTGTCTCGCCTATCCGAACCGGTACCGGACGGGCATGTCGAACCTGGGTTTCCAGACGCTCTATGCCCTTTTCAATCAGCACCCCTCTTTCCTGTGTGAGAGGGTCTTCCTTCCGGATCCCGGGGATGAAGCGTCCTTCTCCCCGGGATCCACTCCCCTTTCAAGCCTCGAATCGGGGCGGCCGCTTCGCGACTTCGACATCATCGCCTTCTCCGTCTCCTTCGAGAACGACTACCCGAACATCCTGAAAATGCTCGAGATGGGACGCGTCGAGCTGACCGCCACGGCGCGCGGCGAAGGGGACCCCCTCGTCCTGGGAGGCGGGATCTCCGTGATCCTGAACCCCGAGCCGCTGGCCCCCTTTTTCGATCTCTTCCTGCTGGGAGAGGCCGAGGAGATGGTGCCGGAGTTTCTCGAACGCTACCGGGTGCTGCGAGCAGGCGGCGTCTCGCGCGACGAGATCCTCGCCTGGCTGCAGCGCGAGATCGAGGGGGCCTACGTCCCGAAATTCTACCGCGTGGGCTACGGGCCCGGGCAGCGCATCGACTCCTTCCGGCCCGTCGACCCGACCTTCCCGTCCACGATCCGGGTGCGGCACGTCCAGGATATCAACGCCTTCCGGACGCACCAGGTGATCACCACCCCTCACACGGAGTTCGGCGACATGTTTCTCGCCGAGGTGAGCCGGGGCTGCTTCCGCGGGTGCCGGTTCTGCCCCGCCGGATTCGTCTACCGGCCGGCCCGTTTCCGCAATCTCTCGTCGCTTGCGGCCTCCCTGGAGGAAGGGCTCCGGAGGAAAGGGCGGGTGGGGCTGCTCGGGACGGCCGTCTCCGACCACCCGCAGCTTGCCGAGATCTGCCGGCAGGTCCTTGGCGCAAAGGGCGTCTTCTCCATCGGGTCTCTCCGGATCGACAGGATTTCGAATGACCTGGCCGGGCTTCTGGCCGACTCCGGCGTGGAGATGGTGTCGCTTGCCCCCGAGGCGGGCTCCCAGAGGCTTCGGGACGTGATCCGCAAGGGGATCTCGGAAGATCAGATCTTTCGGGCCGTGGAGCATCTCATCGAAAACGGCATCGTGAACCTGCGGCTCTACTTCATGGTGGGACTCCCCACGGAAGGGGAGGAAGACATCGACGCGATCATCGATCTGGCCCGAAGGATCGGGCACCATGCCGTCAAGACCTCGAAGGGCACTCGACGCTTCCGTCGGATCACCCTGAGCGTGAACCAGTTTATCCCCAAGCCCGCAACCCCCTTCCAATGGCTCCCGCTGGCCGACGCGGCCGTCGTGCGAAAGAAAATCCAGAAGATCAAGCGGTCATTCGGGAAAGAGCGCTCCGTCAACGTCATCCACGATCTGCCGAAGTGGAACTACGTCCAGGCGCTTCTCTCGCTGGGCGACCGCCGCGTCGGCGAGATCCTCCTGGCCGTCCACGCAACCGGCGGCAACTGGCCCCAGGCCCTGAAAGGCGTCCATGTCAATGCGGACGGCTACGTCTACCGCGAGAAGGACCCCGCCGAGTTTCTCCCCTGGGACTTCATCGACCACGGCGTGAGCCGGGAGTTTCTCCTGGAGGAATTCCGTAAGGCGATGGAGCAGGGAAGAAGTTAAGAGGGTTTGAGGGTAAGAAGGTTGGAGAATCGGAGGCACGTTCCAAGCCGAAAACATATCCAAACTTCTTACCTTCTCACCCTCTCACCTTCTGGTTCCGCTGTTGACGAAGGCTCACGTTCGGACGTATAGTACATACGCATTCCACAGGAAGGGAAACCCATGGACAAGGCACCCCTCTACTTCGCCTATTCCTCCGACATCAACGAAAAGAGCCTCACCGGATGGTGCGGGAAGAACGGGGTTGATTACCCCCTCAAGGGCAAGGTGGCAAACGCCTGGCTCCCCGATCACGAGCTCATCTTCAATTACCGCGAAAGGGAAAACCGGGGGCGCGTCTCGAACATCCGGCGGCGTTTCGGCCAGGCCATGCCCGGGGTGCTCTTCGAGGTGAAGCCCGACGGCTGGAAGGCCATCGAGGCCAAGAAACTCGTGCCCCGCTGCTACCGGCCCTTCGAGACGATCGTCCTCACCGAGGACGGCAGGGAGCGGGAGGCCGTGGCCTACCGGGTCTTCGCCGACCGCATCGCAGGGACCTTTTACCCGCCGAGGCTGGACTACGCCGCGGCCCTGAGGGAGGGCCTGCTGTCCCACGGGCTCGACGACCGGATGCTCATGGCCGTCGCCGCGGGCAGGGAGGCGCCCTGGACGGTCGACCACATCTTTGTCTACGGGACGCTGATGAAGGGATTTGCCCGGCACCACCTCCTCGAGGCCTGGGCCCACTCCATGACCCGCCAGGAGGCCCGCGCGCCGGGGATACTTTTCGATTCCCGAAAGAGGCATCCCTGCCTGGTTCCGGCCAAAAAGGAGGGACAAGTCGTGAAGGGCGAGTTGTACCGCCTCCAGGACAACCGTCAGGCCTTCGAGATGCTCGACATCGTCGAGGACTTCCGGGGCTATGGGGACGCCCGCTCCGAGTTCCGGCGGGCCCTTGTCCGCGCGGAAACGGCGGGAGGGCAGAGCACGCTGGCCTGGGCCTATTTCTACAACCGTCCGACGGCGAGGCTCGATGTCATCGATTCCGGGGACTGGAAAAACCGGCCATTCCTGGCGTAAAGGGAGTTTCAAGAAAACAAAACAGGGCGGGACCGATGACCGGTTCCCGCCCTGTTTTGTTTTTCAGCTAAGAAGAAAGGTTCAGATTTCGGGTAAAGCAGATCTCCCCGATGGGACGACGGCCCCTCCCGGGGCGATCCCGCATACCGCTATCTAACTTGAGAAGGGTTGTTATGTTTCCTGGAACCGATACCAGAGGAATACCGCGCCGCAGAAAATGACGAGGGCTAAAATGGGGTGACCAACGAACTCGTCGAGCTTGCCGAAAGCTGATCCCATACAGATCATGATCACGGAGACAACGAACAGAAGTTCGACGAGAACCTTCATGGGAGAGGGAAACCTGTGATGCATCACACACCTCCCTGTGTCGTTATGTCTCTTCAAACTCTACATGTTGCAAGAAAGGTGCCTCGGTTGATTTTAATCTTCTTTTATATGTCGTTGCGCTTTTTCTGCCCCTTCACCCTCCCTGTGCCTGACAACCAGGCCGTTCAACCGGAACGAGGGACTCATGAAAAGGTCTTATTCGGGGTTAATCACGCCTCTCTACTACAATAAATGTAGTCGTGTCTCCATCCGGTGTAAAGACCCTGCGGGGAAAATGCCTCACGATCCGATTTCATCATGAAAACGAAGGGGGAATGGGAGTCAGCATGCGATGAGCAAATTGAGAAGAGAGGAGATGGAACCGTAAAGGATTTGAATGCGTGCTGCTTATTATTACTCTCAAATGCAGCGGCTGTCAAAGGAAACCTGCAGGCTGACATCCTTTGCGACGTGGGGTTAAAAGTCAGAAGATGGGAACTTCGCTGATATCACGCGGGTTTCATCCGATTCTTTCACAAATCTTGCATGCATTTTTACAGTGGCGGTGCCTTTAAAGCCTCGTCAATTAAGGAATCCGTGTGGATTGCAGCAGGAGCTATGAGGATCGGTCGCTACCTTGTTCTGATCATTCTCTTCGTCGGTTTCTTCATTGTCTTCGGAAACCGCGGGCTCCTGGACAATCAGCGTCTCAAGGAAAAACTCGCCGAGCTTCGGGCTGAGACTTCCAGGCTCGAGGCAGCGGACAACGGCCTGAAGCGCGAAGTGGTGCTTCTTCGCGATGACCTGCGCTACATCGAGTCGGTGGCGCGCAACGAACTGGGGATGTTGAAGCGGGGGGATCTCATCTACCGGTTCATGGACTCGGCGGGGAAAAAGGATGAGGCGGCCACACCGCTGCCCTCGAACGGCGGCGGACAGCCCTCCCTGGAACCCGACGAGGACAGGCCCCGGAAGGACGCCGCCCCCAATCCGGCCGCCCGGCCGGGTTCGTCCATCTAGTCTATTTGGTCTATCTCGTCTATCCGGTCTGTCTGGTCAGGCCGCCTGCGTCCGACACACCCAGCCTACAGCCCGCAGTCTACAGCCGACAGTAAAAAAAGAGAAAGTATACAGGAGAACTCTTTTGGCTGTTGGCTGGCTTCGGCTGTCGGCTGACCCGCTACACGCTTCTCAGGTGGTGCGCAACGCATCGACAATCTTCATCCGCGAGGCCTGCAGGGCCGGCAGCACACCGCCTACAAAGCCCATGATGAGTGAGAACAGCAGGGCCTGCCAGACGATCTCCACGGTGAGCGTAAAGGAGAAGGCGAGCTCCGAAAAGGTCTGGAAGTTGAGCGTCGAGATCGTCAGCAGCTGCAGGAAAGAGGCGAAAAAGAGGCCGACGGCCCCCCCGATGAACCCCAGCAGCAGAGCCTCCATGAGGAAGGCCCCCAGGATGCTGCGCCGCTGGAACCCCAGGGCCCTCAGCGTGCCGATCTCGGCGGTGCGGTTCGCCACGGCGGCATACATGGTGATCATGGCCCCGATCACGGCCCCAAGCGAGAAGATGATCGTCAGCGACATCCCCAGGATCCGGAGAAACTTCGCCATCATCTCCGACTGATCGGCGTAGAAGCGCGTTTCCCGCTTGGCCTCCACGGTGAGCCTCGGGTCGCTCTCGACGCGGGCCTTGAAGGCGTCGAACCCGGATGCGTCGCGAAGCTTGAAGATCACCGAGGAGTAAACGGGACGCCGGAAGGCCTGCATGAGCTGGTCCGCATCGCCCCAGATCTCGGAGCTGAAGCCCGTGCTGCCCGCGTCGAAGATCCCCACCACGGTCCAGTCCCGCATGCCGAAGCGCAGCGTCTCGCCGATCCCGGCCCCCGTGAACCGCCTGGAGACACTCTCGCCGGCGATGATTTCCGAGGAGCTCGGCCGCGGCATCCGTCCCTCCACGAGCTTCACCTGGGGCCGCATCGCCAGCGACTCCTCACTCACACCGCGGATGATGACGTTCGAGGGCTTTTCGGTGCCCCGCTTCGGGAGACTGATGAGTACTACGACCTCCTTGGCGAGCATCTTCCTTCCGCCGGCCCCTGCAGCCACCTCGGGCTGGGTCTCGATGACGGAGGCCTGGAGCCGCTCGATGCCGCTCTGGACCTCCGACTGGGATCCCTTGCGGATGAGGACCACGTTGTCATAAGAACCCGTGTCAACGAGGGTCTTCTGCAGCCCCTCGGCCAGCATGAGGATGGCCGCAAATACGAAAACGACCAGCGCCATGCCCGAAGCCGTGAGGATCGTCGTGAGGCGCCTTGTCCAGAGATTCCGGAAGCTGTATGAAACGGGAACTTTCATTTTACCGGGTCCAGGGTAAACACATTCTCTATCTTTTCCGCTCTTCTGCTCTTCCTCGCTTCCGCTCTTCCAGTTCTTACCCGATCCTCCTCAAGCCATCGGCAATACGGATCTTCACGGCGCGCCAGGTGGGAAAGAGGGCCGCCACGATCCCCACGAGTATCCCTGCGGCGATGTCCATGTACACCGTCTCGCGCTCCACAAAGAAGATGGGGAAGAAGGTCCCCAGATAATCGGCGAATGCCGCCGCCACGGGGAAGGTGAGCCCGATCCCGAGGGCTGTCCCCAACAGGCTGATGACGAGCGACTCCCCGAAGATAAGGCCCGCGATGAACCAGCCCCCGAAGCCCAGGGTCTTGAAGACGGCGTACTCGCCGATCCGCTCGCGGGCCGTCATGGCCATCGTGTTGGCGACAACGGCCATGATGATGACGATGATCACGATGGAGACGAACTGGATGGCAACGAGAATCGCCTCCGTCATGGAGACGAAACTCATCTGGAAGGCCTTCTCCGTCTCCGTGAGGGTCTCGGCGAGCGAATTCTTGAAGGTCCCGTCGACCGTCGTACTCACCTCACCGGCAAGGTTCGGGTTCGTGATGCCGATCATGTAGAACCCAACCTGGTCGGCCCTCCGCGGGGCCGTCTTTTTCATTGTCTCGTTGAGATATTCCCAGTGAAAAAAGAACTGGGTCTCGTCGACGCTGCGGTCCTTGCCTCGGTATATGCCCCGGATGGTGAATTCCCAGTTGCCGGGGAAGATGGTCCCCTTGAGGGTGACCGTGTCCCCCACTTTCCAGCCGAATTTCTCCGCGATCTTCTTCCCGGCGACGGCGCCCTTGCGATCGTTGAGAAATGTTTTCTTTTGCAGCTCGGGGATCACATACTCGGGATAGAGTGCCAGGTAGGACTTCGGCTCCACGGCAAAATTGGGGAAAAAATTCTTCTCCTCGATAAAGACCCCGCCGAACCAGTTCCCCCAGGAAACAAGGTTCACACCGCCGACCTGGCGGATCTTGTCCTTGTAGGCCAGAGGCAGCGGGAAGACGAGCGAGATGGAGTTTCGGATCACGAGACGGTTGGCCGAGGAGGCCTCGACACCTGCATACCAGGCGTTCACCATGGTCCGGAGCATCCCGAAGGCGAGGATGGCGATGGTGATGCCCAGGATGGTGAGCCCCGTTCGCAGCTTGTGGCGAAAGGCGTTGCGGATGAGCAGATTAAGAAAGCGCATGGTTCAGGGAGCCCTTGTCCAGGTGGCGGATCACCTGGGCCGCCTCGGCGGCCTTGGGGTCGTGGGTCACCATGATGATGGTCTTGCGCGACTCGCGGCTGAGCCGGCACATCAGCGACATGATCTCTTTCGCCGAGGCGCGGTCCAGATCCCCCGTCGGCTCGTCGGCCACCAGGATCGTGGGGTCCGTCACGACGGCCCGCGCAATGGCCACGCGCTGCTGCTCGCCGCCGGAGAGCTGCGAGGGGTAGTGGTCCATCCGGTGGGAAAGGTTGACCACCCGAAGGGCCATCTCGACATGATCGCGCCGCTCCGAGCGGGAGAGCCCCGTGAGCTGAAGGGGCAGCTCCACGTTCTCGAAAGCCGTGAGCACCGGGATCAGGTTGTAGAACTGGAAAATGAATCCCACGTTCGTGGCCCTCCAGTGGGCCAGTTCCGTCTCGTCGAGGGCCGTGATGTCGACGCCGCCGATGACGATCGTTCCGCTGTCGACCTTGTCGATCCCGGCGATGAGGTTCAGCAGTGTGCTCTTTCCCGACCCCGAGGGGCCCATCAGCGCGAGAAACTCTCCCTCGCGGATGTCGAAGTTGATCTCCTGGAGCACGGGGATGATGTGGCTGCCGCGCATGTAGGCCTTGTTGACGTTTCTCACCTCGACGATGACGGGCCGGTTCTCCAGCACGGGGGAAGGCCCGTGCTCATCGCAGGTGGTGGTCGGATCGGTCATGGTCTTCTACACCTACTTTTCGGCCTGCTTGACGCGGCTTCCGCTCTTGAGGCCCTTGGGCGGGTTCAGGACCACCCGGTCGCCCGCCTTGACGCCGCCTGTCACGACAAGAAGATCGCCCAGTTTCTCGCCCGTCGTGATCTCCTGCTCCTCCACCTGGCCTCCCTTGATGACGAATGCCGTCGATTTGCTGTTCCGGCTCACCACGGCGGCGGGGTTGATCGTGGTGCGGGACTTCTCCTCCTCGGGGCTGACGGGCTTCGACAGGAAAGCGACCTTGGCGCTCATCTCGGGAAGGATCCGGGGGTCCTTGTCGATGAAGCCAACCTTGACCATGACGGTGGCCTTGGTCCTGTCCGCCGTGGGAATGACCATGTGGACCTCCCCGCGGAAACGCTTCTCCGGCAGGGCGTCGAGCTGGATCTCGCAGGGTTGTCCTTTCTTCACCAGCTCGAGGTTCGACTCCGACACGTCAGTCTCCACCTGCAACGAGTTCATGTCGGCGATGGTCACAACGGCCGCCTTGGCGTTGGCGGCGGCGCCCAGGGGGGTCACGATGTCTCCGATGTCGGCATTCTTCGTGAGAACCACGGCGTCAAAGGGCGCCCGAAGGAGTGTGTACTCCACATTCACCTTTGCCCCCTCGAGGGCGGCCTCGGCGGCCTTCACGGCGGACTCGGCGCCGGAAACGCCGGCAACGGCCTTCTTGTAGCGGGCATCGGCTGCGTCGTGCTGGGCCTTTGTCGTGTACTCCTGGGAGAGAAGCCCCTTCTCCCGCTCGTAGGAGATCTTTGCATCCTCCTGCTCCGCGCGGGCCTGGGTGAGGCTGTAGCGAGAAACGCTCAGGTTCGCCTGGGCCTGGTCCCGGGCTGCCTTGGCGTCATCGCCCTCCAGCCTCGCGATGATGTCCCCCTTTTTCACGCGGCTCCCCTCCTCGACAGAAAGCTCCATGAGCCGGGAGGTGATCTTCGAGGCGACGGCGGCCTTTCGCTGGGCCACCACATAGCCGCTGGCATTGAGAAGCGTGAAGGACTGGGAGGGGTAAGTCTGGCTCACCGTGGCCACCTCCACCGACTGGGCGGGGGTAAAAACCCCCATCCAGTAAAGGACGGCCGCCAGCACCACGAGCCCTGCGCCACCGATGACGAGCATCGGCCGCTTTCGGCGGTTGGTCTGCACGGTCTTCGCGGTCTTGTCGATCTTGAGTCGGGAGAGGTCGTCAGCTGCCATTGGGTCACTCTTTCATCGCATTGATATGAAAAAAACCGGTTGAAACCGGTCTTGCACCCCTGGACGGATCGCCGAGCCGATCCATGCATGATCTTTTCATAAAATACCTACTCGCCCCAATTTGTCAACAGGATTGAGAAGGACCGCCGATCGGCCGGTGAGAGTTTTTCGTTGAAGTTCGGGCTTATCGATACTATGATGAAAACCGAAGCGCTGAAAATCCAAGAGAGGAGGCGTGGACATGCTCGTCAAAGTGCTTATCAAACGCAAGGTCACGCAGGAAAAGGAAGCGGCTCTTCTGGATCTCATCACGCAACTCAGGACGCTGGCCTCGAGGCAGCCGGGCTACATCTCCGGCGAGACGTTGCGCAGCGCCGACAACCCCGAAGAGTATCTCGTCATCAGCACCTGGCAAGGAATGGACGACTGGAAAAAGTGGTTCGGGAGCAAGGAGCGCTCGACACTCCAGGACAAGATCGACAAAATCCTGGGCAAGAAAACCGACTACGAGGTTTTTCAGTATCCCGAGAAATCGGTCTCCCTTCGCACCTTCAAAGGCTACGAGGGGGGTTGATCTCCGGGCCATGGAACGTCCATCTCAAGAGAGGGCGGCAATCTTTCCCGAACGTCTGGCTGAGGGGCTCTGGGTCCTGGGCAATTCCTTTTTCAACCTCTATCTCGTCCGGGGAAAAACGGCTTCGGCCCTTGTTGAGACGGGGATATCCGCCACGGCCGACGAGGCCATCGGCCAGTTGGAGTCGCTCGGGATAACTCCCGACACCCTCATCGTCACCCACCCGCACGGAGACCACATCAACGGCCTGCCCGCCCTGCGGCAGCGCTACCCCGAAGCCAGCGTCATCATCGGGGCCGGCGCACGGGAATTCCTGTCTCACCCCAAGACAGCGGCGGCCCTCGTGGCCGAGGACCGCTTCATGTCGGAGTTTCTCAAGTCGCAGGGTTACCGGCCGGGCCGTTCCCCCATCGAACGCCCCCCCTCCGTGGACGGCGCCAGGGTTGCCGGCAACAACGAGACGCTGGACCTGGGGGGAGTGACACTCCGTTTTCTTCACGTCGGGGGACACGCCATCGGCAACATCCTCGTCCATGTCCCGGGTCTGAGTGCCCTGATGGTTTCCGACAGCCTGGGTTTCCGCATCCCCAGCATCGGGTTTTTCCCCATCTTCTTCACGGGGTATGGGGACTACATGGCCACGATCGACCGCCTGGAAGCCCTCGAACCCCGAATCCTCTGCCTGGCTCACCAGGGACCGCTGATGGGGCAGGACGCCCGGAAAGCGTTCAGGGATGCCCGCGAGGCCACCCGGTCCCTCTGCGAGGAAATCCGCAACGACCCCCGTGACGAGGACGCGGTGATCCAAGACCTTTACCCGCGGTTCTACCGCGACGAACTGGCCCTCTACACACCCGAAAATATCATCGGCTGCTGCCGCCTCGTGATCCGGCGCAGCCGGGCGTGAAACTGGTCTATCTGGTCTATCTCGTCTGTTTCGTCATTCCGCCTTCGGCGGCGGTAACCGGTAATGGAAAATTGGGTAATGGGATATCCTGAATCCGGAGCCTTTCTTCCTCGTCCCCACACCCGACTCCCTGGTCCCTTCGTCCTCTTCACTCAGGCACTTAAACACTCAAGCACTCAGACACTTTTTTCTCTTCCGCCGGTCACTGAATAAAGGTCCCCCCGGGTGGTGCGGCCCAGGGGGAGAAGGAAGAAAGGAGAAGATAGAAACGCTGTCAGCCGGATCAAGGGTTGAAGCGGGCCAGGTCCGTCCGGAAGTGGAGATCCCGTTGGCCCGTGACCGCCCGGCGCCGGTTCCAACCAGTGTCCTTGATCTACCTATCGGCATTCCATCGCTGAACTTAAGAGGGAATGACCGATAGCCTGTTCGCGAAACCAGGGCAAAGGAGGGAAAGGACCATGCTCAAGGCCAGGGACATGATGACGAAAGAAGTGGTCACGGTCACACCCGACACGGAGATCACGCAGGCGGCAAGACTCCTTCTGGAGAACCACTTCAACGGACTGCCCGTTGTCGACGACAGGGGCAGGCTCATCGGGATCATCTGCCAGGACGATCTCATCGTCCAGCAGAAAAGGCTCCCCCTGCCCTCGCTGTTCACCTTTTTCGACGGGATCATCCCCCTGACATCCTACCGGAGCATGGAGAAGGAAGTGGATAAAATCCTCGCCTCGAAGGTCTCCCAGGCCATGACCCTTGACCCGATCACCGTCGACCCCGACACGAGCCTGGAGGACATCGCGACACTCATGGTCAACAACAACATCCACACGCTCCCGGTCCTGGAGGGCGGCCGCCTCGTCGGCATCATCGGCAAAGAAGACATCCTGAGGACCATCATGCCTGCAGGGAGCCAGGGCTGACCGAGGAATCACTCGCCACTGATTTTTTTCTTGCTTTTTCGAAAATCAGACCGTATATTGTATGCAAGATGTTCCACATAGAGGAACATTTTTCCATTTTGTAAGACAAAACCGGGCATTTTTGCAGGAGTCTATCCGATAGGAAAATCAGAGTTGCTCCGATATACCCATGCTTCTTCCTCGGGTATAAACCAAGTGAAAAAGCGAAGGGAATCGAAGCAAGATATGATGAATACAAGAAAGGCATCCACGGTAAACTTCAGGTTCTGGTTTGACCGGCAGATCCGCAACGCAAGAAAACCGAGAGGTTCTTCCGGCGCCACGGAAGGCAGGCTCTATTTCGAGAAACTGCTCGGCAAGACGAAAGCGGAAGGACGGGATTAGATAAAACAGCCCTCGGGCACACATAGAATTCTCTCTGTCATCTACCTCTCTCCTATTCATTCATGGGGGGTCAACGAAGATCCCCCCATGGACGAATACAAACAGACAGCGGGAGAGGCGCCGCCCAGGGCGCATCACAAGAAAACAGCGTTCTTCGGAACGATCACGGACTCTCTCTGTCATCTACCTCTCTCCTATTCGTTCATGGAGGGGATCAACGATGCTCTCCTCCATGAATGAATACATTGAATGAATACATTTTCAGGAAACCCAGAGGCTAAACCCCTTTCAAGGGCTTGTCTCGGACGAGGCAAGCCTTTTATATTCTCCCACCCTTTCACCCCTTGAATGGATTTCAAAACTGCGTTATCGTGCCCTTGTTGCATCTGCCCGGTTGGAGGGTTCCCTTCGCCCGGCCCGAAGAGGGACCGGCAGGGAAGCGGCATGGATAACCCGAGCTTTCCCGGCGGGAAGGCCCATGGCGAGATCAGGGGGATTCCCATGGAAGAGCGAAATCCGGAAGAACTCCGAAACTATCTCCAGCCGACGCTCTATATCGACTCCGTCTCCCCGGTGGTGATCGAATTTGCGAAAACCCATGCAAGGGGTGAAACGCGGAGGGAAAAAGCCATCAGCCTTTTCCGGGCCGTCCGAGACGAGATCCTCTACGATCCATACAACATCCGGCTTGCCCCGGCGGAGTTCAAGGCAAGCGTCATCATCGGCAAGCGCAAAGGGTATTGCGTGGCAAAGGCCATTGCCCTGGCCGCAGTCGCCCGTGCGTCGGGGATTCCGTCACGGGTCGGGTTTGCCGACGTAAAAAACCATCTGAGTACAGAGCGGCTCCGGAAGCTCATGAAAACGGATGTTTTCGTCTTCCACGGATACGCGGAACTGTCCCTGGAGGGCCGCTGGCTCAAGGTCACGCCAACCTTCAACATGAGCCTCTGCGAAAAATTCGGTGTCAGGCCCCTTGAATTCGACGGCAAATCGGATTGCCTCTTTCACGAGTTCGACGGGCAGGGGAACCGGCACATGCAATACCTGCACGACCACGGGGCCTTCGCGGAGGTGCCTTTCGAGAGAATCGTCTCCGAGCTGCAACGGCATTACCCCGATTTCTTCCCCAAGGACGGGGCCATCGTCGGAGGCGATTTCGCCGGGGAAGCCGCAAGAGAAGCAGACGGAGACCGTTGAGGTCAAGGCACAGCGACAGCCGTCATCAGGCGGAAGGCAAGGATTTACAGCGACATGTTATCCGTCATCTTCTACTTTCAGTTCCACCTCCCTTTCCTGCTCCATCCCGAACGGGACAAGTTCCTGCAGGATGAGCGAAACCGGGAGGTCTTCACGGAAAAGGCGAGGCAGTGCTACCTTCCCGCCATCCGGACGCTGACGTCCCTTGTCGGGAAACAACTCGATTTCAAGCTTACGGTGGGTCTGTCGGGCACGTTTCTGGATCAGGCGGAGCTCTACCAGAGCGAGGTCATCAAGGCACTCCAGGACCTCCTCGATGCCGGCCGTGAGGGTGAGCGCGTCGAGTTTCTCGACGAGACGCACTATCACTCCCTGGCAAGCCTCTTCGAGGATCCACGCAAGCAGGAATTCCGGGACCAGGTCTCCTTTCACCGGGACCGGCTGGCCAAGCACTTCGGGACGCGCCCCACGTCCTTTTGCAACACGGACCTCATCTTCAACAACGACATCGCCGCCGTGGTCACCGACATGGGATACACGGCGATACTCTGCGAGACGGCAAAGCCCGGCGCCGCAAGCGGTACGGTGTATCGGGCACTGGCAACGGATCTGCTCGTCATCCCTCGAAACCGGGAGCTGAGCGACGACATCCAGATCCGGTTCGCGCAGAGCCCCCTCACGCCCCGCCGGTACCTGGAGCGAATCGCGAAGGGCGCAGAAGGGGTTGTGCTCCTGGGAACCAGCGTGGAGCACATGGCGGCACCGGGCCCGGAAAGCACCGCGATCCATGACTTCTGGAAAGGTGTTGTCGAGGCGCTTTCGGAGTTTCCGGGCATCGAGGCGTCCACTCCGGCGGAGCTGGCCCGGCGCTTCCGGAATATCGATTGCCCGGTCCTGGACATCCCCGCACCGGCCAGTACCGACCGGGCCGGGATGGAACGGCAGACGGGCGGCTGGCTCGACGACCCGGCACAGTTCGATCTCTTCCACGACATCGAGAAGATGGAGGAAATAGCCCGCAAGGCCGGGGGCGAGCTCCTGACCCACTGGCGGCACCTCACAGCATCGGATCACCTTTACGCCATCCACAAGCGGACCGGCAGGGAGCCCTCGCTGTGCACCTACGAAAACCCCTACGGGGAATCGCTGGCCAGCGCCGTTCACATCCTGACGCGGAAAATCGACATCCTCACGGTCACCATCTTCCGCTTCGAGATCCTCAAGCGCAAAGAGAAGACCGCCGTTCTCATCATCACGCCGGAAACGGGCCGGCTTCCCGAGGATCTGGGGGGACTTGCCAAGTACATCTCCGGCAAGAGCGGCGGCCAGGGCGAGGTCATCTCGGCGCTGTGCGAGGGGCTCACCGAGCGGGGCGTTGACGTTCACCTCGCCGTTCTCAACCTCAAAAAGCGCTTCCAGAGGGAGTCCAAGCTCAGCGCCCAGCAGTGGCGGGAGGTCCGCTACAAGATCGACCCCGAAAAGATCCACCTGGTCAGCTCGGGGGTATTTTCTGATCTTTTAAGCGCCTACGGGGGAAACCCGCTGCTCAACGCCGCCGAATTCCAGCGCGAGATCGTCAACAACGTCATCAAGGGCGTGAGCGCCCGCCATGGCGGAAGGCTCATCGTCCACACCCACGACTGGATGGCGGGGGGGATCATCAACGCCTACCTGAAAGCCCGGGGGGTCCCCGTCCTGCACACGGTCCACAATGTGTTCACGGGTCACGTCCCGCTCGACATGCTCTTCGGCGTGGACCTGGAGGATTTCTCCGAGAACCTCTACTACTCCGAGGAATACGGCAGGCGCTGCATCGACAGCCAGGCCACGGCCATCAAGAACGCGAGCCTGATCAATTTCGTGGGAGAGCAGTTCCTCAAGGAGGTGGTCTACGACTACTTCATAGACCGGCCCCTCGTGCCGCCCGGCGTGAGGATGGAGGTCAAGGCCAAGTACTTCCACGGGACGGCCATCTCCATCATCAATGCGCCGCCGCCCTATATGTACCCGGAGCGATGCGATTTCTGCGTCGAGAAATTCGGCCCCGACGACGACGTCCTGGAAGCCAAGCGCATCAACCGCGTCGAGTTCCAGAAGCGCATGGGGCTCAACGTCGACGCCGACGCGATCCTTCTGTTCTGGCCCTCGCGCCTCGACCCCACGCAGAAGGGGGTGGCGCTGCTGGAGCAGGTGGCGGGGCCCTTCGCCGTCGATCACCCCGATGTCCAGATCGCCATCGTGGGCGACGGGGTGGGCAGCGACCGGACTCACGTGGATGTGCTGGGACGGATCGCCTACGCCTCGGGCGGGCGGATCGGCTACCAGCCCTTCAGCGAGGAGCTCTGCATGCTGGGCTATGCCGCGGCAAGCGACGTCTTCGGGGCTTCGCTCTACGAGCCCTGCGGCCAAATTGACCAGGTGGGAAACATCTTCGGCGCCACGGCGACCAACCGCGACACGGGGGGCTACCACGACAAGATCCGGGAGCTTCGCCTGAAGAGCGCCGGCGCGCCCCAGGACGTGGGAAACGGCTTCCTGTTCCGGGACTACGACGCCCGGGGGCTGTGGTATGGTCTCGAGAACAGCGTGCGGTTCCACCGGCGCCCGCCCGAGATCCGAGAGCCCCAGATCAGGCGGATCATGCTCGAGACCCGCCAGCGCTACAGGCTCGAGAACATGATCGCCGCCTATATCCGCGCCTACGAGCGAATCAACGACGGGGAACCGATCGTTTAAAGACAGTGGCCAGTGATCAGTGATTAGTGACCAGTGGAGGAAAAAGAAAAATCCTCTTGCCCTTCGGAAATGCAGTGCGTGAGTGAAGAAAAGGAGGCGACATGAAAAAAGCAAATCTACCCGTTGTCGTTTCGATGGTGCCGGTACTTGTCTTCTTCGTGATCATTGCCTCCATAAACGGCTGCACCAGTGCTGCGAAGAAGAAAGAGGCGTACTGGAACTCTCAAATCGGTCAAGCCAGGTATAATGATGTCGTCGCTCAGCTTGGGCCGCCTGTGGCGAAAGAAACGTTGTCCGACGGAAGCATGGTGGCCAAATGGGTCAGAACATCCTATGGGACAACGCGATCATCTGCCATGGCCGATAATTGGACCGAAGAGCTGATTCTCAGGTTTTCACCGGGCGGCCTGCTCACGCAATCGTCGCTGCAAGAGTATTGAGCCCCCCATCGCATCACGTTGTCCGCTGCCGCTTCGACGGCAAACGAATGCATCTGACATTCTCTAACAGACGGAGGTAACCCGACCATGTGTCTACTGGCAAAAACATGCGGCACCGTCACGGCTGCGATCCTGCTCCTTACCGGTTCACCTGCTGCAGCGGCCGAGAAAGCAAAGACCCCTGTGACCCAGTACTGGGTGAGCGTCGCAACACAGAACATGAGCATACCGGGCATGCCCCAGGAAGGGATGTCAGGCCTGCAGGGAATGATCATCGGAAAGATGGCGGGAGTGGGGCCAAAAAAAAGCCTTCTTTTGCAGCTCAATTCGCCGGGGGCATTGCCGTCGGGCCCTGAAGCGACCCACGACATCCCCCCCGGCCTGAGCATGGGCAAGACCCTGCCCCTGCTGATCCCCGAGCGTGCAAAGCCTGCGCGCGGCGGGGAAGAGCCGGAACGAAAGGCGGAAAAGCCCAAGGTGCGCATGCTCTTTTACTGGGGATGCGGTGAGACGGTGCGGCGGGGCCAGCCCAAGGTGCTCGATACCGAGAAGATGAGCATGCCGGAATTCGGAAAAGCCATGTCAGGACGCACCGGTTCCGGACAGACTCCCCCGTCACCGAGGGCAGGATGGGCCTTTGCGGAATGGCCCAACCAGAAGGACCACCAGGATGTACCGAAAAGCAGCTCCCTTATGGGAGAGCACTTCGTTCACGGCAACTACACTCTCGACATGAAATTCGCCGTCGGCGAGAGACATGACTTCATGGCGCCCGTCGAGTTTACCTCCGTCACGGGAGGGCTGACGGACAGCATCCAGTTCCAATGGAAGAAGATCCCGACGGCGATCGGCTATTTCGCCATGGCCATCGGCCATAACGACAAGACCGGCGAGACGATACTCTGGTCATCAAGCGATGCTCAGGACCCGGGATACGGCCTGATGAACTATCTCCCCCCGGCAGATGTCAACCGATTCATCCGGGATAAGGTGGTCATGGGGCCCGAGGTGACAAGCTGTTCGGTTCCGGGGGGTATCTTCAAGGATGCAAAAGGGGCGATGCTGCAGTTCATCGGTTACGGCGATGAGTTGAACATCGCTTATCCGCCGAAACCCAAGGACTCGACAAAGCCGCACGAATATCTCTGGGCTGTGAAACTGAGGAACAAGTCCACCGGAATGCACCCGATTGGAATGGATGAAGGAAAGGCGGAGCGCAGGACAAAGGAAAGCAGCCAGAAGCAGGATGAGCAGCCCGCAAAAGAGAAGCCCGCAGAGTCCCCCGACCCCGTCAAAGACACGCTGAACAAAATGAAGGGCATCCTCGGGTACTGATGGCTCGAGCTTTCTCTGTCACGGCACACTTTTTCTAAACCGGGCAAGACGTAAAAAAGGGGTAACACCGGCCAGGATGTTACCCCTTTCATTTGAACACGAGAAAACCGGCTCTCTCACCCGACGACAGACATCCACACCACATATTTTTGCGGTCAACATTGCCTTGACTTGCAAAACCGAAAGTTCTTATACTTCCCCCGGAATATATGATTTAAAGATACGAAGACAATTTAAGAAACGGAGGCATAAACATGGCAGAAGAAAAAGGATTGAATAAACCGGTAAAATTGAAAGCGGACCTGGCGGCATTCCTTGGTGCTAGCTCACTTCCTCGTACTGAGATAACCAAAAAGTTGTGGGATTACATCAAGGCAAACAAACTGCAAACTAAAACAATCAATGGTAAACCAGAAAATGCCGGCAAAAATATTGTGGCTGATGCCAAATTGATTAAAATATTCAACAACACCAAAACGACCAGCAAGACTGGCAAATTAACTGATTTTACAAAGTTAAAAGAAGGTCAGACGATCGATATGATGCAAATGGCATCTGTTGTTAGCGCCAATATCGAATAGACGAAAAGACCCCCATCCCGGTATTTTCGAGATGGGGGTCTTTTTTTTATTCAGGAGGACCTGTCTGGCCGCTTTGGTCTATCTGGTCTATTTAGTCTATTTGGTCTGTCTAGTCCATCTGGTCGGTCAGGGCCGTGCTCTTTGTTCTCTTGACCCTTGACCCTGGCCCCTGAACCCTGTCAGTTTTTACCCTTTCACCTTGGGCCTGCGTTCGATCCGGTCCCAGGCGTCCTTGTAGAGCCTTCCGATGCAGAGCGCCAGCCCCAGGAAAAACAATCCCAGCATGAACGTCGGAGGCGTGTTGAGCATCTCGTCGATCATATGACCCACGTACAGGAAGAGCATCGAGGCAATCACGATCGCAAACCCCCAGGCGCCGATTACAAGGATGTGTGAGAAATCGATCTGCCGCGGTCTTGCTTTCACTTGCGCTGCCATGGTGATTACCTCCTGTTCCTGTCTTGTCCCTGGACCCTGGACCCTATACCCTGACCCTGTTTACATCAGGTTCTTGATCGCATCGGCCACGGGGCTCGTGAACAGGGCCACCATCACCGCGTACATCGCGAAGCTGCCAACGGCCTCGCTGAGGTAGAGCTTCTCGTACTTCTGCTTGAGGGACACGATCGTCATGCCGCCCACAATCAGGGCCCCCAGGTGGAAGTAGGGGAAGTTGCCGGCGCCGGCGGCGGCATACTCGGCAAAGCTGAAGGTTGCGGTGATCAGCACTACGACTGCGGAAAGAATCAGGGTGGAAAGCGTCTTTTTCATTTTGAGGTCCTCCAGTTTAGTTTTGGCTGAAGGCTGAGGGCTTATGGCTTGGGGAGTTTGATATTCTTCTTTTTCTCTTCCTTTAGCCTTATGCCCTTTGCCTTACGCCTTCTGTATATAGGAAGGACCGTGCCAGGACGGGCGCCGGGCAAAAGATAGTTTGCAAGTTGCCGCTACAAAAGGGGAAATTGCGACGTGCGGGCTTGTCGGTTTTTCCTCCGATGCCCTCAAAGAGGCCCCTATTTGAAAGAAACGTTCAATCGGGGGTGAACGAAACATAAAAAGCAGGGGGGGTAGGGTGTAGGCAAACAGCCGATAGCCAAAGACGAAAAACCGAGAATGAATCTTTACTGCTGGCTGTAGACTGTCTGCTGTAGGCTTCTTTGTCGGCTGTCGGCTACTTTGTGAGATAAGCAGCCAGGGCCTGCACCAACCCCGGGGAAAACAGGGTGACCATGAGGATGTAAAGGAAAAAAATGGAAGCGGCCGAGACGAGATCCAGGCCTCGGTACCGCCGGAACAGGGAGATGACGGTGATCCCGCCGAGGACAATGGCGAAGACTTGCGCCACCAGGAAGAGGCTGATCCCCGACAGCGGCACAACAGCCGCGACAAAGAGGAAGGCCATCCCCGTCATGACGAACAGAAGCATCCGGGTTTCACCCTGTCGTTTCATCCTTCCTCTTGCCCCCTGCGACCGGTTTACAACAACCTCAGCCAACCATACCACAAAACGGGGGGCTCTGTCTCAGGACTTTTTGCCTTCGCGGTTACGGGTATGATCCGTGCATGGAAACGGGGGTCGCTGCGGATGAAAAAAGGATTTCTGTTTTCAATCCCTTGTGATATCTTTTCAATTCACAACCCGGTATGGGTGGGCTGATGCCCTGTTTTAACCACAACAAAGGAGACGTTGAGATGAAAAAATTGTCGGCAGGCGCTCTGGTAGTCTTCATGCTTTTGTTCATCTTCACCTCCGCTGACCTCCTGGCGGCGGAAAAAGCAAAGAAGGACGTGCTTGCGAAGGTCGGAGCCAAGGAAGTGACGAAAAGCGACATCCAGGCCTACGCCGGGCTCTACCCGGAACAGCAGCAGGCCCTCATCAAGGCCGACCCCCGGATGGAAGAGGTTCTGTTGAGGAATCTCGTCAGCATCATGGTCGTATCCGACGTGGCCAAGAAGAAAGGCCTCGAAAAAAATCCGGCGATCAAGAAGCAGATCGATATCATGAAGGATGAGTACCTGGCCCGGATGTACGTCCAGAAGGAAATCCTCGGGAAAATAAACCTCACGGACAAGGATTACGAGGCGTACTACACCGCGAACAAGAAAGAGTTCGAGAACCCCGAGATGGTGAGGGCCCGCCACATCCTCGTAGCCGTGAAGCCCAATGCCACGGAAGAAGAGAAAAAGGCGGCGCTGAAGAAGGCCGAGGAAATCCTTGATAAGGCGAAGAAGGGCGAGGACTTTGCCAAGCTCGCCTCGGAGTATTCCGATGATCCCGGTTCCAAGGCAAAAGGCGGCGACCTGGGATTCTTCACGCAAGGCAGCATGGTCGGAAAATTCGAGCAGGCCGCTTTCGTCCTGAAGCCCGGTGAGTTGAGCCCCGTCGTCGAGACGGAATTCGGCTACCACGTCATCAAGTGCGAAGAGCGAAAGGCCGCCGAGCAGCAGCCTTACGAAACCGTCAAGGAGCAGGTCAAGGCGAAGGCCACCCAGGCCATCCAGCAGGAACGCCTCAATGCCTTCCTCGAGAAGTCGATGAAGGATGCCAAGGTGACCTACTACGGCGCAGAGCCCCCGAAGGAGCAGTAACGATAACGGCCGGCAGGACGGAGGGGATGGACGAGCAGACCAAACCCAGGCTCGACGCGGGCCGGTGCACCGGCTGCGGGCTGTGCCTTGATGTCTGTCCTTCCGATGTGCTTGCCCTGGAAAACGGGAAAATCACTCTTGCCCGGGAGGGCTGTTTCGGTTGTGATCACTGCACCGCTGTGTGTCCCACAGGGGCCATCACCATCGATTCCGTCAGTACCGGGAACCTCGCGCTTGCCACGGTAGAGACGGGCGGTCGTTGGCTCCCCTTCGGGGAGTTCGACACCGCCCTTCTTGTCCGGCTTCTCTATTCGCGCCGTTCCTGCCGATGCTTTACGGAAGATCCCGTCGGGAAGCCCGTTCTCGAGGACCTCGCCCGGATCGGCACCATGGCCCCCTCGGGGACCAACAGCCAGCGCTGGAGCTTCACGATCGTCCCCGACCGGCAGGCCCTGCTCGGCTTCGGGCAGCTGCTCGCCCGCTTCTACGAGCGCCTCAACCGCCTGGCCGCAAACCCCGCGATCCGCCTCCTCTCGCGCCTTTTCATGCAGGACAAGCTGGGACACTACTACCGGCGCTACCACACCCAGGTGCAGGAGGCCCTGCGGCAGTGGGACGAGACCGGTCGAGACCGGCTCTTCCACGGCGCCACGGCGGCGATCCTCATCGGGACGGAGCCGGGCGCCTCGTGCCCGCGCGAGGATGCGCTGCTTGCCGCCCAGAACATTGCCCTTGCCGCCCACACCATGGGCATCGGGACCTGCCTGATCGGCTTTGCCGTCGAGGCCATGCGCCGCGACCGCTCCATCCAGCGCTCCCTGGGCATCCCCGAGACGGAGGACATTCACGCCGTCATCGCCCTTGGCAAACCGGCGCTCACCTATCTCCGGCCCGCCGGTCGCAGGCCCGCCAGGATCCGGTATGCCTTCCGCACCAAAACATGATAAGCTGATCATTAAAGACCGCATGAAGCCCGACGTTCGCGAAGTGAGGAAGTAAGGAAGAGCGGAAGAGCAGAGAATGCGAATTCTTTTCCGATCTTCTTCACTTCCGATCTTCCGATCTTCGAAAGCAAATGCACCACCCGGGCGCACGAAGGCACTTGTATGAAAGACATCGATCAGTCAACCATGATGGAACCCGTCGTCCAGGCAGATGCCCTGCGAAAAGCCTTCGGCGCCTTTACCGCCGTCGACGGGATCTCCTTCTCCGTCCAGCGCGGGGAGTGCTTCGGCATCCTCGGGCCCAATGGCGCCGGCAAGACGTCGACGATCCGGATGATCTACGGTTTCTCCCCCCTTTCGGGAGGCTCCCTCCACGTGCTCGGACAGGATGTCACCAGCAGGCGGCAGCTGCGCAAGGTGAAGTACCGGATCGGTGTCTGTCAGCAGGACAACAACCTCGACCCCGAACTTTCCATCCTGCAGAATCTGGAGGTCTTCGCGTCCTATTTCGACGTCCCCCGTCCGGATGCCACCGCCAGGGCCCTGGATCTGCTGAAGTTCATCGCCCTGGAGAACCGCAGGGATACGCCCATCCCGGAGCTTTCGGGGGGGCTCATGCGCCGGGTCGTGCTTGCGCGGGCCCTGATCAACGAGCCCGACCTCCTGATTCTCGACGAGCCCACTACGGGCCTCGACCCCCAGTCGCGCCACCAGATCTGGGAGCGCCTGGAGGGGCTGAGGGCCCGGGGCATCTCCATCCTGCTCACGACGCACTACATGGAGGAAGCCTCGCGGCTCTGCGACCGGCTCATCATCATGGACCACGGGAAGATCCTCGTGGAGGGGCGACCTCAGGAGCTGATCCGGGAGCATGCGGGGAAGGACATCATCGAGGTCGGGGAACCCGGCGAGGAGCTTCGTTCCTTCTTGCGGGAGCGCAACCTCCGGTTCGATGACCTGGGGCATCGCCTTCTCCTCTACTGCGACGAGCGGGATCAGCTCTACCGGGAGGTGAGCGAGCGCTACTGCCGCGACGGCTGCACCCTGAGGACGGCCACGCTGGAGGATGTCTTTCTGAAACTCACAGGAAGGGAGCTGCGGGAATGAGCAGGACAGGCACGCCGGTCATCACGTCGCGGTTTCTTCGTGTCTGGAACCGCAATTTCACGGTCTACCGCAAGACCTGGAAGGTCAGCTTCTTGCCGCCCCTGCTGGAGCCGCTGCTGTATCTTGCGGCCTTCGGCCTGGGGATGAGCGCGCTTGTGGGGAATGTTTCCTGGCGCGAGCATTCCACGTCGTACGTCGTCTTCATTACACCGGCCCTGCTTGCGGTCAACATGATGTACAACAGCTTCTTCGAGACCACCTACGGCTCCTTCGTGCGGATGTACTACCAGAAGACCTTCGACGCCATGCTGGCCACCCCGCTCTTCCTCGAGGAGATTATCACGGGCGAGATCATCTGGGGCGCCACCAAGTCCGTGATCGCATCGTCCATCATGCTCGCCATCGTCAGTCTCTTCGGCCTCATCCGCTACCCCGAGGGCCTGCTTCTCGTCCCGCTTTCCTTCCTGGCCGGGCTCGCCTTCGCGTCGATCGGGATGTACTTCACGGCTGTCGTGCGCAACATCGACCTGTTCAACCTGCCCATCTTCCTTTTCATCACGCCCATGTTTCTCTTCAGCGGGACCTTTTTCCCCCTCGACACGCTCCCCGGCTGGGCCCAGGCCCTGGCTTACTGCCTGCCCCTGACCCACCTGGTGGAGATCAACCGGACGATCGCCATAGGCCCCCTCAATGTCACCGCCCTGTGGAACCTGCTTTACCTCACCCTATTCAGCGCCATCCTCTTCCCGCTGGCACTTAAAAAAATGCGAGCTCGCCTTATCAAATAGGGCGAACTCGCATGGCGCAAGGCAAAGGGCTTATGGCAAAGGGCCCGCAGAAAACGACCGGTTCCCTGTTCGGCCCTTAGCCTTTAGCCCTATGCCCTTAGCCGTGTCTTATTTTCATATAGATGATGTAGGCGGCCATGGAACAGGCGGTTGTATTTCCAAGGATGATGGGCAGGTTGCCAAGCAGCAGGCCATAGATCAACCACAGGAAGAGACCCGAGAGCAGGATGACGTACGATCCCAGGGAGAGATCCCGGGTCATCCTGGTTCTGTAGACCTTGATCACCTGAGGGGCGAAACCGACAGTGGAAACAACCGCCGCCAGCAGTCCGATGAAAGTCACGCCGTCCATGTCATGAACCTCACCGTTTCACCGCTACGTGAAGAACCCGGCAGGGAGGGAGAACAAATCGTTGAAATTATAAATACTTGAAAAATACCGCTGCACCCTTTTTGTTTGACAGAAAGAATCTGATTCCCTATACTTTGCATTCACTTTTCTAGCAGGTGAGGCTTTTGGACACAAGCAAAATAGCCATCATCGGTCCGGGGCGACTCGGGACGGCACTGGCCTACATCTACGGCCGCAACGGCAAGCCCGTGACGATCTACTATCACGACGCCGAGGTGTGCCGTGCCATCAACGAGGAGCACCTCAACCCGACGCACCTCACCTCAGACCTGGCGCGCCTCTGTGGAGGGATGGAAAAGGTTCCCCGGCTGGCGCCCGAGGTGACGGCGTCGAGCGACCTCGAGCAGGTCGTCCACGAGAGCGACTTCATCTTTCTCACGATCACCATGAACCGCCTGTCGGGGCTCCTGGACTACCTGCGCCCCATGATCAGCAAGAAGCGGGGCAAGACGTGCATCATATCGGCCATCAAGGGCCTCGTGGCCGACGAGAAGACAAAAGAGCTGATCACGCCTTCCCAGATGATCCAGAGCGATCTCAACCACATCCAGCACAAGTTCAAGGTCGTCGCCATGGGAGGCCCCTTCTTCGACGTGGACATCGCGCTGGGCAAACCGGTGGCCCTTACCATCGCCGGCCCGCGCAGCGTGGCGCAGACCGTTCGGAAAGAGGTCCTGAACTTCGACAGGCGCGAGATCACCTCCTATTACAACTTTGACATCGTGGGGATCGAGGCCTGCGGGGCCCTCAAGAACATCGTCGCGAACATCAAGGGGGTCACGGATCGCATGAACCTGGGGAATTCCATCCCCGGAACGATCTTTGCGCGATCCGGCGTTGAGATCCGCTCTCTGGCGCGGCTTCTGGGCGGAAGCTTCCAGGCCTTCTACAGCCAGGCCGGGGTGGGCGATCTCTACGTCACGCTGGCCTCGGATGCCAGCAAGAATTACCGCTACGGGAAGCTCTACTACGACCTTTTCGACGGCAATCCCATCCAGACGGACAAAAAGGTGCTGGCCCAGATCGACGGGACGCCGGAAGGGCCCAACACGATCCGCAACGTGTACCGCTACCTGGAAAAGAAAAACATGTACAGCCCCATCTTCTGCTGTGCCTACCACATCTTCAACGAAACGGGCGACCGAAAGCAGATCGAGGAGCGACTCATCGAGTCCATCCAGTTCGATAAGCGCTCCCAGGAATACATCGGCCCTGTCTCACGGGTCCTCTACCGGATGTTCCCGAACTGGTGGTATCGGCGCAACAAGGGCCTGCCGTCCATGCTCGACCTCTAGGGCGCCGCACGGCCCCAGCCGACAGCCTACAGCTAAAAGCCAAAAGAAAAATCCCCCTTTCATCCCCCCCTGCGAAGACCCTTACCGTAATTTCCCTCTCCCTTGAGGGGAGAGGGCGAGGGTGAGGGTGAAAAAGGTACGGGGAATATTCCCCCTCACCTCAATCCTCTCCCGCAAGGGGAGATGAAGATTAAGGATCGTGACCTTTATCGGGGGGAAAGAGGGGGATTTGTTTTTTTCTGTAGGCTGTCGGCTGTCGGCTTTTAGCTGCGTCAGCCAGTCGAGGCTGGCGCCTCCAAGGCCTTCAACTTCTTGATATACAGGCCCCGGTAGCTGAGGTTGCGGTAGTTGACCAGGTCATCCATGAGTTGGGCGACGGGGGTTTTGATGTCCACATTGAAGCGGTTTGCCTTCTCCAGGTTCGCCCGGTCCACGATGAGGACGGAATAGTACGTGGCAAGGATTCGAGTCTTGGAATCCCGCCGCCACAGATAGGCCTTTCCGGACAGGGTGGTCAGGAAGAAGGCGGCGTACTCGTAGAGTTCCTTCTGCGTCATCCGGATCTCGGGGCTCTTCGCCTCGATCCCTTTGTTGAGCCAGTCATAGACCATCTCCGCCGTCGACTCCATCAACTCCGTCTCGTGGGTGAGGATGTCGACTAGCAGATCGACGTTCTCCCGACCGATGACTCTCAGGAAGTGCTCCTGGTTCAGCTTGAGTTTGTAGGGGTCGGTGGCCTCTCCGTTCACGATGGGCGGATAGGCGGCCAGATCGTTCAGGATCTTCACGAAATGCCGGAAAGTCCCATCGGGGAGCTTATGGGCCTTGATGTACTCCCGCCCGTCGAGATAGCGGCAGAAGCGCATCATGTCCTGCTCGAGATCCTCGAAATCCTTCCACTCTTTCGGTATCTTCTGGCTCCGCAGCTTCTTGCGGTAGACGCGGTTGTTCTGGACGTCGGGGGTCACGCCGGGCGTGTGTTTCGCGATATGGGACTGGGCAAACCCGGTCCGCACGATACCCAGATCCTCGAGGCCGCTCCTCTCCAGGTATACCCCGAAGCTCAATACAGCCACGAGGAAGAGGACCGTGCCGATCCCTGTAAGGATGCCGCGATTTTCCAAGATGAACGCTCCGACTGTTGGGTGAATACCGGCAGGTGAAGCAATTTCCCGCGTCCCCGCCACTATTGAGAATGAGCAATTTCTGTGCCCGCCGGGCTTCCGGCTGCCATGATTTCGTCAGGCCACCGGCAGACGGCAAAAAGCCAAGCGACTCAAAAATAGAAGGTTAGAAGTTAAGAAGGTGAGAAGGTTGGACAATCCGGTGCCAATGTTTCGTTTTTTCTCACCCTCTTACCCTCTCACCTTCTTACCTTCTCGGTCGGGCGGTACGCCCGGTCAACCGCCTAACAGGGGTTCTATGACGAGCTTCGGCACCAGGGTCTCATTGGCCCGCGCAAGCCGGTCCTCGCCCGCATAGACCGCCACGGAGGAGGCCTTCAGGGCCGGGATGAGGACCTCCCGGACCGTATTCAGGAGCTCTTCCGGGGAAAGGCCGAGGACCCGGTCCCGGAATGCCTGCCGGTTGTCATCGGTAATCCCTGTAAAGTGGCGGATCATGGAAAGGTAGCCCTTCCCGGACGGGTCCGCCGGCCGGTCCAAAGACCCGATCGTGCCGATGATGGTCTTTTCCAGTTCCTCCTCGCCGATCCCCTTCTCCAGCAGCCATCGGGCTGCCTCGTCGTAGACCTTCAGCGTTTCCGAAAGGTGGGGGTCGCGGTAGGACAGGAAGGAGAAGAGCCTCCCGAGGGGATCGTAGAGCGACATTCCCCCGTAGGCGCCGCCCTGTACCCGTATCCGGTTGTAGAGATATCCCTTCGAGAGCTCTCTCGAGACGACGGAGAGCGCCGCCGACGAGGGGTCGAAGTAGCCCGGCGCGGCGGCCGCCCGCGCCACGTAGCAGACCTGGGCTGCAATCGAGATTCCCAAGTGCACCGGCTCCGGCCGCATCGATGCCGTCACCCCTCCGGGTGCCGCATCGCCTATCCGCTCCATCAGGGGCCCGACTTGATTCAGCAGGAGATCGATCCCGGCTGCATCGCCCGTCACGTTGAGAAGCAGCCCGCTGCGACGGAAAACAAGCTTTTTGAGGCGCTCCATGGTCTCGACGAGCGGGTCGGCCGCAAAGCCTTCGGAGAGGCCGCTCAAGAGCCGCAGCTGGAGGCGCCCGTTCCACTGCTCGTCCCTGTAGGATGCCAGGTTCAGCGACGATGCCGCCGTGCGCTGGGCAAAGAGATGGCCCGAGGGGACGACGGCGGCCTGCAGGCCGTTTCTCTTCTCCAGGACGAGATCTTCCATTCGCCTTCGATCCGAGAGATCTCCCGCCGCCAGGATATCGCCGAGCAGATCCACGGCCTCGTGGATGTTGCGGTGGAGCGTCCGCATCCGGAAGATCATTTTCTGCCAGGTTTCCTTGCCGTCCCGGCTGAAACCCGAGGCAAGCTGAATCCCCAGACCTCCCATGGTCATGGAGATCCTCGTGGCCATCTCGTCATAGCGGCGCCCTGCGGCCCCCATGCCCCTTGCAAATTTTCCCAGCAGCGGCAGGTACGGCTGCAGCTCTTCAGGAACATGGGACACATCGAAGGCACAATCCAGGTAGACGATCCCGTTGCCGAAGACCTCGTGCTTCAGGACGGGAATGCCCCCGACACGGCCCTCCTCGAAGGGGATCCGCTCCACCCCGCGGGGGATGTCGGAGCGCTTGAGCCGGGGCAGTGCGGCAAGGGCCTCAGGTGTTTCGGGCTGCGTCTGGAGCGCCTTCAGGCGGGACGCCTCGTCGCGGATCCTGTTGCGGTCCTCCTGCGACAGGGTCGCCTTGAGCTCCGCCATCCGCTGCCGGAACTTTGCCTCTTGCTCCTCCATGCAGTTGTGGCTCGGCTCCATGACGGAGACAAGACGGTGCGGGTTTTCCAGGAACCAGCGCCGGATCACCTCCTGGAAGAGTCCCGGCTCCTTCTCCAGGCGGCCCCGGATGCGCTCGATGAGAAGATTGAACTTCAGCGGAGTCAGGGGATCCCCGTCGTAGAGCCAGGTATGGAAGACCCGTCCCATGAGGGTGATCCCGTAGGGGTAGCCGCCGCGGACGATCTCCTTGCCGTGGAATTCCACCTGGTGCAGGGCCGCCTCGACGAGGTCTTGGTCGAACCCCTTTTGCGCCAGACTCTCCAGAGTCTTCAGGACCAGACCCTCAATGGCCCCGGCCTTTTCGGGGTCCGTGCCGCGAAGCCCCACGGCAAAGACGACCTGCCGCAGATCGGACTCGAGCCCCGTAACGGGCGAGAGGTCCTCTCCCAGGCCCGAGTCGATAAGGGCCTTGCGAAGGGATCCTGCCGCCGTTCCGACCAGGGCGTGGGCGGCGATCGTGAGCAGAAGCACCTCCTCGGGGGTTGTGTTTTCCGCCGTCACCCAAGCCAGGTTCACGGCCGTTTTCCGCGCGAGGCTCTCGCCTTTGCCCACGGGATAGCAATCGCGCACCGAACGCGGCTTTGCCCAGCGGGGCTGGAGCCCGATGGCTGAATCGACTTGCACCTTGCCGAATCCGCGCAGGATGTCCTCCAGGAAGGCCAGGTGATCCTCCGGCGAGATGCTGCCGTAGAGGAAGAAATAGGCATTCGTGGGGGAATAGTAGAGCCGGTGGAACTCCCGGAGCTGCTCCCAGGTGAGCCGGGGGATCACCTCGGGGTCGCCCCCCGAGTCGAAGCCGTAGGGATTGTCGGGGAAGAGATTCTGCTGGAGGGCCTTAAACATGAGCCCGTCGGGCGACGAGTAGGCTCCTTTCATTTCGTTGTAGACGATGCCCGAGACGGAGAGGTCGCTTGCGGGGTCATCGGGATTTACGAACTCCAGGTGATGCCCTTCCTGAAGAAAGGTCTCCTTCAGGATCCGGGGCTTGAACACCAGATCGGCATACACCCGCGCCAGGTTGAAGTAATCGACGGGCACCTGGCTTGCCACGGGGTACAGGGTCTTGTCGGGGTAGGTGAAGGCGTTGATAAAGGTCTGCAGCGTCGCCCGCGAAAGCTCGTTGAAGGCGTCCTTCACGGGGTAGGCCTCGGAGCCGGCAAGGACGGAGTGCTCCAGGATGTGGGCGATCCCCGTGGAGTCCCAGGGCGGCGTGCGAAATCCCACGGCAAAGAGGTTCTCGCGGTCGTTTCCATGAAGGAGCAGGACCTTCGCCCCCGTGGCAAGATGCTCCATCTCGTAGGCCGTGCAGCAGATGTCTTCGATGGCCTCGACCCTGCGGACGATGAAACCGCGGGCCTCTCTCCCCGGCGTGAGCCTCGGGGCGGGACACTGTCCAGCTTCTTTCACCGGATAACCCTTCCTTTCCCCCATCGCGCCCGGCCACCGGGATGGGCATGCTGGGATAGCGTGACGGTTGCAATGGTTACTTACTTTAATGCAGGACAACCCCCGTCCTTGTCAAGCCGGACATGAAAAAAGGGGCTGGAACTCGAGTTCCAACCCCTTCTGAATGTCCGATAGCGTCTATTGGCTTACTTCAGCCACTTCTCCGCTTCCTTCCTGAAAGCATCCATGACGAAGGGGATGCCCGTGACTTCCTCACACTCGCGGGTGAGCGACATGAGGTCCTTGCGGCCGACGAGCGAGAGGTTGAAGCTGCGGCTTCCGGCCATGAGCTGCTGGAGGCCCTGCTTGAACTTCTGTCCGTAGGTGTAGAACCCGATGGCGCCCGTGGGCATGGTGTCGAGTTCCTTACCGTACTTCTTCCGGAGCTCCTCGTAGCTCACGAAGATCTCCTCCATCGTGGTGCCGTAGCGGGAGACCGTCTTGGGCAGGTCCTTGTTCTTGATCCACTCGCCGATATTCTTGCCAACCATGCCGGGGATCATGAGGCCGCGGCCCATGCAGACGGCCTTGACGTAGGGAGCGCCCAGGGCGATGGCCTTGAAGGCACCGGACTCGTCGGAGAAGCCGCCGGCAAAGGCGATGTCGGGTACGCGCTTTTTCTTCTTCGCAAGCTTCTGGCAGAATTCGTAGGTGAGCGCGTGCAGGTACAGCGAGGGGATGCCCCACTCGCACATCATGGGCCAGGGGCTCATGCCCGTTCCGCCGGGGGCGCCGTCGATCGTAAGCAGGTCGATCTTGGCATCTGCGCAGAACCGGATCGCCATGGCCAGCTCCACCATGGAGTAGGCGCCCGTCTTGAGGGTGATGCGCTTGTAGCCCAGCTTGCGCAGGCGCTGGACTTCCTTCATGAAACCTTCCTGCGTGACGAATCCCAGGCGGCTGTGGCGCTCGAACTCCTTGATGGCGCCTGCCTTGTAGGACGCCTCGACCTCGGGGAGCGTCGGGTCGGGCAGAACGATGTAGCCGCGGCGCTTGAGCTCCTGGGCCCTCTCCAGCGAGGGAATCTTGATCTCGCCGCCGATGTTCTTGGCGCCCTGGCCCCACTTGAGCTCGATCGTGTCGAGTTTGTGTTTGTCGATGACGTACTCGGCAACACCCAGGCGGGTATCTTCCACGTTCATCTGGATGAGGATCTCGCCGTAGCCTTCCGAGTAGCGCTTGTAAGTCTCGATGCGGCGGTCCATCTCGGGGGATTTCTTCACGAGGCCGTTGGCCCCGAGCTCAAGCCCCGTGTCGATGCCGCAGACGTTCTCTCCGCAGACGATGGTGACGCCTGCGATGGCGGCGCCCGCCGAGAAATGCTCCCAGTTCTTCCGGGCAATTTCCGTGGAGCCCAGCGCGCCCGTGAAGATGGGGAGCTTCATCTTGACCTTCTTCGTCCATCCGTACTCCGTCTCCGTGTCGACATTGGGGAATAAGGCAGTGTCGGGCCCGGGTTTCACGCCCTTGGGCAGGCCATGGGCGCCGACGGCGTAGCCCTGGATGCTCAGGTGGGAGTAATCCAGGGGGTAGTTTTTGTCGGCACCGGCGGTCATGTTGCCGAATTCCGTGGGATAGAGCACCTCGCGGCCCCGGAACGTCGAGAGCCAGATCTCGCAGCCGCCCCGGCAGCCGTCCACGCAGCGCGTGCAGATGCCTGACATGGGGACCACGCTCCTCGAGCGGTTAAAGGTCCCTGTCGCTTCGTTCGCATTGGGTTGCCTCAGGTTCATATGCTCGTCCTCCTTCTTCCTCCTGCGGAATTAAAAAAAGGCGTCCAAAGCCTAGCTTTGGACGCCTTTATCCAAAAAGTAACGGTTCCGTTACCAGAGTTGCAGAAACGTGTCAAGCACTTTCATCGATGCCCCGGGAGATGATGATCGCCTCGGCGATCTGGCGAAGGGGTCTGCGCATGTTCATGCTCATCTGCTGCATCTTCCGGTAGGCATCGTCGCCGCCGGTCCCGTTTTCGGCCGCCAGGATGTCCTTTGCCCTCTCGATGAGCTTGCGCGACTCGAGTTCCTCCTGGATGACCCGGCTCCGGACGAGCAGCTCCGTGTTCTCGATGGCGATGGCGGCCTGGTTGGCGATCGTCGTGAGGACCGTGACCTCCGGCTCCGTGAAATCGTGGGTCCGGGAGGTGTAGCAGTTGATGACCCCGATGACCCTGCCCTTTACGGCCAGGGGCACCGAGAGAAGCGAGACGAGACCCTCCTTGCGGGCCATCTCGGGGTAGAGGTAATCGTCTCTCACCCGGACGTCGCGAACGATGGCGGGCTGGTTCTCCGAGACCACCTTCCCGACGATCCCCTTGCCGACCTCGATGATGCGCTTCTTGTTGTATTCCTTGCTGATGCTCTGGGTGGCCTTGACGTGGAGCTTGCCGTCGTCATCGATGAGCATGAGGGAACAAATCTTGGACTCCATGACCTCGGCGGTCACGGTGACGATCAGGCGGAGGATGTCTTCGAGGTACTTCTCCGACGTGATGGCCCGACTGATGGTGAGAAGCGCGCTGATCTTGCTTTCCACGGAGGAGCTCTTCCCGCTGCCAGGCTCGCCGCACGCTTTTTCCGATGCTTTTTTCCGCCCCATAAACCGAAAACCACGCCAGGGCCCGGGAACGGGCTCCGTTGCCCATTACGAATTCGTTCCTGTTTCCTATAGCACTGCCGGGCCGAAATGCAATAAAAAACGCCGGGCCGGAAGGATCGAGCCCTTCGACGGGCTCAGGATGACGGCTCGAGGATTTACATTGGCAGGCTCGATCCTGAAAACGCTCAACGGGTCCCCAGTCTGCCCTTCAACTCGAACACAAGACAAGCCTCGCCCGAACTGCTCACAACGGCAGCAGAGGGCATCTCCGGGGACTTGAAGCCCATGGCCTGGCAGCCATAGGGGTGGGCCGGCTCGTGGGTGATGAAGAAGTGCCGGCATTCGAAGCAGTTGATTTTCTTGGCCTCGCGTTGTTTGTCGTTCAACTCGCCCCTCCACCCTTGCCCGCCGGCAACGGGATTCCTGGTTGAGAATTTGAAGCATTCATGATAGTTGGCATCACGTGCGGTTTGTATCCCCCGGTGTCAGGGTTCGCAAATTTCATGCCGGGCACCCGTTCAAAGACTAAAGAAAGACTGAAGTTAGGAAGCGAAGAAGAGCAGAAGAGCGGAACGGACCCATTATCTTTTCTTTTCCGCTCTTCCTCACTTCCGATCTTCCGCTCTTCGCGGGCAGATGATCGAGAGGCATTCAATAAAGGAGAACCCATGGAATTCAAGAACCTGCTGGTGACGGGGGGCTGCGGCTTCATCGGCTGCAGCTTCATCCGCTATCTGCTGGAGAAGTCGGACTTCGCGGGCAGGATCGTGAACGTCGACAAGCTGACCTATGCCGGCAACCCCGAGAACCTGCGGGATCTCGAAGAGCGCTTCCCCGGCCGCTACGTCTTCCTGCGGGAGGACATCTGCAACCTGGAGCGGATGGGCGCGATCTTCACCGACTACGGCATCGACGCGGTGTGCCACTTCGCCGCCGAGAGCCACGTGGACCGATCCATCAAGCGGCCCGCCGAGTTCATCTTCACGAACATCGTGGGCACCTTCAACCTTCTCGAGGCGGCTCGCAACCACGCAGAGGGCTTCAGGCTCTTTCACCACGTGAGCACCGACGAGGTCTACGGGAGCCTCGGGAAAGAGGGTCTGTTCACCGAGACGATGCCCTACAAGCCCAACAGCCCCTACAGCGCCTCCAAGGCTTCCTCGGACCACCTGGTGAGGGCCTATTTCAAGACCTACGGGCTGCCCGTGACGATCTCCAACTGCTCCAACAACTACGGCCCCTGGCAGTTCCCGGAGAAGCTCGTCCCGCTCATCACCCTCAATGCCCTGGAGGGCAAGCCCCTCCCCGTCTACGGAGACGGGAAGAACGTCCGCGACTGGCTCTATGTGGAGGACCACTGCGAGGCCATCTGGACGATCATGAACAAAGGGCGGCGCGGCGAGACCTACAACGTCGGCGGCAACTCCGAAGAGGAGAATATCGCCGTCGTCCACGCCATCTGCGACATCCTCGACGAGATCCGCCCCAGGGCGGCAGGCGGCCCCCGGCGGGGGCTCATCACCTTCGTCAAGGACCGGCCGGGGCACGACTGGCGCTACGCCATCGACTCCAGCAAGCTCCAGAGCGAGCTCAAGTGGGCTCCTCGCGAATCCTTCCGCACGGGCCTGCGCAAGACGATCGTCTGGTACCTGGAGAACAGCGACTGGATTGCGCGCGTTCGCAGCGGCGAGTACCTGAGCTGGATCGACGAGCATTACGGGAAGACAGGCAAATAGACCTCTTTTCTTTTTGCATCCTTCCCGTTGAATTGTCCGGGGAATTGTTGTAAGAGTATCGCTTGCGAGCACATCCGCATCGTTTTTTTTCAATCGGCCAGAAGGGGGAAATACTTTGGGGAAGGTCCGGATTGCAATTGCTGGGATCGGAAACTGCGCCTCTTCTCTGATCCAGGGAATCGAGTACTACCGGAAGAAATCACCGAAGGACCTGATCGGCCTGATGCACTGGGATCTCGGCGGCTACCGGCCCTCCGACATCGAGGTCGTCTGCGCCTTTGACATCGACCGCCGCAAGGTCGGAAGAGACATCGCCGAGGCCATTTTCCAGCCCCCCAACTGCACCACCGTCTTTCAGCCCAGGGTCCGGAAAACAGGGACCAGGGTGACGATGGGGAAGATGCTCGACAGTGTCGCCCCCCACATGAGCCAGTACGACCCCCGGTTTGCCTTCGTGCCCGCAAAGCAGAAGGAGGCCACGAAGAAGGACGTGGTGAGAGCCCTGAGGGATTCGGGGGCTGAAATCCTGCTCAACTACCTGCCGGCGGGCTCCGAGGAGGCGACGCGGTTTTATGCGGGCTGCGCCCTCGAGGCCGGTGTTGCCTTGATCAACAACATCCCCGTCTTCATCGCCAGCGACCCCGAGTGGGCGGCGCGGTTTGAAAAGAAGGGCCTTCCCATCATCGGCGACGACGTCAAGAGCCAGCTCGGGGCCACCATCATCCACCGTGTGCTCACGCACCTCTTCAACCTGCGGGGGGTGAAGCTCGAGAGAACCTACCAGCTCAACACGGGGGGCAACACGGACTTCCTCAACATGCTGGACCGCAGCCGCCTGAAATCGAAGCGCATCTCCAAGACGGAAGCCGTGCAGTCCCAGACGGGCAAGCGGCTCGCCCCGGAAAACATCCACATCGGCCCCAGCGACTGGGTGGCCTGGCAGAAGGACAACAAGGTCTGTTTCCTCAGGATGGAGGGAAGTATCTTCGGGAACGTGCCCATGCACCTGGAGATGAGGCTCTCCGTCGAGGATTCGCCCAACTCGGGCGGAGTCGTCATCGACGCCATCCGCTGCTGCAAGATCGCCCTCGACCAAGGGATCGGCGGCATCCTCTACGGCCCCTCGGCCTATTTCATGAAGCACCCGCCCCGGCAGTTCACCGACGAGGAAGCCTGCGAGATGACGGAAGCCTTCATCAAGGGTAAATAAAGCCGACAGTCTACAGCCTACAGTCCACAGCTAAAAAATAAATCCCCCGGTTCTTCGATCCCGGGGGATTTTCTGTCTTCTGCTGGCTGTTGGCTTTTCGCTCTTGGCTGTCGGCTGTTGACTGTCGGCTGTCGGCTTCCCCAGGTCCCTACCCCCGCGTCCCCGGTCCCTTCTTGAGCCTTGCATCCATCGGGTCTGTCCCGCGGAGGATCTCCTCCATCGCCCCGTGAATCCCTCCGTTTGTCGCCAGGATGTGGGGCGAGTACAGATCGAAGGGGCCGCCGAAGAGATCCGTCACCACCCCGCCCGCTTCGGTGACCATGAGGCATCCTGCCGCCGTGTCCCAGGGGTGCAGTTTCAGTTCCCAGAAACCGTCGAAACGCCCTGCCGCCACGTAGGCCAGATCCAGGGCGGCCGCCCCTGCCCTCCGGATGGCCTGTGCCCGGACGGCCATGGCGGCGAAGTAGTTCATGTTGTTGTCGGGGTTGACCCGGATGTCATAGGGAAAGCCCGTGGAGAGGAGACCCCTCGTGAGCTCGGCAGTAGCCGAGACGGCAAGACGCTTCCCGTTCAGAAAGGCCCCCTTGCCCTTCTCGACGACGAAAAGCTCTTCCATCATGGGATTGCAGATCGCCCCGACGATCACCTCCCCATCGCGCTGCAGGGCGATGGAAACGCAGAACACGGGATAGTGGTGGGCATAGTTTGTCGTCCCGTCCAGGGGGTCGATGATCCAGGTGAACTCTTTTGTCTGCGCCGATCCCCTTGTTTCCTCGGCCAGGATCCCGTGACCCGGGAAGGCCTTTTCGATGCGGGCAATCAACAGCGCCTCGCAACCCCGGTCGGCCTCCGTGACGAGGTCGATCTCCCCCTTGTAGGTAATGTCGTGCGTCTCGTGAAATTTCCCCTTCAGGAACTTCCCTGCCTCGAGGGCAATCTCCACGGCAAAATCTCTGTACGATCCCATGGCCACCATCCGGATGTCGTTAAAAGCGGTTTACCTTATCTCATCGGGCCTCTCCTGTGAAGAGAAAAACCTCCCCCGGAGGCCGGGACATTTTCTGTTGCGCACCTCGCAAATTGGTGATACTCCTAGCCAAAACTCGCGAACCAGGAAGGCATACAGGCAAAACCGTGAATAAAACGGAGCTGCAGAGAGACGAGTTTTCCCAGGAGCTGAAACGCATTCGGGAATCGAAAGGCCTCCGGCTGGAAGACATCGCCCAACGGTACAAGATTCGGCCGTCTTTCCTGGAATCTATCGAGAGCGGAAGCTTTGAGGATCTGCCGGAGCCCGTCTACACGAAGACCTTCATCAATACCTATGCGGGGCTTCTGGGGGTGGACGCAGGCCCGATCCTGACGCGATACGCAAAATATATTGAAAAGACCATGCCCGCCCCCCCGCCCGAGGCGCCGAAGGCGCAGGTCCGCGAGGCGCGCGCGGAAAATGCCGTATTCGACAGGCTGGGAAGCATGGGGGGCAGGCTCGGCTGGTCAGTCCTCGCCCTGGCCGTGGTCGTGATCCTGGGCATCTACGTCTTCAAGGACAGCGGGGAGAGGCCCGTTCAGGTGAAAACGACGGCCCGGGAGGCCGTGAAACCGCCCGAAAAAATGCCGGAGACGCCTCCCGTCGAAGCGCCGCAGGCCCCCGCGGTCCAACCGCCGGAAGCAGCCCCGCAGCAGGCCGCAGTTCAGACGGCGGTGCCGCAAGCGGCCCCGACACAAACGGCCGCCCCGGAGCAGAAGATGCCGGAAGCCCCGCCCCCCGCGGAGAAGAAGAAGCCGCCACCGCCGGCACCGTCTGCCGCGGGAGCCCTCAGCCTGACGATCGAAGCCACCGAAGCGGCCTGGGTCCAGGTGAAGGCCGACAAGACGCCGGCCGTGCAAAAACTCATGCAGGCGGGGGAAAAGCTGACGACCGAGGCGAAGGAGAGGATCACCGTCGATCTCGGGAATGCGGGCGGTGTCCAGATCACATTCCAGGGACAATCCCTGGGGAGCCCCGGGAAGCGCGGCGAAGTGATACACCTGGTCTACCCGGAGGGAAAGCGCACGGAGAAAAAGAAACCTGAAGAGTTGAAACCGGCCATGGAACCGGCCACGAAACCGGCCGCGGAATAAAATCATCGTGACCCCCCCCGGCATCAAGCGCGGGGGAGCTGTGGATACAAGGAGAAAGCAACCATGTTTGGATTGGGAATGCCAGAGCTGATCGTCATCCTCGTCATCATCCTCATTGTCTTCGGGGCGGGGAAACTCCCCGAAATCGGGGGCGCCATCGGCAAGGGGATCCGGAATTTCAAGAAATCCTCCAAGGAAGGCGAGGAAGAAGCCGAGGCGAAAAAACTCGAGGACAAGAAATAGCGCCGATCCCGTCGGGCAGATGAGGGGCAGCAAACCCTGCGACCTGCAGGTCCCCGAACGCACATCCCTCTACAGCGCAAAAAGGAAAGCCCGGTCAAGCAACCGGGCTTTCCTGCCTGTAGCCTTTAGCCTTTTACCTTTCGCCTTTAGCCTGTCTTCAGAACGGCACATCCTCGTCGGGGGGCTGCTCGCCTCCGCCGTAGGGGGGCGCTCCGCTGCCGGCACCGGGCTCTTCCCGGCCGCCGCCTTTGGACTCGAGCATCTGCATGTTGGACGCGACGATCTCCGTCGTGAATCGTTTCTGCCCATCCTTGTCTTCCCAGGATCTCGTCTGCATCTTCCCCTCGATGTAGACAAGCCTTCCCTTGGACAGAAAATTCCCGCAGATCTCGGCCAGTTTTCGAAAAGCGACGACCCGGTGCCACTCCGTGCGCTGAACCTTCTCCCCGCTCTTGTCCTTCCACTGCTCGTCCGTGGCGAGCCGGAAGTTCGTTACCATTGTCCCGTCCTGCATGTAGCGCACTTCGGGATCCGCCCCGAGCCTGCCGACCAGGATAACCTTATTAACCATCAGTTCCCCCCTTCTTGCCTATCAAGCGCGTCTTCCCGGACAGTTCCTGTCACGGCTTCTTCCGGCACAGATTCGATGGCCAAGCGAAGTTAAGAAGTTAAGAAGATAGGAAGATCGGAACGGGGAAAACGGGGTTGCTCCGACTCTTTTCCTAACTTCTTAACCTCCTAACTTCTTAGCTTCCCGTGCATCTGCAGCCGGGTGCGTCGATACGGCGGTTGTAGTATTGACCCCTGATGACCGCTAGAGGTTCAAGGGCGAGGGTCATCATATATAAGACCGCCCCTCTTCGCAACGAAATTATCGCAAGCGGCCGAGAGGCCCGAAAGGGCTGGGTTTGCGCGGAAAGCGGCCAGATTCCCTGTTGACTTCAACAGGCATATCAAGTAGAAATAACAGGTTAATTTTCAAATATCATTGCCTTTTTCAGGACCCTTATGTTCCGTTCGGCCATCCTGGTCATCCTGGGGACATCGATTACCGCTTTCGTCTCGTTCTTTGTCGTTGTCTCCTACGGCCTCTTTCCCCGCGGGGAGTACACGACCCATCGGGTTTCCGTCCTCTGGGCCAGGATGCTTCTCTGGATCACGAGTGTCAAGGTGGAGGTCGTCGGGCAGCAGAACGTGCTCAGGGGCAGGCCGCAGGTCTTCATGGCCAATCATCAGAGCGGGTTCGATATCCTGATCGTCCTGGCCCACGTGGACACCTATTTTGCCTGGATCGCCAAGAAGGAGCTGTTCAACATCCCCGTCTTCGGCCACGCCCTGGCGAAAACGGGCTCCATCGCCATCGACCGGAAGAATTTCGTGAGGTCCATGCGGAGCATCCACGATGCGGCCCGCAGAATCCGGGAAGGCAAATCGGTCATGACCTTCCCCGAGGGGACGAGAAGCATGGACGGGCAGATCCACCCCTTCAAGAAAGGGGTTTTTCACCTGGCCCTGAAGGCGGGGGTCCCCATCGTGCCGGTCACGATCATCGGAAGCGGGGAGATCATGCCCACGAAGTCTCTCCGGGTCCATCCCGGAAAGGTCATCCTGGTCATCGACAAGCCCATCGACGTGACCGGATACACCGAGGAGACCGTCGATGAGCTGCTCAACCGGGTCTACGACGTCGTGACCTCGCACTACTATCTCCGGAGGCCTGAGATGGCCCTGAAACAGGCGCGGGCCGCCTAAGAAAGCCCCTTACCCTGATCTCACTCTCCCTCGAGGGGAGAGCGGTGTCGTGAGCAGCCATGGTGAGCCCGACGAACCACGAACAAGGCCGGGGTGAATAATCGCTGCCCGGTACAGGCTGAATGAGACGAAGATGAAGCAAAGAAAAAACATGCCTGATCGAAAACCACTGCAGGGGCGGGCGCGGGAAATCGCGGGGGTGATTCTCTTCGCCCTGGCGGTCTTTCTGTTCCTGGCCGTGATCTCCTATACCCCGACGGACCCGTCGCTCTCCAACTACGAGACCTCGACGTCGAAGATCTCCAACATCGGCGGCATCTTCGGATCCTACCTGGCCGACATCCTGATCCGGTTCCTGGGGCTTTCCGCCTACTGGCTGCCGCTGTTTCTGCTCATTACCTCGGTGAAGCTTTTCCTCGATGCGGGCTTCCTCTTCCGGCCGGGCTGGATCGGCGGGTTCATCGGTCTCGTCGTGACGACCTCGGGGCTCTTTGCCCATGCCTACAAGCTCATCCCGCTCATTGATTCACCCTTCGCGGCAGGCGGGTTCGCCGGCACGCTGCTCTCCGAATACCTCAACGCCCTGTTCAACCCCGGCGGGACCTTTATCTTCCTCCTCGTGGGCCTCATCGTCTCGCTCATCGTCACGGTGGACCTCTCCGTCGTCACGGCGCTGCGGAAAGCTGCCGCCGTCGCCCGGAGCACCGGCCGCGGGATTCGCTCCTACGCGGAGCTCGGGCGGGAGAAGATGACGGACTATATGAGCGAAGAGGAGAGCGACGAGCGGGATCAACCCCAAAAAGCCGGAAAGCGGCCGCCCCCCGTAATCCGCGAGGAGAAGGCCCCGGCGCCGGAGAGAACGAGAAAGAAGAAGATCGAGCAGGCCATCTTCGAGTTCGCCGAGCCGAAGGGGGCTTATATGCTTCCGCCGCTCACCCTGCTCGACGATGTACCCCGCAGGGACACGAAGCAGCGGCGCGAAAACCTGATCGCCAATGCCCGGCTCCTGGAAAAGAAGCTCGCCGACTTCGGCGTCGAGGGAAAGGTCACGGAGGTCAAGCCGGGGCCCGTCATCACCATGTACGAGCTCGAGCCCGCGCCGGGCGTGAAGATCAACCGGATCGCGAACCTCTCCGACGATTTGGCCCTCGCCCTCAAGGCCCCCAGCGTGCGCATCGTCGCGCCCATCCCCGGCAAGGCCGCCATCGGGATCGAGATCCCCAACCCCGAGCGCGACGCCGTCTACCTCCGCGACGCCATCGACAACGAGGCCTTCGCCCAGGCCAAGCACCGGCTTCCCATCGCGCTGGGCGAGGACATCACGGGGATGCCCGTGATCGCCGATCTCGTCCGGATGCCCCACCTGCTCATCGCGGGGACGACGGGCTCCGGCAAAAGCGTCTTTCTCAACGCGCTCATCTGCAGCCTGCTTTTCAAGGCGCCCCCCGACGAGGTGAAATTTCTGCTCATCGACCCCAAGCGCCTCGAGCTTGCAGCCTACGAGGGGCTCCCGCAACTGCTGCACCCCGTCGTGGTGGACCCCAAGGAGGCCGCCCAGGTGCTGCGCTGGGCCGTCGAGGAGATGGAGAGCCGCTACCGCATCATCGGCGAGACGGGCGAGAAGAGCATCGACAAGTTCAACCGCTTCGTGGAGAAAAAGCAGCAGGGGCGCGAGCGGATCATCGAGGAGGGGCAGGCGCAGCTGCCCATGGAGGATGCGGCCGGAGCGCCGCCCAGGCCGTTGCCGGCGAAGCTTCCCTACATCGTCATCGTCATCGACGAACTGGCCGATCTGCTGATGGTGGCCCAGCGCAACGTTGAGGAGTCGCTCACGCGGCTTGCCCAGATGGCCCGGGCCTCGGGGATCCACCTCATCCTGGCGACCCAGCGGCCCTCCGTGGACGTCATCACGGGCATCATCAAGGCGAACTTCCCCACGCGCATCTCCTTCCAGGTCTCCTCGAAGGTGGACTCGCGGACGATCCTGGATCAGCTGGGCGCCGAGCAGCTCCTGGGCCAGGGCGACATGCTCTTCATGCCCCCGGGCACCTCGAAGCTCCAGCGCATCCACGGCGCCTTCGTCTCCGACCGGGAGATCTCGCGCATCGTGAGCTTCATCCGCAAGCAGGAAACGCCCGTCTACGACGAGTCGATCCAGAAGTTCAAGGCGGAGTCCACGGAAGGGGAAAAGACCGATGGCGATTTCGACGCGAAGTACGACGAGGCCGTGGAGCTGGTCACCGAACTGGGCCAGGCCTCGGTTTCGCTCGTGCAGCGCTACCTCAAGGTGGGCTACAACCGCGCCGCCCGGATGATCGAGCGGATGGAGAAAGAGGGGGTCGTGGGCCCCTCCGACGGCGTGAAACCGAGAAAGGTCCTGGCCAGAAAGCTGCCGCGCTAAGTTGAGCGAAAAAAGCGTTTACATCTTGAGCCTCGGCTGCCCGAAGAATCTCGTCGACAGCGAGGTCCTCTCCGCCCTGCTGTCGCGCTCAGGCCTGCGCATCACCGACCGGCCCGACCGGGCCGAAACCATCGTCGTCAACACCTGCGCCTTCATCCTCCCCGCCCGGGAGGAATCCATCGAGGAGATCCTCCGGATGGCGGCGTGGAAGAAAAAGGGACGCTGCCGGAGGCTTGTCGTCACGGGCTGCCTCCCCCAGCGCTATGGCGCCGAGCTTGCCCGGGAGCTGCCGGAGGTGGACCTCTTCCTCGGCACGGGCGATTTCCCGTCCATCCTCACGCACCTCGAGCGCCTCGACGAAGGCAAGAGAAAAGGCCCTATCCTGGGGGTCGGCAAGCCCCTCTTCCTCATGGACGCCGCGACCCCGCGGACGGTCTCCACACCGTTCTACAGCTACCTGAAGATCGCCGAGGGGTGCTCGAACTGCTGCGCCTACTGCGTCATCCCCGCGATCCGGGGTCCCTTCCGGAGCCGGCCCATGGGAGACATCGCCGCGGAGGCCGAACGACTCGCCGCCGAGGGGACGCGGGAGATGATCCTCATCGCCCAGGACACGACGGCCTGGGGCCGCGATCTCAGGGGACGGCCCACGCTCAACGGTCTTGTCAAGCGGCTCTGCGCCGTCGAGGGGCCTCGCTGGATCCGGCTCCTTTACGCCTACCCGAAGAACATCACCGCGGAGCTTCTCGCCACGATGGCCCTGGAGGAGAAGATCTGCCGGTACCTCGATATTCCGGTGCAGCACATCGACGACAGGATGTTGCGCTCCATGAACCGCAAGGGCACCTCCGCCTTCATCCGGAAGAAGATCGCCGAGATCCGGCAGACGGTTCCGGGGGTTGCGCTCCGAACGTCGCTCATTGTCGGATTTCCCGGGGAGACGGAGGAGCAGTTCGAACGGCTTCTGCAATTTGTAGAGGAGACGCGCTTCGAAAGCCTGGGGGTCTTTACGTACTCACCGGAAGAGGGGACGGAGGCGGCGGGGATGCCCGGGCAGGTGCCGGAAGAGGAGAAGTCGCGGCGCCAGGGCCGGATCATGGAGGCCCAGGCGGCCATCTCGGACGAGATCAATCTCACGCGCATCGGGGCGGAGGAGGAGGTGCTCATCGAGGGAAAGACGGACAGGACCGATTTCCCTTTTTACGGCCGGACACGCTTCCAGGCCCCGGAGATCGACGGGATCACGTACGTGCGCGCCAGGAAGCTCAATGCGGGTGACATCGTCCGCTGCAAAATTACCGCAGCGGAAATCTACGATCTGTACGCGGAAAAAGCGGGCGGCTGAAGATCGGTGCCCGCCTATAAATACTTCATTCATTGATCTCCCTCTCCCTATGAAGATCTTTTCCTCTGTTCTCCTCCCCTCGTGGGAGGAGGAAGTGGAGGAGGGGGAAAACTCCCCTTCCTCTTCCTGGAGAGGGTCGGGGTGAGGGTGAATGTTCCCCCACCTCTAGGCCAGGCCGAGCTGCTTCCTTCTCTTCTTTTCGTCACCCTCCATGCAGCAGCGCTTGTATTTCTTGCCGCTCCCGCAATGACATTGCTCGTTGCGGCCGGTTTCCTCTCTTTTCGCGGCATTCCCACCCGCGCTGAACAGTTTTTCCAGAAATTTCATCGTTGCTTTTCCTCGTTGCGGTGTCGGATCGTGTCGCCCGCCGCCGTTTAATGATCAGGCCGGGTCCTTCGGAGGACCCACCTCTATGATTTCGATGTCGAAGACGAGGGTCTTCCCGGCAAGAAAGTGATTCAAGTCCATCTTGACCACTTCGTCGAGGATCTCGAAGACCTCGGCGGGGATCTTGTTTCCCTGCGGGTCGATGAGTTCAATCATCATCCCCTTCTCGATCTCCATGTCCTCGGGAACCGTGTTTTTCGGAATGTCCACAATCAGCTCCACCTGCCGGGGGCCGTAAGCAAATTCGGGCGCAATCGTCACGGTCTTCTTCTCTCCCACGGTCATGCCAACGACGGCCTCATCGAGCCCGCGGATGATCTGCCCGCTGCCGACGGTGAACGTAAGGGGCCGCCGCCCGGACGAGGAATCGAAGACCTCGCCGTTCTCGACCTTGCCCGTGTAATGGACGCTGACCAACTCCCCCGACTGGATGGCTTTTTTCATCGCTGTTCCTCCCCAAAAAAAATCCACCGGCCGCTGCGGAGCCCGGTGATCTTGTCTGCGCCACAAAAATCGTTTTCGATGGATCTTCGACCCTCAAAATCCCTTGAGGTTCTGTCGGTTCGGTTATATATAACGCTTTGACGGGAAAGTGAAGTTCTTTTTATCCCGGAAAATTCCGAAGCCAAAATCCCTGCGGGAAGGCCGCATCCCTTATCCAGCCATGCAGTTACAGCAGTTTCAGATTGAAGAACGCCTCAACAGCCTCACCCACGGCACGGGGGCTCTCCTGAGCGCTGCGGGGCTCGGTGTGCTCGTTTTCCTTACATACCGCAACGGCACGATGCTCCCTCTCGTGAGTTGCAGCATCTTCGGCGCGACCCTGGTGCTCCTCTACACGGCCTCGACGCTCTACCACTCCGCCCGCTCGCCGAGGTTGAAGCACGTATTCAAGATCGTCGACCACTCGTGCATCTACCTGCTGATCGCCGGGACCTACACGCCCTTCACGCTGGTGACGCTGCAGGGAAGCTGGGGATGGACGCTGTTCGCCCTGATCTGGGCGCTTGCCGCCGCGGGAATCGCTTTCCAGATCTTCTTCGTCTACCGGTTCAAGATCCTGGCCACGATCGCCTACGTCCTGATGGGCTGGCTTGCCGTCTTCGCCGTCAAACCCCTCATCGACGCCCTGCCCGCAGGGGGGTTCGCCTGGCTTTTGGCCGGGGGGATCGTCTACACCGTGGGCGCCCTTTTCTACCTCCTCAAGAAGCTCCCCTACAACCACGCCATCTGGCACCTCTTCGTGCTCGGCGGAAGTACCTGCCACTTCGTGGCCGTCCTGCTATACGTCGTCCCCGCAAATTTGTAGACTTCTTCCGGTCCCGTATGGCAGGCGCCTCGGCAGGCTTGTCTACGGCGAGCCTTTTTCCGAGAGACTTCGCGAGAGGGTGCTCCACGGGTCCGATATCCCGATCAATCTCCTCGATGTGGACTCCTGCAACCATTACCTCCTTCAGTACGCAAACACAGAACACCTGCGAGACCGAGAAGGACCGCTTCTGCTGCGCCAACCCGGAGAGCTTCCAGTTCCACCCGTCGTGACGGGGTCGCCGGAGGAGCGGGCAAGCGGCACACAGGGCAAATTCGGGAAACCCGAAAGGCAAACGGCCGACAGGGTGTTTCACCTGCAAAGGATGAGGGAGAGGGTATCTAGGGAATCGCTGATTTCGGATTGAAAGAGTGTAACGCCGCGTGTCAGGGGCACGCGGTCTTTGCGTGTCCATTGCACAGATGTTCGGTGTTATTTCTTGGTATCCGATGACCATTTGATATCGCGAATGTCAGAATCAGATTCAAAAACTTTTGCCAAAGCGGCAGCAACACGATTAATCTGATTTCTCGTATCAATTTTCTTAAACCACTTTCTTATAAAAGGCCCGGATGGCTCAATAAAACACAAGAACTCATCCTTCTCGCCGGATTGATGTCCGCATCCAATCCATAATGGGTACTCTTTATTTTCCAATTCAACCATCCATCCCCAATCTTCAGAACCAATGCAAGTCACCTTTAAGCCGTGCAGCGGCAGGTTTTGTTGAAGATACTCCGCAAGGCGTTTGCCCCATAGCCCGGGGTTTATCCCCTCTTCCTCGCCGTCGTATGGTGGAAATTTGTCTGATTTAAATTCGACTTGTGTTTTCATTATCTATTTTTTTTCCTCACCGAACGATACAAGTCAACCGGCCCCATCGCCGCCGGAGGCGGGGACGTGTTGAACGCCAAGGCAGGCCCCAACGTGATTGACGGCCTACCGAGCGCGCCACGGCATAATGAGCTCGCGCCAGGAAGTGAGTTTACGTGACCGAGCCGCGACACGAAACCAAAGGACCCCATACCAAATTGCAAAAAAAGCCAGCGCGACGGGAATCCACAGCCCGCGCATCATCCCAAGAACAAGGCCCGCCACGCCCATGCCCAGCCAAATGACGCCGAGAGACAGAGCGATCACGCGATCGACGCTGGAAAGTTTGTTTCGAACTGCCATTGTGGGTAGCACACCGCGAATATGTGAAATGATGAATCGCCCCGCATTTTGACTTCTACCGTATCAGAGCCGAAAAGGAGTTTCAATGACAGGTATCTGAAAAAAGATTTATGTTTTGCTCGTTTCGTATTTACGGGGTCATCAAGGCGATAAAGGGGTACGGGAAGTTTGATCTGCTTCATGCTCGGATGAAAGACTCTCGTTCGAATTGGGGCATTCTCTATGGAAGAGCCAACAACGCGATTTCAGGAAGAATGCTGGCGCGTAATGTCCCCGGCAATATTAAAATTCCTGGCACCAGGGTGCCAGGAATTTCGAGATTTATTCTGTTGTTGATTGATCTGTCGTTTCGCTCGTCTGCCCCGCAGCAACGCTCGGCAATGTCACATCAGTCGCTGGGGGGTAAGCGCGTGCAATCGTTTTCAGCCTGCCATTGACGGATCCTTTCAAGCGTGGGTCATGTTTTCGCAGTGGCCGACTCACGCAGAATCAGCGCTGCGCCCATACGACACGTCCCTCCTGTCGGGGAGCAGCCCTGGGGGTTTCATCAGGATACCCGACTGGAATCAGGCTTACAAGTTTTCTGCCTGCCATACCCATCAATTCATTGATTTCCTTTTCCTTGTAAAAAACGGCGGCATCAGCCCAGACAGCACCCAGTCCGGCATCATGCGCCGCCAGAAGAAGATTCTGGATGGCAAGACTGACACTGTACGGATCCTCCATGCCCATGGGAAAATGTCCGCCATAAGCCAAGATGATGGTCGGTGCATTTCCATACGTTTCAAAAAAGCGCTTGGATGCCTCCAGGACCTTGGGCTTGTCAGGGAAGTTCTTCTCCAGTACCGGCCTGAAATGATCAAAAGCGGTGGCTGTTATCTTTAAGAGAGCTTCTTTTTTCTCACCTTCAACCACGATGAACCGCCAGTCCTGTTGATTCATTGCTGAGGGCGCCCACTGGGCAAGCTCAAGGATTCTCTCGATTACCTCCCTGGGTACGGGATCAGGACGAAAACGCCTCACGCTCCTTCTTCCTTTTATCGCTTCCGAAAGTTCCATGGTTCCCTCCTCATCATTGGTCGAAATTTTTGATGTGTATCATACCTTATAGGAACTATCTGGTATTGTCAAAGAGGGTGGGCGGCGGCATCCCGCTTCATCCCTGCTTCCGGTGCAGGAATGTGACCACGGGGTGAGGACGAAAGCCCTCCAGGAAATCGGGAAGACGCTCCTTTTGCCCGATGACGAGATAACCGCCCGGCACCAGGCAGTCCGCAATGGCCGGCAAGGCCGCCTTGACGATTCCATCCCGGTAGTAGGTGAGGAGGTTGTTGCGGAGAAAAAGGATTTGGAAGCCCCGTTCGGGCGGTGCATCGACCGTGAGGTCATGCACCTGCCAGCGGATGCCTTCCCGGAGTTCATCGGCAACCCGGAAGCTCGCCCGCCCGGCAGGCCGGAAGAAACGGGCCCTCGCCTCCGCAGGGACCCGGGCAAGTGCCCCTGCGGGATAAATGCCTTCGATCGCCCGCGCCAGGTAGTCGGGATTCACATCAGTGGCCCAGATATCGAGGGAAGGCAAGGCACCTGTCTTTTCTCCAAGGAGGGCCCAGAGGATTCGGAAACTGCAGGCCTCCTGCCCCAGGGCACAGCCCGCCGACCAGACCCGCAGCCCGCCGGGATGATCTGCAATGAGCGAAGGGAGAATCTCCTCTTCCAGGATCCGCCACAACGGCCCGTCGCGGAAAAACCGGCTGATGGAGACGTCCATGAGGCGCCGGACTCGCCCTTCCGCAGCCCCGTCGGTGTCGAGGCGCTCGAGATAGGCCTTCATCGAGGGGCATCTCAATTCCTGCATGTGCCTGACGATGCGCTTCTGCACCCCCTTTCGCACCTTCCGGTACCCTTCGGGGGAGAGGGCAAAGCGGTCGAGCAGGGCGGCAATTTCACTTTCACGCATCGATCTCAATGGCCTTTCAGTTCCACATTTACTTTTTGTGACAGATAAAGAAAGAGGGTTTTCAATTTTCCCGGAGGGATTATAATATAATTGTATTCATCGTGCAAAAGGAGGGGACCCTATGGAGATCAAAAGCAGCGCCTTCGGCAGCGGTGAGATGATCCCGGCAAAGTACACCTGTGACGGGGCCGACTTTTCGCCTCCGCTGGAGTGGTCGGGAAGCCCCGCAGGCACCAAAAGCTTTGCCCTCGCCTGCGACGACCCCGATGCCCCCATGGGGACCTGGGTGCATTGGGTGATCTTCGACATCCCGCCGTCGGCAACCATGCTGGCAGAAGGAATCACCCGGGAGAAGGACCTGCCCGGGGGAGGAACGCAGGGGATCAACGATTTCCGCCGGATCGGCTACGGGGGCCCCTGCCCTCCAGGCGGGACGCACCGGTACTTCTTCAAGCTCTACGCCCTGGACGCCATGCTGGGCCTCAAGCCGGGGATCACGAAGGACCAGCTCCTGACAGCCATGCGGGGGCACATCCTCGGCGAAGCTCAGCTGATGGGAACATATAAAAGATAGGCGTTAGGCATTGGGCATCAGGCATTAGGAAGATAAAGAATCGATTCCATTTTTGCCTGTTGCCTGGAGCCTGTTGCCTGGAGCCTGTTTTGTTCGAACCAGCCTACTTGAAATTATATCGCGAAGGTGTGCTGCAGGAGCGCGCCCGTCAGGCCGTGGAGCGCCTGAGGGAATGCAGGCTCTGCCCCCGGGAGTGCGGGGTGAACAGGCTGGAGGGCGAGCAGGGCGTCTGCAAGACGGGGCGCAAGGCGACCGTGTCGAGCTTCGGCCCTCACTACGGCGAGGAATCGCCGCTGGTGGGCTCGCACGGCTCGGGGACCGTTTTCTTCAGCGCCTGCAATCTCCTTTGCACTTTTTGCCAGAATTATGATATCAGCCACCTGCGGGAAGGCGCCGAGGTCGAGCAGGGCAAGCTCGCCGCCGTCATGCTTCACCTGGCCCGGGGCGGGTGCCACAACATCAACTTCGTCACCCCGAGCCACGTCGTCCCGCAGATCCTGGAAGCGCTGATCCCGGCCGGCGAGGGCGGGCTCAACGTCCCCCTGGTCTACAACACCGGCGGGTACGATTCCGTCGAGACGCTCAAGCTCCTCGACGGGGTCTTTGACATCTACATGCCCGACTTCAAGTTCTGGGACAACGAGTGGGCAAATCGGTTCTGCCGAGCCGACGACTACCGCGAGCGGGCCATGGAGGCCTTGCGGGAGATGCACCGGCAGGTGGGGGATCTGAAGATCGACGAGGCCGGCGTGGCTACCCGGGGGCTTCTGGTCCGGCACCTCGTCATGCCCGGCGATGCGGCCGGGACGAAGGGGGTCATGCGATTCCTGGCCACGGAGATCTCGAGGCACACGTACGTCAATGTCATGGACCAGTACCGCCCCTGCTGGAAGGCCGAGAAGGACGTCTCGATCAACCGGAGGATCACCCGCAAGGAATACGAACAGGCCCTGGAAGAGGCACGCCAGGCGGGATTGTACAGGCTGGATGACCGGATACGCGCGCGCATGGCCTAAAGCATAAGTGCAACCTCCCCTGTTCTCCTCCCCTGGTGGGAGGAGGACGTGGAGGAGGGGGAATATTCCCCCTCACCTCAATCCTCTCCCACGGAGGGGAGAGGAAGATCAAGGAAGGTAATTTTTATATGCCGATTTTTGAGTTCCGTTGCGAGAAGTGCAAAAAAACCTTCGAGACCATCGTCTTCGGCAGCCAGGAGGTATCCTGCCCGAAGTGTAAGAGCAAGAAGGTCAAGAAGCTCATGTCCGCCTTCAGCCACTCCAGTGAAGGCAAGTTCACAAGCTCGGCAGGCGCGGGCTGCGGAAGCTGCAGCGCCACCAGCTGCGGCCCCTCCTGAGGGGGCTGATGAAACGGCCGAAGGTTTCGGCCGACGACAAAGGTGCCCGTGGCTTGCGGCTCCATCCAAGGATGACAGCCTGCATCGCGGGGAAGTTTTGGACGAGGGGCTCCATTCTCATCGGGAATTGATCAACGAAAAAGAGAGGTGAATCGGTGGAAGAACAGAACTTTCTGCACACGCTGAAGCGGTCCCGAAAGGATCGCTGGCTGGGTGGGATCTGCGGGGCGCTGGGCACCCGGACGCCGGCCCCGTCGTGGGTATGGCGGATCCTGTTCGTGCTCTTCTTGATGATCTACGGAACCGGCCTTCTTCTCTACGTCCTTCTCTGGATCTTCGTGCCGCAGGAGGAAGAAGGAAGCTAGGAAGAGCGGAAGTCAGGAAAATCGGAAAAGGCAAGGTCAGCGCGAATCCGATCTTCCGCGCTTCTTCACTTCATCACCTCGCTGTTGCCCGAACACAAGAAATCCGCTTCTCTTTTCTTACCTTCCTACCCTCTTACCTTCTTACCCTCTGGCTTTTGTCAGTCCCCAAACGGGACCTCATCCCGCTCCCCGTCCAGAACCTCGCGGACCTTTTTCAGCATGTCCTCGAGCCGGTAGGGCTTGGCCATGAACCCCGTGGCGCCCGCTTCCAGGATGCTGTGAACGGTCTGGGTGGCCGCATAGCCGCTGGCGATGAGCACCTTCACCGCCGGGTTCATGCGCAGGAGCTCCCTGAGACATTTCTCCCCGCCCATACCCGGCATCCCCAGATCGAGAATGACCAGGTCGATGCGATCCCCCTGCCGGGCATAGGTCTCGACGGCCTCCTCGCCGCTTCGCACCGTGAGAACCGTGTAGCCGAACTGCTCGAGGGTGTTCTGGCCGATATCGAGAATGTCGGGCTCGTCGTCGACAATGATGATGGTCTCGGCACCGCGGTAGTCGCCCCTCTTGCGCTCCTCCTTCGCCGGGGCTGCCCCCTCACTCTCCTGGACCGGCAGGTAAACGCGGAAGGTCGTCCCTTTATCGAGATTGCTTTCGCACAGGATGAGCCCGTGGTGGCTCTGGACGATGCCGTAGACGATGGCAAGGCCCAGCCCGATCCCCGAACCCACCCCCTTGGTCGTGTAAAAGGGCTCGAAAATCCTCTCCAGGGTTTCCCGATCCATCCCGTGGCCCGAATCCCCAAAGGTGAGCTCCACGTAGGCCCCTGGCTTCACGCCCACATGGTTGCGGCAGAACGCCTCATCGAGCTGGACGTTTCGCGTCTCGATGACGATCTTTCCGCCGTCGGGCATGGCGTCTTTCGCGTTGATGCCCAGGTTGAAGAGCACATGTTCGAGCTGCACCGCGTCGCCGTCGACGGAGGGCAGCTGGGCGGCCAGCCGCAACTCCGCCGAGATCGATTCCGGGATGGTCCTGGCAAGCGTCTTCTGGGCCTGGCGGACGACCTCGTTGAGATCGATGGGCTCGAGACGGCTCTCCTCCTTGCGGCTGAAGATGAGCAGTTGCTTGGTGAGGGCTGCCGCCCGCTTGACGGAGCGCTCGATCTGGAGCAGCCAGCCCTGTTCGGTGCGGTCCCTGTCGCCCCGCATCATGAGCAGCTGGATATAGCCCGAAATGCCTTGCAGGTGATTGTTGAAGTCGTGGGCGATCCCGCCGGCAAGGGTCCCGACGGCCTCCATCTTCTTGGCGTACAGGAGCTGCGACTCAAGATCCCCCTGCCTTGTCGCATCCTGAAGCAGGCAGAGCACGGCGGGCCGATCCTCCCAGCTCACGGGGACGAACCGGGTCGTGGCCTGAAAAACCTCGCCCCCTTTGCGGATAACGCCAAAGGTTGTCGAATCCGGTGAGGTCTCACCGGCCAGGGCCTGCCGGTAAAGGGCAAGAACCCTGTCTCGATCGCAAGAATCGATGAATTCGGTGAACGGGACCGAGGCAAGCTCACCTGCCGAATACCCGCCGATGATCTTGGCGGCGGGATTGACGGACTTGACCGTATCGTCCTGGACAAGCAGGACAGCTTCCTGGACCCTGTCCACCAGGAACCGGTACTTCGTTTCCGAATCCTTCAGTTCCCGGGCGAGCGTGGCAAATTCCTTCTCCACCTCCTCGAGATAACGGACGCGCTCGCGAAGAGCCGCAAGCTCCTTCATGTGCTGCTCTCTTTCGGACTCTGTCACCGGATCACTCCTCCCGTCCTTCCTTCTTGTCCCGGTCCCGGGCCGACTGTTCCCGGATCCTGCGCCATTTCGTCAGACGCTCGTGGACAAGCTTCTCGTATCCGCGGTCCGTGGGCGAATAGTAGACCTGCCCCTGGAGCTTCTCCGGAAGATGGTCCTGGGGCACGACGGCCTCCTCGTAATCGTGGGCGTATTTGTACCCTTTGGCATAGCCGAGATCGCGCATGAGCCGCGTGGGCGCATTGCGGATGTGCAGGGGCACGGGCAGGGTCCCCGTCTCGCCGATGGCGGACTTCACCTTGCCCCAGGCGCGGTAGACGGCATTGCTCTTGGGGGCCGTGGCAAGGTAGACGGCCGCCTGCGCCAGCGAAAGCTCGCCCTCCGGCAGCCCGATGAAATGGAAGGCCTGCATGGCCGCCATGGCCACCGTGAGGGCCATGGGGTCGGCGTTGCCGATGTCCTCGGAGGCGAAGCGGATCATGCGCCTGGCGATGTAGAGGGGATCCTCGCCCGCCTCGAGCATGCGGGCCAGCCAGTAAAGGGCCGCGTCGGGGTCGCTCCCCCGGAGACTTTTGTGCAGGGCCGAGATCAGGTTGTAGTGCTCCTCGCCCGCCTTGTCGTACTGCAGGGCCTTGCGCTGCAGGGCCGTCTCGACCAGCGCCAGAGTGACGGTGCGCTCCGCGGCGTCCTTGCCGACCATGAGCGAGGCCGCCGCCTCGAGGTTGTTGAGGGCTGT
>CAVPJD010000017.1:0-96592 GCA_963705165.1 uncultured delta proteobacterium | reverse complement strand
TCGGAGATCCTGCGACAGCCGTTGGTCTCGCCCACGGTCCCGGAGATCATCCTGGTCCAGAGCCGCGGCATGGAGCGGTGACTCTCCCTGGAGATGGCCCGGCGCCTCGGGATCTGCGCCAACATCCGTTTCCCCTTCCCCAACCACTTCGTCGAGGAGCTCTTCCGCGCCGTTCTGCCCGATCGGGCCGGCTCCCCGGCCTTCGACGCGGAAGTGCTCACCTGGCGGATCATGGGTCCGCTGCCCGGCTGCCTGGACGGGGAAGGCTTCGAGCCCCTGAAGGAATACCTCGCCGATGACGGCCGGGGCCTCAAGCGCTACCAACTCTGCCGGAATATCGGCCGCCTCTTCGACCAGTATCTCGTCTACCGGCCCGACATGGTGCTCGGCTGGAAGCGGGCAGGGAGCGCCACTGGCAGGCAACCCTCTGGCGGCGGCTCGCGGCGGGAAGCACCGCCGCTCACCGGGCGGCGCGCTGGAAGGAAGCCCTTGCCCGGCTGCAGGGGGGCCTGCCCGAAGGGGTGAGCCTTCCCGGGCGGATCTCCGTCTTCGGCATCTCGGCCCTGCCGCCCTACCACCTCCAGCTCCTCGACGCCGTCTCCCGCTCAATCGACGTGAACCTCTTCGTCCTGAACCCCTGCCGGGAGTACTGGTACCTCATCTACTCCGACCGCGAGATGCGAAGGCTTGTCGATCGGCTCGGGACGGCCCGCTCCGATGAAACCCTCCACCTGGAAAGGGGCAACAGCCTGCTCGCCTCCATGGGGTCCCTGGGCCGGGACTTCCTCCGGATGGTTTATGACACGGGCTGCGAGGAAGCGGATTTCTCGGCCCAACCCGGAGAGGCGAGCCTCCTGGCCTGCATCCAGTCGGATATCCTCAACCTTCGCGACCGGGGAGCAGACGGCATCCGGACGGCCCTAGCCGTTGACGACGACTCGATCCAGGTCCACTCCTGCCACAGTCCCATGCGGGAGGTGGAGGTCCTGCAGGACCGGATCCTCGACCTGCTCGAGCGCGACCCGTCGCTCACCCCGGCCGACATCCTCGTCATGACGCCCGAGATCGAGACCTATGCCCCCTTCATCGAGGCCGTCTTTTCGCTTCCCCGCGGCGAGAGGCGCAGGATCCCCTTCAGTGTTGCCGACCGCGGCGTGTGCAGGGAGAGCGTCCTCGTGGACACCTTCCTGCGGCTTCTCGATCTCGAGGGGAGCCGCATGGGCGCCACGGAAATCGCCGCCTTTCTCGACACGGATGCCCTGCGAAGGCGCTTCTCCCTCGGGGCGGACGATCTGGTGCTCATCCACCGGTGGATCCGCGACACCGGCATCCGGTGGGGGATCGACGGGTCGAGCCGCTGTCGCGAGGGTCTTCCCGGCTTCTCGGAGAATACCTGGCAGGCGGGTCTCGACCGGCTGCTGCTCGGTTACGCCCTGGCGGGCCGGGGCGAAGAGCTCTTCATGGGCATTCTGCCCCACGAGGACGTTGCCGAAGGGGAGGCGTCCGTCCTCGGGTCCTTCCTGAGCTTTGTGGAGAAGCTCTTTCCCTTCGCAGCATCCCTGGAGGAAACGCGGGACCTCGCGGGCTGGGCATCCCACCTCGGCGCCGCCCTCGACACCTTTTTCCTCGCCGACGGGGAAGAGGAAGAGGATCTGCAGGCCCTGCGCCGGGCGCTGGCCGACATGGCCCTTTTGCAATCGCAGTCCGGGTTTGATGAACGGCTAGGCGCCGGCGTCCTGAAAGCCCATCTCGAAGAGGCGCTCCGGGAGGTGGGGCTCGGTTTCGGCTTCATCACGGGCGGCATCACCTTCTGCGCCATGCTCCCCATGCGGAGCATCCCCTTTCGGGTGATCTGCCTCATCGGCCTCGACGACGGCGCCTACCCGCGGCAGACCCGGGTGCCGGGATTCGATCTGATGAAGGAGCGCCCCCGGCCCGGCGATCGATCGCGCAGGCTCGACGACCGGTACCTCTTTCTCGAGGCGCTGCTCTCCGCCCGCCGGACGTTCTACATCAGCTACGCGGGGCAGAGCATCCAGGACAACAGCGTGCGGCCGCCCTCGGTCCTGGTGAGCGAGCTGCTCGACGCGATCGAGCAGGGCTTCGAGACGCCCGGGAGGGACATCGGCGACGCCATCGTCACCAAGCATCGCCTGCAGGCCTTCAGCCCCGGGTACTTCCGCGGGGAGAGGCTTTTCAGCTACTCCGCTGAGAATGCTGCGGCGGCCCTTTCGGCCGTTGCCGGCCGCAGGGAGAAACCGCCCTTCATTTCCTCAAACCTCCCCGAGCCGCAGCCTGCGTGGCGAAGCATCGACGTGCAGGCCCTCGTCCGGTTCTACGCCAACCCCGCCCGCTGGCTGCTCAACCGCAGGCTGGGCATCCGCCTCGAAGAGGCCGGGGCGTTTCTCGACGACGTGGAGCCCATGAGCCTCGAAGGCCTCGAGAGCTACGAACTGGGCGAGCGGCTCGCGGCGCGATGCCTCGAAGGGCTCGAGGCGAGGGATCTGCTGCCCGCCGCGAGGGCCCTGGGAAGCCTGCCGCCGGGGACCCCGGGGGAGTGCGGGTTCCAGGAGATCTGCGAGGGCGTCGAAGCCTTCGCCTCCCGCCTGAGGCCGCATCTGTTGGGAGAGCCCCTCGGGGCGGTCGACCTCGATTGCGCGCTCGGGCCCTTCAGGCTCACGGGCAGGCTGCAGCTCGGATCGCCCTCGGCCCTTGTCCATTACCGGTATGCGTCCGTCAAGGCGAAGGACCTGCTTCGCTCGTGGATCCATCACCTGGCGCTCAGCGCCGGGGGCTCCGGCCGTTATCCCGGCCGCTGCGTGATCATCGGTCAGGACGGGGGCTACGTCCTCGGGCCTGTCGCCGATGCGGAAAGCATCCTCCTGGGGCTGCTCGAGATCTACTGGAGAGGGCTCACGAGGCCCCTGCATTTCTTTCCCGATACCGCGCGGGCCTACGCGGAGGCCCTGCGCAAGGGAAAGACCGGCGAGGAAGCCCTGAGGGCCGCCCGCAGCAAATGGACGTCGGATTGCGGATTTGCCGAGGGGGACGACCCCTATTACCGGCTGTGTTTTGACGGGCAGGATCCCCTCGACGGCGAGTTCGTAGAGCTTGCAACCGCGATCCTGAAGCCGCTCCTGGAGCGGGCAGGGGAGGAGGGCTGACATGCCGGAAGCCTGGCCCCGCTTCGATCTGCTGGCAAGCCCGCTCGACGGGACAAACCTCATCGAGGCGAGCGCCGGAACGGGGAAGACCTACGCGATCGCGGGCCTCTTCCTGCGCCTGCTTCTCGAGAAGCACCTGGCGCCCGCCGAGATCCTCGTCGTGACCTACACCGTGGCGGCCACGGAGGAGTTGCGCGACCGGATCCGGGGGAAAATCCGGGCCGCCCTCGATGTCTTGAACGGCGCAGGCGCGACGGAGCCCTTCATCGAGGATCTCGTCGGCGGGATTGGCGACCGGAAGGACGCGCGGGCGCGGCTGCGGGAGGCGCTGAGGAGCTTCGACGAGACCCCCATCTTCACGATCCACTCCTTCTGCCAGCGGATGCTCTCCGAGAACGCCTTCGAGAGCGGGAGCCCCTTCGACACGGAGCTGCTGCCCGACGAGCGAGGGCTCCGGGAGGAGATCGTCCGCGATTTCTGGCGCCGGCACTTCTATGAAGCGCCCCACGAATTCGTCCACTACGCCCGCGGCCGCTGCAGGGGCCCTGCCTCGTTTCTCGAACTGCTTCGCGCGGCGCCGCTGAGGCCCGACTCCAGGATCGTTCCCGAGGCGCCCCCGGCCGCCTTGAGCGGCCTCGAGGCGGTGCGGGCCGCCGCTGCCGGCCTTCGGGAGTCCTGGCCAGAGAGCCGCACCGGTGTCGAAGCCGCCTTGCGTGCTGAGGCCCTGAGCAAAGTACAGTACGGAAGGCCGGAGCGGCTCCTTTCGGCCATGGACGCCTTCATCGCTCGCCCCTGGGCGTCACTTCCCCTGTCGAAGGAGCTGCTCAAATTCAGCCCCGGGGCCCTGGCCAAGGCCGCAAAGAAGGGCCACGTCGCCCCGACGCACCGTTTTTTCGATCGCTTTCGGGATTTCGAATCGGCGGCGCAGGCGCTTATCGCCGAGATGGACGGGCAGATCCGCTTCCTGCGATGCGAGCTGTTCCGGTATGTCCGGCAGGAGCTTGCCTCGCGAAAGCGGCGGCGCAACCTCCGGTCCTACGACGATTTGCTGGCCGATCTCCGCAAGGCGCTCGTCTCCGAGGGGGGCGGCGCCCTCTCGGGGGCCATCCGGAAAAAATACCGGGCCGCCCTGATCGACGAGTTCCAGGATACGGACCCCGTGCAGTTCGCCATCTTCGAGTCCGTCTTCGGGCAGGGGGGGACGACCCTCTTTCTGATCGGCGACCCCAAACAGGCCATCTACAGCTTCCGGGGGGCAGATCTTTTCGCCTACATCCGGGCCGCCTCTTATGTGCAGAGGCGCTACACGCTGGCCGAGAACTGGCGCTCGGAGCCGGCGCTGATCCGCGCCGTCAACACCCTCTTTTCCCGCCCGAAGCACGCCTTCCTCTACGAGGCCGTACCCTTCGAGAAGGCGCAGGCCGCCGGGCGCGAGGCCCCCGTGCTGACCTTGGGCGGGCGGCGCGAGGCGCCCCTGCGTCTGTGGGCCCTCGACGGGGGCGGCGGGACCGTCAACGTGGCGGATGCACGCGAGCGGATCCGTCGCGCCGTGGCCGCCGAGATCGCCCGGCTTGTCGAGGCGGGGCGGCGCGGCGAGGCCCGCATCGGCGACGCGTTGCTCCGCGAGGCGGACGTGGCCGTGCTGGTCCGGACGAACCGCGAGGCCCTGCTCACGCAGGAGGCCCTCACGGATCTCGGCGTCCACAGCGTCGTCTACACGACGGGGAATCTCTTCGACACTCAGGAGGCGCGGCAGATGGAGCTTTTGCTGCGGGGCGTCGCGCAGCCCAACGAGGAGACGGCCGTGCGGACGGCCCTCGTTACCGACCTTCTGGGCCTTGACGGCGCCGCGATCGACGGGCTCATGGGGGATGCCCGGGCCTGGGAAGATCGGCTCCGGCGTTTCCACGACTGGCGAGAAACCTGGGAGCGCCACGGGTTTGTCCGCATGTTCCGGGAGCTCATGGCGGCCGAGCAGGTGCGCCCGCGCCTTCTTTCGCTTCCCGGCGGCGAGCGCCGCCTGACGAACGTCCTGCACCTGGCCGAGGTGCTCCACGGCGAGGAGATGCGCCGGCGCTCCGGCATGGGCGGGCTCATCCAGTGGCTGGCAGCCAATCGGGACGAAGAGACCCCGAGGCGGGAGGAGCATCAGCTTCGGCTCGAGAGCGACGCCGACGCCGTGAAGGTCGTTACGATCCACAAGAGCAAGGGGCTCGAATACCCCGTCGTCTTCTGCCCCTTCAACTGGGGGCCCTCCCGCGCGGGCAGCGATGTCTACAGCTTCCACGACGAGGCGGACGGCTGGCGGCTCAACGTGGCCCTGGAGTCCGTCGGGGAGGAAGCCCGCCGGGCGGCGGAGCGCGAGCAGCTCGCCGAGAATGTCCGCCTGCTCTACGTATCCGTCACGCGGGCGAAAAACCGCTGCTATCTCGTCTGGGGGCCCATCAACAAGGCGCAGACCTCGTCGCTTGCCTACATCCTCCACCCGCCGGAGGGTAAGCCTGGAATCCGTTGTCGACGAAACGGCGGCCCGTGTCTTGGCGATGGACGAAGACAGCCTGCGGCGGGACCTGGAGGGAATCGCCTCGGCCTCGGCCGGGGCCGTCGAGTTCAGCCTGCTTCCCGAGGGGCCGGCTCCCTTGATCGAGCCCTATGCAGGCGAGACAGGTCCTCTCGAGGCGCGGGAGTTTCGCCGGGAGGTGGGGCGCGCCTTCGAGATCGCAAGCTTCTCCTCCCTTGTCGAGGAGGCGGACCGGGGAGCTGCGGCGGGCGAGGGCCTCTCGGAGCTTCCCGACCACGACGAACGGACACCCGGCCGGGCAGCGGGGGAGCCGGCGAAGCCTGTCGGGCATCTTTGCCTTTCCCCGCGGGCCGAGGGCAGGAAAGTGCCTCCACGCTATTTTCGAGCGCCTCGATTTCGCCTGCGCCGAACGGGGCGCCGTTGCGCAGGTCGTGGGCGCGGCGCTTGCGGAGTACGGCTATGAGCAGAGCTGGTGCGACACCCTGTGCGACATGATCGGCCGCGTGCTGGAGGCGCCCCTGGATCGGGGCAGCGGCATAAGGCTCTCGGGCCTCGGGCGTGAGAGATGCCTGCACGAGCTCTCCTTCTACTTCCCCCTCAAGGCCCTTACCCCTGAGAAGCTCCGGGCGCTCTTCTCCGGTGCGGGATGTGTTGCGGACGACGTCCCGCAGCGGATCGGCTCGCTCCGTTTCCAGCCGGTCGAGGGCTTCATGAGAGGCTATATCGACCTCGTGTTCGAGCACGGCGATCGGTTCTACCTCGTCGACTGGAAATCGAATTACCTGGGAAGCCGCCCCGAGGACTATGGCCCGGAGGCCCTGGCGGCCGCGATGGGGGACGGGCTCTACGTGCTCCAGTACCACCTCTACGCGGTGGCGCTGCACGAGTACCTGAAGAGCCGGGTGAAGGACTATGATTACGACAGGCATTTCGGCGGGGCCTTCTACGTTTTCCTTCGCGGAGTGGACCCCGCAAAGGGTCCCGATACCGGCATTTTCCGCGACCGGCCCGCGCGCGGCCTCATCGAGGCCCTCTCGGAGGGTCTCGTGGCAAGGGCATTGTAAGGATCGTGATGTATGAGCGCTGAACTCGTTGACAGCCTCCATGCAGCAGGCGCAATTACCGATCTCGACTGGGGATTTGCACGCCTGATGGCGCGCCTGGCCGGTTCGGGGGACGGGGCCCTCGCGCTTGCCGCCGCCCTTACGAGCCGCGCCTCGGCCGAGGGGGACATCTGCCTCGATCTGGCCCGGCTTTGCAGGCGGCTCGATTTCCGCAGGCGAGACTGCCTTTCGCTGCCCCGATCTCGAGCCGTGGGTGCGATCGCTGCGCAAAAGCGCCGTCGTCGGCGCCCCCGGCGATTGGCGGCCGCTCGTTCTTGACGGGACCCGCCTCTATCTCTATCGTCACTGGGATGCCGAGCAGAGCCTCGTTCGCTTCCTGCGGGAGCGATCGCAGGTCCCGGCCCCCGGGGTCGACATGGCGCGGCTCCGGGAAGGGCTTGGAAGGCTCTTTTCGGGCGGCAACGGAGAGACGGACTGGCAGCGGGTCGCGGCGGCCGCGGCCGTCCTGAAGCGCCTCTGCGTGATCACGGGAGGCCCCGGCACGGGGAAGACGACGACGGTGGCGGGAATCCTTGCCCTTCTCGCTGGAACAGGCGGAACAGGCGAAGGCCCGATCGATCCGGATCGCCCTTGCCGCCCCGACGGGCAAGGCTGCCGCCCGGCTGCAGGAGGCCATCCGGGAGGCGGCCGGGAGGCTTGCCTGCGAAGACGGCATCCGGGCAAAGCTCGCCGGCATGGAAGCCTCCACCCTGCATCGCCTGCTGGGGCGCCGTCCGCGCTCCTCCTTTGCCCGCTTTACCCGGGGCGAAGAGGAGATGCTGCCCTTTGATGCCGTCGTCGTCGACGAGGCCTCCATGGTCTCCCTGCAGCTCCTGTACAGCCTGGTGAGGGTCCTGCCTGCAGCGCGCGCGGCTCATCCTTCTCGGCGACCGGGACCAGCTCGCCTCCGTCGAGGCGGGCGCCGTTCTGGGCGATATCTGCGGCCCCGATCGCAAGCCGCAGTATTCAAGACGCTTTCGTGGAGACGATCGCAGCCGCAAGCGGCCAGAGCGTCCCGCTCACGCCGCAGGGAGAGTGCCGATCCCCCGTCGGCGACTGCATCGTCGAACTGAGGCACAATTACCGCTTCGGCGCCGAAAGCGGCATCGGCGCGCTTGCCCGGCAGATCAAGGAAGGGGGCGCAGACGAGGCGCTCTTCATCCTGCGCGAAGAGGAGCATGGGGATCTCGGATGGAGACGCATCCCGAGGCCCCGGGAGCTGTCGCGTGCCCTGAGGGAGATTGTCCTTGCGGGCTGCGGGGATTACCTGGCCGCAGAGACGCCGGCGGCCATCTTCGAGAGCTTCAGCCGCTTCCGTGTCCTCTGCGCCCTGCGGGACGGCCCTTACGGCGCGGGCTCCCTGAATGCCGCCATCGAGGGAATCCTGGCCCGCGAGGGGCGCATCCTGCCAGGCCGGCTCTGGTACGAGGGGCGGCCCGTCATGGTGACCCGCAACGATTACGGCCTGCGGCTCTTCAACGGCGATATCGGCATCGCGCTGGCCGACCCGGAGGCCGCCGGGGCCCTCCGGGTCTTCTTCCCGGCCCCCGACGGGGCGATGAGGAAGTTCGATCCCTACCGGCTGCCCGAGCACGAGACGGTCTTTGCCATGACGATCCACAAGAGCCAGGGGACGGAGTTCGATCGCGTGCTGCTCGTGCTGCCCGAAAACGATGCGCGCGTGCTCACCCGGGAGCTCCTGTACACGGGTGTGACCCGGGCCCGCAAGCGCGTCGACCTGTGGGCAGGCGAGGCGGCCCTCCGGGCAGCCCTGTCGAGGAGGATCGAGCGGGCGAGCGGCCTGAGGGATGCGCTGTGGGCTGAAGGCACAGGTAACAGGTAACAGGCAACAGCTGTTACCTTCAGGTAACGAGGTATCGAGGCACGAGGTCTGCCGACCTTTTCTTCCTGTCACCTTAGTACCTGTAACCTGACACCTTTTTTGGACGGATGTCCGGCACCCTGTCACGATTTCAACGATGCCAAAACGGAACGAAATGTCCGTCCCGGAAATCCCTTCCTTATATCGGTCGTTCTGCTCTGCCCAATCCGTCCCGTACGTTCAATGGCCTGCAACGCAGCAGGACCCTGTCTTTCCTCGCTCCTCGTGCCTCGGTCCTCGTACCTGGGGCTGCGCCCCATTCCGTTGGCATGAATCATGCTCATTCACCTTCTGCAGGAAGGCCGAATTACCCGGAAAGAACCCCGGGGGACTTCGAAAATATTTCATTCGAGAGACGTGCCCGATGGATGCGCTGACAAAGAACAAACTGGACCGCAAGTGGAAAAAGCACGCTGACGAGATCGAGCTGGAAGTGATCCAGAAACTCAAGGGGAACTCCGACTATCACGTGGTGGAGGTCGCCCGGGCCTCGCTGAAACGCTTCGGCGTCGAGAAGGCGGGCCTGAAAAAAGACAGCTTCGTGATGCGGATCGAGACGTCATCGGGATTCGACGAGGGCCGCCGCTCGGCCGGGGGATGGCTCTGCTTCGACAGCGAGCCCGACGCCCTGTTCTATCTCTTCCACGTCTGGTTCCGGTATATCAAGACCAACTGCTCCGTGCTGGATGACGCGATGGCCGACACGATCGAAATCGTCGAAAAGGCCATGGGCATCGCCCTGCGGGAAGGCGGCTTCGGAAACGATGTGCTCAAGGACCTGATCGTCCGGGCCACCGGCCAGCTCGCCTCCGTTTCCTTCACAGCCGGCGTCTGTGTCAATGACGGGCTTCTCGACGCGGAGATCGTCGAGGGCTGCTCGAAAGACAACGGAAAGTATGCCGAGCTCGCAGGCCTTGCCGCAAGCGGCGCCCTAGACGTGCAGAACCAGAAACACCTCAAGATGGTGGAGAGCTGGATGACGACGGGATAGGCGAAAAAAGGGGTCAGGGTACAGGGTCAAGGGTACAGGGAAGAAACAACAAGGATCGAAGAGGATGCTCTTCGATCCTTGTTTTTATCCTCGTTTCTCGTGCCTCGGTCCTCGATCCTCCTGGAGGAAATCCAGGACGATCCGGTTGAACTCTTCGGGGTACTCGACGTTCGGCATGTGGCCGCAGCGCTCGAAGACGTGCAGGCGGGCCCCGGGAATCCTCCCCGCGGCATCGAGGGCCTGGCTTACAGGCAGGATGCGGTCCTGGCGCCCCCAGAGGATGAGCGTGGGGGCGGTGATTGTGCCGAGCCCCGCCCGGATCAGCTCCAGGACCCCGGGCCGCGCGCCCCGGAGCGTGGCGATGGTTCGCAGGATTGATGTGAAGGCCCGCACGGAGGCAGGCTGGAAGAACATCTCGTAGTAGAGCCGCGCAAAATCGGCGGTGATTGCGGCGGGGTCGAAGACGAGACGATGGAGAAAGCGGGTGAAGACCGGCAGGGGCGGCTTGAAGAAAATCCGGTCGAAGAAGGGAAGCGATGCGATACGGAGGGGAAGGCTGACGTCCTGCCCGAGGCCGGCGCTGCTCAGCAGGATGAGCCTGTCCACACGTCCCGGGTCATCGAGAATGGCGCGAAGAGCAACACCCCCTCCAAGGGAATGCCCCACCAGAGCTGCCCGTCCGATGCCCAGGGCCGTCATGAAGTCCAGCAGGAACCGGGAATAGGCCCCGGGGCTGTAGTCCATCCATTCGGGCTTTTCCGTGCGGCCGAAACCGGGCAGGTCGGGGACGTAAACCCGGTGTCGCGTGGCCAGGGAACCGATGTTTGCCGACCAGATTTCCGCCGAGGCGCCGAGGCCGTGGATCAGCACGACGGGGGATCCCTCGTCTCCCCGCTGCAGGTATCTCGTATTGGCGCCCCCGACCTCGATAAAACGGTCGCGAAGGGCAGAAAAGTCTCTCATGTGCCCCAGACCCATGGATATCATTCTCTCATTTCGCCGTGGCAGAGGAAAGGGGAAATATCCGTCTTCAGGAGGGAGCTTGTGCAAATGGAGCCGCAGGAATCTCCGGCCCTGGACGCGAAGCAGGGCGGCCCTGCCGAGGCCGCCCTGGTTTTTCTGTCCATTCTGCAAGGATGACAACGTGTGCTGAAGGTTGCCGTGCCGATCCGATGAGTGCCGGATCGGTGGCCGCCGTTTCTCTTGTCTTCTGGCTGGTCTTCCGGCTGGCTTTATTTCGGGTAGCGAAGGTGATCGTCGAGAGATATCCCCGTCAGTTCGCTCGCCAGCATCTTAAAGCCCCGGATCATCTCGTCGTCTTCGCCGACGAGGGCGGCCTTTTCTTTCGATATTCCCGTGCGCTCCACGAGCTTAATCCGGGCCTTGAGCCCGGCCTTCCTTTCGACGATTTCGTAGATTTGCTTGAGGACCTCTCCCATCTGTCACCTCGGTTATTCCGTCATCGCCGCTTCAAAGTTACTGACCATCTCGGGCAGGACGATATTCAGCAGAAGCCCCAGCTTGACCTTGGTCGAGTCCAGGGCGATGCCCCACTGGTAATCGCCGAGGGGCAGGAAGAGCAGCATCTTGTTATCACAGAGGTCAAGGATGTAATATTTCCCCAGAGGCGGGTAAGGACCCTTGGCGAGCCCGTTGCTGATGCTTTCTGTGATGGAAGCGAAGATCGCCGCCGCCTTGGGGCTCGAGTTGTGGGAGGCGATTGCCAGCCCATCGCTGTTGGAGACAATACTCGTGGCGAGAAGGCCGTCTCCCAGGTCCCGTTTCAGGTTTTCCACGCACTGGTTTAACTTCTGAACATTCATCGCGTCCTCCTTGTTGAAAGGTCTGTCTGATCGCGAATGACTGCGAGCGTATCTCTCAAGCCGGCATCGCACGCAGGACAGCAACCTGTCCGACCCATGAGAAAGCCCGAAGGTCAACATCGCTTGCAAATCCATCCATTCTTTTCTATCGGACGCGAGTGAAAAAACTTGAGAGAGCCGCCATGTCGCCGAGGCCGTGGATGAGGACAACGGGGGGCCATCCTGGCCCGCCTGCCGGTAGCGCGTACGGACGCCGTTCACGTCGATGGTTCGGTCGGGAAACGCTGCCTCGGGTCTCATCGAATTCCTTCTCCAATGCCGGGCCCAATGACTCGTCATTTTTCCACTATCACTCGAAGGATAAAAGAGAAAACTGAAAGAGGGGAGAGAGACCCTTGACCCTGAACCCTTTACCCTGTATTCAGTCCCCGGCACCTTGCTGTCAGCCCCTGTGTCGCGAAAATAAAGGTTGGTATTATCTTTTTGTTTTGTATACGATTTGTCCAGGGTCTGTCTAGTTGCGGGATAATATTCCGCCATGTGGCATGACCCTGTTTTTTTAACCGCAAGGCGGCCGGCAGGTACAATCCCATGAACCATGCGTTTGCAAAACAGAATGCGCCGGGTCCTCTTTGCCGAGGGGTTCTCTTTGCCGCCGTGTCGATTCTCTTCGGGCTCTCCATGTTCTACCGGTCCTCCATCGCCGTCCTGACGACGGATTTGATGCGGGATGTCCCCATGGACATGGGTGCCCTGGGTCTCGTGTCGGCGGCCTTCTTCTATACCTACGCCCTGTTCCAGATCCCGGGGGGCCTCCTGCTGGATCGTTTCAGCCCGGCAAAGGTCATGGCGGCCTTCTATTTCTCGGCCCTCGCCGGGGTGATCCTGTTCGCCGTGGCCGAGTCGGCCGGTGTGATGGTTTTCGGCCGGCTTCTCATGGGGGCCGGCATGGCCTGCGGGTTCATTGGCGCCCTGAAGATCATCTCCCTGCAGTTCTCGCCGGACCGCTTTGCAACTCTCTCCGGCGTTGTCGTATCCGTAGGAAACATGGGCATCGTCGTCGCCACGACACCGCTCGTTCTCTGGGCGCAGGCCCTGGGGTGGCGCACGACCTTTCTGCTCGTGGGACTCTTTCACCTGGCAGTGACATTGACCTTTGTTTTTGCTTTCCGGGACAGGCGGGGAGGCAGCCGGGACGTGCCGGCTGCGACCGGTGCGGACTGGAGGAAGCAGCTGCAGGGGCTTCGCCTTGCCCTGGGGGATCGCCAGGTCTGGCTCATTTCCTGGTCCGCCTTCATCCGCTACGGGATCCTCGCGGCCGTCCAGGGACTCTGGGCGGGGCCCTACCTGATGGACGTGATGGGCTTCTCTCCGGTGGCGGCGGGCAACCTGCTCTTTCTGCTCACGCTGGGGGTCGTCATCGGGAACCCCGTCAGCGGATTCCTGTCAGACCGTATTTTAAGGAAACGAAAGGGGATCATGGTCGTCGCCCTGGCGGGGCTTTCTCTCACACTGGCCGGACTTGCCTTCGTCCCCGTCGATGCGCCGCTCTGGCTCCTGGGGGCCTTTTTTTCGGCCTTCGGCATTTTCGCCGGCACCGGGAGCATCCCCTACGCCCACCTCAAGGAACTCACACCGCCGGATCGCTCGGCGACCGCCCTGACGGTACTGAACTTTTTTGCCATCGTGGGGGCCGGCGTCTTCATGCAGGGGCTGGGCCTTCTCATGAAGGCGCTCTACCCCGCATCCATGCTGAGTCACGAAGCCTTCGTCGCGATGTTTCTCGTTTGTGCAGGGGCGATGCTGGTTGGCGCGGTCCTCTACGCCTTCACGAGAGAAAGCGCAGTAAGACCCGCAGCGGGGGACGTCATGTTGTCCTGAACCCGTCTATTTGAGGATGCTTTTTACGGCGTGGCATCTCCTGTGGGCTTTATCCATGAACGAGGCGGCATCGACAATGATCCGCTCGTGCTTTCCGCTGGCAATCTGGCCCAGTTCGTCGAAGGCCGTGATCTCGAAAACGAGCCGGTTCTTGTCGATCTCCGCGAGCGATGCCACCACCGTCACGGTCATTCCGATGATGGTGGGGTTCTGGTAGCTGACGGCCGATGATTTTCCCACGGTCACATAGCCCTCCGGCAGCACCGGGTCCACCGCCGACATGGCGGCCTCGATCATGAGGGCCGTCAGCGACGGCGTGGCCAGCAACTCCGTCAGGGCGCCCCGCCCGAAGGCCAGGGTGTCCGATTCCGTGATGGTCTTCTGGACCGTTTTCGAGCGGCCCACCTTCAACTCTTTCGAGTTCCACTGAAAATTCTGTGTGATCATCTCTCCCTCTCTGTCGCTCCTGCGCGTTCCGTCCGCTTGGCCTGTTCGTTCGGATGGTTGAGGATCGAAAAACGCGTATCCGGCGCACCCCCGGGAGGGGCTCAGGAAACGAATCGGCACAACACCCGCTTTCAATCCGCGGGGCAAAGAACGCCGCTTGCGTATGGATGCGGGCGCCAGAAACTAGCACAATCACCGGGCGATGAAAAGTGCAAATCGCAAGGCGGATTTTTCTCTTCACCGCGGCGCGATTCCCGAACGGGGCGCACGGTTACTTGAACAACGACAGCAGCACGCCGGCCGCGACGGCCGAGCCGATGACCCCGGCCACATTGGGCCCCATGGCGTGCATCAGAAGGAAGTTTCGCGGGTTGTCGCGCTGCCCCACCACCTGGGAGACACGGGCTGCCATGGGCACGGCTGACACGCCCGCCGATCCGATCAGCGGATTCACCTTCCCGCCGGAGGTGTAGTACATCGCGACGCCGAAAAGCACCCCGCCGGCCGTGCCGATGGCGAAGGCCGCAAGCCCCAGCAGGATGATGGAGATCGTCTGGTAGGTGAGAAAGGTCTCGGCGCTTGCTGTGGCGCCTACGGTGGTGCCCAGGAAGATGGTGACGATGTTGATCATGGCGTTCTGGGAGGTGTCGCTCAGCCGCCCCACCACGCCGGACTCCCGGAAGATGTTTCCCAGCATGAGCATGCCCACCAGGGGGGCGGCATCGGGCAGCAGCAGCGACACGATCACGGTGACGGCGACGGGGAAGACGATCCGCTCGGTTTTCGAGACGGGCCGCAGCTGGTCCATGACCACCATGCGCATCTTTTTCGTCGTCAGCAGCCGCATGATAGGCGGCTGGATGATCGGCACGAGGGCCATGTAGGAGTAGGCGGCCACGGCGATAGGCCCCAGCAGATGCGGGGCGAGCTTCGAGGTGAGGAAGATGGCCGTGGGGCCGTCGGCCCCGCCGATGATGCCGATCGAGGAGGCCTCCTGCGGGTTGAAGCCGAGGTAGAGGGCCCCGATGAAGGTGGTGAAGATGCCCAACTGGGCCGCGGCGCCCAGAAGCAGTGTCTTGGGGTTGGCGATGAGCGGGCCGAAGTCGGTCATGGCCCCGACGCCCAGAAAGATCAGCGGCGGGTAGATCCCGAGCTTCACCCCCTGGTAGAGGTACCACAACAGGCCGCCCACGGCGGTTTTCTCCCTGCCCGTGACCGCGTCGATCTCCACCGTGGGGGGTGCCATCATCCCCGCCGCGGGGAGGTTGGCCAGGAGCATCCCGAAGGCGATGGGCATCAGCAAGAGAGGCTCGAAGCCCTTGACGATCGCCAAATACAGCAGCACGAAGGACACGGCCAGCATGATGATCTGCTGGTAGGTGATCGTGGCGAACCCGGTACTTAACAGCAGATCTCGAAGGGCCTGGATCAGGTTGATTTCCATAACGTCTTGTTTCCCTTTCCGGGACGTTCAACGGAGCGCTGTCCCCGTCAGCCGATTACCACCAGCGCATCGCCCGTGTCGACGTAGGCCCCCTCGGCGACCTTGATTTCCAGCACCCTGCCCGCCCGGCCGCAGAAGATCTCGTTTTCCATCTTCATGGCCTCCAGCATCAGGATCAGGTCCCCCTCCTTCACCTCCTGGCCCGCCTTCACCTTGATGGAAAGGATCTTTCCGGGCATGGGAGCAGCAATCACTTCTGAACCGGCCGGCATGGGTTGAGCTGGGGGAGCAGGTGGCGCGGCCGACTGCGGGGAGGACACGGCCGCACTGACGACCTCGCCGATCTCCTCCACGGCGACGTCATAGGTCTTCCCGTTTACGTGCACACGGTATTTCTTCATGAGGGGCTTCTCCTTTGGTTATCGTGCGATCGCACCGCGCAGGCCCGCCTGGCGGTTTCTCAAGGCTTGCGGGTATGAGCCGCCAGCGCTGCGGTGATGACGGCGAGGATCTCCCCGTCGTCCTCTTCCGGGGCCCTGACGGGAGCTTTCGCTGCCCCGACCTTCGGAGGCGCGGAGGATTTTTCATAGAGGACGGCGAGCCTGCTGATGGCCCGGATGATATAGACGAGCAGGACCAGGGCGACGAAGACGACCCCCATTCCGATCAGCGACACGGTCAGGCCGAAGGTAAGCAATCCGTTTCTCCTGTTTGGCGGTTCTCTCCGTGCTTTGCGGGCGCCGGGAAGGCAGTACGGCTCAGCGGTTTGCTTTCCGGATCCCCAGCTGGTCCTGGGCCATGATGAACTTGCAGATGTTGGTGGAGCCCTCGACCATGGCGTAGGTCGGGGCGTCGCGGAAGATCCGGGCCACGGGGTACTCCGGCGAGTAGCCGTAGGCCCCGAGGATCTTCATGGCGTACTGCGAGCACTTGTAGCAAAGCTCGCCGGCCAGGTACTTCGCCATGGCCACTTCCACATTGTTCAACAGCTGGCCCTGGTCCTTCTGCCAGGCCGCCTTGTAGACCACGAGCCGGGCCGCTTCGATGTCGGCCATCATCTGGGCGATCATGTCCTGGTTCATCTGGAACGTGCCGATGGGCTTGCCGAACTGCTCGCGCTCCATGGCGTACTTGGTCACGATGTCCAGGCAGGCCTGGGCCACGCCGATGCCGCCGGCTGCAGCCGACAGGCGCGTCTGCGAGAGCGAGCCGAAGACGATCTTTGCCCCGTCGCCGGGCTTGCCCAGGATGTTGCCCTTGGGCACCTTCGTGTTCTCCAGCACGATCTCGCCCGTGGGCGAGCAGTGCGAGCCCATCTTCTCGAGATCCGTCACCGTGATCCCGTTGAAGTTCTTGAGCTCCACGACGAAGGCCGACAGCTCCCTCTTGCCGCCCACGCTGGTGTAGGCGTAGAAGATGTTGACGTCGGCGCAGTTGGCATTCGAGATCCAGGTCTTGGTGCCGTTGAGCAGCCAGTGATCGCCCTTGTCCTCGGCGGTGGACTTGATCGCCATGATGTCCGAGCCCGCCTGGGGCTCCGTGATGCCGAAGGAGCCCATGTAGTCGGCGTTGACGAGCTTTTCAATGTAGTTCTTCTTCGCCTCGTCGGTGCCGTAGCGCAGGATCGTGTAGGCGCAGCCCAGCTCGTTCATGTTCACCTGGACGCGAAGCGCGCTCGAGGCCCGGGCGATCTCCTCGGTGATGATGATGGCCGCCAGCCACCCCATGCCGTTTCCGCCGTACTCCTCGGGGATGACGGTGCCGAAAAATCCCAGCTCGCCCATGGGCTTGATCGCCTCCTTGTAGGGGAAGTAGGACTTGTGGTCCCACTCCTCGGCAAAGGGGGCGATCTTCTCGGCGGCGAAGTCGCGCACCGTGTCTCTCAGCATCTTCAACTCATCGGGTAATTCGAAGTTCATGTTACGTCTCCTTGCGGGTTCGGGTTGAGGAATCTCGAAGGGGCTTTGACTCCCTCCGGGGATGCCGACTTCGAACCGGCCTCAATGAGAAGTTTCGCCGAAGGGTCTTCATCGCCCGGGTTTCCGATGATCCTTGACCGTAATCGCGAAATCCGGGCAGATATAGAGGCATTTCAGGCAGCCGATGCACCGCTCGGCCTGTGCCGCCACGGTGGGCCGGTAGCCGCCGGGGTTGAACCGGTCGGACTGCGCGAAGATCTCCAGCCCGCATACCTCGCGGCAGTACCCGCAGTCCTTGCAGGCCACCTCGTTCACCGTCACGTCGAACTCCCGCAGATCGCAGGACAGGCAGCGCCCGGCCTCCTGCATGGCCGTGGCCGGGTCATAGACCTTTTCCACGATCTCGAAATCGCCCAGCCGCTTTTGGGGGGATGCCGTCCTGGCTGCGGCCCGGGGGGTGCCCCGTGGCGCCTCTTCGGGCGGATCCGTAAGGGCTGCGCTGTCGGTGAGCCGGTCGATGACGCCCGTCCCGCCCAGGAACCGGTCGATGGCAACGCTTGCCTTTCGGCCCTGGCCGATGGCCGCGATAATGGAGGCGGGCCCCGTCGCGGCGTCTCCGCCGGCGAAGATTCCTCTGGCCGAAGTGGCGAGGGTGTCGGCATTGACTGCAATCGTCCCGTTCTTGTTGCGCTTGAGGGTTTCCGCCGGTACATCCACTTCCTGGCCCACGGCCATGACGACCGTTTTGGCCTCCAGGGTGTAGTCGCTTCCCTTCACGGGAACGGGCCGCGGGCGGCCGCTGGCATCCGGCTGCCCGAGGGCCATGCGGATGCACGTTACGGCGCCTTTCTCGATGCGTACGGGCGCCGTCAGGAATTCGACGGTCACGCCCTCCTCGAGGGCTTCTTCGATCTCGGCGGCGGCCGCGGGCATCTCCGCGCGGGTGCGCCGGTAGAGGATCGTCACGTCGGCGCCGAGCCTGCGGCTTGCGCGGGCGGCGTCGATGGCGGTGTTTCCCCCGCCCACGACGATGACCCTGTTGCCGATGCGGGGCGCCTTGTCCGAATTGACGGCCTTGAGGAAGGTGAGGCCGTCGAGCACCCCCGGGCCGTCCTCGCCCGCAATCCCCATCTTCAGGCCGCGCCAGGCCCCCGAGGCCACGAAAACGGCCTCAAACCCCTTGTCCAGGAGGGCCTCGGCGGAATCGATCTTCTTTTTCGTGCGGATCCTGACCCCGCAGTCCTCGATGACCTTGATGTCGCGGTCCACGATCTCGTCGGGCAGCCTGTAACCGGGGATGCCGTAGCGCAGCATGCCTCCCGCCTCAGGCAGGGCCTCGAAGACGGTCACGTCGTGTCCCTGCAGGGTGAGGTAGTACGCCGCCGTAAGTCCAGCCGGTCCCGAGCCGATGACGGCCGCCTTCCTGCCTGTGGGGCTCATGCTGACAGGCTTGGGCTGCTTTTTCCAGCCTTTTTCCGCCGCGATGCGCTTGAGCATGCGGATCGCCACGGGGCCTTCGAACTGGTTGCGCGAGCACTTCGCCTCGCAGGGGTGCACGCAGGCGTACCCGCAGACGAAGGGGAAGGGGATTCTTTCCCGGATGACGGCCAGGGCTTCTTCGAAGCGGCCCTCCCGGATGGCTCGGATATAGCGCGGCACATCGATGCCGGCCGGGCAGGCCTCCTGGCACGGTGCCATCTTATTTTTTCGGGTGTTCACAACGCCCACCGTAGGACTCCTTTCTTGCGATCGACTGGGTTGCGAGGTTGAACTAGCGGGCCGCCAGATCACGGCCGGCCGCCAGGACCTTCAGGTTCATCTCGACAGCCGCGCCCTTGAAGCGCTTGCGGATCATCTGCTCCAGGGTTTCCATTTTCACGGCGCCCGTCTTGGCGGCCACGGTTCCCAGGGCGAGGATGTTGACGCTTCCCTCGCTTCCCAGATCGCTTGCCGTCTGGGTGAAGGCATAGCCCGTAAAGCTGGGGGCCGTCCGGGCATTCGCCAGGGTGCTGTCGTAGAGGATCGGCACGCCTTTGGCGGCCCAGGCCTCGTACTTCTTGGCGGCCTCCTCCGTCAGCGCGAGGATGCAGTCCGGGTTCTGGACCTGCTGGAAGATGATCTCCTCGGTATCGATGATGACCTCGGCAAGCGACAGGCCGCCGCGGCTGGCGATGCCGTAGGACTGCGTCTGGGCTACGTTTTTCCCCTCAAGGATCGCCGCCTCGGCCAGCAGGATGCCCGAGAGGATCAGGCCCTGTCCGCCGGTGCCTGCGAGGATGACCTCAAAATGTCTCTTTTCGTCTGTCATGCGATGCACCTTTCCTTCAGCCTTTCTGTGCCCGGGCCTTGACGAGCTCGTATTGGGTGTTGAAGTCCGGGAAATCTTTCGAGACCAGCGTGCCGATGGGCATGCGGTCCTTTCGCATCTCCTCCGGCAGGCGTCGGTACTCGTCGACGGCGATGGCCCGGTCCCTCAGCCAGTGGAGCATGTCGGCGGTTTCCTTCATCTCGTTGTGGCGCCCGAAGTGGGTGGGGCAGGGGCTCACGACCTCGACGACGGAGAAGCCCTTCTTCGTGAGGGCCTCCTTCATGTTCTCCTTCATCTCCCAGCCGTGGTAGGGCGTGCAGCGGGCCACGTAATTCGCCCCCGCCACCTCGGCCAGGGCGCAGATGTCGAAATCCCGCTCGGGGTTTCCGTAGGCCGTCGTGCTCGTGAATCGCTGGGCCGGTGTCGTCCCCGATACCTGGCCGCCCGTCATGCCGAAGTTGAGGTTGTTGAGGATGATGGCGGTGAGATCCATGTTGCGCCGGGCCGCGTGGATGAAGTGGTTGCCGCCGATGGTGACGCCGTCGCCGTCGCCCATGAGGACAACCACGTTGAGCTTCGGGTTGTAGGCCTTGATGCCCGTGGCGTAGGCCAGGGCGCGGCCGTGGGTCGTGTGCAGGGCATTGGTGATCATGTAGTCGTCCGCTTTGCCCGTGCAGCCGATGCCGGTCACGACGACCGTGTCGGTGTTGGCGAAGTTGAGCTCCTCGAAGGCCCGAAGCAGGGCCCCGAGCATGGTGCCGATGCCGCAGCCCGAACACCACATGTGCGGGAGGATCCCGCCTTTCAAGTATTTGACTCCCGTTGCGTGTGACACGGTTGCCTCCTTTCTACTTGGCCGAAGGCCCGAGCATCACGGCCAGGATCTCCTGGGGGGTGATGATCGTCCCGTTGTATTTGTTGACTCTCCTGAGATCCATCTCGGGGCCGACGGCCTTGCGGACCTCGCCTGCGATCTGGCCGCTGTAGTTCATCTCCGGCACGACAATGGTTTTCACGCGCCGGGCCAGTTCGGCGACCTCCCGGTCCGGGAAGGGCCATACGGTCTGGAGTTGCAGCACGCCGGCCTTGACCCCCTGCTTGCGGGCCTGGAGGGCCGCGGCGCGACCCGAGCGAGTCGTGGCGCCCAACGTGATGAGCAGCACGTCCATGTCATCGGTATAGAAGGATCGCGTCAGTACGATCTTGTCGCGGTTGTTGTCGATCTTCTCGTGGAGCTGCCTCACCCGCCAGGCGGCATTGGCCGGATCGTTGTTGCTGTATCCGTCGAGGCCGTGCATGGAGCTCGAGACGTGGAATACATGGTCACCTCCATAGGCGGCCAGGGGGGCGATCCCGTCCTCGTCGGTCTTGAAGGGCTTGTATTCTGCCGGCGTTACGGACGGAGCCTTGCGGTCGATCACCTCCAACTCGCCCAGAGCAGGCACCTCAACATTTTCCCTCATGTGGCCCACGATCTCGTCGGTCATGATGACGACGGGGACCCGGTAGCGTTCGGCGAAATTGAAGGCCGTAACCGTCATGGTGAAACATTCACTGACGCTTGCCGGGCAAAGCGCAATGACGGACTGGTCGCCGTGGCGACCCCAGCGGATCTGCATGATGTCCGATTGGGCGGGTCTTGTCGCCAGCCCCGTACTCGGTCCCGACCGCTGGACATCGACAATCACGCAGGGGACTTCGCCCATGACAGCGAGCCCCAGATTTTCCTGCATGAGAGAGAAGCCGGGACCGCTCGTTGCCGTAAAAGCCTTGGCGCCTGCCAAGGATGCGCCTATGACCGCGGCAATCGATGCGATTTCATCCTCCATCTGGATGTAGACGCCGCCCAGCTTCGGCAGTTTCTTCGAACACTCTTCGGCGATTTCGGACGATGGCGTGATCGGGTAGCCGGCATAGAACCTGGCCCCGGCGTAGATCGCCCCTTCCGCAATGGCTTGATTGCCCTGCATCAATCTGATTTCTTTTGCCAAAGCTCCTGTCCTTCCTCTGAAATATGTTGTCTGTGAAATCCCCCTCTTTCCCCATTTTTCAAAGGGGGACCGGGGTGCCTCCCGTAAGAGGCGCAACCATGTTTGGTTCGTTCCTTCCCCCCCCCGAAGCGAATCAGGTGGAAGGGGAATTTCTATTTATTTGTTGCCTTGCCTTGTCTCTTGAACCATCTTGCCCACCCGATGACTTTATACCCTGACCCTGATCCTCTTTTTATTAGCGCCTTCGCTTCTCCCATACCTCCGGGTTTGCCAGGAATTCGGGCCTTTTCCCCTCGAGGGCGTCGAGGATCCCCTGGGAGGCATCGCGGGCCATGTTGATCAGCGCCACGTCCGTCATGGCGGCCATGTGCGGCGTCACTACCGCGTTCTCGAGGCCGAAGAAGGGAAGATCCGCGGGAGGCGGCTCCTTCTCGAAGACGTCCAGGGCCGCCCCGGCGATTTTCTTTTCCAGCAAAGCCCTGAAGAGGGCCGCCTCGTCGACAATTCCTCCCCGGGATGTGTTGAGGAGGAAGGCCTCCTGCTTCATGAGGGCGAGTTCCCTCGCTCCGATGAGGTGGTGCGTATTCTTCATATAAGGAACGTGGAGGGAGACGAAGTCGGAGTCCCTGATTGCCTCGTCGACGGTGCGGACCCGACGGACGGCAAAGGCCTTGAAGGCTTCATCGGGGAAAAGGAAGGGTCGTAGGCCTTGATATCCCTATGCAGGCAGCGGGCAAGCTCCGAGAGCCTGCGGGCGATCCGGCCGAACCCGACGAGGCCCAAGGTCTTTGCCTTGAGCTCGAGGGTGCTGTAACCGAACTTCTGCACGAGCCCCGGAAGCGAGCCGGCGACGGAGAATTTCCCTTCTCTCAGGGCCTGCTCTGCGCGGTTGAAGTTCTTCGCGCAGTGCATCATCGCCCAGAGGGCATGCTCGGCAACGGCGTTGGTGTTGGCCCCGGGCGTGTTGACCACCTGGATCCCCAGGCCTGTGGCGGAGGGGAGGTCGATGTTGTCCAGACCGATCCCGTGCCGGCCGATAACCTTGAGCTTTCGGCCTGCTTCCATGACGGGGATGGTGAGGTTGGTGCTGCGGATGAGAAGGGCGTCGGCATCACCGATGAGGGGTAGAAGATCGGCATCGGAGGGCGACGGGGCGATAACGACCTTCGTCGCCTTTTCCAGCATTTCGATCCCCACCGGAGAGATCTGCTCAATCATAAGTACCTGAAATTGCAATGGCCTGTCTCCTTTCCTGTGCTTTCAGGTCTGCGATGGCCAAACAGAAATCATCAATCTGAAATTTTCATTCATTCACTTGATACACTCCAAATGTTCGTTGTCAAGGATTTTTTTTCCGGAAAATAATTCATAGTTTTATATACATGATATTATTACTTATTATCCCCTCGTTTAAATAGGTGGCCAAAAAGCGCTTGATTTCAGTGACTAACCTGCTAACAAGTTACGATAATCTGGAATTTCAGACTTCAAGATATCAGATGTTTTTTGTGACCTGAAGGCAGCATGGACGATAAAGGCAAAGAGGATTTCGACGGATCCAGGGGGGATGACAGTATGGCCGCCGAAGAGCATTCGACATTGATCGATGTGAGCAACATCAACGAGAAGGTCTACAGCTACATCAAGACGAACATCATGAATTTTAATTATCCTCCCGGATACAACCTGAACCTGAATCAGCTCAGCGAGAAACTGGGTGTGAGCCACACGCCGATCAAAGACGCACTGTTCAAGCTGGCAGGTGAAGGTCTCGTCGAGATCGCGCCGCGCAAAGGAACCTATGTAAAAGACGTGACCCAGGACGATATCCACGAGATCCTGCAGACGCGCCTGATCCTTGAAACGGCCGCCGTGGAGGCCGTCACGGCGGGACTGACCGATGATCAACTGTCCCTGTTCGCCAGTTCTACGGGAGAATGATTTCCATGGAAATCCGGGAGAATGATGTGGAGAGCTACCGGGCATTCATCGAATGCGACAGTGAATTCCACCTTCTCTTTTTCCGTATCCTGGGGAATCAGCGGCTCCTGACCATGGTAAAGAATCTCAACGCCAATATGCAGATCGGCCGCTTTCGACTCTTCCATCGCAGGGGCAAGAACCCCACAACGGACCAGGAGCATGCGGATATCCTGAAAGCGCTTCAGGATCGCGACACCGGCAGGGCGAAGGAAGCCGTGCAGCGACACCTGCTAAGCCTGATTGGGCCCTGCACAGGGCTGCGACCCATGACACCGGCGAAAAGGCCCGGACCGGGACTTTACAGACCTGACGCGATTTAAGACAGGTCCCCGCCCCGGGAGCATGACCGCGCGGCGCAGGAGCCTGTATACAGAATACAGAAAGAGAACCCGTCTCTCGCCCCGGATGAGGAATCCGGGACAGGAGCCGCCTGGTCCGAGAAGGAAACCCCATGTCAAACCTCCCGGAAGTCCCCAACGAAATCATCGGCTCCGAGGAGAAGGCAACGACCTTCGACGAGAGCAACAAGGTCCTGCGGGGCCTTGTCAGCGTGGCCGGGGCGTGTATTTCGCTGTTCATCATCGCCACGATGCTTCACTTTCCCCTGCCGGCGATGATCCAGCGGGCCGCCGTCCTGATGCTGAGCCTCTTTGTCATCTTCATTACCTACCCCCTTTTCCCGAAGAACAGGTCCCTCGCCTGGGTCGACTGGCTCTGGGCTGGGCTTGCCGTCGTGGTCTGCGGCTACGTCGTCTGGGACTTCGAGGACCTCGTCAACCGCATGGGCGATCTCACGATGCTCGACCAGGTCCTGGCCGGGTTTTGCGTGGTCATGGTCCTCGACGCCACAAGGCGCGCCATCGGCTGGCCCCTGCCGATCGTTACGAGCCTGTTTCTCCTTTACGCCTATTTCGGCAATCAGATACCCGGCGACTTCGGCCACCGGGGATACGACATCCACCGGATCCTCAACCAGATGTACGTCACGACGGAAGGCATCTTCGGCATTCCCATAGGCGTCGTCGTGACGATCGTCTTTCTCTTCATCCTCTTCGGGGCCTTCCTCGAAAAGGGCGGCGGCGGGGCCTTCTTCATCAATCTGGCCGTGTCGCTCGCGGGCCGGCTGAAAGGCGGTCCGGCAAAGATCGCCGTCCTCTCCAGCGGGCTCATGGGGATGATCTCGGGAAGCAGCATCGCGAATGTGGCCACGACGGGCACCTTCACGATCCCGCTGATGAAGCGCTGCGGCTACCGGCCCGAGTTTGCCGGCGCCGTCGAGGCGGCGGCCTCCACGGGCGGCCAGATCATGCCCCCCATCCTGGGGGCGGCGGCCTTCATCATGTCCGAGTTCACCAACACGCCCTACCTCACCATCGTGATCATGACCATCGTGCCGGCTTGCCTCTTTTACCTGAGCGTCTACATGAACGTCCACTTCGAGGCCTGCCGCACGGGCCTGCAGGGAATGCCCGAGGATGAGATTCCGAAGACCTCGGCGGTCCTGCTCGAAGGCTGGATCTTCATCATCCCCGTCATCGTCCTCGTCGTCGTTCTCACCCTGGGCTACAGCCCCGCCCGGGCTGCCTTCTCGGGTATGGGTATCCTGCTTGTCGTGGGGCTCTTCAAGGCCGCAACAAGGATCGGGCCGAAGGTCTTCTGGGAGGTGCTGGTTGCGGCCGGGCGGAACACCGTGGGGATCGCCGCGGCATGCGCCTGCGCCGGCATCATCGTGGGCACCGTCAGCATGACGGGCCTCGGCATCAAGTTCTCGACCCTCATCGAACAGCTCGCCCAGGGACACCTCATTTTTGCCCTCATTTTCACCGCAATCGCCTCGCTGATCCTCGGCATGGCCCTGCCGACGACGGCCAACTATATCGTCCAGGCCTCCGTGGCGGCGCCGGCCCTCGTGGCCCTGGGGATGCCCGTGCTTCATGCCCACCTGTTTGTCTTCTACTTCGGCGTTTACGCCGACATCACGCCCCCGGTGGCCCTGGCGGCCTACACGGCGGCGGGGATCGCCAAAGGGGACCCCATGGAGACGGGCTGGATCGCCACCCGAAACGTGATCGTGGGCTTCATCGTCCCCTTCCTCTTCGTCTACTATCCCGGGCTGGTCCTCGAGGGGCCCTGGGAGGAGATCGCCATGATGGTCCCCTCGACAACGTTTTCCGTCATTGCACTTTCGGCCTTTGTGGGGAATTATCTCTACCGGAAGTGTGTTCCCTGGGAGCGCTTCGCCCTGCTGGCCGCGGGCATCCTGCTCATCACCCCCGGGTGGGTGACGGACCTGATGGGGCTTGCCATCCTGGCGGCCGTTTATTTCCTGCAGCGCAAGGACGCAAAGAGAATGCAGGCGGCGCCTGCCGCCTGACGGGAAGGATTTGAAACGACGCAGCATAAGCTCCCGGGTTTGCCGGGAAAACGGAAATTCCAAAAAGGAGGTTATACCGAGATGCGTTTGAACAAGATGACAGCAGTTTGCCTGATGGCGGCCGTCGTGATCGCCCTGGGATGGGGCGGTGTCGGCCATGCACAGACGAAGAACATCTCCTTCGGGACGGGGGCCATGAGCGGCACCTACTACCCCCTCGGGGTGGCGATTTCCAAGGTCTGGACCAACGCGGGCATCGGTCTCAACGTTGCGGCCGAGGCAACGGGCGGTTCCGTGGAGAACGCCCGCCACATCAAGAACAAGACCATGGAGATCGGCTTCGTCGAGTCGCTCGTGGCCGACTGGGCCTACAGGGGCGAGGAGTATTTCAAGAGCGGCCCGGTCACGAACATCCGGGGCTTTATCGCCCTGTACCCCAACACGATCCAGACGGTCGTCAAGGCCGACTCAGGAATCAAATCCTACAAGGACCTCAAGGGCAAGAAGGTGGCTTGCGGGATCCAGGGCAGCTCGAGCGTTCTCAACATGAAGATCGTCCTCGAGAGCTACGGCATTCCCTTCAGCGACATCAAGGCCCAGTACCTGGCCTACGGCCCCGCCATGGAGCTTCTGAAGGACGGGCAGGTCGACGCCGTCATGGTCGACGCCGGCGCGCCGAACTCGAGCATCATCGACATCGGCTCGCAGCACAAGATCGCCATCCTTTCGATCGACCGGGCCAACATCGACCAGATCGTCAAGAAGTACCCCTTCTTCTCCGCCGCGACGGTCATCCCCAAGGGGACCTACAAGGGCATCGACTATGACGTCCTGACGACGGGGTCGCTGGCCACCCTGTGCGTGCAGGCCGAGCTGCCCGACGAGCTCGTCTACAATATGATCAAGACCCTCTTCGACAAGAAGGCCGAGGTGGCCAAGGTCCACGAGAAGGGCAAGACCATCGATCTCAAGACGGCCATTAACGGTTTCTCGATCCCGCTGCACCCCGGGGTCATCAAGTACTACAAGGAGAAGGGCGTGATTAAGTAAAGCGCCCGGCGTACTGTCAACCGACGCATTACAAATGCACACAGAGCTGGAGCGGGCCACCCGGATAAGCGGCCCGCTCCAGCTGCTGTTTTTTACCTGAATCGGTACGATCGTTTCGTCTTCAACAAATCCCCCTCTGCCCCCCTTTCCCAAAGGGGGAGGATTTGAAAATCTTCGGAGAAGAAAACCATGGACTTCAAGCACCTCATGGCAAAACGCACGAAGGGGCTTGCCCCTTCGCCGATTCGCAAGCTCGTCCCCCTGATGCGGCAGCCGGGGATGATTTCCCTGGGAGGCGGCTACCCGAACGCAAAGACCTTCGCCTTCGAGACCATGGATGTCGTCTTCAAGAGCGGCCGGCGCTTCTCCATCCGGGAAGGCGCCATGGACCTCGCCTGCCAGTACGGTCCCACGGACGCCCACATGGAACTCAAGCCTCACCTGCTTGCCTGGCACAAGGCGAAAGACGGTGTCGATCTCAAGCCCGAGCAGATCCAGGTCCTCACGGGGGCCCAGGAGGGGCTGCATATCATGGCCTACCTGTTCCTGGACCCGGAGGACGGGGTGATTCTCTCCGAGCCGGCCTACCCGGGCGCCCTGGGCGCCTTCCGGGCCTTCACGGAAAACTTCATCCCCGTCCCGATTGATGCCGAGGGGATGCAGACGAAGGAGCTGGAGAAGATTCTCGAGGCGCGCAAGAAAGCCGGCCAGCCCATGCCGAAATTCATCTACGAGGTCCCCAACGGCCACAACCCGGCCGGGGTGGCCCTGTCCGTCGAGCGCAGGCGGAACCTGCTCGAGATCGCCTCGCGCTTCGATCTGCCTGTCCTCGAGGACGACCCCTACCAGCTCGTGCAGCTGGGCGACCGGGATCCCTGGCCCACGCTGCAGTCCATGGACCGCGAGGGGCGCGTGGTGCGCCTCGACAGCTTTTCCAAGATCTTTGCCCCGGGCCTTCGTCTCGGCTACGCCTCGGGGCCCGCGGAGATCATCGGGGCCTTTCAGCTCTACAAACAGGGCACCAATCTTCACACCAGCGCCATGGACCAGACGCTGCTGACGGGTTTCCTCGCCGGCCATACGCACGAGGAGTTCCGGGCCCTCATCCGGGAGAACTGCCGCTTCTACCGGGCAAACCGCGACGCCATGGTCGAGTCTGCGCGCAGGCACCTGCCCGCAGACATCCGGTACAACATCCCCAACGAGGGCATGTTCCTGTGGTTCGAGCTGCCTGCGGGGTTCGACACGGAGCGGATGGTGGAGACGGACGGAGTCGCCCTGGGGGTCCTTCTCGTGCCGGGCTTCGGCTTCTCGACAACGGGGGGCCTGAAGAACTATATGCGGGCCAGCTTCAGCATGGCCACACCGGCCCAGATCGAGGAAGGGATAAAACGCTTCGCGAAGATGATCGAAAACGAGAAGGCAAGATTATAAAAGGGGGGATGATCCCGTGACCGCTTATTTCAACGGCAGCTTCCTGCAAAAAGATGACATTCACATCTCGCCCGATGACCGGGGCTTCCTGTTCTCCGACGGGGTGTACGAAGTCGTTCGCGCCTACGGCGGCAAACCCTTCAGAATGGCCGAGCACATGGACCGGCTGGCCCGCAGCCTGCGCGAGACGTGTATCGATTTCCCGGGGGTCGTGGATCTGGCAGTGGCCGGCGCAAAACTGATCGCCATGAACGGGCTGGAGCAGGTGGACAGCCTGATCTATTTCCAGGTCACCCGGGGCGTGGCTCCGCGCAAGCACACCTTCCCGGTCCCACCCGTTTCTGCGACGACGATGGTGCTCATCTCCCCCGCCCCGTCATCGGCCGAGATGCGCGAAAAGGGCGTAGGCGCCATCCTCGTCCCCGAATTCCGCTGGTCGCGCTGCGACATCAAGGCCATCGGTCTGCTGGGCAGTGTCCTGGCCGTCCAGCAGGCAAAGGAGAAGGGGGCCGAGGAGGCCATCTTCGTCCGCGACGGCGTCGTCACCGAGGGGACGCACACCAATGTGCTGGCCGTCTTCAACGGGCACATTCACACGCACCCGCTCGGCAACTTCATCCTCTCCGGGGTCACCCGGGGCGTCGTGCTGGAACTCTGCCGCAAGATCGGGATCGCATACAAGGAGAAGGAATTCCGGGGCGAGGAACTGAACCGGGCAAGCGAGATCATCATCACGGGCACGAACAAGGAAATCACGCCCATCATCCGCCTGGACGGGCGGCCCGTTGGAACAGGCGCCCCCGGCCCTGTGACGCGTTGTCTCCAGGCAGCCTATGCGGAACTGGTGCGGGGCTGAACCCAGAAGAAAGCCACAAGCCGCAAGCCCCAAGGCAAGATAGACAAATCCCCCTCTTTCCCCCTTTTATAAAAGGGGGAGGAAGGGGGATTTTCTTTTCTGTATCTTATCTCGCCTATACCCTGAACCCTGTACCCTGTACCCTGTACCCTTCTTTTAGTAGAGAAGATTTCCCTGCTCATCAAAGGGCATGGGCGCCGGGTCGCCTGCGATCTCGATCTGCGGATGTCGCTTCAGTTCCTCGAGCAGAGGCTCCGAGGCCCAGATGCGCTCGAGGGCCAGCGTGTTTCTGATCCAGACGATGCGGCTCTGCGGGTGATTCACACGGGTCGCAGGTCTCGAGGGCAAACAAGATAGCCTCGCGGTCGTGGGCATGTGGATCGGGAGTTTCGCCGAGGCCAGCACACACGAGGTGATGCAGTTGATCCACGTGGTCTCGGGGTTCATGGCCGTGACGGCCCTGTCCGTTGTGACGTCGGCCAGACCGATCCCCGTGGCATTGCCCTTCGTGGCCGCAGACAAGTTCAGACGCGATCCTTTTCGTTTCATGAATTCTCCCTGTTGAATAAGGCGAACCCGAGCGCCCCGTGATGTTGGGGTCGAGACCGGCGCCGCTGATCTCCTTGCCGATCTCGTGGACGATGAGGACGTCGAGGTTGCCGGGGATGACCCTCGGCATGAGTGCCCTGGATTCAGCGAGCAGGGACTTTTCCCGCCCGATCATGTCCTCGTTCCAGACGATCTCGAAGCGGGCCGGCCGGTCGTAGGCGTTTTCGATGACCGCCAGGCCGAAGAGAATCGGGGCCTTCGCCAGGACCACCCGGCCCAGTTGCGGAAGCAGCTCACCGAAGCGGTCCATTCCGCAGGAGTGAAAGACCGTGGCCCCCCGGTGCTTGCCCAGGCCGATGGCAACCATCTTGAGAAGCCCGCTCTCGTAGTCGCCCACGAAGGCCGTGTGCGGCTTGATGCGGTTGATGACCACGATCCCGTCGCTGCAAAACGCCTCCTTGTCCTGGAATACGGGGGTTCCGTCGTCGAGTTCGCCAACCTGCACGGTCTCCATGGAAGAGACGACGGGTGCGCCCATGGTCTCTTCGGTGATCCCGAAACCGGCCAGGACCTTTCTCTGTCCTTCCGCCGTGGCCCCGCCGTGGCTTCCCATGGAGGGGACGATGAAGGGGCTCGCGCCCAGGCGCTTCAGTTCCCCGACGACAGCCAGCGTGATCCGGTCGATGGCGTGAATCCCCCGGCTGCCGACGGCCACGGCGATCCGGCTTTGCGCGCGGATCCGCTTCATCTTCCCGTCGTGCCGGAAGAGTCTTTCGATCTCGCCCTGGATGTCCGCGATTTGCGCTTCGGAGAATTTCTGGCGGACCGGGATCATGCGGGGGATGGGCAGGTCGAGTCCGCCTTCAATGATCAATGCCATGGGAAATTTCCTGAAATCGTTTCGAAACAAATATCACACAACAGGGCGGAAGTAAAATCGACACCCTGGCCCCGTACGCTTGACCCTTCTTCAGCGTTTCGTCGCGATGACCTGCTCGAACCAGCGGAAGGTCTCCTCGTCGGCGATGCCGAGCTTGCGGGCCGAGTCAGGTGTGAAGGTGGCCCAGAGCCCCGTGGCCCGCGTGCAGATCTCCCCTTCGTCGTTGGTGATGATGCCTTCGGCCGCGGCCTCCCGTTCGCTGCGGACCTCCAGGATCCTTCCCTCCACCTTGAACTCCCGGTCGAGCGGCACGGGTTTCCGATACTCGATGGCGATTGATTTGGTGAGAACGAAGCGCTGCAGCAGGTAGATCATGGAGCGGCCCATGATCTCGTCGAGCGCCGTGAAAAGAATGCCGCCGTGGGCGAGGTTGCTCCAGCCGCAGAGGTGGGGCGGCACCGTGACCCACGAGGCAACCGTCTCGCCGTTTGTGTAGAATTGCATCTGCAGGCCCGCGGGATTCGAGGGCCCGCAGCCGAAGCACTTGTGATCGGTGCGGTTGGGCAGAAGAGTGTAGCCGCTTTTATCCATCGCCTGTCTGCACTCCTTTCTGTTGTTGTCGTCTCTTATAAAACCAACGGCATCAAAGCGCAAGAAAAGTTGCTGCCGGCTGTTGTCCGGGCAGAAAAAAGCCCCCCCGCATCGGGGGATGCGAGGGAGCCGGTTCGCTCGTTAGGTCAGGATTACATCTCGCCGGCGAGCTTCGGTGTCGTCACGGGCAGGCGACGGTTCTTCGTGCCCTGCTCGTAGGCGTAGCCGATCTCGATCAGCAGCCCCTCCGTCCAGGGCCTTGCAAGGAACTCGATCCCCACGGGCACGCCGATCTTCGCCGAGTCGGTGGGCTTCGTGAACCCGCCGGGCACGACGATGGAGGGGAAGCCCGTCACGGAGCCGAGGCTCCCGTTGCGCTCGACCTGGGTGCCGCCCACGGGGACGACGGGCCGCTTCTGGTGCGGGAAGATGAGGGCGTCGAGCTTCTGTTCGGCCATGATCGCCATGACGCGGTCCTGAAGTTTCGTGCGCTTTGCCAGCCGCTCAAAGTAGCTCGCGTCGCGCTTCAGGGTCATGGCCTCCTTGATGTTCTTCTCGATGCCGGGGTGGAACTTGCCCGAGGCGATAATCTGCTCGAGGGATTTCACCGGGGTGTTGGCCTTCGGGTCGCCCAGGTACGAATCCAGATCCGGCCTCAGGTCGTAGAGGTGGACGCTGATCTCGCCTGCGATCTTCCCGGAGTCGACGTCCGGCGTGTTGAGCTCGACCATGGTCGCGCCCATCTTCTTGCAGTCCTCGATGGCCTTGTTCGTGACGGCATTCACTTCCTCGTGGATGGGCTGCGTGCCGAAGAAGCTCCGGAGGATGCCGATCCGCTTGCCCTTGAGGCCGTCCTTTTTCAGGTACTTGGTGTAGTCCTTCTGGATGTACCCGACGCTCCAGGCCGTTGCCTGATCGCCGGGGTCGTAGCCGGTGAGCACGTTGAGCATCTTCGTTGCGTCCGTGACGGTCCTGGCCATGGGGCCCGCGGCATCTTGCGTGAAGGAGTAGGGGATGATGCCGTCGCGGCTCACGAGCCCGATCGTCGGGCGGATGCCCGCGATGCTGTTGGCCGACGCGGGGGATCGGATGGAGTTCACCGTGTCGGTGCCGATCCCGAGGATGCCGTAGTTGGCCGCCAGGCCCGCGCCGGTGCCTCCGCTCGAGCCGCCGGGGGTCCGCGTGAGGTCATAGGGGTTCAGGGTCTGGCCGAGCATGGAGCTCACCGACTCGCCCCAGACGGCGAACTCGTGCAGGTTCACCTTGGCGATGATGATGGCGCCCGCATCGCGCAGCTTCTTCGTGATGAAGGCATCTTTCGGGGGCACATAGCCCTCGAGGCTCTTCGAGCCGCCCGTCGTGGGCATGTCCTTCGTGTTCACGTTGTCCTTGAGAAGCACGGGGATGCCGTGGAGTGGTCCCACGGGGCCGGACTTTTTGAACTTTGCGTCCAGTGCGGCGGCCTCCTCCAGGGCCTTGGGGTTTACGTAGATCACGGCATTGAGCTTGGGCCCTTTCTGGTCATAGGCCTCGATCCGTTTCAGGTACATCTCGACGAGCTTTTTCGCCGTGAGCTCGCCGGACTTGAAGGCCTGGTGGACGTCGGCGATGGTGGCCTCTTCGAGCTTGAATTTAGCCGGGGTCGAGGCCTTTGCTGCTGCCATGTGGATTCGCTCCAGGTCTTGTTCGTGAGGGCAGACGGCCCAGGCGGTTCATTGCGGTTTGGGCAGGATCATCTGTGTGCAGCGGAAAAGGGCGATGTCGCGGCCGGTCTTCTCGTCCCGGACGCGGGCGTCCCAGACCATGGTGCGCCTTCCGATGTGGGCGGGCGTGCCCTCGCAGAGGATGGCGCCGTCGCGGGCCGTGCCGAGGAAGTTGGTCTTCAGTTCGATCGTGGTGAAGCCCCCTGCTCCTTCGGGGAGGTTGACGATGGTTGCAAATCCGCAAACCGTGTCGGCCAATGCAATGACGGAGGCCGCGTGCAGGTAATCGTTGGGGGCCAGGTGGTGCTTTTCGATCGCCATGCGGGCGACGACCCGCTCCTTCGAAACCGAGACGAGCGTGAAGCCCAGCAGCGCCGGGAGGTATCCCTCGCTGCGGCTGTTCATGAACTCGGCCAGTTTCTCGGGGGGGAGGTCCTTCCAGTTTTTCGGCTTTTCCGTGTAATCGGCCATGGTCGACGTCCTCGAGTGCGGATGCGCTTGCATGTGAACGAAGATATGATGTCGGAAAAAGAATAGGGGCCGGCTGCGACAGCCGGCCCCTCGAAGATTACTTCAGGTAGCCGGGCAGATCCTTGTCGTCCTTGCCCTTGAAGCTGCAGGCGCCGATCGGGCAGGTCTTGCAGGGGCTCTTGATGCCGGGAAGGGCCGGTTCGCCCTTGATCTTTCCCTCGATGAATTCCATGCACTTCGTCACGCCTTCATCGGGCCCCTCGACGATGATCGTCACGCAGCCCTCGGCTCCGCCCCATCCGCCCGAGGCAAAGTGAATGGCCGACACATCGAAGAGCGTTTCCAGGGCGTCGATTTCCGTGAAGGGCCTTCCGTCGGCAACGCAGGCCAGGCCGGCCTTGCAGCCGATCGATTTGCCGATGACCATGGTGCCGCCGTAGCGTGCCGCCTCCTCCACGGAGGGGATGAGTTTCTCGAGGCCCACCGTGTAGATGATCTCGAGGCCGCGGGCCTTCATGCCCATGTAGAAGGAGCCCATGGTGCCGCCTGCCGGGTTGACCATGATGACTCCCACGTTGCCGAAGGCATCGAGTGCGTTGCCCCCCTTGATGACGATATCGCCGGGGCCCAGCTTGTCCGCCACGGTGGTCGGTTCCACGGGCAGGACCTCTCCCTTGTGGAGGGTGATGGGCTTGGCGCGATCCCCGGCGTCGAGCACGCACATAACGCCCCGGATGGTCTGGCCTGCAAGGTAGCGCTCCTTCTCGATCTTCTCGCCCATGATTTCCTCGAGGCAATAGGCCGTCGTGGAGCCGCGGCTCACGAGGAGGTAGCCGTTCTTTTTCGCGTTCTGCACCTCGGGAAGGGCCGCAATGCCTTTCCCGATGAGCCGCTTCGATTCCGCCGGTGTAAGGGTGAACAGAGCCTGCATCGCTGAAACTCCTTTCATGCTTTTTTGATGAGATCTTGTGAATCGGGGACAACAGGATCCAATGTAACGAAGTTTTCTTTTACCATAATACACGGAGCGGGAACAGGCGGAACTTCGGCGTGTAAGGAAATCTGACGGGTGCCATCGATAATTCATTGCAAGAGGCTTCCCTTTTCTGGTATTTTCGCAAACTGCAGTCAAATACCACTCCCGGAAGGAGGGGTTCCCGAAAGGGTGACCTTCGGGGTGGCATCGGGCTGTTGCCTCCTTCCACCTCAAGGTTCAAAAAGCAAAATATTTCAAACTGTTGACCGGGCAGAGACTGCCGCCGTCTTCCGGCGCCCTTTTTTTGCTTTTGTGCCATTATGGCACCATGATTGCAAGTGTCACAGCGAAATACCATTGCTCGAGATCGAGCCGGGTTTACGCGTGAGACACAGAGCCCTTAACCGAGTCAAAGAGCCGCCGAAATTAGGAATCACATGCTCAAAAGAGCTGGAATAACAGCCCTTGTCCTAGCCCTTGCCTTTGCGCTCCTGCCTCTTCCTGTCCTTGCCAGCCCCCCGGAATCCAATGTTCCCATGGACCCCGCGGCCCAGGCGAAAGCGGACTATCAGGAAGCCCTGAAGCTTATCCGGGCCGGGCGCAACGCCGAGGCGCTCCCCCTGCTGGAGCGGGCCCTGAAGGCCCTTCCGGACGACAGGCACCTCCTGGCCGACTATATCCTGTGCCTGAGCTGGACGGGCCAGCAGCAAAAGGCCGTGGACCTCTTCAAGCGTCATGAAACGGAGCTTCGGGCCATCCCGTATGTGCCCCGCCATGTGGCGAGGGCCTATTACGATCTGTGGGAGTATCCTCAGGCCCTGGACCTCTATCGCCTGGGCTGGTCCTACGATCCGAAGGACGAGGAGGCTTTCAAGGGGGTCGTATTCAGTTATCTGAGGCTGGGGGATACCGACGGGGCGCACAGGGCCATCGAGAAAGCGGAGCAGGAAAAGGTTCTCCCGGATGCGACAATCCTCACGATGCGGAAATCTGCCGCAGACCTCTTCGGGGTGAGGCGCCACGACGAGCCCGGGGCCGCTGAGGGGAAATTGTCGAAGGATCCCGAAGCGGAGCGAATCGGGTCTTCCCTTCGGAAACTGAGGTGGGGGGAAAACGAGGCCGCCATCGCCGAGCTGGAAGCGATTCTCGCCAAGGATCCTGAAAATACGGCGGCGCGGGGAGATTACATCGTCGCGCTCAGCCGGGTGGACAGGATGACGGATGCCCTGGCGCAGTTGGAAACGCTCAAGCGATCCGGCAAGCCCGTCCCCTGGTGGGTCAGTGAGGCTGCGGGCGACGCATGCCTCTATCTCCGAAAGCCCGAAGAGGCCGAAGTCCACTACCGGCAAGCCCTGGAAAGCAATCCCGAGAGCCCGCTCAAAGCGCTGCTCGGTCTCGTAAACGTGTACACCGATCTTCGTCGATGGGACAAGGCGGACGAAACCCTGCAGCAAATCGACGGCCTCCTGGCGGAGATGAGAAGACAGCTCGACGACAGCGCATCGGTCGAAAAGCGCAAGCAGTATCTTGCCGCCAGGAACAACGTGATTGTCGTGAAGGGCTGGTACCTCCTCTCGAAGGACAAGCTGAAGGAGGCGGAGGCCTATTTCGATGATTACCTGGCCGAAGCCGCCGCCAACACGAATCTGCGAACAGGCCTGGCCCATGCCTATCTCTGGCGCCAGTGGCCCCGACTGGCCCAGGAGCAGTTCGAAATCAACCGAAACCTCGATCCGCAGGATTCCCGGAACCTCACCGGACTGGGCTGGACCCTCCGCGAACTCAATTACCGGCGGGAGGCGATGGCGCTGGCCGACGATCTGCGGTTCCGGCACCCGACGGATCTCAATGTCAGGGACCTCTGGGAGACGCTCCAGGTGGACATGATGTGGCACCTGGAGGCGGGGTTTTTCTTCATCCAGGAATTCACGGGGAGCACGGAGTACGGGGCCTCGCTCACGCTCGAAAAACCGATCACGCCGCTGTTCGCCCTGTACGGCCGGATCCAGCGCACCGAGGCCTGGGACAATTCGGACGATGGAGCGAGCCGTGCCGACTGGAACCGGGCAGGCTTCGGTTTCCGCTGGATTGTTCTCCCTGAACTCGTCTGGTGGCTGGGCCTGGGATTTGACGTCACGGAGGGCGATAACTTCGGGATGGACACGCGGCTGCAGTGGCGTCCCACCGATGCCCTGAGAATTACGGCGGAGTACGTTCCCTACACCCCCAGTGTCCCGATCCGGCCGGCATCCCGGGGGGTCACGGCCGACAGTGCCGCCCTCGACGTCCTCTACGTCGAGAGCGATCTGAGGGAATACGGGATCGGGGGCGGAACCCAGTGGTTCTCCGACGACAATGTCTATACCTACGGGACGATCCGCTATAACCAGAATCTGTACAACCATCCCGACGTCAAGATCCGGGGCGGCATCGAGGGCTATTACGGGACCTACTCCAAGCAGGACGTAGACTACTACAGTCCGAAATACGAGTGGTCCCTCCTGCTGACCCCCTCGATCCAGTGGGTCAACTGCATCCGCTACGAGAAGAAGTGGATGTCGGCTGTCTACCTGCGTGCAGGGGTGAGCGGCGAAGACGGATACAGCACCTATCCCGTGGCGGGGATCACCTTCGAGCAGAGCTACGTCCACTCGAAGACCTTCAACGTCACGGGCGGCATCTCATACGATCTGAAAGTCTACGATGGGGATTACACAAATGTCCTTGGATTATATCTTGCGCTCAACTGGTACTTCTGAAAAACAGGCAACAGGCAACAGGCAACAGGCCGCAGGCAAGAGATTGTTGCGCCTGAGTCTCGCGGTCGTCATGGCGATTGCGCTGATGGTATCATCCGCTCATGGGGCCGACACGTTCCTGACCCTCGTCTATCACGACATTCCGGAAACGCCGGTTGTGAACGACGACATCTCCCGCAAGGACTTCCTGGAGCAGCTCGAGTACCTGAAGGCCCACGGGTTCACGTTTGTCAGCCCGGCGCAGATCCTGGCGGCAAAGGAAGGGAAGGCGAAGCTCCCGGACAAGGCCGTACTGCTGACCTTTGACGACTCGTACGTGAGCTTTTACACCTTCGTCCTCCCCGCTCTGAAGCGCTACGGGGCCCATGCGGTCCTCTCCGTCGTTCCCTCCTGGATCGAGTACCCCGGCACCATGGAGTACAAGGACAAACGGTTCATGAACTGGCGGGAGATCCGGGAGGTGGCCGACTCGGGGCTCGTCACGATCGCCTCCCACAGCTGGGGGCTCCACAGGATGGTACAGTCCAACCCCGTCGGAAACATGGAGCCCGCACCCTCCACCTTCGCCTATCTGCCCGCGCTGGGGCGCTACGAAACGGACGAGGAGTTCCGGGAGCGACTCCGCAGCGATCTGGCCCGCAGCATCGAGATCCTCTCTGCTCGGCTTGGAGCGCGGCCCCGGATTCTCACCTGGCCCTACGGCGCGTTCACGGGGATCGGGATCGAAGAGGCCAAAAAGCTCGGATTCGACATGATCCTTACCCTCGAGGACGGGTATTCGCGCCTTTCGAGCCTGGATCGGCTCAACCGGTATTATCTGCAGACTGAGGCCGGCTGGCCCGCCTTGTTCAAGGAGAATCTGGCCGAAGGCTTCAAGCCGAAGACCCGCATCCGGGCCGTGCAGGTCGATCTGGACCAGATCGTCAACAAAAACTCCTTCGAAGAAAGCGACCGCAACCTGGGTCTGCTCATCGACAGGCTCGTCGCGATGGGTGTGAATACGGTTTTCCTGCAGGGATTTTCCGATGTCGAGGGGACGGGCAACGTGCGCTCTCTCTATTTCCAAAACTCCGTGCTGCCCGTCGAGATGGACTTCCTGGGACACGCCGTCAACCGAATCCAGTTGCGGGAAATCAAAGTGTTCGTGTGGATGCCCGTCCTTTCTTTCGAGCTGCCGGACAAAGCGCTCAACGAGGAGCTCAAGGTCAGGGAATGGAAGAACGGAAAGGTCGGTGTGAGCGGTTCGTGGTACCGGCGCCTGACGCCCTTCGATACCCGCAGCCTGGAAAAAGCCCGCACGATTTTTCGCGACCTTGCCGCGATTGTCCACCTGGACGGGATCCTCATCCAGGATGATGCCTACCTGGCCGAAGAGGAGGATTTCCACCCCGCCGCCGTCGAGGCCTTCCGCAAGCGCTACGGCTTTGCGCCGGAGCCGGAGAAGCTGCAGGCGGACAAGGAACTGAAGGCGAAGTGGGTCGCCTTCAAAACGGAGGCCCTCGACCGTCACATCGACGAGATCGTCAAGACCGTCCGGGTTTATCGGCCCGAGGCGGCCATCGCCCGCAACATCTACGCCGAGGCCGTCACGAACCCGGAATCGAAGGCCTGGTTCGCCCAGGATTTCAAGAGCTATCTCGAAAAGTACGATTACACCGTGATCATGGCCTATGCGGCGATGGAAGGGAAGTGGAACAGCCGCAAGTGGTACCGCGAGCTCTTCAATGCCGCGGGGGGCCGCGAGCAGGCCTCGAAAATCATCTACAAGCTCCAGGCCTACGACTGGAAAAGGAAGACCTGGCTCAACGACCGGGCCTTGAAGCAGGACATCACGTTTCTGCTCTCCATCGGTGCGCACAACGTGGCCTACTATCCCGACGACGTTTATCGGAACAGGCCGGACGTAAAAAAGATATCCTCGATTCTCTCGGGAAATTCCGAGGTGAAGCGGGAGGCGCCGCCGCCGGCGGTTGCCCCGTAGGGCGTATTCGAGGGGCTGTTCAGGATTCTGTTCAGCCAGAACCCGTAACGGACCCATTCAGGAAAGCCGGCGGGACGGGACCCTGCAGCAAGCCCGCCCCCGCCGACAGGAACTATGTCGATATACGAAATCATCGGGCTCTTCGTCTTCCTCTACCCGCTCTACATGAGCATCGTGTGGATGATCGGGGGCATCATGTTCAGCCTGCGGCATGAGGGCAAGACGGATCCGGGGCTGGAGTACTTCCCCTACTTCACCGTCATCGTCCCCGGCCACAACGAGGAGCAGGTCATCGAGGAGACGGTCCTCAACCTCAAGGACCTCAACTACCCCAACTACGAAGTCATCGTCGTCAACGACGGGAGCACCGACGCCACGCGGGAGATCCTCGATCGGCTCGTCGCGGAAAACTCGAGCTGGCTGCGGATCATTCAACTGGAGCCCAACAGCGGAAAATCGAAAGCCCTCAACGCCGCGATCCTGGTGAGCCGCGGCGAGTTCATGCTCACGATCGACGCCGACTGCCTCGTCGACAAGGACGTTCTTCTGTGGATGGCCACTCACCTGGTGAACTACCCCCGGGTGGGCGCCGTCACGGGAAACCCCCGCGTGCGCAACCGGACCTCGCTGCTGGCGAAAATCCAGGTCGGCGAGTACTCCAACATCATCGGGCTCATCAAGCGTACCCAGCGGATCCTCGGGAAGGTCCTCACCGTTTCCGGCGTGATCGCGGCCTACCGCAAGAGCGCCGTCATCGAGTGCGGCCTCTTTGACAGCGACACCGTCACCGAGGACATCGACATCACCTGGAAGCTGCAGCGCAAGTTCTGGGACATCCGCTACGAGCCGAGGGCCCTGTGCTGGATCCTTGTCCCCGAGACCCTCAACGGCCTGTGGCGCCAGCGGGTGCGATGGGCCCAGGGCGGCGTGGAGGTGCTCCGAAAGCATCTCGACATCTGGAAGGACCACCGTCATCGCCGTCTGATACCGGTTTACATCGAGTACTGCCTTGGGCTGTTGTGGGCCCACACCTTCATGGCCATGGTGTTTCTCTGGCTCTTTTTCCTCGTCATGGATGGCCTGTGCCACTTCGCCCAGGTGCCGATCTGCACGCCCGTTCTGGAGGTCTACCAGAAGTTCTTCGCCGGTTGGAACCCCCTGTACCCCCGCTGGTACGGGGCCATCCTGGGGTTTGCGTGCCTCTGCGAGTTTATGACGAGCTTCTACATCGATTACCGATACGAGAACAAGGCCTTCGCCAAGTATTATTTCTTCGTGATCTGGTATCCCGTGGGGTACTGGATCCTGTCGTCGCTGGCGGCCATCAAGGGCGTCTACAATTACACATTCCAGAGCAAGGAGGTGACGATCAGATGGAAAAGCCCGGACAGGGGCCTCCACACCTTGAAGTCTTCGTCCAAGACGAAGTGAAATCTCCTCTCCGGAGGATCGTCGAGGACTTCATCACCGTCGTCTGCTGGGGGATCTATCTCTACCTTCTGCTGCCGATGTTCACGCTGGTGCTGTGGATCTTCGGCATCCAGACGATCTTCGACCAGATCATCGGCGCCAAGGGCTACGAGGAACTCCTCCGGCTGCTCGCAAACGGCGGGATCACCGTGCTGGTGGTTCTCCTGATTGTCACGGGCTGGACCTACTACAACTACCTCTGGTTTCTGCGACGGGGGGAGAGGCGCGGAGGCCAGGTCCGGATCAGCAGCGACGTGGAGATGGCGGGACTCCTCGGCACGGACATCACGGCTATGGAGGAGATCCGCAAGTCCCACCGCATGGAGATCCGCGTCGAGGGCCCCCTGTACCGGATCACCGCGAAAGATTGACGGGCCGCCCGGTCAAGGCGGCCAACGGGGAAGACCCCGCCCGATGCGGGGTCTTTATTTATTGCAAATCCCCGCCGGCTGTTTTATGGTCTGCGACGGTTGCAACCAATGCAACAACATAAATATGAACCGGGCTGTTGCAATGCTTGTTTTACCGGGAAGAGGACTTTGAAACGGTTTTGCAAGGCGAAGTTAAAGCGCCTTTGCGCGAACGGATCTTGGCGAAGCGGAGCGACCGCGGCGCAAACTGTTTGAGCCCGAAGGGCGAGTTTTTGCGGCCGCAGCGCAGCGAGCCTTAGAACCGTCGCAAAGCGCTTTTTCGCCGGCAAAATTGTTTCACAGTCCTCCAGGCAACAGTCCGAAGAAAGGCCTCTCCATGACCAGACGTTCCCCGTCCATCATCACCGAATTCATCGTCATGATCATCGCGATCGGTCTCGTTGCCGGGGGGCTCGAGGCCTACCTCCGGGTCACGGCAACCCAGAAGTCGAAACTCTACGAGGGGATCGAAACCGTCCCGGAGATCGCCGACACCTACTTTCAGCACGTCTTCCTCGAGAAGCACGCCACGAAGGACGCCTGGAACAACGCCAACTACGACCCGCAACTCGGCTGGGACTACCAGATCGCGGCCTCGCGGATCCGGGGGCCGCGCAAGACCGGGCCCAAACCGGCCGGGATGTTCCGGGTCATCACGATCGGCGACAGCTTCACCTGGGGCATCGAGGCGGGGGAAGACGAGCACTTCCCTTACTACCTGGAAAAGATCCTCCAGGGCCGGCGGGCGGCGGAGGTTTTCAACATGGGCGTGGGCAGCTACGGGATCGACCAGATGCTGCTGAAATACGAGCGTTACGGCCAGCCGCTGCGGCCCGACGTCGTCGTCCTGGGGATCTATCCCCACGATTACGACCGGACGCGGCTTTCCTTCTACTCCTACAGCAAGCCGATCTTCCGGCGCGATGGGAAAACCGGGCAGTACGTCCTCGAGAATGTCCCCGTGCCGCCGCCGAAGGAAGTCTATGCGTCCCTGAAGAATTCCCTCAACGGCAACGGGAGCTATGCCTGGGTGTTCGTGAAGAACCGCGTGCGAAAGCTTCTCTCGACGCTCCCGGGGAATAACGGCTATTACGAGGAGACGGACCGTCTCGTGGAATACCTGCTCGTGCGCCTGAAGGAAGATCTGGACAAGACCGGCACGAAACTCCTCGTCGTCCACATCCCCCCGGGGCAGGTCTTCGAGAACGGCGAGGCGCTCTCGAAGGGGAAAAGCGAGCCTCAGACCGCGCACCTCAGGGCCCTCTATGCGAAGCTGGAGATCCCCTTTGTCGATCTGCTCGAGGCCCTTCCCCAGGGCCGTCCCCTGGCAACGGTCTACCGGGACTACTACATCCACCGGCCCGACGGCTCCATCGGGCACTTCACGCCCAAAGGCAATGCCGAGGTGGCAAAGATCATCGCGGAGTCGCTGAAGGCGAAAGGCATGCTGAAAAACGGCGGCTGATCGGAGGAGTGTGCAGGGCCGCTGCGCGGCAGTGATCACTGGCCGATGCAAGAGAAAGAAGGGACCGAGGACGAGGATAGATGAAGACAGCAGGCGGCGTTTGATGAACGATAGCTTCCTGAAAGCAACAAAACGTCAACATCGACGAAGATGCGAGATTCAATGCGTAATCGTCACCTCTATCGGGACCCTCGACACACAAGACCGCTCTTCCCATGCCCCCACCGTAAAAAAGGAATTTCTTATCATCTGGACTGCCTGACTATGATTCTATTGACGATGACACAGTCCGTGAAAATAGGTGTTTAACCTCCTTCAATCCTCGATTTCAGCCATCGCCAAGGAAAAAGCATCGAAACGGACCGACAGTATTCCCGGTATTTCTCGCCGAACTCGATCACCAGTTTCCGCTCTTCCAGAACAGCCCCGATCATGAAATAGACACTGATGACCATGTTGATCAGGATCGTCGATGCACTCATGTCTCGCGCCCATACGATCAGGATGCCGCCCAAATACCAGGGATGGCGGATGATCCGGTGGATGCCCGATACGACGAACGTACTGCTGTCATCAAGAGAGCTGCCCGCCCCTCCCGCCTTGATTTGAGAAATCCCCCAAAACCTTGCCCAGCTGTAATGCTTGCCCCCGGCAACGAACAGATAGACGGAAACCACCAAGAGGATGACTTGAACAGTCCCCAGGTGGCCTTCCCAGCGGAAGATCGGCGCTTCACGAAGCATGTGGGAATAGTAGACAAGGGGGATGAGCGTCACCAGAGACACGACATTATAAAACAGTCGGTAAAAGCGGAAGCCGCCACCGAGTTTCTTTTTTGCGAAATCTGTCACCGTTGTGGAGATTAGGGCGCTGTGGAGAGTACACCACAGAACCCAACCCAAGACGGCGTAGAGACATTTCACTGATATTTCCATCGCTTGTTTTTCCTACCAAAGGACCGGTCACCATAACCGGTCCCTTGAACAACGCATATCCTGCTCTTACGCCTTCTCCGCTCAACTCGCCTGATCGGATGTTGAACCTGTCTTCTTGAAACAGGCCGACATCTGCTCCATCTTGCTCCCGCAGCAGGCCATCATCTTTTCCCGCATCGCTTTCTTTCCCTCTTCGGTCATGTCCTTCATTCCCATAGATGAGAACATCGCAGCCATTTTCTTCCCGCAGGTCATCATTTTTTTCTTGTCCTCCTCCGACATACCCTTCATGCATCCTTCCATCATCTTGCTCAGCATTGCTTCCATTTCAAACCTCCTCCGTTTTGCTGTCAATTGTTTTTGGTTTTCCTTGCCTGAACCCTTTATAGACCATCCAGACACCTAAAAGAATGAATACCGCGGGCCAGAAGTGAACCGCTTGCAGCCATGAAAAATCGAGCAGTCCCAACCTTGCCCCCAGCCAGATCAGGCCGATTGTGACCAGCAAAATGCCGATTTTCATTTTTCGAGCAGGATTCCGTTGATGGGTCCAGGGTCCACAACACATAGTGCCGATGTTTTTTGATGCTTCTTGACTAATTGACATGACTTTTCTCCTTTTCCTCCTCGCTGGCCACGCTTGAAAAATGGCAACGGGATTTATTTATCTCTATTGTATAATTATATGAACTTCGAAATATATAATAAGGAGGATTATCCCTTTGTCAAGAGATTATTTACATATATTTTTATGATTATGATAACAGATATGAATATATTGATTATTTATGATCGCCCGTGAGGTATTCCACCATCATCCTGATGGTTTCTTCCACAGGCTGTCAAAGAATCGTCTGGCCCTGTCGTTCGCAGCGGATAAGGTCGGCGTTGCGGAGTTCTTTGATGTGATGGGAAATCGTGGACAGGGAAATATCAAAATTGCTGGCCACGTTGCAGACGGATGGACGCATTTCCTGATTCAGGGATGCCTTTCCCAGCCCGAGACGAATATGCTCAAAAACACCCAGGCGCGTTTCATTGGACAGGGCCTTGAAGGCGGCAACAACACGCCTCACACCTTTCGCTGAATTTCCAATTTCCTTTTTCTTGGGCATAGCGTCACTCCTACAGGATATTTATTTAGATGCTTATACATTTGTCGAAAACTATACTATTTTTCGCACTTTCAGTCAACCTGTTATTGAAAAAATCTCCAATTTGAATCCTTCCTGAAATGCACAGATCAGCGATCTGGCTCTGCATAGCAGATTACATCAGTAATGTTCCTACTTTTTTAATGAAATTTTGATCTGGATCAAAGATTTCGATGGGATTTTCTGTATGTATATGTATATGAGAAGCATAAGTTCGGGCCACTCTACCCCCCTATAAGCGGGTAAAGTAACCAGACATTTTATCAGTTCTCCATAAGGAGGTCACCATGAAGCGGATACTTGCTCTCCTGATGTCTCTGGCAGTTGTCATGTGTTTTTCAGTGTCCGTTTTCGCCGAAACGACGCTGGAAAAGATCAATCGGACGGGGGTGCTGACCATCGGCACGCGGACGGGCGTGCAGGGGTTTGCCTTTGTGAACAACAAAAACGAGTGGGTCGGCTTCTCGATTGACCTCGTGGAGCAGGCGATTGTGCCGGAGATCTCGAAAAAACTGGGCAAGCCGATCAAGGTCGAGAAGAAGGAGTCCACACCGCCGACCCGTATTTCTCTCCTAACATCGAATACGGTGGATCTCGTTGCCGAAACCATGACAGACACACGCTCCCGTCGTGAGACGGTGGACTTCAGCCTGACCTATTTCGTGACCGGCGCCCAGTTCTTGGTGAAGAAAGGCAGCCCGATCAGGGGCGTGCAAGATATTGCGGGAAAGCGCATTGCCGTCCTGAAAGGCTCAACCAGCGCGAAATTCCTTGGGGAAAAGTACCAGAGCGCTCAGCTTGTGGAATTTCCGGACCAGCCAGCCGCATTCCAAGCGCTGAACGAGGGAAAGGTGGATGCCTACAGTAGCGACGGCACCTATCTGGCCGGACTGATTGGAAAGTCGCCCAATCGCGGCGATTGGGTTATCGCGGGTCCATTCTACACATACGAACCTTACGGCATGGCGATGCGGAAGAACGAATCCGATTTCCGCACTCTCGTCAACAATGGCCTGATGGGGGCAATAGAATCCGGTAAGTATTTTGAACTGTATGAAAAGTGGTTCGGCCCGAACGGAGAAGTGCCATACCCGTTAACGGAGGAGAACAAACGCTTTCTCATTATGCAAGTAGTGCCGAAGTAAAGTTCACCGCCTCTTGATTTGCCAGTCTATAACGTGCTCCGGAGCGGCCAGTTAGGAATCTGGCTGCTCTGGAGTGCTTTCTACTTATTTCAACTGCAAAACTCCAATCAGCCAAACTCAGCTGGGCCAAAGAATTGTAGGTGAAAGACGCGGTCTGAATACGCTTCCGGCCATCGAAACCGTCCTCGAGATCACTCATCCTCGAGACCCAGTCACTTCATTCCTTGACAGCAGTTTTCCAATCCATTACAAAATACACAGTGTCAAGTTGGTTCCTAACCAATCAATCAGCCCAGACATAACACAGAGCACCCCTTCATCGAATTCAAGCATACAAGATTACTGATTAATATATCATCCATTTCACTGAGCCCGGCTGACCGGGGGCGCCTCGGAAAAAACACTCCCCTGATCTCCCTCTCCCCTCCGAGGAAGAGCGGTGTCGTGAGCCTGTCGAACGGGGTTGGGGTGAGGGGGAATGATCCAGTTCCTCAAGCATTCAGGGCGCGTCCTTCGACATCCTTCGATGAACTCAGGACGGGCGCTCCTGTGGGCGGGGAGCTTCAATTCCGTTTGGCATAAGCATTACGCAAGGAGGCCTTGCTGTCACAGTCACCATCAATGCAACGGAAAGGAGGAGTGCATGAAATACCCCGATCTGAGCTTTGAGCCGTTCTTCACGTGGGCAAACCGGCCGAGGATCCTCTACAAAGCCGGCGTGCGGGAAGAGTTGGGTTTTGAAATGGAAAAACTCGGGGGCACGAAGGCGGTCCTCTACACCGACAAAGGGCTTGTTCAGGCCGGTGTGGCCCAGATGGTCATCGAGGCCATCGAGGCTTCCAGTCTGGAGTTGGTTGGTGTCTACGACAAGATCGTGCAGGACGCCCGCATCGAATTGATCAACGAGGGTGCGGCTTTTTACCGGAAGTGCGGTGCCGACTGCATGGTGGTCGTGGGAGGGGGCAGCGTGATGGACACGGCCAAGGCCATCAATATCATGATCGGCGGAGGCCATGAAGACTTTTCGCCCCTGGCGGAGCAGGTCGGGTTATTTGATGGCGCCCGGCTCCTGCCGCCGCATATTGCGTTTCCCACCACAGCCGGGACAGGCGCTGAAGTGACTTATGCCATGGTGGTTTTGAACGACATCGCCAAGGCGAAGGTGGCCGTGGGCCACCCCTATTGCACCCCGGACATCGCCATGCTGGATCCGGAGCTCACGGTGAAGCTTCCCCCGAAGATCACGGCATTCACGGCCATGGATGCCATGACGCATGCCATCGAGGGCGTCACCACCGTCAGCGCAAATCCCATCTCGGACGCGTTGGGGCTGCACGCGATCCGGATCATCACGAAATATCTTCCCGAGGTCATGAAAAACCCGGGGAATGTCGAGGCGAGGGGTTACCTGCTGATCGCGAGCACCATGGCGGGCATGTCCTTCATCAACGCCTTCACCGGCGGGGTCCATGCCACAGCCCACGCCCTGGGCGCCCTTTACGGGATTCCCCACGGCCTGGCCAACAGCATCATGCTGCCCCACGTGATGAGCTTCAACCTGGAAGAGAAGCCGGAGCGCTTCGTTCCTGATCGCCGATGCCATGGGGACAAGACGTCGACGGCATGACTCCCGAGCAGGCGGCCCGGGCCGCCGTTCAGGCGATTAAAAACTCTGCAGAAGTCTGTCGGCCTGACACAGACCCTGAAGGATTTTGATGTTCCGGACGATCGCGAAGCCCTTCAGCCGCTGATCGATCTCGCCATGGGGGATTCCCAGCTTCCCTACAACCCCCGCGATCTGGAAGAGGACGACGTGTATAATCTGTATTTGAAAGCCCGATAACTAAAAAAGGAGGAGAGAAACCATGAAGTATTGGAAAGACGAGTACGGAACCCGTCAAGGCGTTTGTCACCCTCTGGGAAACGCTGTCCAGGGAGCAGGAATTCATCGACGGCATGAAGAAGGTCAACCAGCTCATCTGGTTCGATTACACCGAAGACGGCCCCAACTGCTCCTTCCACGTCGACGGCCGCGACGGAAAGTTCCTCGTCAAAGCCGGCAAGCCCGCCGAGGCGCCGGATCTCACGATGAGCCTCACCGCCGACAACGCCCATCTGTCCTGGGCCAACAAGCTCAACCCCGTGATGGCCATCACCCGGGGGCAGATCAAGGTCAAGGGTTCCGCCACGGGACTGCTGAAGCTGGCCCCCAAGCTGAAAAAGGTGGCTTTGTACTACGAGCAGATCCTCAAGGATTTTGGCTGGGCGGACAAGCTGGCGAAATAGGCGTGCGCGGCAGAAAATGGCTTTTGTCATTCCGGGCTTGACCCGGAATCCAGTATTTCATGGATTCCTGCCTGCGCAGGAATGACATGACTTGTGCCGATTTTACAGGAGCAGGCTTATGAAAGGGAATACGGGCAAGGTCATCCATGTGGACCTGACGGGCGGCAGCGTCCGGATCGAGACATTACCGGAAGAGTACTACAAACAATACATCGGAGGCAGCGGTCTGGCCGCAAAGATTTTCTGGGAGCGGGGACGCTTCGATATCGATCCCCTTGCCCCGGAGGCCATGCTGATCTTCATGAACGGGCCTTTTGCGGGCCTCAGGATCTCCGGGGCCAGCCGCAACAGCGTTGCCGGGTGCTCCCCGCTCACGGGGCACTGGGGCGACGCCTCATGTGGTGGCTATTTTGCTCCGGAACTCAGATATGCAGGCTATGACGGTCTGATCATCACCGGCAAAGCAACCAATCCGTCTTATCTCCTGATCCATGACGGCACCATCCAGATCCTCGACGCCGGCGAGTACTGGGGCAAGGGGACCGAAGAGGTCACCGCGGCCCTGAAGGCAAAGCTCGGAAAGGATCACCGAACCCTCGTGATCGGACCCGCCGCGGAAAAGCTTGTCAAGTATGCCATCATCCTCAACGACGGCCATCACGCGACGGGCCGGGCCGGTTTCGGCGCCATCATGGGATCGAAGAATCTCAAGGCCATCGCGGTCAAGGCCTCTAAAAAGGACATGGAGGTGGCGAACAAGGCCGGATATGAAGCCTTCCGGAAGGAACTCAACAAGCGGCTCGTGGAGGCCTTGCCGGCAACCGTCATGCACGAGGACGGGACGGCCGCAAACCTGACGGGCGGGGTATACAGCGGGGATGTCCCGGTGAAGAACTGGCAATCCAACTTCTGGGAGGAATCGGCCGACGCCCTGGCGGGAAGCGCCCTGAGCGAGATGTACCTGACAAAGCGCACCGCCTGCGCATTTTGCGGCATCGCCTGCAAACGGGTGGTTGAGGTCAAGGAGGGAGCCATTCGCCGTGCCGGAGGGACCCGGGACCGGAATATGAGACCATCGTCTCCTTCGGGACCCTCATCGGCTCCATCGATCTGGCGGCCACCTGCAAGGCGGGCCGTGTCTGCAACGATCTCGGCATGGACACCATCTCGGCCGGGGGCACCATCGCCTGGGCCATGGAAGCCTTCGAGAAGGGGGATCTGACGCCGGCCGACACGGACGGCATTCCCCTGAACTGGGGAGATATGGAGACGGTGATTGACGTGGTTCTGCCGAAGATTGCCGGCAGAGTTGGAAAGCTGGGGCAGCTCCTGGCCGACGGCAGTGTGGCAGCCGCAAAAAAAATCGGAAAAGGGTTGGAATACACGGTCCACAGCAAGGGACTGGAAGCGCCCATGCATGACCCGCGTGGAGGCGGGCACGGCATGGCCCTGACCTATGCGATGAGCGCCAGGGGAGCCTGCCACGTGGCTGATCCCATGCTGTTCGTCGAGATGGGCGCGCGATACTATCCGGAGATCGGGTTCGATTATATCACGGGAAACGAGCCCCGGAGCGACGAGAACAAGCCGGAAGCGGCTCTCGTCTCCATCACCTTCGGTGCCCTGGAGAACAGCGCCTGCTGGTGCGCCTTCGCCGACACCCTGACCATCCCGGACTGGCTGAACCTCTTCAACGATGTGGCGGGTTATGGTTGGGAAATCGAGGAAATGATGAAGGCCGGCCGCCGGGTCTTTTACCTGAAGCGGCTCATCAATTACCGTTACGGCCTCACGGCGGAAGATGACAGCCTCACGCCGCGGATGCTGGAGCCGGCCCGGGACGGAGAGCCGGAGGGCATCGAGATGAATTTTGAAGGGATGAAATCGCGATTCTACGGGCTGGCGGGATTCGATCCGGTCAAGGGCATCCCGACAAAGGAAACACTGGAGGAATACGGCATGGCCGAAGAGGCCAGGAAGGTGTGGTGACGCCGGCTCTCGATCTGTCATCCAGCGCGATGAAAAGACCGGAAGGCAAGCAAACCACTCTCTGGAGGACTCACCCATGTCAATTCTGTACTCGAAATACGCTGTCGGCCCTCTGACATTACAGAATCACCTGGTCATGGCGCCCATGACGCGCAACCGCGCTACCGACAATATTCCCAATGCGCTCATGGCCGAGTACTACGCGCAGCGGGCCACGGCGGGACTCATGATTACCGAGGGTACGTCGCCCTCGCCGAACGGTCTGGGTTATCCGCGCATACCGGGAATATTCTCCCCGGCCCAGGTCGAGGGGTGGAAGAGCATTACCGATGCGGTGCATGCCAAGGGTGCGAAGATGTTCGTGCAGCTCATGCACTGCGGACGAATTGCCCATCCGCTGAACCTTCCCGCAGGAGCACGCATGCTGGCGCCATCTGCTGTGGCGGCCGGCGGCGAGATGTACACGGATGCCGAGGGCATGAAGCCGCATCCCGCGCCGCAGGCGATGACCGAGGCGGAGATCAAGAGCACCATCGCGGAATATGCGAATGCCGCGAAGAATGCCGTGACAGCGGGGTTTGACGGCATCGAGCTGCACAGCGCGAACGGCTATCTGCTTGAACAGTTCATCCGTCCGAACACGAATCAGCGCACCGATGGTTATGGCGGTCCGATCGAGAACCGCGCGCGTTTTGTGCTGGAAGTGGCGGAGGCGGTGATGGGTGCCATTGGCAAGGACAAGGTGGGCATCCGACTTTCCCCGTTCGGTGTGTTCAACGACATGCCGTTGTACGACACGATGGAGGCGGATTACACCTACCTGGCGCAGCAGCTCAACACCCGCGGCCTGGTTTATATCCACCTCGTGGATCACTCGCCCATGGGCGCGCCGCCGGTGCCCGATGCCATGAAGGCGACATTCCGCAAACTATTCAAGCGCACGTTGATCCTCTCCGGCGGTTATGATGCCGAGCGTGCCGAAAGCGACTTGGCCGCGGGCAAATGCGATCTCATCGCCGTAGGGCGGCCTTTCCTTGCCAATCCCGACCTGGTGGCTCGATGGAGAACCAACGCAGCCGTGAACGCGCCGGATATGTCTACCTTCTACACACCCGGATCCAGGGGCTATACCGACTACCCGGCCTTGCAGAAATAGAGGAAGGAAGCCGAAGCAAGCCGACACGTATCAATGCATAGCCGCCCAACCCCCGGTTGCAGCCGACTCGCTTCGCTGCGCCCGTCAACCGGGACTAGAACGATTGAACGACAAAGAGCAGCGCCGGCAGGACAATGATCAGCAGCGCCATGGTAATCAGCAGGCAGGAGTTGGCCAGGTCCAGATCGAGGTCGTAGATCGAGGGCGGGATCAGGGCGTTGAAGGCCACGGGCATCGATGAGAGGATCAGGACGACCTTGAGCGGAAGCCCGCCGTCTATCGAGCCGAAGCCCAGGCTCCAGGCAATCGTGGATGCCATGAGGGGCACCATGGCAAACTTGATGGCGGCAACGGATGCGCCTTCCCATAAATAATCCCCCACCCGACGAAACCGCAGGGCAAGCCCGATGGAGACCAGCAGCATGAAGGCCCCCAGCGGGATGAAGATGGCGTTGACCGCGCCATAGATCGCGGGCCGCTCGAGGCCGCTTACGTTGAGGGCGCCGCCCAGGAGGAGGCTCGAGACCGAGACGATGATGAGGGGATCGCGGGCGAGGCCCTTGACCCGGTCCCAGCGGCCTTCTGTTACCATGCTCCCGCTGTAGTATTTCGCGATCGGAAAGCCCGTGGAGTAGTAGGAGAGCTCCTCGAAGATCTTGTAGATGGGCACGAGGGCAAAGCCGGGCTCTCCCAGAAACAGGTAGCAGACAAGCGCTCCGATGGAGCCGATGTTGGTGAAGGAGCCGCAGCAGAAGAGGGCTCCCTTTTTTTTCGGGGGGAGCTGAAGGAGTCTTGCCGCCCCCAGGGCGAGCGCGCCGCCCGTGACGATGGCGAAGAGGCCGACGAAGGGCAGGGCCACGAGGGCCGCATCCCGGATGCTCACGATCCAGGTGGCGCCCACAATGGCCACGGGGTTTACGAAGAGAAGGGCCGTGCGCTGGAGCCCCTTGCGCAGGGTGTCCATGGAAACGGGGAGCCGGATGAGTCCGCGGGCTGCGAGCACCTGGGCTGTGTAACCCAGCAGAAGCCCGGAAAGGATGATGCCGAAGGAATAGAGGAGCATGGAGATGACCATCTGCGTGTGAACCCGCCGGGGAGAAGTCCCACCGGCGTCTTATACCCCGCCGCCGCACCGGCCGCAATGGAAATAGGACAGCTTGCACTGCAGATACAAAAAGAGGCCGGCCGAAATTCGGCCGACCTCTTTGTTTTCGGATGGCGGATACCGGAAATCTCAGTTGGATGGGGACTGCACGATCCCGATCAGCTCCCGCGCGTTGTCGATTTCCCTCACCAGCAGGGCGAGGGATTCCTCGAAGTCCTTCTGCGACAGGCCGAGACGGCTCATGGCCTCATCCAGCCCGTGGTAGGCCAGCCCGTCCGCACCCCTGCCGATTCCCAGCATGAGGCACCCCTGGTCGGCGAGATGGACGATCCACGGCACGGGGCCCGCCTTGTCACCCAGCAGGTCCGGCCGGTGATGGAAGGCGATGGCGTTGCGGATCTCATCGGGGAATTTCCAGGCGGCGGCGACGAGCCCGCCCAGCTCGGCATGGTTCATGCCCAGGACTTCCTCTTCCGCTTCGAGAAACGAGCAGGACTTCGCGGACAGGATCTCCTTGATCTCGGCGTATTTATCCTTCACAAACTCGCCGAGGACGATCTTCCCGACGTCGTGCAGCAGCGCCGCGGTGAAAAGGCTTGAATCCTCCCGCCTGAGGCTCTTTTTCGCCAGGATCTGGGACAGCAGCGCTACGCCCACGGCGTGCTCCCAGAGCTCCTTCGCTTCGGCCTCGTAGCCGGGTGTGTCTTTGAAAAAGCCGGACGTGCCCGCGGCCATGACGGCCCGGACGACGTTCTGCTTTCCGAGGTACATGATGGCGTCCTGGGCGCTGTCCACCTTGTGCCGCAGCCCGAAGTAGGCCGAGTTGCACATCCGCAGGATATTGGCCGTGATGGCCTGGTCGAGCCGGATCACCTCCACGAGCTCCGTCAGGGACGAGTCGGGGTTGTTGATGAGGTTCGTCACCCGGTGTACCGTGGCAGGAAACGCAGGAAGTTTTGCGATCGATTTCTTGATTGCACTGTCCAGGTTCATCGTAATTCCTCCCAACTTCCGCTGGGTCCTTTCAGGTAGGTTTTCCCCGTCGCGATTTCCAGCCGGACGGCGCGATTGTAATTGCCGCCGGTGTCTTCCGTCGTCAGCGGGATCCCGAGGTCGGCGAGGATTTTTTTTGCCGCCGCGATGTTGCCCTCGCTGATGCTGCGGGAGATCCCCTGGCCCATCAGGATCGAGCCCCCGGCCAGCTTCGCCGTGAGCGACGCCTTTCTCGCCCCCTGCCCGGTGCAGGACGCTACGAGCAGCGGGATCGCCACATCGGCATACATGGCCGGATAATCCGTCGCCCTGCGGGACTCCAATGCGGAGTTCGGGAGCATGAAGTGGACGATTCCGCCTGCCCGGGCCCCGTCGTCGTAAAGGATCACGGCGGCAGTGGACCCCAGCCCGTAGACGACCAACTGGTCATCGGGGTTGTTGCTCACGGCAAAATCAGCGAGTTTGACGAGAATCTGTGACATTCGCTACCCTGCAAGGGTGAAAAAAGTAAACCTTCCAGAATATTTGCATCCTTCGTGCCACGCCTCACTACTGCTTTGCGCGTATGGAAAAAATACGAATATCTCCGCGTGACTTCCTGCCTCATTACGCTCGCGTTGACAGAAAAACATTAATGATTTCATATTATTAGAAGTAATTTGCGGGATGCCGGCCAGATGCCATCGGGCCCGAGATGAAAAAGGGGCTGCGGCCCGGCTTGCCTCAACCCCATAATGAAGTCAGGCCTCCCCCTTCGGCAAAGGTCTTTCCCAAGACTTCCCCCCTTGACGCCGGGGGCGCATCCCGTGAGGGTGCGCAACCATGTCCGGTTCGTTCCTGATTAACCAGTCACCTGATCAACCAATTACTGCAGCGAAGCTGCTATTGGGGGAACTTTTTCTCTCTTTCCCCTGTCTAATCCACCAGAGGCACAAAAAACAGGCCGATGAGCATCGGCAGGAGGAAGTCATGAAGACATGGTTGTTGCTGCTTGCGTTTTTCCTGGTCGGGATCCCTACCGTCGCTTTTGCCACGGTGGGCAGCGCGGTGGACGTCAGCATCGTCACCGACAACGGGCACTCGCTTCCCTTTTTATCCCCACAAAAGCTCCCACGGTCTGAAGAAGGTCTATGCCGAGGCCGTCAAGGGGGATAACTACCGGATCGTGGTCCGGAACAATCTCAACCGCAGGGTTGGTGTGGTAGTGGCTGTTGACGGAAGGAACATCATCTCGGGGCAGAAGTCGTGGCTCAAGAACAACGAGAGGATGTACATCCTCGAGCCCTATGCGACAAACGAATACTCGGGCTGGCGCACGGGACAGGAGAGGGTCAACCGGTTCTACTTCACCGACGTGCCCGATTCCTATGCCGCCGCCTTCGGGGATCAGTCCGCCATGGGCGTGATCGCCCTGGCCGTCTATCCCGAAGTCCAGCGCTACAAGAGACCGGCAGATCTCTCCACCACGGCTCCTGGGGCTCGCCCGCAGGCCGATGCCAAAGAAAAAGCCTCCCCCACCGCAAGGGGCGAGGCATCGCAAAGCGCCGGTACCGGCTACGGCAGGGAAGAGTACTCCCCCTCGCGCCAGGTCAGCTTCGAGCCGGAAGGAAGGACCGTGGAAACCATCCTGGTCAAGTACGAGTGGCGTGCCACCCTCTGCAGCAAGAGGATCATCCACTGCGGCACGACCTACGGGCATACCCATAACCGGCTCTGGGACAACTACGGCTTCGCCCCCCCGCCGCCGGTAAGGCCGTGAGGCATGCGAGAATAGAAATTGCGTCGTCATGATCCGGGAAAGGCAGGGCTCGATGCAGCCCAGCCTTTCCCGGGTCACGTCATCTGCCTGATTTCCGCACCATCCCCCCGGGCAGGCTTTCCAATGGCATGGACCGCTTCCGCCACGCCATCGATTGCCCAGTCCGGCGTCGACGCGCCGGCCGAGATCCCTACGTGCACACGGTTTCGAAACCACGAGACCTGAAGTTCTTCGACACGCTCGACATGATGCGTCTCGATTCCCGTCAGGCGGCAGACGCGGACAAGCTCCAGCGTGTTGTGGCTCTTGCGTCCGCCGACGACAATCATGATCTGGACCGTGCGCGCAAGTCTTTCCGTGTCCGCCAGCCTCGCGGCGGTGGATCGGCAGATCGTGTTGATGACCTTCACCACCTTGGCCTTCAAAACGATGCGATGGACGAGCCGCAGGAAGGCTTCTTCCGACTGCGTCGTCTGGGCCAGGACTCCTACCCTGGGGCCGAACGTATCCGGCAAATCGTCGGGGCTCTCCACGACGACGGCCTGACCGCCCGCGTAACTGCCGACCGCCCTGACCTCCGGGTGTTCCCGATCGCCGAGGATGACCACCTGATACCCCTCATCCCGCAGGGCTTTTGCATATCTCTGGGATCTTTTTACGAACGGGCATGTGGCGTCGATGATCTCCACCTGCTGCCTGCGGAGGGATTCCAGATGCGGGACGGGGATCCCGTGGGCCCGGATGATCACGACGTCGGCATCGCCGGAGACCTCTTCGACCGCCCGGATGCCTTTTGCCTCGAGCATCTCCACCACGAGCGGGTTGTGGACCAGGGGGCCGAGGGTCACGATCCTCCCGTCCATGCCCGCTGCGGCATGCATGGCGAGGTTCACGGCTCTTCTGACGCCGAAGCAGAATCCGGACCCCTTGGCAATTTCGATATCCATGAAACCCCGCCTTTCCGACTGCTGTCAGATATTCCGCTCGATCATGTAGAAGATGATGTTCTCGACGAACCGCTTGTCCTCCGAATCCGGCAAGCCGCGGTAGGCAACGTGGTATTCCCGCAGGGCGGCTCCGGCCAGCTGATAAGCGCTGCGGCGGGCCGATTCGATGCAGTCGTATTTCGCCAGGAGCCTGTAGACCCACCGGACGTCTTTCCCCAGCCGGCGCGGTCTCGGCGCGGCCAGAAAACGCCTTAACCCCTCCTTCTCGCTCTCCGTGCAGCGGCTCAGGAGATGAATCAGTATGAGGGTCCGCTTTCCCTCCCAGATGTCACCCCCGATCTCCTTTCCGTATTTCTTTTTGTCGCCGGTGAGGTTCAGGATGTCGTCCTGAATCTGAAATGCGGCGCCCATGTAGAACCCGAACCGGTTGAAACGGTCCGCATCGACAGCCCCGCCCGTGGCAATGAGGGCCCCTATCCGGCAGGGATGGATGCAGGTGTACCAGCAGGTTTTTTTCAGGGTCATCCGGAGGTAATCCTCTTCGCCCAGGTCGCAGACGTTGTCGCGCACCCAGCCCAGCTCCATCGCCTGCCCCTCCACGGACTGGCGGACCATGTGCTCGATCTCCGTGAAGACCAGCCAGGTCAGTTCCGGCCCCAGGACGCCCATATTTTCCATGAGCGGCCGAATGCCCAGGACATTCATGGCATCGCCCACGTTCACGGCGATGGGAATGCCGTGCTCGACGTGCAGGGTGGCCTTCCCCCTGCGGTATTCGCTGCCGTCCTCCACGTCATCGTGGATGAGAAAGGCGTTGTGAAAGATTTCGATGGCCACGGCGGAATTGAGGGCGAGTTCGGCCTCTCCGCCAAAGGCGCCGCAAGTGGAGATGCACAGGCCGGGACGGAACCCCTTGCCCGAGCGCTGCGGATAGGACGGCACGAGATCGTAGAGATAGCGTTTCGGTTCCCTGGTCGGCAGATAGGCCATGAGGGTCTGCATGGTGAGCGCTTTGTAGCGCTCCAGAGCCTCCGTGACCAACTCGTACGCTTTTCCGTTTGCCATGGGACCTCGTCCCTGATCACCGGTTCACGCCACTTCGACGGCGAGGACGGCCCGGAGCTGATCCATCTTGGAGGACTGGATGAGCCCCGAGTACAGGCCGGGCTTCACCCCGGAAGGGATCTTCAGTTGCACGACAACGGTCTCGCGCCCGCCGGGCTTGATCGTCAGGGCTGCCGGCTTGAACTCAATCTGCTTTGCCGGGATTCTGCCGCCCGCCGGGCTCAGCAGATCGGTGCTGAGAAACCGCAGCGGCTCCGTCGGCGCATCGCCGCTGTTCTCGAGGGTCATGGGGACCTGGACGGACTGCCCGGACTTCAGGACACCGGGCACCTTCAGAAACGGAGCGGTACCCGATTCCTGCCGCTCGGCCCTGTTCGGGTTCCCGGAGACCCGGAAGGAGACGGCCCGTTTGCTCATGTCCTCGGCATAATTCACGGCCGAGCCGACGACATCGATGAGGATGTCCACGACCTCGTGGGCGTCCTTCCGGAACCGGTGGATCACGCTGTCGGCATTGCCCGTCCGCAGGGCCTTGACATTGATCAGGCTCTCCTCGACCTGTCGGGCCGCAACGATCCCTGCGGCGATCTCCTCCTCGAGAATGGAGGCGGCCTGCCGGACGACACGCGAGGTCGTTTCGGCAAACCCCTTCAAGGCATCGAGCCCCCCGAGGAGGGTTTTCCCGGTCTCCCGGCTCTCCTGTCTCTCGCTCTTCGGCGCCTGGCCCCCCGGGGCCCCGCGGCCGCCCCGCACCGTCTTTCCTGTCGCCTTCTTTCCCTTGCCCTTATCCGTCGCTCGGGTCGCCATTGTCACTACCCTCCTTCGTCAGTCGCACTGCCTTGCCTGCTCCACGTCACCTTTCATTCCGACCCGCTGGACCAGAAGCAGATCCGGAGAATGGATGACTCGTTGCCTCCGCCCTTGACTTCGATCGCCGTAATGCCAGAGCCCTCGATGAGGACTTCCTTGACCTCGTTTTGGATCTCCGCATCCTGCTGCGCAAGCAGGGTCCCGTCGGCATAGGCCAAGAAGGTAAGCCCGCGGCCCGCGTAGCAGGCCACCGTCATCAGCACGTCCCGCACCGGCCACGGGAACTCCACGCGGACACCTTCATTGGGGAAGCCCAGCGCCGTCACGGAGGGGCTCCCCGCACCGACCGTCCTCATGGGCCTGTTCCCCTCTGTCCTGAAGCGGAGCTCTTCGTGTTCCCACAGGCTTTTCAGGACCATTCCCTTGTCCAGTTCCGTGAAGTCCACACAGGTGTACTTCTCTTCCTCCTCCCGGCAGTTGTACACGCGGGTGAGGCCGCGGATCTTGATGTTGGCCACGGGCCGGTCGAAGATATCCACCCCGATCGTATAGTCGCTCTTGATGCAGATCGGCTCGCAGACCTTGAGACAGACCGGGATGGTCTTCGTGGGCGTGACCTTCATGTCCATGTCCACGAAGAACGGTCTGTCCTTCGACGTCTCGATCACGACGTGGGCGGGCGGCTTCTCCTCGAAGGAGACGCTCACCCTGCAGGGCTTGTCCGACGTGAACCGGTGCTCGAGCAGCGCCGGCTCCTTCGGCCACGCCACGATGGTCACCTTTCTCTCCTCGGTCGCCATGAGATCACCCCTTTCCGGCAGGACTGTTTTTCGCTGCCTTCGCGGTCCCGGCGGGGACGCGCTTCCCCGGCCGCGGTTTCACGGGACCCGGTTCCTCTTCCGGCCCGCTGTGTGCGCAGAGCCTGACGAGCAGGCCCTCGCTGCCTCCTCCGCTGATCTTCAGAGTCTCGATGCCCGGTGCCCGCACTTCGAGCATGTGGACGGTTCCCTGCGTCGACGGACTCGAGGCCTCGCCGACTTTCTGCCCCGATCCGTCGAAGGCCTCCATCACGATGGACTTTCCCGCGTACAGGGCGGCCCAGGCGACGGCCCGGCTGGCAATGAAGGGCGGCGCGACCTGCATGCCCGAACCCGGAAAGTTGAGCTTCCCCTCGCCCTGGGGGACACCCCAGCGTACGATTCGAAGGTTCGCGTTTGCCGGCACGCGGAAGGTGAAGCCCTCCTTTGTATACACGGACGGCAGGGTTCGCTGCTCAGGCTCGGTCCTCCAGTCCACGCAGATTTCGCGCGGCTTTTCGGGCTCCCGGGGCTTTTCGGGCTCCCCGGGCGGGCAGGGATAGGGGATGAGCGACACCGCGTCGAACCAGGCGACGAAGTCCCCCTTCTCCGACCGGGCCTCGAGGAAGATGCTGACGGCCGTCCCGGCGGCGCTTACGCGAACCACGAGAGGCGCCCATCGGCGGTGCTCCTGCCCCTCGGCCCAGACGACCGTCGCCGCCGAGGGATCGGTCCCCCCCGCGGGGTCGAGACCGAGACGACAGACGCCCCCTGCCCGCTCGTCGAGGTGATACCAGGCCGTGACCTGATAATCCCACCCGCGGTTTGCCCCGATCTTCTGATAGAGGCCCGAGCGGGAACCGCTGCGCCCGTTTATCCTCTGGGAGCGCCGGCCTGCGCGAACGACAAACTCCTCGGCCTGGAACGCCGCCGACTCGTCCGAGAGCCCCGGGCGGCCGGTCATGCCTTCCGACGCGCCGCCGACGTAGTAGTCCCAACCGTTGGCCACCGCCCCGTGGATACGGTCCCTGAAGCCTCCCTCGAAGTCGCCGTTGACCACATCGACGACGCGCACGGGCAGCGTGTCCCTGCCGCTTGCCCCGTCGCTGTCCACGACCGTGCACTCCGCAAGGAACGTTCCCAGGGTGCGGTAGATGTGGATGAGAGCCGCATAACCGTAGCAGGCGGGCGGCTCGTTTACTTCCCTGACGAGGGCGGGCATCGGTCCTGCCGCATCGCCCGTCTCCCACGAGGCGCTGTGCCGATCCAGCCAGCCGGGATCCGTAAAGGACGCCTTGAGCGTGACGGGAATCCCCGGGTAGGCGTACAGATCGTCTCCCGCATCGACTTTCGGCGGGACATTCCGGACCGTGACCCGCTTCGTGTCCCGGCCGACGCCCCCGTCATTGTCTCGTACGCGGAGGGCTACGGCAAACTCGCCGCTGCTGCCGAAGGCGTGGCTCCCCGTGACGATCCCCTCGGCCCGGGGTGCGAAGTTCGTCTCCGCAACGACCCCCTGCTCCATGGTGTCGTCGCCCCACTGCCAGACGGCCTCGTGCCTGTCGCCCCATTCGACGTCCGTGAACTGACCGTCGAACCGGATCGTCTCGCCCTCGTCGGCCGTGATTGCGGGGCCGGCTTCCACGGACGGGGGAACGTTGTCCACCCGTACCCGTGCCACATGGTGCGTCACGGAACCCCTGGGCTCCGTGACGGTCACGGTGAGATCAACCAGGTAGATGCCGTCCCGAACATAGGTGTGGCCGACATGGGCGCCCTCGGCGGAGGCGCCGTCGCCGAATTTCCACTGGTACCGTGCCCGGGGGTGGATGTCGATGGCATCAAGGCCGATCGGGGAAGCCGCCCAGCCCCTGTAGGGGGCCGTGCTTTCCGAGGGGGCGTAGGTGAGGGCATGTTGCGAGCTCACCACGAAGACGCCGCCCGAGAGAACGATCCCTTCGGGTTTGATGTCGATCTGGTCGAGCTCCGTCGTGACCTGGCCCACGCCGTGGATTTCCCCTGCCATGTACTTGGTCCCCTCGGCGATCTTGTCCCCCTCGGCCTCGACGACCTCGCCGCCGACGGCGTCGATGACGGTGGTGACGACGATCAGGCATATCCAGCCGTAGATGATGATGATCAGCCCCAGGAACCAGTCGAGGCAGGAAAGGTCCACGTCCTCGTCGTAGACGTCGGGCTTGATGACCTTGTTTCCGCTCTCGTCCGTCTCGAAGTAGAACCGGACTTTGGCCTCGTAATCCACGTCGGGGTCGAACCAGCAATCGATGGCCACGCTGGCCGACCCGTTCATCTGGATGTAGCCGTCATGAAATGTAAAGCGGGGTTTGCTCGTCAGGGTGACATCGTGGCCCTCGATCTCGTGATCGAAGGTGCAGGGCCATCCGCCGCAGCCGTTTTCGTCGAGGATCTTCTCCTGCAGGGCCTGGTCGATCATCCGCTGCACGACGGGCTCGGCCAGGCACTGGGCGAATTTCTTCCCCTCGGGGATGAAATTCTCCACCGCCGAGGCATCGACGACAACCCCCGGCACGCCCGTCATGGGGTTGAACAGGACGGCCAGGAATCCCGGCTTGACCACCGGCGTGAAATCGACGATCTCGATGGGGCTGTTCTCGACGGCGTTGGGCGTGAAGATGTGAATCTTGCCGTCGCCTTCGGCGCCCCAGGTGTCGAGCCTTTCCCTTACTGCGTCCCGGATCAGGCCGGCGATCGTGTCGTTGCCGGGAACGAAGAGGCGATACTCGCCGTAGGTTCTTACCATGGTGGCGATGAGGGAGATGTATGGCAAAAGAAGCGTCGATACCTCGATGTCGGCCGCCTGGACGTCGGAGAAGCGGATTTTGAAGATGTCCCCGTCCGGGACGAGCTTCACGTTGTGCACCAGGACGGTCTGTTCGATCCCTCCTGCGACATTGATGAAGAGGGGAAGCGTCACGGTGCCGCGATCGGCGGCGTCGAGCGTGAACCGGATCTGCCTTCCCGGGTCGGCGTCGTCGTCCTCCACGTCGATCTGGATCGTCGTGCCGCCCCAGGCATAAGGGACAGAGTGGGGGATCTTCCCGTCGTCGTAGGCCTTGTGCAGCCCGTCCTCGATCAGCTCCGCCGTCACGGAAATGACGGGCTCGGCCGGCATCACGACGGCGATCTGGCTGTCCGGCAGGCCCGCCAGGTTCAGGACGAGCTCCCGGTTTCCCCGCGCGTCCGGAAGCGCCTGCAACGGCGCCATGATGTCGAGGGCGCAGGCAAACTCGATGGGGTTGATGCTCGGGGCCGGGGCGGCGGCTACGGTGATCTGCAGATCCAGCGGCAGGCTGATCCGGACCCCGCTCGGCAGGGGGGTGTCAAACCTCAGATCGAGTCGTGACGACATGGCCGCCTCGGTGATCTGGACGATCGCATGCGTCGAATATCCCGCGACAGTGCTGTCGGATAGGATCTCGTGGGGAATCCCGCCGGACCTCCACGCCTCGAAAAAAATGTCGCGGACCACTTCCTCGCGCAGCTCGAATGCCGCTTCGTACCCACCGGTCAGAGACATGGCGCGCCTCCTTCCATAACATCCAGGGGTTAGAGTTTTTTGGACTGCTTGTGGAAACGGACGCGCCGCAGGAGCGTGACGCTTGCACCGCCTTTGACCTTCTCATAGGTCTCGCGGTCGACAAACCGCCAGCCGCCTTTCAGATGCCGGCGCAACTCGATGAGCATGGGCACCACCTTGTGCCTTTCTTTTACTGCCTCCAGGATCTCCTCGTTGACGGGCGGCAGCGGCTCTTCTGATTTGGCCTTCCGGGCCTCGGCGCCCTTGGCCGCAGCCGGCCCCGGCGAGGGGATCTTCAGGTCGACGAAAAGAAGCCGGGCCACCTGTTCATCGGAGATCGCATCGATCGGACGCCCCGCAATTTCCCTCACCGCCTCGTTCAGGTCCCGGATGCGTGCCTTGGACTTGGCGCCGAAGCGGAGACCGTGAAGGATGTGACGGCGCATCTCCTCGTTGAGGTCAAAGCCGGCCTCCTCGAGGGCAAAGGCCGGGTTGAGCATGAACATCAACCCGCCACGCTCGTCTTCTTTGATGCGCCGGAGGATGGAAACGGCGTGCTTCTTGAGGTCCTTCTCGCTTTCGATGGCGATTCGCCCTTCCGAGAGTTTCGCTGCCATGGGGCACCTCCCATTGAACAACCAGGGTGGTAACGGGTTGGAAGCCTTCGAATGGACTCAACGCGCTGATGTAAAACGATTCAATACATTGGATGGGTGTACGGTTACCAGGGAATGACAACGAAAAACGGACGAAAAACGACTGATGAAGTGTGCGCCCCTTCCGAGGCAGGAGAGATCGGCAATGACATGAAAGGAAGGGGACTTGTAAAGATACTAATGCAACCAATGCATCCTGTCAATCGGAAATCTTCCAACCTGGGCAACATAGACTTTAGGGCAAATATGTTCGTATCGCGGGCCAACTTGCCATTATGTCTCGCAGAGCGCTGCACCGGCTAAGGCAGGGAAGAGTACTCCCCCTCGCGCCAGGTCAGCTTCGAGCCGGAAGCCAGAGCTGTCGAGTCCATCCTGATCAAATACGAGTGGCGGGCCACCCTGTGCAGCAAGAGGATCATCCACTGCGGCACGACCTGCGGGCAAACCCCCAACTGTCTCTGGGACGACCACGGCTAAGCCCCTCCGCCGCCTGTGAGGCCGTGAGCTTGCGTTAAAGTGAAACAGGGTAAGTAAACAAAAGGGCAGGGCCGACTATGGCCCTGCCCTGAGGCAAAATAACAACTGCCCACTTTTCACCCGATCCGTTCAACACCGTCGGAAATCACGTTGGTATTATAATATCACGTCCTCACTGCTGTCTTTCACGAATCAGAATATGGATAATCGTCAGTGATATTTCTATTTTTTCTTTATCGGTTTCTTTTTTGATCTGTAGCTTTTTGACGGTGAAACGGGACTTTGAACATCTGGAACGCCCAGCATAATCATCTCGGGCTTGATCTCCTCGCCATCCCACCTGATGCTATAGCACGATTGGGCTGCGACAGAGTCATTCGCGTCGAGCACCCAGGTACGTTTTAATGCACGCTTGCGGCCCCCGGCAAGTATTCGCAGCTTCATCGGTCGAATCTGTACCTTCGCGGCGCGGGACTTTCCCCTGCTGGCGACCTCCAGTTTACCCTGGTGGCCGAACGCAATCACATCGACTTTGTCCCCTACCACCTCCATGAGTTCCTTCCAATCTTTCAAAGTCATGACGTCAGGGAAGTCAGCCTCCCTGTTGGGGATGTGATGGAGAAAAAGAATCTTCGGGATTTTTTTACCTTCGTATTTCGCCAGTATGTCGGCCAATTCCTTCCTCTGTTCGTCTCCGACTTCGCCCTGCGCAAAATCGCTTAAACCTTTCTTGGCGCATGAATTGAGGCCGATCATCACAAGGGTATTACCGGACGGGTCCTTCAGCTCACGCACACACACCTTCTTCTCGAAGAACGGGTGCTTGAAGTCGAGATCATTAGCAAACGGATCATCGAAGTACTGTGCTTTGCTCTTCGAGTAGAGCGTACCCCCCAAAGATCCGTAATCGTGATTGCCCGGTGTGATGAAAACACGGCCTGCGAATGGCGACAGAGCTTGTCCGGCACGATCATACTCGCCTTTCCTGCCATGATCCGTAATGTCTCCCGTAACGAGAAGATAGGTGTTTTCCTTCCCAGCGAACGGATACCGCTCACCAGCCGCCTCAAGCAGAGACTTAGACAACCCATTGATATACGGGCTCTTTCCAAAATGGAGGTCACTTACGTGGAGTATCTCGATCATATCATCTCCTCCTGTTGAATATTTTTAGCGTCTTGTGACATGAAGAAATAGATAACTACCACGAATATTGAAATTTAAATCCTTTTACCTCGCTTCTTCCCGCATCCGTTTGTTATATTTTTTATTAAGCCCCACTAAAATAGATAGCCCCCGGAGATGAACTCCCGGAGGCCTTTAGATTGGCACGATTCTGATAATTCTCACAACCACCTCTGTAATAAAAACCCTGCTCTCGGTTGAAAGCAGGGTTTCATAGCTCGCACAAGTCCCCTGATATGCCTAAGCTGTTTTGTTAAATAGGGGCCAACGCTCTTCCGCTCTGTGCGAAAGTTTCGTCTATTCCTTTGTGATAAGCGCGGAGAATCGCGGATGAAGATTATGTATTTCGAAATCAATGCTCAGATTGCGACATCCCCATCACATTCTCGCGTCCGTTGCGAAAGCATAGTCAGAAATTTAGTAAATCATAGAAAATATTCATTATTTTGTCAAGTCCTCTGCATGGACTGCTGATTTGCTTCTGTAAGAGTCCCATCTCTTATGCGGATATACGACGCACCATTACGGAACTGTCTCATGCCATCGTTGATAAAGAAACAATGCAGGGCGCCGGCTATGACTGGGGGGGGTACCCCCCTTGCCAGGTCCGTTTTGAGCCCGATTGGAGGGTCATCGACCGTTCTGGTTGAATACGAGTGGCGCGAAACCCTCTGCCGTATGAATGTCATTTCGTGCGGCCAAGCGCCCGGGTGCACCCACAAACTGCGACTTAATAATTACGGCTTCGTCCCCGCCGTCGGTGCGGCCGTGAGGCAGTTGAAACGGAATGCGTGATGATGCGGCACCTCAGGGCAGGGGCGGAAACGACCCTGCCCGGTCACCTGAGAAATCCTATGGTAGACCCCATACCCCTCCAACCATGAAATGCAGCGGCTGGCCGACGCGATATGGCGCTTATGCAAAGAAGCGATGCAGGTGACCAAGAGTAACGAGCCATAACGAAATCAGATCTTTGTATCCAAGAATTTGTTTTTACTTGACAAATAAGATAATCTTTCCTAAATCTAAGAAAGGTAACAAGAAGTTGTTTTCTCTACGGACTGCCTCTAAAACCTTGATAATTGTAATGACAACAGGCGGTAATCGGCAAATAATTCTTTATCTCACCTGACATCGTTCATTTCGAAGCTTTCATCGCCCCGTCGATCTGAAGAAGACACGGTCTCAAACATCAAACGAATCCATTTCTTGTTTTTTCCATTACGGTTGTTCTTTCTGGCAGGAAGGAGGAAATCATGACGTACCGACTTCTCCTGTCCCAATTGGCCGACTCTGCGACGAGAGACGTTGGAGAAGATATATTTCTGCAGAATCTGCCTGCCGATTACAAGGTATATCTGTTTTATTTTTCGGGCGCCATGCCTGACGAGGATCTCGAGAATAGGCTTCGCCAATTCGGCCAGATGACCGGGAAAAACCTTCTGGTTAACATTGCCGGGATGCGCGACCCGGATTACATGAAGATAGCCAAATCGTTCGGGATCAAGAATTTCCCGGTCATCATTATGACTGCCATCGACGGGTTGGCATCATCACCCGACCCGCCTTTCACCGCGTTCGTCAGGATGGACAGCCCGAGCCTGTTGGGCCGGGCCGACCTGACCATCCAATGTGTGCAAAAGCTGTTCAACCTTTTCCTACAGGGCCAGATCGCCGAGGCCATGAACCAATTCAGGCGGGACAACCAGGCCGCGGTCTTCACGAGCCTGAAAAGCTTCATGCATGAGACCCTGAAGGGGCTGGCGGACTTTCTGAAGGGATGGGAAGTCAACATCTCGTTCATCGAAGGAAAGCTCGAGCTTAAGTATGAAGGAAGGTGAGATACGTGCTTAAGAAGCGTGCCGTTATTGTCGGGATCAATGAATACAAGGACAAAGAGAAGATTCCCGCTTTAACCGGAGCGGTGAATGACGCACGGGAGCTGCATGATATTTTGACCGGCCCGGCCGGCGGATTTGAAATAGGGACCGATCATTTTCTGACAGATGACCGTGCTGATTCTGTCTCTGTACGCAAGGCAATCAGCGATCTGTTATGGCAGACTAAACCCTGCGACATGGCACTGTTCCATTTCTCCGGTCATGGTTTTGTCGATGGTTACAGAAATCACTACATTGCTCCCCATGATATGCTGCGGGATGAGCCCCTGGTCCATGGTATCAATATGGCTGACCTGAGACGCTGGGCTCGTAGCGCCGTTCATCAGACCGTGGTCATGATTTTGGACTGCTGCCACAGCGGGATACCCTCGGATGAGAGGGGCATGATTGATAATCCGAGGGAATCTCTCGAGCTCATGCTCAATCCCAAGGATGAGGAGCAGGCCGGGGAGGGGAAATACTTTATTGCCTCCTGCGAGGGGGATAAAAAAGCAAGAGAAATGGTGACATGCCAGCATTCGGCCGATGATCCGCAGCATGCCCATGGCGCTTTTACCTATTATCTGATTCAGGGTCTTTCCGGCAGGGGAGCTACAGACCCTTCGGGGAAGATCACTCTGAACAAACTGGTGGAATATGTGGAATCGCAAATCGCCATCGCAGGAAAGCAAAAGCCCATATGCGATTTTCGAGGCACAAGCCGTATGAGCCTGGTAGAAATTGCCCGGTCCCCTGAAGTGTTCATACGGTACATTGCCGATGAGCTGCAAAGCATAAAAAATCTGTGTTCTCAGGCAGGCAGTCCCACTAATTTGGTCGACGCGATGAAGAGATATCACCTGCTCACACTGGACGCAAAAGATAATGCAGAGGTTCAAGCATTGAGGCCCCAGGTGTGTTCGGAATGGCACAATCTGCGGTCAACAATTCTGAAATTTACTTTTGAAAAGCAAAGCGAATTGGACCGTGAATTGACAGTACCCACTTGTACAAGAATCATGAGTCTTGCGCAGCTCAAAGAGCCTCAGAAAATTGCTGAACTGGATCATCCTACAATGAACTTGCTTGTCATGCTGGGCAAGGCTGCCAAGGGCGATATGCCTTTCGATTTATTTGTGGATGTATGCAAAGCTTCATGGGCTGCACCGTATCTGGCCTCGACCGGACCGTCACCGGCCTCGACCGGACCGTTGCCGGCCTCGACCGGACCGTCGCCGGCCTCGACCGGACCGTCACCGGCCTCGACCGGACCGTCACCGGCCTCGACCGGACCCGGATAAGTATGTCCAGTTAATGGACAGCACCAGCAGAGTCGCAGGACTTCGTCTGCTGATAAGATGATGCGTTTCCGTAGAATACCCGATTGACCAGGGAATGGCGAAGTGGGGAGTGGAATCGGGGCTTAACTTTATTTCGGGAGCGAATGCCATGGGCATTGAGAAGGAGCCAACTCGGTTATACTCGCAGGGCCTGGCGCTCTCGAACCAGAATCGGCACCGTGACGCAATCGTATACTATGACGAGGCGATGCAGATCGATGCAGGATATTTTGACGCCTGGTATGCGAAAGGATACTCGCTTCAGGCATTAGGGAAATACCGGGAAGCCGTCGAGTGTTACGACCGAGCCTTGGCTCTGAATCCCGAGTCTTACGTTGCATGGAATGGAAGGGGAGCCGGCCTGCATGATCTGGGAGAGTTCGAAGAGGCTGGCGTCTGCTACGACCGGGCACTGAAGATTTTCCCTGAGTATAAGCTCGCATGGTATAACAAAGGTAACTTGTTCAATAAGAAGGGACAACAAGAAGAAGCCATTTATTGTTATGATCAGGCATTGAAAATCGACGCCCAAGATGGTCAGGTCTGGATCAATAAGGGTAATGCTCTTCTCGCGCTGAAAAAATACAATGATGCAATCGAGTGCTATGATAGGGCCCTGAGACTTGATCCTAACTACTATTATAACGCCTGGTGCGGAAAGGGGAACGCATTCCTGGGACTGCTCAAGCCCGAAGAGGCCTGCAATTGTTACGATCGGGCCCTGAGATTGGATTCCCAACTTTATTACGCCTGGAATGGAAAGGCAAACGCCCTGCAGGAACTCGGTAAATTCGAAGAGGCTATCGATTGCTTTGACCAGGCCATAAGAATCGCCCCTGAAAATACAATGCTGTTGCGCAATAAGGCGTCAGTTCTCTCGGGCAGCAAGCGACACAACGACGCCATTCAATGTCTCAGCCGGGCCGTGGAAATTGATCCCCAGTATGTTGATGCATGGAATGATATAGGGAACAGATTATTTGACCTCGGGCGTTATGAAGAAGCCATTGTCCATTATGAAAAGGTTCTGGCCATTAATGCATCTTTTTATGTCTCCTGGTTCAACAAGGGGCTGTCTCTATCCCGGCTAAAGAAATTTGCCGAAGCTGTGGAAGCATTCGATAGCGCGTTAGAGATAAAACCGGATTATTCCGTCGCCCTGAAAGAAAAAGCCAGGGCCCTTGTGGAACTGGGCAAGTATGAAATGGCCATCGAGAGTTATGCCTCGTTAAGCTTGCTGAGCCCTGACCCCAGTTGGATTTGGTATGAGGCGGGAAACCTCCTTTTGGGGATGAGACAGTACGGCCTGGCCGTCGATGCATACGACCGGGCCATTGCTAAGGATCCCAAGAATGCAATGTATTGGCGGAACAAGGGGCTCACTCTCGCCTCCATGCGCAGGTCCGAAGAGGCCATTGCAAGTTACGATAAAGCCTTGGAGATAGCTCCGGATTACCTGGATGCATGGAACGATAAAGGAAATGCGTTTTATGACATGTGGAAATTGGAGGAGGCTCATAAGTGCTACGACAAGGCACTGGCTGTAAACCCAACGTATATCTGGGCTTGGCGCAACAAGGCAGCTCTGTATTTCGCCGTTGCGCAATTTCATGATGCACTGAAATATTACGACAAAGCACTCGAGGTGGACCCTGCCGACGCGGCAACTCTGCATAACAAATGGCAAACGCTGGTCAAGCTGGGAAAGAACAAGGAAGCCCAGCTTCATCGGAAGAAAACCCTCGAAAGCCTGGAGAGTCTGATACAGAAAGATCCCGATTCCTTTCCTTCCTGGGTTTTGCGAGGAGGCATCTTCAGGGAGCTTTCCGATTACGAGGAAGCAGAGCGTTCGTTCAATAGAGCCATCGAACTGGATCCCAATAGTGCGGAAGGATATGATGGCCTGAGTGTTTTATACTCTGAATGTCTATACAAACATGACCAGTCCCTTCAAATGGCTCGGAGAGCTTTTGAAATCAAACCCTACGAGGAAGGCTACGCGGCGAATCTGGCCGAATGCCTGATCAAAGCAGGCGATTTTGCTGGAGGGAGAACGCGAGCGTCAATGATCGTAAAGGAAACAAAGAACACGGCATACCGATGCGTCATGCAGTTCTTGATTTTTTCCTCTCGGGTGTTGGAGGGCGATGGCGATACTGCGGAAAAGAATGGAGATTTTCCCAATTTTATCGATGATTATCAGAGTCTGGATGAAGCGGGAAGAGCCGGCCTGGCCCGATGGGAGTTCAAGGGGCTGACACATGCCATTTCCCATTTTTCCGCTCCGCTGCAAATTAAATTTCTTCTGGCTGCCCTGATCGATATGCTGAAGGGGAATGCGGTCGTGGATCGCATGACTTTCTTTGAATGCCGGCCGAATAAACAATGAATCGTTTCTGCTGGCGCTGCCCTGCCTCATCATGTCTATAACACCACGATTCCCGTCTACCTGTTGAATATCGGGGACCGTCATTCCAGATATTTCCCGATTACAGATGAAAGGGTCTCCCGGCATCAAAGTCAGGATTTTTCGGACCGGTCACCAGATGATTGGGCGTCTGCGTGGCCGGCATCTGAGAGACGATCTTTTTGTAAAAATCGGCATAGTTGCCCTTGAATCTGCCTTCATTCCAGACAGACAGCAGCGCCGCCGTGAATCTGCCGTTGAAATCCCCGTCGAGAGAAAACTGATTATCCTGACATCCGGCCAGTAAACGGACTGTCGCCGTCAAGGTTCGCGGAGCAGATGCAATGGTCTTGGCAATTCCATCGTAAAAACTCTGGTGTGCACGGTAGGTTCGCAGGGCCAGCGGCAGCGGCATGTATCGGAAAGCATAGGATTTGCTTCCCAGCCCTTCACCGGATTGAGTCGATGAGAGTGTGTTGGCTGCTCTCGTGGCTGTTCCGCTATGACAGCTGTCCGAGATGACCAGAATCCGGACGCCAGGGGCAAACTGGGTGAAAAGAAAATTGAGTTCGTCATCGATGATCTGCCCGTCATACAGACACCAGGTCTCGTCCAACCCGTCTTCTTCTTCATGAGTCAGATCCGGCACTTGGCCCCCATGTCCGGAAAATGAAAGGAAGAAGATGTCCCCCCCCTTTAATTCGGCAGCCGCCTGCCTGATTCCCGAGAGTACGGTCTCCCGCGTCGCCCCGTCGTTGATGAAAATGCAGGCTTGAAATCCACGGTTTACTGCAATGAGCTGCATGTCCTCCGCATCGGCCGCGCAGGCATTCAGGGACCCGGACCACCCCTGGTAATGATTCGGGTCAATCTGGTTCATCCCGATGTGCAACGAAATTCCCCTTGCCATGATGCCCTCCCTTCACCTGCGCGAAACGTCTTGCTTCCACTTCCTTCCTTGACGGCGATCTATCTGTCCACATGGCATTTGGTTTCGACTTGCTTCCTGCTGCATCATGCTTTGCTGTACAGCCGCATACCCTGCCGATGACAGGTTGTTGTCCCCTGCCATGTAAACCATAAAGGTCCACTCGGCCTTCATATCCATATGCAGACCTCCTCGAATTCGCGCAGGCATTAAACGCAGCCGTCCGTTTGCGACGTCAGTCAGATCGTAAACGGTTTTTGATTTTCGAACTTCTTGCTGGGCGTTCCCACCCAGTAATAATTCGGTGACTGCTCCGGCGGCATGCGCTTCGCGATGGCCTTGTGGAATTTCCGATAATTACTTGATTTACCATCGCTCCAGACGTGCAGGAGCGTTCCGGTGAACAACCCGTTGAAGGTGCCGTCGGCAGAGAACTGGTTGTCCTGGCACCCTGAAATGAGAAGCACGGAGGCCTTTACGGAATCTTCAGCCTTTCTAAGGGTCGGATCCTTCTGAAGATTGTCGTAGAACTTTTGGTTTTTCCGGTAGGTGCGGAGTGCAACGTCCGGCGGCATGAACCTGTAACGCACCTGCTCAGAGCTGATGGCAGACGCGCGGGCGGCCATTGTCCCCTGATAGAATGCCACCTTCACGACAGTCCCGCTGTGGCAGCTGTCGGAGAAGACGAGGATTCGCACTCCGGGGGCGAACCTGCCGAGATAGTTGTAGATCTCGTCATCAATGAGTTCGCCGTCGTAGAGACACCAGGTCTCATCCTGGTAATCACTCTCGTCTTTGTTCATGTCCTTAACCTGACCCCCGTGCCCGGAGTACGAGAGCATGAAAATGTCGGCCGGTTTGAGCGTCTTGGCGGCTTTTGTCAGCTCTTTGATGACGTTCTTCCTGGTTGCCGACCGTGTGAGCAGTGTCTTCACCGAGAATCCTTTGGACTTGGCAATATCCGCCATATCCTTTGCATCGGCCTCACAGGCCATCAAATCGCCGGACCATCCATCATAGTGGCCGGGATTCACCGAATTCAGCCCAATTGTCAACGCGTAGCCCTTAGCCATGATGACGCCTCCTTTCGTGTCGATCCGTCGGATCGGTTGCTATGAAAAAATACCGCGCCTGCGTTCGCCATGTGTGGATCTGTTGATCGGGGTCTTCGCCGATAGCCGCCTCAGTCAAGATCCGGCAGCCCTCTGACGTACGCGTCGGCATACTTTACGATCTTGTCCTTGATTTGCTCGCGGACACTCGACAAGACGCCCGGGTTGATCGTCACTTTGCCGGAGTAATGCTTCAGGGTTACCTCGCTCGTCTGGTACTTGAAAAAAAGGACCTGCGTCAGAGTGTCCGTCGCCTCCAGTCCGAACGCCATCAGGGAAACGAGCAGTTGGTCGGCGCTGCCCTGCTCCACTAGTGTCACCTGGAAGCGCGCAGTGTTTGCCGACTGGCTCTCCCGGTTGAAGATCGTCATCCAGGGGCTGTTCGCAGACATGGATTTCAACGCGTCAAGAGTCGCCTTAACGACCGCCAGCGCGGCCGGATTGGGTGCGAGGAGGCTCGTTGCAATTTGGAGAATCGCCTCGTGAGCTTGAAAATTCTGGCTTTCCTCGGAGTACTTTGTAAAACCTCGATCTTGAAGGACCCACCCGATATTAACCAGAACATCGAAATAGGCATTGTACCAATCTTCTATTTTGCTGGCGCCACCCACAGCCTTCTTTGCTACCAACTGAGCGAGCAGCGCGGAATTGGCAATATCTTCTCTCCATTCCGGTGTGACACCCTTAACGAACGATACGATGTCGGAGCCGACGACCATGGCCTGGTTCTTGACCTCATTGTAGTCGAACTTGGCCGCTTCGACTGCCTTGTACCCTGCTTTGGGTATAGAAGGCAGCGCGAGTCCCTCAACATACTTCCGCGCTTGCTTCACGGTTATTTTTGCCATACGTCCACCTCCATTCTTGTCAAAGTCCTCAGTCCAAGGCGCTTAATAGCAGCCTTCATCATCGCGTGAGCCGCTTCTTGAACTCTGGTGAAGCACCGGACAGCACCTGGCGCACCGATGACGCCTTAAGCGCCCTTGTTCCGCGGGACCTGGTCGGACGCATCCGGGTGAGGATGCCCTGGCGCACGTCGGGATCCGTCGCAACGAGAAACTCGAGCTCGTGGCCATAGGTTTCCAGGGTGCTGTGCAGTTCGCGCTCGGGCTGCCCGAAGGCTTCCATGATTGCCTTGCGCACACGGTCGGGAGGCACTTCCGGGAAATGCCGGACAATGCGCTCAAGAGGGCCTTCGCTTGCGACATTGCGTCGGTTTGGTCTGCGGAAGCCGCGTGCCCTGGCAGTGTCGGGCAGCGGCGCCTGCTGTACCTTCAGCGCGTTGATGACGCCTGCACCCCATCGATCGGTGCGCCATCCGCGGGGCACCTCGACGCCTGTGGTCATCACGATTTCCTTGAACACCGTCGGCAGCCGTCGACCCGGGTATCGCTGCCTAAGCGTGACGAGTCCGTGATGGGCAAGCCAGAGCGCGGCGATTCCCGCGACCGTGGCGGTGGCATAGGACGTGCCGTCGCTCGGTGCGACAAGAAATACTCCCCCGGGCTCTGTGCGGGCGCGCCAGACTGTTTCGCCGGGGGCCGTCACGTCGACATCGTCTTCCTGCGCGGCATATTTCCAGATGCCATCGGCGATGTGCCCTGCATCGAGACGAAGCACGTCGACGTTGCATGCGCAGACGGCAATCGTCTCCTCGTAACGGGCCGGATAAACAACCACCGGATAATAGTTGCCGGAGGCAGCCACAAGGATCATGCCCTTGTCGGCGGCATACTGAAGAGCGCGCAACAACGCCTTGCTTGAAAACGCTCCGCCCAGGCTCATCGAGGCGACGGGCCAACCCTTGTCTGCGGCAAAGTAGAGCGCACGGCACAGGTTCAGGTAGGAGAAATACGTGACGCTGTCGTTGGTGCGAAGGGGCACGAGCCTTGCCTTCGGCGCCGCGCCGGTCACGTGATCGGCACCGCCGGGACCGATATCGCTCATGATAACACTGCCGGTACTGGTGCCATGCGAGGGATTCATCCCGGAAAGGGTGTCGACTGGGTCGGACTGGTTATTGAGGAAATCATACCCGGACGCGGTGTCGACGCGGGATTCGACGAAGAAATCGGGGTGATTCGTGTAACCTGTATCGGGATGGGCGATCACGATGTCTTTGCCGTATGCGCTGCGTCCCTGGGCCTGTGAATAGGCCCATGCATCGGGAATCTTGCAGAGCTTGAGGCTCCATTCGCAGTCGGCGAGTGCCCCCGGCTTGGGAGTGACGTCAGGAAAAAAGAAAGCGGCCCTGACTCCGCGAGGAGCGAGCTGCTCAGGGTGGGGGTCGTGGCCGCGCGTGCGGAATGCTGGCTCTGCATCGGCGACGTCGCGATCAGTGAGTAATTTGCGCGTCAGTGTCCATGCGCGTGCCGATGTTACGCGCGTACGCGGGGGAGGGATCAGTACATAATCGCCCGCACCGACGGCTTCTGCCTTCCACTTCTCCAGGCCGGTTCGTTTTGCGAGTGAATGCGCGATACGAAGCCCTTCCTCTGCATTTGCACCAGCCTCTCCAAGGCTGACGATGATACCCTCGAATGAGGGGACTCGATCGGGTACGACTGCCTTACGCCGTTGGGTCTTGGCCATGATGTCCTCCTGCTGAAAGTCTGTTTAACGGAATCGCAAGGGGATTGGCTCTTGGAGCCAACAATCCAGCCGACAGCGATCAAAAAATTCGCTTTTAACGGGTTTATTATAGTGCTTAACGATTATGTCTGGGTGAAAGGAATTTGAGATTCATGGCGCCTCCGTAATGTTCAGAAAGCCGGTTATGGTTTCCAACCTTGAAGGACCACGATATGCGTTGAAGAGAAAGTCAGCGGTGATGTAACAGGTGCAACAAGTGAACAGGAAAAAGAGAACGAGATGGAGCGCAGAATACCTGGGTTGTTTATGCGGGATTGCCAACGATACGTCAAGGAAAAATATGGGAAATATTGTCCTCTGCGTCAGGAAAGCCGACAACCGTCCTGCAGGATTGCAACAGATGTGACACTTTCCGCGCAGAAAAAAAAGGGACCAGCCTTTACCTGGCTGTCCCCTTTCCGTTTCCTTGTGCGCGCTCCGAGATTTGAACCGGAGATCTTTGAAAGCCCATTTTCTGTCTTCTAGTTCTTGCCTTTTCCCTTCCCCTTGCCCTTTGAGTCCTGGCCGTCGTAGAGATCCTGGCTTCGCTTCAGGGCATGGAACTCCTTCGAGCCCGGCTTGATGCCGAGGTTCTTGGCGATCACACCCCAGCCCTTGCCCTTCGAGGATTTGTACTCCCTCAGCACCTGGTCGCTCGGCCGGTGCGACATCTCCCCGAGCCTGAAAACGATGTAGGCATCCGCCGGGCTGGAAACGTTGCCGATCACCGCCGTGATCTGCGCATCGCCGATCTGAAAGCGGGTCGCAAGCCTCGCGCGGAAGCCCGAGGGGTCCGCCTGGGCCTGGATGTTGAAGTCATTGACCCAGGCAAAGTCTTGAGCTGCCTGCGCGGATGCAGCGAACAGCAATACGATGGACAGTGCAAAGAAGATTGTTCGTTTCATGAAGCCCTCCTGCATTGCATCCCTCTCCCGCGGCGGGGAGAGCGAGTCGTGAGCCTGTCGAACGGGGCAGGGGTGAGGGGGACTGAAGATTATTCACCCTCCCCTTTATCCCCTCCCGTCGAGGGAGGGGAATCGTGGGGCCTGTTTCTCAGGAGCCAAACCTTTTACCCCGCTGCTTATAACCCCTCCGTCACACTTTGTAAAGCGATCCCCTCTGGATCTCCATGATCTCGCGTGCCAGCTCCCGTTCCAGTTCCTTGTCCAGCTGCATGAACCGGATGGCCACGAACTCCAGACCGCTGCAGCGCGCATCCGGGGGAGTCCAGGCCCGCCTGACCACGGCCGGGATGAGGTGCCGCTTCCCGTCGCTTCCCGTGTAGGTTACCTGGACGGTGCGGTTGTACTCGAAGGGGTTTTCGACGCCGTGGCTGAACAGGGCCCCGCCGATGGAGATGTCGATCAGTTTGACCGGCATGGAGTCGACCTCGATGCGCGCCGACCACTCCGAGCCGGGCCTCACCCGGTAGTGCATCCTGAGGTTGTAGGTCTCGAAGGGGGAGGTCTTGCGGATGCAGAGGGCCAGGGCCGTCTTGGACGGGCTCAGCGGGTACTCGCGGATGATCTCCTCGAGCTTGCCGGAAAAGCCCCAGCGATGAAGCTGATCGCCCTTGCGGGTCAGGCGGGTTACCCGGGCGTCTTTGCCGAGATCGGAGGCCCTGACGGGCGGGGTCGTCTGGGAGAGGATATACCGCTCCCCCTCGATGTCGTGGATGATCGCCCTGCGGACATCGATTTTCTCTTTCAGCACATCCATCTCGAGGATGAGCTCTACGTTGGAGCCGGGTGCGATATTCATGACCGTCGACGGAACAACCCCCCGTTCCTCCCTGATCATAACATCGAACAGGTTGCAAATAACTTGAGCCCTTCGACCGGTTTTTGCTCCTTTTGCCCTGTGTTTTCCCTCTTTCCCCTACCGGACCTCGAAGAAAAACATCTATATCTGCTCTTCCTCGATGCCTCCGGGCGACAACGTCCACGGGCTCTGCGGCTACTACGCGGCAAAAGGCCTCTGAGCGCAGGTGCGCTGCATCCCCGCTCGATATGTCACGCTCTTGGGAAGAGGGGTCAAATGACCATGGAAAAAGGTTCTGATAATTTCTCTTGGCAGGAGGGGTTTTGATTCGGCATTCGAGCGGAAGCTCTCCGAAGGGCGATCCGGCAGTCAATCGCTTTCCTTAGTTGATCGATGTCAAAAGGCTTGGAAAAGCAGACATCGGCCCCTGCGTCCGCGAGATCTTTAAGGGCCGACAAGTAGCCGCTGATGCCGATGACATAGATGTCTTGAACGTGCGTTTTAATGTACTTGCAAAGTTCGGCGCCATCGACACTGATGATTTCCGAATCCGTGATAACGATGTCGTATCGGCTGCTCTGCAGCTTGTGGATTGCTTCTCTGCCATAGCTTGCCTCGTCCACGACATGGCCGCAGCGCCTCAAAAAAGACGACAGCAGCTGCGCGATGCCCGAATTCGATTCCACAACAAGCACGTTCATGACTGCCTTCCGTTAGGGTATTGCGTTTGCGACGGTGGATCCGGCGGTTCTTCAAGGCACGGCAGACACGGATTTGCAATCACGCCTGCACGTTCCGGTGGAGTTGTGGATGGTCATAGAAAGGTTGCGCGGGACCCTGACAATCACCGCCTGCGTGGATTCGATCTGCATCCAGGTTACTGGTTCGCCGCAGATGCTGTATCGATTCGGGACGGGAGCGGCTGTTTTCCGACAATCTGATGAGGCTCCCGGATGCGGGTCCTTGCAGAAGCAAATCCAAAGAAACTGTACATGAACGGAAAAGGTTTTTGAATACGACGAAAGTATGATTTTTGTTCAAATGTAGAAAAAGGGGCCAGCCTTCATCGGGCTGACCCCTTCTTGTTTTCTGGCACACCCTCCAGGGCTTACGCCCAGGACCTTTTCCCCCTACATTCCCAGGTAGGCCCTGCGGATCTCCTCGGAGTCCAGAAGCTCTTTGGCGCTGCCCGTCAGCACGACACGCCCGGTCTGGAGCACGTAGCCGCGATGGGCGATCTCCAGGGATTCCTGGACCATCTGCTCCACCAGCAGCACGGTGACCCCGCGGCGATTGATGGCGACGATGGTCTCCATCATCTTCTCCACGAGCGTCGGCATGAGCCCCAGCGACATCTCGTCGAGCATCAGCAGCTTGGGCCGCGACATCAGCCCCCGGGCGATGGCGAGCATCTGCTGCTCGCCGCCGCTCAAGGTCTCGGCGGTCTGGCGCGCCCGTTCCCGCAGGATCGGGAAAAGCTCCAGCATTTCATCGAGGCGCCGCTTGATCTCGGCGGGCGATTTTTCGGTATAGGCGCCCAGCGAGAGGTTTTCCTCGACGGAGAGTTTGGCGAACAGCCGCCGTCCCTCGGGCACGTAGCTGATGCCGAGAGCCAGGGTCTGATGGGCGCGCAGCCGCGAGATGTCCCGCCCCTCGAAGCGAATGGCGCCCTGCAGGGGGCTGTTGAGGCCCGCAATGGTGCGCATCGTCGTCGTTTTCCCGGCCCCGTTGGCGCCGACGACGGCCACCAGTTCTCCCGGCATGACCTCCAGGGACACGCCGAAGACGACGGGGACCCCGTCGTAGCCCGCATGGACGTCTGTGAGACTCAGGATCGGATCAGCCATTGGCGAGCCCCTCCTTCCTGGCCTGCATGCGGCGGCTGAATTTCTCGCCCAGGTAGGCGGTGATCACGCGCTCGTCGTGGATGATCTGGTCGGGGGGACCTTCGGCAAGCTTGATCCCACCGTCGAGCACCACCACCTTGTCGGCAATCGGCATGATGGCCTCCATGACGTGCTCGACGATGAGCAGCGTGACGCCCTCCTTGCGGATATTGCGAATCAGCTCCAGGGCCGTCTTGACCTCGGTGGAGGTGAGCCCCGCCATGACCTCGTCGAGCATCAGCAGCCTGGGTTTGGTTGCGAGGGCCCGGGCAAGCTCGAGGCGCTTCTTGACGCCGATGGGCAGATCGCCCGAAGCCTTGTCGGCAAATTCGGTGAGGCCGCAGATCCGGATGCTGTGCTCGGCCGTCTCGCGGGCCTGCACATTGCCTGCGCCATGCAGGTAGGCGCCCACCAGCACGTTGTCGAACACGGTCATGTCCTTGAGCGGGCGCACCACCTGGAAAGTGCGCACTGCGCCCATGCGGGCGATCCGGTAGGATGGGAGCCCCGTGATCTCTTTGCCGTCGAAGAAGATCCGCCCGGACGTGACGGGGTAGAGTCCGGAGACGCAGTTGAAGAGGGTTGTCTTGCCGGCGCCGTTGGGCCCGATGAGGCCCACGATCGCCCCGGCATCGACGGTGAAGCTCACGCGGTCGTTGGCGACGAGCTCCCCGAATTTCTTGGTGACGTCCTGTACCTCAAGCAGAGCCAAGGGAGGCACCTCCTTTCTCGGCGGCAGGCTTTCGGCTGAAACGCCTGGCGACGTCGCGGACGATTCCGCTGATGCCCGCAGGCTGCTTGACGACGATGATGATGATCAGAAAGCCGAAGATGATGAGATCCACGCCGCCGCCCAGACCGCCCCACAGCGCGCGGGTGTACTCCTGAAGGGGGACCAGCACCGCCGCTCCGAGCAGTGGCCCCGCCAGGGTCCCGGCGCCGCCCAGGATCGTGACGAGGACGAATTTCATGGACACGTCGAGCGACATGACCATTCCCGGGTCGACGCGCAGGTTGTACTGCACGAAAAAGGCGCCGCACAGGGCGGCAAGCGCCGCGGACAGGGCCATGGCCGAAAGCTTGACGGCCGTCGAGTTGACGCCGAGCGACTCGGCCGTCTCCTGCCCCTCGCGCACGGCCCTGAGGTAGTAGCCGAACCGGTGCCCCTCGAGGAATCGCACGATGCCGAAGATGAGGGCAAAGAGCACGAGGGCGCAGTAGAAGTAGCCCGTCTTCGAGTCGTACCACATCAGGTTTGCGAGCCCCTCCTCCACGATCATGTAGTCCAGGCCCAGCGCGCCGCCCACCCAGTACCAGACGAGGAACAGGCGGTTGAAGATCTCCACGATGGCGAAAGTGGCGATGGCGAAGTAGTGGCCGCTCAGCTTGAAGCAGGGGTAGCTGATGAGCACGGCCACGACGGCGGCCGCCAGCATGCCGATGAGGGCCCCGGGCCAGGGGGGCAGGCCGTAGGTCACGACGGCCATGCCCGCGCCGTAGGCGCCGATGCCGAAGAACACGGCGTGCCCGAAGGACGTCTGCCCGCCGTAGCCGCCGATGATGTTCCAGGCCTGGGCCATGCTGGCGTAGAGCAGAACCAGGATGAGCACGTGCATGAGAAAGGAGTTGGCCGCAATCGCCGGGACAAGCGGCGCGAGGGCGACGAGCCCCGTGAAGGTCAGCCAGAAGAGATCGGTTCGCTTGAGCGTCTTGTTCATGGGGTTACCACCCGAAAATGCCCTTGGGCCTCAGAAACACGAGGGCGAGATAGAGCCCGAAAACGGCCACGTACTTGAAGACAGGCGCGATGTAGTAGCCGCCCAGGGCCTCGACGATGCCGACGAGGAGGGCCGCCACGAGCGCCCCCGGGATGCTGCCGAAGCCGCCCATGGCGACACAGATGAACGCGATGAGGCTGAACATGGTGCCCACCTCGGGGTGAACGGCCAGGTACGTGGGCATGATGCCCCCGGCGATGCCGACCGTGGCCCCGCCGATGCCGAAAACCACGAGGTAGATCCTCTCCGTGTTGATGCCCATCAGCTCGGCGGCCTCCTTGTCCATGGCGGTGGCCTGGATGGCCCAGCCGAAGCGCGTGCTGCGGACCATGTAGTACGTGAGGCCCACCACGACGAGCGCCACGAGGGCGGTGACGAGCTGGGGCACGGGCACGATCAGGGTCCCCAGCAGAAACGTCCTGTCGCCCAGCCACGTGTCGGAGAGGATGCGGAAGTTGGGGGTGAACTGGTTGAGGCACAGGTTCTTGAGCAGCATGGCCAGCCCGAAGGTGGCCAGCAGGGCCGAGAGCGGGGGCTTGCCGATCGTGTACTTGATGATCAATCGATACGTCAGGGCCCCCAGGATAAAGATGAAAAGTCCGCCTGCGAACATGGAGACAAGGGGGTCCACGTTCATCAGGAACCCCAGCCAGTACGTGACGTACATCGCGATCATCACGTACTCGCCGTGGGCGAAGTTGATCACGTCCATCACGCCCCAGATCAGGCAGAGCCCGACGGCCACGAGGGCGTAGAGCATGCCGTTGAGCATGCCGTCCAGAAGCACTTGAAGCAGAGTGTCCATTTGGTAACGAGGCCGATGCAGAATTTACTGTCCCGGGGACGCCCCGGGATTCGATGCCGAAAGAGGTTCGAGGATCTTCTGTAAAATCCTCCCCAACCCTCCTTCGGGGTCCCATCCATCATTTCCCTCTCCCTTGAGGGGAGAGAGCCAGGGTGAGGGTGATGGTTCGACAGGCTCACCATGGCGAACGGAAATGTCATCCTGAGCTTGTCGAAGGACCCTCACCTCAATCCTCTCCCGCGGAGGGGAGAGGAAGATCAAGGTACATGCTTTCCCCCGGGGGGGATTTTATGGATCAAATATTCGAATTTCACAAAAGGTGCCGGGGGCCCAGAGACCCCCGGCACCGGTTCCATTCACAACAATTCGGGAACTGCGGAAAATGGGGACTGTCCCCTTTTTCCCCTAGCGCTTGTCCCACGGCCTCATGGGGAAGACGGGCTTCGTGTCCGCCTTCTCCGTGGGGAATATCTTCTTGTACTTGCCGCCCTGCAGTTGGGTGATGAGGCTCAGGGCGTATTTGTTCTGGCCGCCCGGGACGAAGGCCACCTTGCCGCTCAGGGAAAGCGGGGAGGGCCATTCGTTGGCGAACAGGGTCTTGGCCACCACCTCGGGATCGAGGCTTTGGGACTTCTCGATGGCCTGGGCCAGGACCAGCATGGCGATCGTTTCCTGGATGCTGTCGCTGTCGAAGGGCACGCCGCCCGTCTTGGACTTGAAGATCTTCTCCACTTCGGCCACGGCGGGCATCATGCTCGCAAACTCGGGCGAGTAGGCTGTTGAGCCCATGAAGTAGTCGGCATCGGGGCCCAGCTGCTTGGAGATGACCGGGTCCTGGTAGCCGCTGCAGTAGTTGAGGGACACCTTCGGCAACCAGTTCATCTTCTTCATTGTCTTGACCATCAGGGCGTAGTCCGCACCCAGCACGGCCCCGAAGAGGGCGTCGGGGTTCTTGGACTTCAGCGTCTGCACCTCGCTGTCGAGGTTGGTGGCTCCGGGGTTGAAGGGCACGTCGGCCACGACCTGGAAGCCGCCGCCGGCCGCCGCTTTCAACGCCTGCTGGGAGGCGTTCTTGCCGAACACGGAATTCTCGTAGATGATGCCGAGGGTCTTGATGTTGGCGTCTTTCTGGGTCTTATTGAGCCACTGCAGGACGTCGATGAACTCGTGCGATTCGATCTCATCCGTCGATGCCGTGCGGAAGAAGTACTTCATTTCCTTGCGCTGGGTCAGGGCCGCGGAGCTCGAGGCGCCGCACATGAAAATCTTCTTGGCGCGCTCGGCCACGAGGCTCGCCGGCATGCTTACCGAGCTGTTGTAGGCGCCGATGAGGGCCCACACGCCTTCCTGGTTGATCAGGCGCTCGGCCTCAGCCTTTCCCACGTCGGGCTTGCCCTGGCTGTCGGCATGCACCAGCACGAACTTGTAACCGCCGAGAACGCCTGCCTGGGCGGCGAGCGGTACCTTGATGTTGGGGTGCTTGTTGTTGATGATCTCGACCGCCGTCTCAACCGCGGCCTTGCAGCGCTGGCCTGCGAGCGCCACGGGGCCGGTCAGGGGGAAGATGGTGCCGATCTTGATGATCTTTTCCTGGGCCAGGGTCGGCGCAGGGGCGACGCCCAGCATCAGGGTGACCGCCACAGCGACCAGGAGCCAGATTGTCATACGGGACTTGCAGTGAACCATCGGTGACCTCCTCTCTCGGGTTAATTTGCACCTGTGCTGCACGGCAGGGCCAAGGCACACGCGGCGTTGGCTTTCACAGGTTGTAAATGCGTTCTGAGGGATAACAAGGCGTATTTGCTTGAAGAGGGACGATAGTAAATGCATCCTTGTATGTCAAGGAGGTTTTCTTGTGTCACAAAACATAAAAAGGGGCTAGCCGCACAGCAGCTAACCCTTTGATTTAAATGGCGCGCGCTCTGCAGACAGGATCCGGGGCGCTTTGGAGTGTGCCGGGAAATGCGTGGAATTATTCCAGCCCTATTCGGCAAATGTCAAGAATCAGACCCCATTGCCCCTGACGGCGGGCCGATTTCATACGTTTGTCGTATTGCGTTCCATGCGGATTCCGTTGCATGATTACATGGTTATGCCATTTTGGACCAGTGGCGGGCGGTCTAATCTCAGGGTTGATTTTTTCGAGCAATCGTCCTATGATGCGCCCGCAACCCTCCACAGAGAGGATGAGATACAAGGCCCCGGGCATTGCGGATTCGGATCAGGAACCATTTTCCAGTTGATAATCGCTTCGGCGCGGCGTTTTTAGTCTTCTCGTTATCAACCCAACCAACCTTCTGATAGTTGAGCATCGCGTCGCAGGATGGCTGCGGCAAGGTGAGACTCTCCCATAGAGAGTTTCTGCGTCTTGTGCCCTGTGCGGAGGGCACTGTCCATCATTGAGCGAAAAAGAACGTGAACGGGGCCCGTGGCCCTGCCTGTGCCGTATCTTGCCTGTACGGCGGCCCGGGCGGGGTGCGGGCGTTCCGGGCCACTGCAGGTAGACCGATTGAAAAGGAAGGGGTTGAAATGAAAAGGTATTGGCTGGTTCTGAGCGGCATCCTGATCCTGGCGTTCATCACACCCGCGCTGTCGCAGGCCTGCAAGCTGGAGGGCAAGACGTTTTGCGGCAAGAACGTATACCGGTGCAACGGGAAGGACCCTTTCAAGCGGGGTTACAACGACATCGTCATCGTCGGCATCGACGAGACCGTCAGCGATACGGTTCTGAAGACCGGCCAGAGAACGGATGCGGCCACGGCCCTGGCGATCGACACGGGGCGGGGCGACGACCGGATCACCGTTAACGGCAAGGTCGTCGCGACGGCCGGTGTGACCCTCACGGCAAGTGATCAGGGCGAAAACGGAAACGGGGCGGGCAAGGGGACCAAAAAAAATGACAGCCTGACGGGAACGGCAACGGCCACGGGAATTGCGTCGGGTGACAGCGACCGCACCGATCGGGTCGTGAACAACGGCCGCATCGACGTCACGGCAACGGCAGACGTGACCCGCCCGAAGGTCCTCTTCGACAACACGTCAAAGAGCGCCGGCCAGTCCGGGAAAGGCAGCTCCGGCGCGCCCGGCATCGTCGCCCAGGGCGTCAGCACCCCCACCCGGTCGGAGGCCTTCGCCACGGGAATCGATGCGGGCAGCTGCGGCCTCGACGAGATCACGAATACCGGGAAGCTCTACGTCATGTCATCAGCCACGACCCGGGTTAACTCCATCGAGCTCAATCTCGCGGACTCCTCCAAAGTCAATGCAAGCGTCTCCGCCTTTTCCTCCGCAACGGGGATCCTAGGGGCGGGCTCCGTGACCAGCACGGGCTGGATCATCGTCACCGCCGGCTCCGAGGCGAACATCGCCAACATCCAGGGGACAATCGGGAAGGACGCCGAGGCCAACGTGAGCACGTCCGCCGAGTCCGTCGCGCGGGGCATTTCCGGCAGCGCGGGCGGGGACACCCTGATCACCTCGGGGATCCTGTCGGCCGATGCCACGTCCCTCGCGGAGGGACGCCTGAATCTCGAACAGAGCCAGTCCAACGTGACCCTCAATGCCTCGGTGACGGCCACCGCCACCTCGACGGGCATAGACGGCGGCGCCGGCGACGACACGATCGGCAACACCTCGTCGCTCACGGTCAGTGCCACGTCTACGGCCAGGGCGCCCACGATCGGCAAGGACGCCTTTGCATCCGGCGTGACCGATGCGACGGTGAGCGCCGTCGTGGAGGCGGCGGCGATGAAAGGCGGCAGCGGCGCCGACACGCTGACCAACAGCAAGACCGTTTCCGCGACCTCGACGGCGGGGGCAGGCCTGCTGTCCTTCATGGGCTCCATCATCGCATACCCCCAGGGAACGGATTTGAAAGGCGGGGCAACCTCGCGGGCAACCGCGACGGGCATCGACGGCGGCGAGCAGAGAGACACCATCACCAACACCGGCACCGTGTCGGCCTCCGCCACGGCGACCACCGAGACGGCCAACATCCTCGTGACCCTCGCGGGCGGAGGCATCTTCTCCACGCCCACCTCGGCGTCGAGCGAATCCATCGGCATCGAGGGAGGGCGCGGCCCGGACATCGTCACGAACGGGGGGACCGTCACGTCCACCGCCAGGGCCGAGGCCACTGGGACCGGCGTCTCCGTCTCCGGCGTGCAGCTGGAGGTCGTCACCGACGGCGAATCCAGGATCGACGCGACGGCAAAGGCCTGGGGCGTGAAGGGCGGCCCGGGGAAGGACGTCATCGTCAACACGGGCACCGTCACGGCAACGGGAACCGCGAAGGCGACCTCGCGCGACATCAGCGTGGAGATTCTCGGCATGTCATCGATGAATGCGGCGACTACGGCCGAGGCAACTGCGACGGGGATCGACGGCGGCAAGGGGGCCGACTCAATCGAGAATGCGGGCACCGTCAACGCCAACGCAACCTCGACGGCCAATGCGCTGGGGGTCGATGTGAAGTACAAGGGCATCCCGCTGGATGTGTTCGGCGTGAAGGTGGGGGATTCCAGGACCGCCTCCCGGGCGAGCGCCGTCGGGATCGAGGGCGGCGCGGGTGCCGACACGATCACCAACACGGGCTCCGTCAACGTTACCGCGAGGGCAACGGTCGAGACGGACAAGATCAGCGCGCAGGTGAGCTTCCCGCTGTCGGCCACCACGGCCACCACGGCGGCGGGCGTCCCCGCGGCGGCAGCGATGATCGTCGCGGCGCCTGAATCGCCGGATCAACCCGCCGCGCCGGAGGTGTCTCCATTCAACAGCGGGACCACGGCCGAAGCGAAGGCGACGGGAATCTCCGGCGGCAGCGGCGCCGACACGATCACGAACAGCAAGCTCGTCGACACCCTGGCCTATTCGGAGGCCGACTCGGTGAGCGTCAAGGCGGCCATCTCCTATCAAAAGGGGGGAGCGCTGAGCCTCCTGCCGAATGTGGGCCTGACGAACGCGAAGACCGGGGCCGGCTCTACGGCTACCGGGATCGACGGCGGCGCCGGGAGCGACACGATCGAAAACACGGGCACCGTGAATGCCAACGCGCAGGCCAATGCCACGAGCGCCGTCGTGGGGGTCACCTTCACCGGCACGAAAGGCTCGGGCGCGGCCCTGGGCGGGACCATCGCCAACGCCACGACCGAGGCGATATCAACGGCCGCGGGGATCCAGGGCGGCTCCGGCGATGACACGATCACCAATACCGGCCGGGTCACGGCCACGGCAACCTCCGATGCCGACTCGGGAACCGTGACGGCCTCCGTCGAGGGCGCCAAGGAGGGGCTCATCGTCGGGTTCACCCACGCCGATGCCAGGACGACGGCCACCGCGACGGCAACGGGGATCGACGGCGGGGCGGGCAACGACGTCATCACCCATGCGGCCACGGGCGTGCTCGAGGCGACGTCCAACGCCATGGCGACCAACGTCGTCGTCGGCGCAACGGTTGCCGGCAGCGTCTCGCAGGAGTGGTCCCTCTCGGCCTCGGGCGCCATCACGAAGGGGACCACGGAAGCGACCGCCAATTCCTGGGGCATCGAGGGTGGCGACGGCAACGACACGATCATCAACGCAGGCAAGACGACGGTCCACGCGACGGCCGATTCCGACGGCGGGAGCATTTCGGCGAACGTCTCGGGCGTCGAGGACGGCCTCGCGGTGGGGTTCACCTACGCCGATCACTCGACGAAGGCAACCGCCACGGCAGGCGGCCTCACCGGGGGAGCGGGCGACGACACGATCAGGCACACCGCCACGGAGATCCTTTCGGTCACCGCAGATGCCCTGGCAAGCAGCACCAAGGTCGGCGTGACCGTCACGGGCGCCACCAAGGGGACGGGTATCGTGGGCGGGGCCGCCATCACCGACGGGACGACCACGGCTACCTCCAGGGCCGCGGGGATCACGGGAGGCGATGGGAACGACCGGATCGCCAGCTCCGGGCCCGTCACCGTGGCCTCGAACTCGACGGCCACCTCGGCAAGCGTCTCCGTGAATCTCGGCGCCGCGGGGGGCGAGCTCGGGCTCGTGGGGGGCTTCAGCTACGCCTCCGCGACAACCACGGCCGAGTCCACGGCCGTCGGCATCGACGGGGGTGCGGGGGATGACCGGATCCGCAACACGGCAAGCCTCACGGTCACGTCCACCCCCGTGGCCACCAGCGGCGTCGTGGGCGTCACAGCGCAGGGCGTCAAGGGCATGGGGGCGGCCGTCGGCATCGGGGTCACCGACGGGTCGACGAAGGCGACGGCGAGCGCGACGGGCATCTCGGGAGGCGACGGCGACGACCTTGTCGTCAACACGAACACGATCACCGTCAAGTCCCTTCCCGACGCCAACTCCACCAAGGTCACCGTCACGATCTCGGCGGCCAAGGAAGGCGTTGCGGCCGGCGGGGCGCTGGCCATCGGGACGACGACGTCGGAGGCCCACGCGACGGGCATCGACGGGGGAAGCGGGAGCGACCGCGTCGTCAACCGGGGGACCATCGACACGACGGCCTATGCCGAGGCGAGCAGCGCCCACGTGGGCGTCTCGGCCGAGGGCACCATGACGGGCGTTGCCGCCGGGGTCGCCCTGTCGGACGGGACGACGAAGGCCATCTCCGATGCCACCGGAATCCGGGGCGGGGAGGGCGACGACGTCCTCCGTAATACGAACAAGATCACCGCGACGTCCACCTCCGACATCGCCGGGGCGAGCGTGAGCGTCCATCTCGGCGGCGCCCAGACGGGGCTCGTGGCGGGGCTTGCCGCCGCGGACCTGTCCGTCACGGCGAATTCGGCAGCCGTGGGCATCGACGGGGGGAGCGGGAACGACCGGATCGTCAACCAGGGGACCGTGACCGCCACGGCGCTCTCGGACATCGCCAGCGCCTCCGTGTCCGTCATTGCGGGCGTTGCCATGTCGGGTGTCGCCGCGGGGGCGGCGCTTGCCAAGGGGGACACGACGGCCGCATCCATCGCCGGGGGGCTCAAGGGTGGCGACGGCGCGGATCGCGTCGTCAACTCGGGCACCCTGATCGTCAGCGCCACATCGGACGTCAAGGCGGCCAGCGTTGGCGTGAGCCTCCAGGGCACCCAGGCGGGCCTTGCCGCCGGCGTTTCGGCCGTCGACGGGCAGAACAGGACAAGCGCGCTTGCCGTCGGGATCGACGGCGGCGCGGGCGACGACGTGCTCCGCAACGAGGGCACGGCCACGGTTGGGGCCACGGCGAACAGCACGCGCACCAACGTTGCCGTCACCGGCACCCTGTCGCTAGACGGAATTGCCGCAGGCGCCTCCTTTGCGAAGGCGTCCAACACGGCCCTCTCCGATGCGCGGGGAATGGACGGCGGGCAGGGAAGCGACCGGATCGTCAACACGGGCACCCTCACGACGGACGCGACGACGACGGCGCAGACCAACACCGTTTCGGTGACCATCGGCATCGCCGTCTTCAGCGGGTTGAGCGCGGGCGCGGCGGTGGCCTCCTCCGAGACGACGGCCACGTCCCTGGCCGCCGGCCTGAGCGGCGGCGACGGGTGCGACGTGCTCCGGAACGGGGCGGAGGGCGCCGTCCAGGGCCTCTCCAAGGCCACGGTGACGGCGAAGGCCATCTCCGTCAACGTTTCCACCACCGGGTTTGCCTCGGCGAAGCTCTCCACCACGTCACTGGCCTACTACACGGGCATGACCGGGGGGAGCGGCTCCGATGCGCTCGTCAACGAGGGGTTGGTGGACGTCAAGTCCGTGTCCACGGGAAACGGCACGGCCGGGTCCGGGACGCTGACCGGCTACGGCGCGGCCGACGTGAGCATCGCGGCCAACGCGACGGCAATCGGCATGGACGGAGGCGCCGACGGCGATTGGCTCAAAAACGAAAAGACGCTCAAGGCGGTCAGCGAAGCGACCGCCACGGGGCGTTCCGTGTCGGTCAGCCTGATCGGCGGGGCATCCGCCAAGGGCCAGACGAATGCGCAGGCCGAGTCCGTCGGCGCAAGCGGCGGCGACGGCGAGAACACGATCGTCACCAAGGCCGGCAGCAGCATCACGGGCACGGCGACCTCCACGGCCCAGATGGGCTCGGTGAGCATCAACATCGTGGGGGGCGTCAAGGCGGAGGCCGGATCGACGGCCACCTCGCTCGCCACGGGCCTGGCGGGCGGGAAGGACGCCGACACCATCCGCAACGAGGGGGCGATGACGCTCACGGCGACGTCGACGTCGAAGGCCTCCGGGAAGACCATCCAGCTCATCGGGGGGGGCAACTCGAACGCGAAGGCCGTCGCGACGGCGACGGCAGCGGGGATCGCCGGCGGCGACGGGGAGAACACGCTCGCGAACCTTGCTTCCGGGAACATCAACGCCCAGGCGACGGCGACGGGCGACGCGAGCAGCTACAAGATCGATCTGGCCGGCGCGGGCAGCGCCACGGCGGGCACCGAGGCGAGCGCCACGGCGCTGGGCATCGCCGGCGGCAAGGACGCGGACACCATCCGCAACGAAGGCTCGATCACCGCCGGTTCGTCGGCGACGCTCACGGCGACGAGCAAAAGTTACGAGATCACAGGCGTCGGCATCGCCGATGCCAGGACCGACGCCGTTTCCACGGCCACGGGCATCGACGGGGCGGACGGGGAGAACCGGATCGTGAACCGCTCCACGGGGAGCCTGACCGTCACCTCGAACGCATCGGCGACCTCCACCGGTGTCACGGCCTCGATCGGCATCAACGGGGCCCTCGCGGGCAGCGCGGCGCAGGCGCACTCCATCGGCCTCAAAACCGGCTCGGGCGACGACACGATCGTCAACGAGGGGTCGGTGACGGTGAGCGCGACCTCGAGCGCCAGGGCCGAGAACGGCAACCTCAGCCTGGCCGGGCTTTCCTTCGGGAACGCGGCATCCCAGGCGACGGCCGACGGGATCTCCGCCGGCGACGGCAACGACACGGTGGTCAACCGGGGCACCCTGACAGTGGCCCCCATCCTGAACGACACGACCCCGATGGCCAAGGGGTCGGGCGTCTCGGCGTCCCTGGCCTTCTTCGAGCTGTCCTTCTCCAACTTCGGGGCGAAGGCCACGGCAAACGGCATCCTCGGGGGCGGCGGGGACGACCGGATCGTCAACCAGGGCTCGATCACCGTGGGGAGCGAGCACTGGATGGCCAGGGGCGACGCGACGGGCCTCTCGGGCGCGTTCCTCAGCCTGTTGAGCCTGTCGTCGGCCGGCGCCGGCGCGAAGGCCTACTCCACGGGCATCTCCGGCGGTGACGGCAACGACCGGATCCTCAACGACGAGGGGGCGCTGCTCTCCGTCAAGGCCTCCTCGTACGCCCTGGGGGGGAATTCGACGGACGCCACCCTGGGCAGGACGCAGGGGGCCTCGGGCTCCGACACGGTCGCCTCGGCCGCAGGCATCAGCGGCGGGGCGGGGGACAACCGCATCGAGAACCGCGGCGTCATCGACGTCCTGGCCAAGACCTACTCCGAGGCGAGCTCGACGGCGACGGCCGGGTGGGGGAAACCCATCGCCAGTGCCGAGGCCGTCGCGGATGCGGCGGCCGTCGGGATCGACGCCGGCGCGGGAAAGAACACGATCGTCAACGACGGGCAGCTGACCGTCAGGGCCGAAGCGACGGCCTACGCCCACTCCTGGGCCGAGGAGGACTCGGGGAGCCTTGCCGACGAGGATGCCAAGGCCACCGCCACGGCGACCTCGAAGGCCTGGGGCATTACGACCGGCGACGGCGGCAACCGGATCGTCAACAACGGGTCGATCATCGTGACGGCCACGGCGAAGCCGGATGCCGTTGCCGAGACGGAAGACAACGATGTGGAGAGGCGGACCCCGTCGGGCACCGCCTCGGCCTGGGGGATCAAGACCGGGACAGGCGACGACCGGATCGTGATCGGCGAGCAGGGCTCGCTGCAGGTCAATGCCCTAGGGCAGACCGCCACGGCCATGGCGGGCCTGAACGCCGTTGGGATCGACGCCGGGGCAGGCAGCAACCATCTGGACATCCTGGGCCTCGGCCGCCGTGACCGCCGGCCAGGCCAACGGGGTTGCCCTCATCTCCGCGGGAAATGTCAGCGCCCTGGGCATCCAGGCGGGCACGGGCGATGACCGCATCGCGATCGGGAGCACGGGGAGCGTGACCGTCGACGCCCTGTCGACGGCCGCCGTGCTGCTCGGTGGAGGCGGCACGACGTACGCCACGGGGATCGATGCCGGCCCGGGGAACAACCGGCTGGACATCCTGGGACGGCTCCAGGTCTCCGCTTTGCATGCCCCCGTTTCCCTTTCTTCGTCGGGGAAGGCTGTCGCGGTGGGCGTCCTGTCGGGCGCAGGCGACGACCACGTCACGGTCGGAAGCGACGGCCGGCTGACGGTCCGTGGCACGTCATCCCCCACGGGCTTTATTTACTTGAGTGCCAAGTCCAGCGCCGCCGGGATCGACGCAGGCGAAGGCAGCAACCGGGTGGAAATCCAGGGGAGGCTCGATGTGACCGCCGAATCGGGGGCCCTGGCGGCCATCCCGATCAATGAGGCGCAGGCCGTGGGGATCCGGACGGGCGGCGGGGCCGACGTCATCGTCAACGAGGGCGCCATCGTCGTCAATGAGATCCGCGGAGGCGTTGTCACCCCGGGGACGGCCATCTACACGGGAGCAGGCAACGACCGAGTGAAACTCGGGGCGTCGTCGGTGACCGTCGGTGCCATCGATCTGGGCGACGGGGACGACTCGCTCACGCTGGCGGGCGCCCCGCAGGTGACGGGCGCCGTGTCCGGCGGGGCCGGCACGAATGCCCTGGTGTTCGACGGGGCCGGGGGCATCGCCTTTGCGCCCGTTGCCTTCCAGCAGGCCACCAAGCAGGGCTCCGGCACGTTCAGCGTGGCGACCCTTCCGACGATGCAGCGGATCGATGTCCGGCAGGGCGTGCTGCAGGTCAACGGCAGCTACGCCTTCTCGAACACCGGCGTCTTCCGGAGCCGCATAAACGGCGACGGGAGCTTCGGGCAGTTCAAGGTGAACGGCACGGCGCAGCTTGACGGCAACCTGACCGTCGTCAAGGGGACCGGTCTTTTCGTCCCCGGCAGGACGTATTCGGTCGTCGAAGCCAGCACTCTCACGAATGCCTTCAGCAGCGTCTCTCTTCCAGCGTCCAATTGCTTCGTGAGCTTCCGCATGAACCAGCTCCCGACGGCCGTCCAGGTCGAGACGACCGTCAAGCCGTTTACGTCGCAGGCCGGCAACCCGGCGCAAAACGCCGTGTCGGCCGCGCTGGACCGGATCGTCGCCTCGGGCACTGCGAGTGAGGACTTGACATCGCGCCTGGGCCTGCTTCAGGACCTTTCCCCGTCGCGATACCGTGCCGCCGTTTCGACGATCAGCGCGGACTCCTACGGGAACTTCTCCCAGAGCTCGGTCTCGACGGCGCATCGGTACACGAAATCCCTGCAGTACCGGATGCAGAATGTCCGGTCCATGGCCGGCCAGCAGGTGCAGGAACAGCCGATCCTGCTTGCCTACGTGGGCTCGGACATGGACCTGTTCTACAACTTCGACCGGGTCTCGCAGGTCCAGGGGAAAAACGGCCTCTGGGTCAACGCGTTCGGCCAGTGGGGCGCCCAGCAGCAGGACAGCGGGTATTCAGGCTATGATTACTCCATGAGCGGCGTGACCGTCGGGTTCGATCGCGTGCTGGCCAATGGGTTCCTGGCAGGCGTCAGCGCGGGGTATGCGAAATCCGATGTCGATCTGGACGACGGGCAGGGCAGCGGGGACATCGAGAGCTATTACGCCTCGCTGTACGGAAGCTGGTCTCTCAAGGACCTCTCCGTCGACACCGTCCTTTCGGTCGGGCGCAACCGCTACGACAACAGCCGCCTGGTTGCGGCCGGCGGGCCGCCCGCCTGGGTCGTGAGCAGCCATGACGGCGATCTCTTCTCGGGCTATCTCCGGGCAGGGTACACCTTCCGCGTGCAGGACTGGGCCCTCGAACCCTTTGCTTCCGCCCAGTATGTCTTTCTCGACGAGGATGCGTTCATCGAGTCGGGGGCCGCGGGGCTGAGCCTGAACGTGGACAGCCGGACAACCCAGTCCCTCGTTTCGGAGCTCGGGCTCCGGGTGACCCGCGTCTTCAGCTTCGACTACGGGAAACTCGTGCCGGAGGTGAGCGTCGCCTGGCTTCACGACTTCGATATCGATGACCGGGTGATCACGAGCTCCTTCGCCGGCTCGCCCGGCGCGACGTTCGCCGTCGCGGGCCCGAAAGCCCAGAAAGACGGGGCCGCGGGCGGGGCGGGCATCACCTTCGTTCACAAGAGCGGCTTCTCGACGTCGATCAAGTACATCGGGGAATACCGGGGGGATTACATCTCGAACGGGGTTCTCGGGGAGCTGCGCTTCGTGTTCTAGGGAACCCTCAAATCACGTCTCAACGCAGAAAAGGGGTTGCGGCGTTTGCCGCGACCTCAGATATCTCCATTCTCGAAGTGCCATTCTTGGCATTTATGGAATTATTAACCGCAATGAGTGTTATGAAAAACAAGAGGCTTTGTGTTATCTTAAGTTTCGAAACATCCGTATCCCGGGCATGACGATTCCATATTGAACCTCTACACCCTTCACAAATCCTTAAGGAGGCAGTCAGAATGAAAAAAATCATTTTATCCTGTTTTTTGCTGGTATTCGCCTCTATGTTCATCTCTCTCGCCGAGGCGGGGCAGGAAATAAACGGTTGCCCGGTTCCTGATAACTTGAAAATCATCGCGCCGGACAGCAACGTGGTGCCGCCGAAACTGGCACTTCTTTCCGGCGTCTGGGAAGGCAACTGGGCGGCGTCCGCTATCTTTATCGTAGAGCAAATCAAAGAAAAAGAAGCCGTCGTTGTTCTTGCCTGGGCCGCTGTACCGGCAAGAACACAGGCAGGGAGATCATGGGACCCCGGCTTTGTCAGACTAAAATGCCCATTCGAGCAGGGCGAGGATGGTAACTATCGAATTATTTGTACCACCAAATCCGGGATCAATAAATTGATTCAAACGAATGATCCAAGACAAATAAGAGTCGTGCGAGAAGGGTCTGGAACGATGCTCCCGGAACACAGGGATTCGACATTTAGGAAAAAGGAAATGAAGTAAAAGAATTAAGCGTTAGCCACCTCTACGCCAAAACGAACAAGGGGTCAGCCGCACAGCGGCAGACCCCTTGTTTTATGGAGCGCCATCCAGGGCTCAAACCACTATTCTGCGTCAGGGCAAGAAGAGAGCCCCCGATCTTGCTCGAGCAATAAAAGAGTGTCAGTATGAAAGAACATTTATGCCGACATCATGGAGAAATTGGGGACGCCCTCCACATTTGTAGATTCGCATTTTTCTGCGAAGCAGTAAGGCCAGCGCCTTCGGTCATAATTTGACCCAAAATTCATGCATGGGGTTAACTGTCGATCAAATAACCACTCGTTTTTTGTGACGTAACCGAAAAAGCCGACCATATCTTCAACTCATCAACCGATAAATATTCATCTGCCGGCCGTCCATTTTTTAGTCGATTTCAGGCACCGGCCATGATAGGAAGCAATCCAATTACACAAAAAGAAGGCTGAACATGGCAACGAACTATCCATCGTCCGGAATCGTCATCAGCGGTTCGGGTCTCTGGACCCCGCCGAACGTCATCACCAATGCGGAACTCGTGGCGAGCTACAACGCCTACGTGGAGAAGTTCAATGCGGAACACGCGGCCGACATCGCTGCGGGCAAGATGGAGGAGAAACCCACGTCCAGCGAGCGATTTATCGAAAAGGCGTCCGGCGTAAAATCCCGGTACGTATACACCCGGGAAGGCATATTGGATATCGATCGGATGCGGCCCAAGTTTCCCGAGAGAAAAGAGGAGGAACTGAGCAACCAGGCCGAGATTGCGGTCTATGCCGCGCGCGAAGCCATGGCAGCCGCAGGCAAGACCGCCGCCGATATCGATGCCGTCATCGTCGCCTGCGCCTACACGCAGCGTGCCTATCCCGCCATCGCTGTCGAGGTGCAGAACGAGCTCGGCATTGAAGGTTTTGGATTTGACATGCTGCTGGCCTGCTCCGCGGCGACATTCGGTCTGCACCGGGCCTATGACAGCCTGGTGTCCGGTTCTGCTAAATGTGTCCTGGCCGTCAACCCCGAGCTGGTCACGCCCCAGGTCAATTTCCGCGACCGCGACAGCCACTTCATCTTCGGCGACGTCAGCACGGCCGTCATCATGGAGCGGGCGGAGACCTGCACCAGCGCAAACAGCTACGAGATCCTCAGCACGAAGGCGCTGACGAAGTATTCCATCAACATCCGCTCAAACTTCGGACACATGTCCTACGCGAACGACGTGGATCCCTTCGGACCGGACAAGCTGTTTCACCAGTCCGGGCGCAAGGTGTTTGAAGAAGTGAGTCCCGTTGCCGCCCAGCATATCAGTGACCACCTGGCCAGTCTCGGTTTGACGCCCCGGGATGTAACCCGTTTCTGGATTCACCAGGCCAATATCAACATGAACAAGATGGTGATGAAAGAGCTCCTCGGTGAAGAGGCAACGGAAGAAGTGGCGCCGACCATTCTCGACCGGTATGCAAACACGGCATCGGCCGGCTCCATCATCGCGTTCAATCTCTACAACCAGGATTTGAAGAAAGGCGATATCGGCGTCATCTGTTCCTTCGGCGCCGGCTATTCCGTCGGCAGCCTGGTGGTTCGCAAGCGGTAAGCGGGGGAGTCCCGTTCTCATCGCTGGCCCTGGCAGTCAGAGTGGCTTTTTTCAGAGGTGGCAATCAAAAAGGGTTAGAGACGAGATCTCTAACCCTTCTGTTTATGGCGCGCCCTCGGAACCAAGTATCAACGTGCAAGACCCGCTGCTCCCCAGGATCTCTACCAGAAAGGGATGGTGCAGGGCATGGCTTTTGCTCTGAATACTGATAATCAGGGATCCGAACGTCAACGTGAATCGGCGGCCGTATGCGTATAAATGAAAAGACCAGGAACATCCTGCTTGCGCCGTTCGCGATTTCGCACATCATGGAGCGATGCTGGCTGCCGGGCCTGGTCGGGGTGCTGCTCTTTGCAGTCGGGGTATGGCAGCACGTGGGTTGGCTGAAGATCGCAGGCATCGTATTGGCCCTGCCGGTTATCTGGGTTTATGCCGTCGTGATATTCGTTTTCTTTCCATTCATCCTGTTCGACAGCGTCCGGCGCAGACTGAGGAACAATCATTGATCTGTTGCGGGCGCGCATCCTGATAATGTGTCACACCAGGTGTGCGGAAGGCTGGAAACAGGGGCTGAAGTTGCTTCAGGAAAGCGAAAAGGGGTTGCAGAAAGAACCGCAACCCCTTGGTTTTACTGGCGCGCCATCCAGGGCTCGAACTTGGGATCTTGAAATCCCGCTTCTGACGATGTGAGCGCGAATGTCTAAGCTGTGACCCTGTTCATCGTCCAGGGTTCGTTAAATGGCGGTCTTTACGGCGGCCTGGGGAATCTCTATGGCCCCCTGGTTCCGGTACCCGACGACCATCGTCTGGGGGAAGGCATTTTCAATCAGCCTGTAGCAGTATTCGTCGTTGGAGCATTCCATGTAATTCCGACCGAACTCGT
>CAVPJD010000016.1:0-98372 GCA_963705165.1 uncultured delta proteobacterium | reverse complement strand
CTCGAGAGATCCGTTTGCAGCCTGCTTGAACCCGGACACCCCGTCGTTGAGCGCCAGGCGCAGGCCGTGCCGCTCCACGTAGCCCTCCACAACGCGCGCCATCTCCCGGTCGAGCGGCGCCAGGATTTGGTCGAGCATCTCGACGAGGGTGACGTCGAAGCCGCGATGGACGAGATTCTCCGCCGTCTCGAGTCCGATGAAACCGCCCCCGATGACCACGGCGCGCGTCTTGGGCCTCACCGTCTGGAAGCCGGAGTATCGGTGCATCCCTGCAAGGAACAGCGACCCTCGCTCGATCCACTCGCGGATCGCCCTCGCGTCGGGCACGGTCCGGACCTGGAAGATCCCCGGCAGGTCAAGCCCGGGCAAGGGCGGACGGACGGTGACGGCACCGGGCGACAAGACCAGCTTGTCGTAGGACTCGGTCGTCACCTCGCCGGTTGCGACATTGCGCAGCTCGACGGTCTTCCTGTCCGGCGAGATCTTGATTGCCTCGCAGCCCGTGCGCACATCGATCGCAAAAAACGCTCGAAACATCGCTTCACTGGACACGAGAAGGCTCGACTCCTTTTCAATCACGCCGCCGATGTGGTAGGGCAGCCCGCAGTTCGCGTACGAGACATAGGGGCCCCGCTCCACCACGAGGATTTCCGCCTTTTCGTCCAGCCTGCGCAGTCGCGCTGCACACGATGCACCCCCGGCCACTCCGCCCACGATGATGACTTTCATGATTCTTCTCCTCTTTTCGGCTTGTTCATCGGCATCCTCCGGCGGCAGAGCCGGAGGTATTGAGTTTGTCAGTATCTTTTCAGGTCGTCCGCCTTATCTGCATCAGCGTGTCGACACCCTCCCATTTTGCGTCACTGCCCAACTGGATTCTTGTTGACTGCCCCAGCGTCTTGATCGCACCGAGCAGTGCGCTGCCGCTGGTGGACTTGACGTAACCCTCGAAGCTTTCCTGCCCGTCCCAGTCGCTGGAAAGGACATAAACCTCATCGTCTTCCATGTCCTGGGATACACGGCATTTCAGGCACCCTTTCTCCTGGCGCATCGTGGGAATGAGCGCTTGCAGGGTCTGATAGAGTTCACTGATTTTTCCGGGTTTGGACCTGACTTCGATGGTCAGAGTCATACTCCCCCCTCCTTCTTGTTTCATGGCTGAAAGGTGAGGTGCGAAATTCCGAGTTGTTCCGCTGGATGCGTTCGTCCGATTTAACAGGATGAGTACCGTCCATTGAGATAACATTCCAAGAACCATTCCCGGATCACGGTGGTTCGCGAATAGTTCTTAACTTCATAATATTACGTGATTATTTACAGAAACTTCGGATCAGAGAGATGACAGGGAAAAGAGATGCCCTCGACATATCGCGGAACCGCTATATATCGAGGGCATCTATCGTGGGTAATGATTATTCTCGATGCCGTTTAATGCCTAGCTTCTTGATGCGGGATCGCAATGTGCTCGGGTTGAGATTGAGGATTCTGGCTGCGCCCTTCTGCCCTTCTATTTTCCACCCCGTGTCGCGGAGGACCCGGACAATGTGTTCCCGCTCCATGGCGGCCAGGTCCCTCGGGGTCGATTCGACCGCTTCAGCGCCCCGGACAGGCTCCAGACGGTCCACCAGCTGCAGCACGGTGCCTTCCGTCGTGATCACGGACCTCTCGATGACATGCTCGAGTTCCCTGACGTTACCCGGCCAGGAATACTCCTGCAGGGCCCTCATGGTGATCTTCGGGATCGTCTCGATCTTCTTGCCGATCTTTCTGGAATATTTGTCCGCAAAAAAGCGTACCAGCTCCGGGATATCTTCGGCCCGCTCCCGGAGCGGCGGGATCGTGACGGGAAACACGTTGAGCCTGTAAAAGAGATCCTCCCGGAAGTTCCCGGCATGGACCTCGTCCTTCAGGTTTCGGCTCGTCGAGGCGATGACCCTGACGTCCACCTTGACCGTCCTGGCGCTGCCCAGCCGTTCGAACTCGCCGTCCTGCAGCACGCGCAAAAGCTTCGACTGGAGCTCCAGCGGCAGCTCGCCGATCTCGTCGAGAAAGATCGTCCCCTTGTCGGCCGCCTCGAAGCGTCCCGACTGCCTGGCGTGCGCCCCCGTAAAGGCCCCCTTTTCCCGGCCGAACAGCTCGCTCTCGATGAGGTTGGCCGGCAGGGCGGCGCAGTTCACCGTGATCATCGGCCGTTCCTTGCGACGGCTGAGGCCGTGGATGGCGTTGGCGACCATCCCCTTTCCCGTCCCGGTCTCGCCGAGGATGAGGACCGTCGCGTCCGTGGGGGCCACCTGCCCCGCCCGGAACAGGACATAGTTGAGGGCTTCGCTGCTTCCGATGATCTTCCCGAAGCCCCTTTCCTGCCTGAGCTCCTCGCGCAGGTACGATGTTCTCCTTTTCAAGCCGCTGCTGGAGCTCCTCAATTTCCTCCAGCTGCCTCCTGAGTTGCTCGTCAGCTCGTTTCCGTGCGAGCACGTTGATGAAGACCTGGGCAATCAATTGCAGCCGCTTCACCAGCGCACCGGGCCATTCACGTTCCGCCCGCATGGTGTTAAAACCCAGGGCGCCGATGGGCGGCTCGCCGCCCACCGCCAGGGGGATGGTCACGTTGGACTTGATCCCGAAATGACGGTACGAGTCCGCGTCGCGGCCGGCTTCCGGCGGCAGCTCCTCCAACGAGGAAAAGGCAACGACGCGCCCGGCCAGCAACTGCTGTTGATACCAGGGAAAGGACTCGGATGCCTCCATCCTCTCGGGAAGCGGTGCTTCGACCGTGCCGTAAAGATGGGTGAGCAGGAGGGATCCCGGGGCCTCGTTCGACCACTGCCAGAGGCCCGCAACATCGAGCCCGAGACTCTCGCAGATGCTGCGCTCCGCATCCATGATTTCGCTGTCCACCCGGTCGGCAGGCAGGTTGACAAAACGTCCCGAGATCTCGGCCAGGACCATCTCGAAGCGGAGCTGTTCCTCCAATTCCAACCGGTTCTCCCTGCGCTCCAGGGCATTGACAAAGATCTCTACCAGCAGCCGAAGCCGGGGAAAGTATTGTTCCGGCCAGACCCGCTCGCTCCTTACGGAACTGGCATAAATAACGTAAACAGACTCGCCGATCTGGATGGGGATGTTCAGATAGGACCGAATACCCCTTTCGACGCATGTCTGCCTGTCTGCGGCAGCCTCGGGCGGCAGATCATCAAGCCTCGAAACAGACACGACCTCGTGCTTATCCGCCAGTTTCGCGTACGCCCACGGGTAAAGGGAGCTGGGCACTTCGACCCCTGCGGGTACAGGCGGAACGTGATCCGAGGAGGCGGCATGGGTGATCTGATATGTGCTCCTGGCCGGCCATAACCGAAGCAATGCGCAGCGGTCGACCTCGAATAATTCGAGAATCCGTCTCAGCCCGTCCTCAATATCGGAATCCACCCGGTCAGGAGGGATGTTCACAAACTTCGCCGAAAGGTCCGAAAGCAATTCCTCGAACTTCAGGCGCTCCCCCAGGGCCTCCTCCGCCTGCTTTCGTTCCGTGATGTCTTCGACAAACCCCGAGTAGAAGGTCTGTCCGTCCGGACCGGTTGCGAGCCGGGTGCTCAGCGAGACCCAGATCTCGCTTTCGTCACGGCGCAGGAACCGGCACTCGTGTTTCAGAATAACGCCCTGCTTTTCCAGCCTCTGGACAAAATCTACCCGTTCCTGTTCACTCACCCATACGTCCTTCCCGATATTCCTGACCGATGAAATCAATTCTTCCGGCGAGTCGTAGCCCAGCATTTTGGAAAGGGCGGTGTTGGCCGTCAGGAGTTTCCCATCGTGTGTCGTCTCGAAGATGCCTTCAAGAGCGCCCTCAAAAATGCTTCGGAACTTTTTTTCCGCCGTTTTCAGGGCCTGTTCCGAATTCCTCCGCTCCAGGGCATTCACCAGGATCTCGCCGAGAAAACGCAGCCGGGGAAAGTATTCTTCCGGCCAGACCCGTTCGCTCTTCATCGCATTGATGACAATCGTATAAACGACGGATCCGCCGGTAAATATCGGGATGAGCAGGGTCGATCGGGTCCCCCGTTCGATCCAGGACTGCCTGTCCACCTTGGCCTCCGGAGGCAAGTCGTCTGTACTCGAAAAGGCCACTACCTGTCTTTTTTCGAAGAGCCGTTCGAAAGCCCATGGGAACGTCGTGCGGCTCACGACGGTGCCCACGGGAACACGCATAACGTGATCGTCTACGTACTGGACATGGGTGGCCTGCAGTGCCGATCTGTCCTCAGACGTCCGAAGCAGACCGCAGCGGTCAACCTGGAAAAATTCCAGGACTGCTTTCAGGGTATTCTCGATTTCTCCGTCGAGCCGGTCCGCCTGCACAAGGACAAATCGCGCAGAAATATCCGCCAAAAGGCTTTCGAAGCGCAGGCGCTCCTCCAGTGCCTTCTCGATCTTTTCCCTCTCATCCATGATTTTCTTGGTCATTTCGATATAAATCTGCATAACTCGTTTTGCCGTGACCTTCCCTTCTTGAAATCATTACATCTTTTTACTCCTGAGGTGAATTGGACTTTGGTCCAATCCGCACTGGACCTTGGTCCTATGCGAGCTTGGAAAGAGAAATGCGCGATCTTGGAGAGGATGAGCGAAGCGGTCAGGTCTGAAAAAGATCCGCCCGCCCTGTCAGAAAAGAAATGTCACCCCGAGTTCCACCCGCTTGTCGTAGGTGCTGGGCACACCCTCGCCCCACAGGCTTGTCCCGAGCATCATCCACGTGCTCCAGTGACGGTTGACGATCCAGCCGAGTTCAAGTTCCGCCACCGCTCCGGTTTTGGCATCCTGCTCCCAGTCGATTACGGGTTTCGGCGTCAGTTTAAGCCAGAACAGGTTCCGCCACGTGTCTCTCAGGGCCAGCTCGACTTGCGTGTAATTGATGTTCTTTCGGTCCTCATCTCCCGCCACGGAGACGACCTGCTTGACGAGCGGCGAGAAGATCATTTTATGTGACTGAGACAACGGTTCCGAGCCAGGGGGATCCTGACAGTGGGCTAAATTCCGGCCGTAAGCTGATATTTCCCGCTGCCGAGACTTTCCGGGTCTGCTGTCGGAAAGGTAACCTCCAGAAACGTCGAAACCGGGATCTCGTCGATGTGAAAGGGACGGAAGCCGGTGCGGACCTTGATGTCCCCGAGTCGCGGGTTGAACGGGTCCCCCTCGAAATCCGTCTTCTCGTCCGGAAACGGCACTTCGAGCCGGAGCAGCGATACGAACCCGTCGAGATATGCATCGGTTTTCAACTGTGTCTTTGTTGTCTCCTCTGGAGTGCCCCGGTTCGTGGCCTGGCGTTTCAGCTCGATCTTGCCGCGCATCACCTCCTTGCCGCCGGCCGCATCCTGGCTGTTCTCTGCAGCCCGGCTGTCGCCCGGCAGGGCCGGCATGAGAAAGGCGACAAGAATGATCCAGAAGAGGGTTTGCGCCCTTCTCATGATTTGGAATCGTTCTCCCTGCGCGGCATTCTCTTCATCTGCTGTCCCGTACACCTCTTTTTCAAGGTGACATCCGATTGCAGGTTTACCGCGTTTCGTCAAGGAGAATAGCAAGCCTGTCCGGGAGTCTCCTCCAGGAACAGTCCGCAGGACAGGGATCCGATTCGTTACTTCGCGGCGGGTACTGCTGTTGCATCCCCTGCGCGCGGCGGGGCAGCTACGATCCTGGCCCCGGTGTCCTTCAGCAGCCTCTGGAAATCGGGCGACGCCATGATGGCCTTCCCCGCAGCGGCGCGCAGGCGGTCGACGGCCTCGTCCGGCAGGTAGAAAGACGTGGGCAGTTCGTTCAGGTAATCCAGTTCCGCCTTGTCATTTAACGCGGCAAACGACACGTCGATGGCATAGATCGTCGCCTCCGGCGTGCGCAGCGCCGCCGCCACGGCCGGGTCCTTGTTCGCGGCAAATGCAGCCGACTCCCGGAGCAACTTCATGGAATGCCACCGCGCCTGCTTGTCCCTCAACAGCTCCGTTGCCTCGTAGGAATAGCGGTCGATCGGAACACCCGCCGCTTTCAGCAGGACATCGATCGTGCCCGGCGGGGATTCCGACTTGTCCCACTGCGTTTTCGGCGTGGAGATCGAATTGACGACAACGATGACGATCCTGCGTATATGGTCAGCGGTGTGGGCTGACCGATTAAATGCAGCGCCTCCAGGATCTCCACGGTATCCAGCACGCTCCGCATGCCGAGGTTGTCCGAGACGCCGCCGTCCACGAGATGGATGTCGTGGTCGAGCGGTGTGGGCTGACCGATTAAATGCAGCGCCTCCAGGATCTCCACGGTATCCAGTACGCTCCGCATGCCGAGGTTGTCCGAGACGCCGCCGTCCACGACATGGATGTAGGGCCGGTTGACGCCGTCCTCGAACTCCGCCTCTTCCTTTACGTGGCGGGTCGCGCGCGCGGCGGGCCGGGCGGCTCGGCGGCGTCTACAAACGGCTTGATCCAGGGGGGCAGTTCGTAGCCGCAAGTGCCGCCATAATTGTTGAGCGTGACGGGCGAAAGCACCACCGGCACTGCCGACGACGCGGCAGCGGCACGGGAGAGACGCACCGCACTGAGATCCGAGCAGAGCGCGTCGAAGGCGACCTGCGTAAAGGGCAAACGGGCGCCCGTCGTGATGTCGGTGGCCGACGCGATGATCATCGGGCCTTTCCCGCGATCGAGGTCTCCATACGTCGCGCCGTTGAACAGGATCTCGTCGTACAAGTCGGCCGCCATCTCAGAGCGGCCCCAGGTGCTCGACCACAGGGATGGCCAGTAGAACGGATTCAGGGTGCGGGAAGTGATCTCACCCTGCACGTCGCGCTTCAGGAAGCGCTTTTCGTAATCGTCGAACAGCTTGTCACCGTAGAGGCCGAAGGCGAGCGCCGTAAAGCTTCCGCCCGATATGCCGGTGATCGCGAAGACCTGGTCGAGCAGGCGTACCTTGTTGCCTTTCGGTCCGACGACTTCGGTATTCCGCAGGAACTCGAGGACACCATAGGAGAACGCGGCTGCGCGAGTGCCGCCGCCCGAAAAGGCGAGGATCACAATGCTTTCGCTGCCCGACGCATACTGCGGACGCGTAAGACCTCGATAGCCGGATTTCGGATCGGCCTTGGTTATGGGCGGATTGATCGGACGGTGGGCGCAGCCGACAAGCAGGAGGAACGCCGCAAGGACCAACAATGAGGGCGTGCGCCATCGGGTCATGGATACGCCGGATCGGTTCATGGAGACCTCCTTCCCGGGCTGCCCGGGATCTGATTTTCCCAGCGAGATGTAATATGGTTTCAACAGATAACGGGGTGCCCGGGCCATGCCCCCAGCTCTTTCACGCCTTTCCGGGACCACGGGCGAACGCGGCCTCCTTGCCCCCCTCCAGTGCCCGTTTGGCATCCAGCAGGCCGAAGAGCTGGATGGTCTTGGCCACGAGCCCGGTCCAGCCGGTCTGGTGGCTGGCGCCCAACCCCGCCCCGTTGTCGCCGTGGAAGTACTCGTAAAAAAGGATGTAGTCGCGCCAGTGGGGGTCGGTCTGGAACTTCTCCGTGCCGCCGTAGACGGGTCGCCGGCCCTGCTCATCGCGAAGAAAGATGCCGGCCAGGCGATCCGAGATCTCCTTGGCAACCTCGAAGAGGTTCATCAGCTTCCCTGAACCCGTGGGACATTCGATTTTGAAATTGTCGCCGTAGTAGAGGTAGAAGTTCAGCAGCGCCCGGATGATAAGCGCGTTCACCGGCATCCAGACCGGTCCCCGCCAGTTGGAGTTGCCGCCGAACATTCCCGTGTTCGACTCCGCAGGCAGGTAGTCCACCTTGTACTCCTGGCCGTTCACGTGGAAGATGAACGGGTTGCGCTCGTGGAACTTCGAGAGCGAGCGGATGCCGCAGGGGCCCAGGAACTCGTTCTCGTCGAGCATCTTCGCAAGGATCCGGCGGAGCCGCTCCGGGTTGACCAGGGCAATGATCCCCCGCTCGGCCACACCGAAATGGCCCTGGCCGGTAGGATGCATTGTATCCCAAAGTTCGGGTATCCGGCGCAGGCGTTCCTGCGCGAGAGCCAGCGCCCGCGGGATGCGCTCCCGCTGCCACTTTTCGATGACCGTCGTGGCGCACAGGGGCAGCAGGCCCACCATGGAGCGTACCTTGAGACGCGTGGCGCTGCCGTCGGGGAGTTGCAGCACGTCGTAGTAGAAGCCGTCCTCCTCGTCCCACATGCCGTCCTGACCGGGCCGGTTCATGGCCCGGGCGATGTATAAGAAATGCTCGGTGAATTTCACGACCATGTCCTCGTAGGTGTGGTCGTGGGCGGCGAGCTCCACTGCGAGCTCCATCATGTTCTGGCTGAAGAGGGCCATCCAGGCCGTGCCGTCAGCCTGCTCGAGGTGGCCGCCGGTGGGCAGCGGGGCACTGCGGTCGAAGACGCCGATGTTGTCAAGGCCGAGGAAGCCCCCCTCGAAGACGTTCTTGCCGAACCGGTCCTTGCGGTTCACCCACCAGGTGAAGTTGAGCAGGAGCTTGGTGAACGTCGCCCTGAGGAAATCGAGGTCCATCTCGCCGCGCAGGGCCTGCTCGGTGCGGTGCAGGAAGAGTGTTGCGAAGGCGTGGACCGGTGGGTTCACGTCGCTGAAGTTCCACTCGTAGGCGGGCATCTGCCCGCTGGGATGCAGGTAGACACCTTTGAGCATCAGTTGCATTTGCTCCTTGGCGAAGTCGGGGTCCACGATCGAGAGCGGCAGCGTGTGGAAGGCCAGGTCCCATGCGGCGTACCAGGGGTATTCCCACTTGTCGGGCATGGAAATGATGTCCTCGTTCAGCATGTGGAACCACTCCGAGTTCCGGGAGCTGCGATACCCGGCATGGAGGGGGTTTGACTGGTGCTCGTCCAGCCAGTTGTCGCCGTCGAAGAAGAAGAACTGTTTGCTCCAGAGCATGCCGGCGATGGCCTGGCGCATGACGTTGGCCGCATCGGGGGAGACGGTAGGCGGGGTCACGGACCGGTAGAACTCGTCCGCCTCCTGCAGCCGGGCGGCCAGGGTCTTGTCAAACTCCGGCCCGAAGGGGGATGCGGCGGCTTTGCCTTTCCTGCTTTCGCCGGCAGGGGCCAGGTCGGTGAGGCGCAGCCGTATGGTCGCCGAATCGCCGGGTTTTACTTTCAGCCGGTAGTGCGCCGCGACCTTGGTGCCCTGCCTTTCGGGATTCACCACTCCCTGATTGCCCTCTACCACGCAGTTGTTGATGCCGTCTTTCACGTAAGGGCTGGTGTTCGGATAGTCGGGAAAGAGTCGGGCATTGTTCGTTTCATTCTCGGTAAAGAGCAGCGGCACCTCGCGTTCGCAGGTAAGGATGAATTCACCCAGCAGCGGATGCGTTGCGGCGACCGCGCTTACGCCCGCCGCTGCCTCGATCTGCTTGAGTTTCGGCTTCTCGGCTGCCCTGTTGGATTCGGCAATCCAGGTTGCCCAGTCATTCCGGTACCAGAGTGTGGGCAGCAGGTGCAGCTCGGCCGCGTCCGGTCCCCGGTTTGCCGCCGTGATCCGCACCAGGATGTCTTCCGGTCCGGCCTTGGCATACTCCACGAAGACGTCGAAATAGCGGTCCTCCTCGAAGACACCCGTGTCGAGGAGCTCATACTCCATCTCGTCCCTGGAGCGCCGCTTGTTGGTGTCCACCAGGTCGGTGTAGGGAAAGGCCGCCTGGGGGTATTTGTAGAGGTACTTCATGTACGAATGGGTAGGCGTCGAGTCGAGGTAGAAGTAGTATTCCTTGACATCCTCGCCGTGATTGCCTTCGCTGTTGGTCAACCCGAAAAGGCGTTCCTTGAGGATGGAGTCTTTTCCGTTCCAGAGGGCCAGGGCAAAGCACAGCCGCTGTTTGTCGTCGGAAATGCCGGCCAGGCCATCCTCTCCCCATCGGTAGGCTCGCGAGCGGGCCTGATCGTGGGTGAAGAAATTCCAGGCGTCACCGCCCTCGCTGTAGTCCTCACGCACCGTCCCCCACTGGCGCTCGCTCAGGTAGGGGCCCCATTTCTTCCAGGGCACGCTCTGTGTTCGCGCTTCCTCGAGACGACTCTTCTCCGCGGTCATGACACACCTGCCTTTTGTTTAAAACGAGGGAAAATCCCTTCCCTGAGTTTCTAAATTCCCGGCCCCTTGGAGCCAGGAATTTTCATGTGTCATTCCCTCGAAAGAGGGAATCCATTATGGATGCCCGTTTTCACGGGCATGACATTCTTGTTTGATAACCCGTAGCTTGCTGCGGGGTGGTTCATTTCTACAGCAGCGCCTTGGCGAGCACTTTCAATATCTCCTCGATCGGCATCACCAGCGGAAGCAGGGGAAGCATGGGTGCTGCGGCGATGACGGACAGTTTGATGATATCCTGCAGACTGAACGGGAAGAGTTTCATCTGCCGGGCGAACTGATAACTGTTGCCCAGGTCGGCCAGTGACTGGATATCACTGCTGCCCAGAAGCGGTTCACCCTCCGGCGGTTTGCCCCGGATCCATTTTTCCGCAAAGGAATGGTTGTAAACGCCGGCCAGGGAGCTGAACTCCCGGAGGCCCTGCCTGCGCGTTCTGGCCAGCAGCGGGACAAAGACGAACAGGGGCCCCAGAAAGATCAGGTTGACCAGCACCAGATACGCGCCAAAGGGGATCTTGAAGGTCTCTATGTTGACGTCATGGAAGACGAGCAGGAACGCGGCGCTCCCGCTCAGGACGCTGCCCATGGTAAACGCCAGCAGGCCGAATACGACCTGCGTCGCGCCTAGAAAACCGACGCCTGCCGCCGCATCCGGATGGGACACGACCAGCCGGAGGTTCAACCGGGACATGTCCCGCAGAAAACCCGTCCAAATGATCAGCCTCCACATCCATCGATAGAACATGAATTGAAGAAGAGGGACAGCCACCAGGAGATACCAGACACCGACCATCGATAGCCGGATACCGGTTTCTGTCCGGATGACGTGCCAGCTCGTTTCCTGTCCGGCATAGAGTGCCGCGGTCATGGACCATGCCCCGAAAACGGCAATGCCCAGGATGATCAACTCCGGCAGCAGGGCTTCCCTCCTTGCCCTGACTTTTTCAACGGCTGAGTCGAAGGCAGGATAGTCATCCTCCCGGACAAGGCCGGCACGGACGAAGTGAAGGCCGGCAATCGTCAGCCGGGGTCCGATGACAACCTCCGCGATGATCAGCATCGGGAAGGCGACAAAAAACCTGGCGTACGATGCAAAGTCCAGCAGAAACGACTGTTCCGGGGTCGGCCCCAGTGCAATCCCCTCGAGAAAAGAAAGGATGAGCAGCGGGAGCCACGTCAGGGCCAGGAAGATGACAATCCTGCGGGCGATGGAAGGATTATCCCCTTTGACCACGTTTAACCTCTGCATGAGCCTGTAGGCGGGCCCGCCTCTCTCAAAATAGAGATGGGTCTCGTTTGCCATTGCCGGGAGAGTCATGTTGAAACCCCTCGATGATGACGTGATGACGGGTTGGTCCGTTTAGACAGTGAACATCGGGGATACAGAACGGAAAAAGACGCGTAAGAAAGAGTGAAGCTCTACTGGAATAACCCCGCATAAAGAATCTATGAATTGTTTATCATTATAAATGGTCAGCATCCGGAAAGGGAATTGGACCTTGGTCGTATCTGTACTGGACTTTGGTCCAGTACAGTCGGAAACGAAATGAATCGGTTCAGCACTCACAAGTTGCCGCCAGTTCCCCGTTGACATACAGGATTATTCTACCTTACACTCCCACCGATAAAAAGCAAATTCTGATCCGGTGAAACCCTTACCGACTTCGCACGTCGACCGGGGGACATGCAGCAGGGCTTAGCGCAAGTGCAGGACATCTTTCGATGAAAAACGGATGCGGGCTCAGAACTTGGCGCGCACGACTTCGATCTCCGGGAAATTCCAGCTATGAAAAACGCTTCAACGACATGACCGGCACCGTAGCGAAAAACCGTCACATCTTTCTCTCGGCACTTTTGACAGCCCTGGTCTTCGCGATCTTGCTATCGATGGGCGCCGCACCGGCTGCCGCGCAAACATCGTCGATCACCGGGACGAACATTCAGAAACTGGCCAACGGCCTGCTGACCCTGATGGGATACAGCCTCGTTCCGGATGTCACGACAGGCTCCCTGTCATTCAGCAATGCGTCGACTGGGAATCCGGGCTTATCGATGACATCGCTGGGCGCCGGCTTTACCGTCAGCAAGGACTTTCCGCTTTACCTCGAGGGAACCGCTGCGTACAGCCGTTACGATCCCACCTTCCTGGTCTCCGACGGCACAAATTCGCGCGAGGTCCCGGTCAAATGGAACAGTCTTTCCGCCACGGCGGGCATCGGCTGGGACTTCCCCATCGTCCAGGACCTCGTTCTGCGCCCCATTTTCAACTTCACGCTGGGAACCATCCAGAGCGATCTGAGGATTGCGGGGCAATACCTCGGGAATCAGACCGGGCGGGACCTTTCGTTCCTGGACAGGGGCCGCCTCGATGCGGCAGGGATCGGCGGTTCGTTGATGCTGGACTACGAGCGCTATCGGCCGGAGAACGAGATCGACGTCGAGTTGCGCTATACGAACATCTACCTCCAGAGCATCAGCGGCTCGTCGGAGGCCGTTTCGGGGAGCGCAGACGCGCAGACCCTGAGCCTCTGGTCCCGGTGGCGCGCGCCGACCGGCCTGACCGCGCTCAACAGGCCCTTCCGGTACGTGCTCGAGTTCTCGCACACGCAGTTCCTCGGCGATCTTCGCGGTGCGATGGGATTTGACTGGCTCACGTCGCTGGGTGCCGGCTTTGAACTGGACACAGGCGAATATACCTGGCTCACCAGCCGCTGGCGCCTCCTGGGGCGATACAAGTTCGGCGACAACGTGCAGGGGTGGTCGGTCGGCATCGCGTGCAGTTTCTGATGATCAGGGATCTCTTTGAGGATCGCGCAATGGAGCTCCCGTGACGGGCAGGCGCAGGGTCCCCATGGCGAGCAGCACCCGCGAGCCCCGGCTGTGGGTGAAGTACGAAAAGGCCCAGCGGACCATCACGACCAGGCGGCTCTCGAAATTGATCAAAAGGAGCAGGTGGATGAAGAGCCACATGAGCCACGCCGTGATCCCGCCGAACCGGAACCTGCCAACGCTGGCGACGGCGGCGTGCCGCCCGATGACGGCCATGGTTCCCTTGTCAAAGTAGGCAAAGGGCGCCTCCGGCCTTTCCCCCTGCAACCGTCTCCCGATGACCCGTGCCGCATATCGCCCCCCCTGGGTGGCAACGGGAGCAAGCCCCGGCAGGGGGGAGCCGTCCTTACCGGGAATATGCGCGAGGTCGCCGATGACGAAGATCTCCGGATGGCCCGGCACGGTGAGATCGGGGTTTACCATCACCCGCCCCAGCCTATCCGCCTGTGCCCCGGCCTTCTCCGCGAGCAACCTGCCCAGGGGCGAAGCGGCCACCCCTGCCGCCCAGAGCACGGTGTGCGCCGCGATCCGTTGCGTGCCGGCGAGGCCTTCCAGGGTGATCCCCTGCTCGTCAATAGCTGTTACTTTTACACCCGTCCTTACCTGCACGCCGAGATCGAGAAGCGTTGTCCTGGCTTGTTCGGAAAGTTCAGGGGGAAAAGCGGGCAGTACCCGGTCCGCTGCGTCCACGAGAAGGATTTCAGACTCCTCGGGATGGATCGATCGAAAATCCTCCCTCAGGGTTTCCCTTGCGATCTCGGCGACCATCCCCGTCAGCTCGACACCGGTGGGACCGCTGCCGACGATCACGAAGGTAAGCCAGGCCCGGCGCTTCTCCGGGTCCGTCTCCCGTTCGGCCACCTCGAAGGCAAAAAAGATCTTCTGGCGGATCCAGGCGCTGTCCTCGATGCTCTTGAGCCCCGGCGCCGCCTGCTCCCAGGAATCGTTCCCGTAGTAGTGGTTCTTCATCCCCGCCGCAACGATCAGCGTGTCGTAATCGAGAGTCCCGTCGGCAAGGATGACCCGCCGTTCTGCCGGATCCAGTTCCTCTACTTCACCCAGAAGAACGGTGGCGTTCTTCTGTTTTCGCAGGATGTGACGAAGAGGAGCGGTGATCTCGCCGGGCCCGAGTATGCCCGTGGCCACCTGGTATAGGAGGGGCTGGAAGAGATGGAAATTGCGACGGTCCACGAGCGTGACGCGTACGGGGACCTTTGCAAGGGCCCTCGCCGCGTAGAGCCCCCCGAAGCCCCCACCTATGATGACCACGCGATGGGGGTTCTGCTTCCCGGCTTCTGGTTTCATACCCGAAAGGCCTATCTGTCTTGAATGACGCGGATTGGCGCCCAGGCAGACGCGTGCGGTGCTCGGAGATTTGCCGCAAAATTCATGTGCGCGTCGAGTGGTGACAGGCGCTCATGCATCGGCAAAGGCCCTGTTACTTCGCCGGGCTCTTCTTCCCCTCATCGTAGCCGTCCTTGTACGCCTTGTCCTTGCTCTTGATGTGCTGGTCGTAGACATACCCTCCGGCACCACCGACCGCCGCGCCGATTGCCGCCCCCGCTCCTGCACTTCCGTAAAATGACCCTATCGCGGCGCCCGTGGCGGCTCCAGCCGCCACGCCGGTCCCGGTGCGCTTCTGCGTATCCGACATCCCGGCACAGCCGGCCACAAGGAATATCGCTGCCATGAGAAGAGCGATGATCTTCATGTTTTTCATGGTTGGTGCTCCTTTCACTTCGTGATTATTTGCAGGGAAATGCCCCGGCCAGGAACCGGAACAGGGTGTCCACCGCCGCATCTTTCATGAACGACGGGTTGGCCTTGCTCCAGGACACGAAATCTGCGATCACCTGTTTGCGTTGCGGGTAGGGTTCTTTGAAGCAGACGATCTTCACATCGGGATCCGCCGCGGCGACACCCCTGTAGTAGGCATAAGCGCCCACGGTGTAGCCGTGACAGAAGTTCACCGCGGCCACATAGTCCTCGGCCGACACATCCCGGCTGCAAAGCGACACGAGATCCCCCGCATTCCGGACCTTGTACTCGTCTGCCACGTCGGCAAGAACGGGCGCCGCAAAGAGAACGATCAAAAGAACAACGGCAACGGTCTTCATATTTCACCTCCTGAATTTTTTCGGATGATGTCTCCGTGCAAGGAATGGTGACGGTGAGACTGACTGTACATTATCAGCTCTTCATGTCATGGACAACAAAAAAGAGGGTCTCGCGCCGCGCACGAGACCCTCTTCCTGCCTCAATGGTTATCCTCTGTCGCGATCACTTCACGCGGAAGTCATCCCTGCGGTTCTTGGACCAGCAGGCCTCGTTGGACTCCGTGCAAATGGGCTTCTCCTCGCCGAAGCTCACCGTGCCCACGCGCTCTTTTGCAACGCCCAGGTCGACCAGGTACTTCGCCGCGGCATCCGCACGGCGCTGGCCCAGGGCCATGTTGTACTCGTTGGTGCCGCGCTCGTCGCAGTTGCCCTCGACAACCACCTTCGCGCCGGCGTTCTTCTGCAGCCACTCGGCGTTGCGCTTCAGCGCCTCACGGCCCTCCGGCATGATCACATACTTGTCAAAATCGAAGTAAATGGCTTCGAGCTTATCCGGTGCCGCGGGAGGCGTGACCACCGGCGGAACCACCACGGGCGCTTCCGGTGCAGGAGGAGGCGGAGGAGGAGGTCCGAGGAAGACCTTCTCCACAAAGGCCGCCATGCCCGCTGCCGATTCGACGTCCTTTCCGTTCACCAGGGCCCCGCACTCGCCGGCCTTCACCACCTTTTCGAGCAGCGCCATGCCTTCGCCCTTCGGGTAATCCATGGTCATGCGGTCCGGGCCGATGAAAACAGCGTAAATGCACACGTTGTCCTTCAGGGCGGCCTTCATCGCCTGCGCCGAGGCCACGGCCTTCGGCATATCGAGCCCGTCGGTAAAGATGATGACGGCCGATTTGCCCGCCAGGGGCTTGAGATCCATCGTGGCCGCATCCAGGGCCAGTTCCAGCGGGCTCTCCACGCCCTGCACGTTCACCGCCCAGATCGCCTTGCCGAGATCCTCCCTCACCCAGGGCGACATCCCGTACCAGAGCTTCGTGTCGAAGTTGCGCGTGAGCCAGCGCCTGCCGGCGAAATCGCGCAGGCCTGCCGTGAGCTTCATCGGCGGGATCGTGTCGTTGAACAGTCTCGCCAGGTGCTGCTGGTACTCCAGCTTCGTGTTCGTCACCGGATTGACATATTCGGGGTTTTTCCACTGAACGGGATCGTCCATCGACGTCGAGGTGTCCAGGATCACCTGGAAGTTGTTCGTCTTCTGAACCAGCGCGCCGGACTTCAGCTTCGGGCTGAGATCCTGCGCCGGGACCGGTTTGATCACCGTCGCACAGCCGCTGAGCCCCACCACCACAACGGCCGCAATGATCATCAGGAGCCATTTGCTTCTCATCGTGTAACCTCCTTTTCTTGTTGTCTGCTTTATTTCTCGAAATGAATTGAAGCTATGCACAAAAAGGCCCGCACTGACACTTTAACATTTTTATATTATACACAAAATAAGATGAACGGCAACTCGAAGTTTATCGACCTTCGTCCCGCCGGATATTTCGAAAGACGACTCGCCTACTCCACCTTCTCCCATGTCTTGTCCGGGTCGTACGTCTTCATGTTCTTCGCAAGTCTACCCGTCTTGGGTCCCAGGTCTTTCTGATAAACGACGCCGTCGTGGTTCACGATAAACGTCTTCACGCCGGTGACGGCGTATGTTGCCGGGTACGCCACGACTGCAAAGCCGCCCACCATCTTTCCCTTCACCAGGTAGCTGTAAGCTCCACCCCTGGCGCTTTTTCCCTGGGCGGTGAGGATCCGGAAGAAATAGCCGTTGTAGGGTGCGGGCTTTTTCCCCGGCAAGTAGCCCTCCCCCTGCGCTTTGGCAAGAAGCGGCCCGAGGGGGCTGGGGTTCTCGCCGGGCTTGACCTCCCAGTACAGGCCGTCCATCTTGTCTTCTGTACTGTAAAACGTCCGGGCATACGCCAGCAGGCCGTCGCCGTCACGGTCCAGGGCGGCATACTCCCGCTGCGCATCAACGATCGCCAGGCTTGTCTGGATGGCGCCCAGCTCATTCTCCCCGATACGGCGGTTGAGGATTTCTTCCTTGCCCTGTTTGGTGTCGAAGCGCCAGCTTGCGCCGGCCTTCACGATCGGGATCGCGAAAGGCCAGTCATTTTTCCCCACGTGGACGATGCGTTTCTCCTCCCCCGCCGGTTCCAGGCGGTTCGCTTCGTCGTACTGTCGAACGAATCCCTCCCGACGAACCCGGTCGTCCACCTTGTCCCCCGATGAGATCAGAGCCTCACTGCCGGGTCCGAAAATAACAAGAAGCTCCTTTTCGCTGTGATCGCGAAGGGCCTTGACCAGGGCCTCCACGGCCGCTTCAGGGCTCTCGAAGCTCTTCTGTTTCGGCTTGGCCGCAAGGGCGGTTCCCTGGAGCATCACGGCAACAAGCAGGGCTAGCGCACAGATCAGGAGAAACCGGGCTGACGGATACCGCATTCGAAACAAAACCATGGATCTTTCCTCCATCGATGGGTTCTGGTATGAGGACTCGTCGGTACGTCCTCCTCTCGGATCCTATCTGCGTCCTCTCCCGCCGCCCCCGCGGGACGCACCGCCCCCGGAAGACCGCGAGGCACCTCCGCCATGGGACTTGGCCGAAGACATGCTCTGGCTGCCTCTCGCGCTGTCGCGCTGCACTTGTCCACCGCTCCGGTCTGACCCGCTGAAGGCATTGTTCTGACTCTTTGCCCCGGAACCGGATCGGTCGGGCGTTCTGTCCTGGACGGCCCGATCCTGTTGGGCCGGCTGCCTGCCGGCAGATCGATCGGCCGTGCCTGCCGCCGGCTTTTCGTAACCGCGGTTACCCTGGCGGTTGTCGACGGCTGCGCGGTTTGTCGGGGAATACTTGTCGCGCGTCCCCTGGTCCCGGTAGGAAACCCCCTGCCGGTGCTCGGGGTTGTGTTTCCACTGTTCCCCCTTGCCGCCCCCCGAGGGTCTCTGCTCCGGTCTGCCGCCCCGGTCTGGCCTGTCGACGTTGATGTTGGTGTTCCTGTCGATATTGACGCTTCCACCGTGATAATCGGGATAGCAGCCATGCCCATGCCAGGCCGCGCCTATGGCGACACCCATCGAGAAGGTGAACAACGCGGCGCCCGGCGGGTAGGCATAAACTGGATATGGCGGGTAGGCCGGGTACCACCATGTGCCGTATACCACGGTGGGGTTGTAGGCTGGGACATAGACCACCTGCGGGTCGGCGGCCTGGACGATGATGATGTCGCCCTCCTTCTTCACCTCCTGCTCCTTCGAGCTTTTCAGGTTGCCCGCCTCGGCCGCCTTCCGGCGCAGCTTCTGCACCGTGTCCATGACGTCTTTCTGCTGTGCCAGGAATGCATCGCCCAGCTTCTGGGTCCACTCGAGCTTTTCGCTCATCATGGTGATCACATCGGGAAAGGGGACGAGTGCCTTGACACTCGCGTCCCAGGGCTGCTTGTCAAGGGCCGCCTTCAGGGCATCCCCTTTCAGGCTCTTGTTCTGCTTTGCCCACCGCTCCGCCTGCACCACCTCGAGGGGATAGGTCGAAGCCATGAGGATCTGGGTCAGGAGGTCATCGGGGTACAGGGCAACGGGCGCCAGCAGCTGGTCGAGTTCCTCCTGCTTGAACGCTTTTTTTGCAGTAGTCTCCTGCGAGAAAAGCGGCGCCGGCAAAGCAAGGCTTATCGCAAGGAGCCCGATCAACGCATATCGCCATGAGCCTTTCTTGTTCATGTTCATCCCCCACCATTTCGTTGTCCAACCAACAGGTCTTGTCTGTCAAACCGTCAACCAGTTGATTTCTTTCTTTTCTGGAGCGCAACCTCGGGACAGTCAGAACACCTGCACTGCCTCAAAGCGATCCTGCACGATCGGAAAGGATTCTTGAAGGCCGAAGGCCTGCTTTCGATCAGTGGACAGGGGGTATCGGCACGGGTGGCTGCGTCCGGGACCGACCGGCAACGGGCATCGTTCTCATTTCCCACTGTCAATCCATACAACGTCCAAAGCCGAAGGGGAATTGGACCATGGTCCTATCCGCACTGGACTTTGGTCCAGTACAGTCGGAAAGGAAATGAATCGCTGCAGCTTCTCGCCTGTGGCTGACTGATCCCCGATGGGCGATCCTACTGGGGCAGGCATGCGCCGAAGACGACAAACGCCTCATTCTCGCGGGCCATCGTCACGGTGAATTTCCCCGTCGCCTCGGAAATCATCGCCGACCATCCGGTGCCGTCCCTCTTGTCCGCGATGCCCGCATCGGCTCCCTGCAGGATCAGCTTCCCGTCGAGACGTTCCACCCGCTTGATCTCGCTCACCCGTTTTCCTTCCTTGTCCGCGGCCGGCCAGACTTTCTTCTTGGCAACGTCCACCCTGAGAAACTGCGGCAAGCCGACGCTTTCCGCGCTCACCGCGCCATCCGCGGCGGGCGTCAACTCGATCACTTTGATGACGGAGCAGAGCATCGGCCTGGAACCGTCAAAATCCCCTGCCGGCGCCGCCGGCGCCACGACGACCGAAAGAATCAATGCGACACAAAGTATCCACAGATGTTTCATATAGGCCTCCACTTGTCTTCGTCTGTTCCTGCCTGCCCTGCCGGAAAGCAGGCCAGGTTCGAGATGATGCTCAATGAAATCCTCCCGCCGAAAAGCCGGGCGGTCTTCCTAGTGCACCGTATAGCCCCTGCCGGTGAGACACGCGGAGAAGGCCCGGTCGAACGCATTGCGCTGCTGCATGTGCTGAGATGCCTGCTGGTTGGCCCACTGCTGCTGCGACCGCTGGGCATCCTGCTGCTGCGCATTGCCTCTCAGGCCGCCGAAGACACCGCCCGCGATGGCCCCGGTGGCCGCCCCTCGGCCCGCATCGCCGGAGAGAGATCCGATCGCCAGGCCGGTGGCAGCCCCGACGGCACCGCCCCTGACGGCACCGCCGGCGGCGCTTCCCTGGGCACCCGGCGGGGGCGGAGCTGTGGCCGTGGGTATCGCCAGGGGATCGAAACCGGTCTGTTGCGTGGCCCAGGCCTGGCATTCAAGCCTGTCCTGCTGCATCTGCTGCTGGCTCTGGCCCCTGGCGGGATAGATGATCAGGTTCTGCTGCGCCAGGGCAGTTTGTGCCGTCATGACGACGAGAACCAGAGACACCAGGATAATCATCTTCTTGCTCATGTTCGTCCTCCTTCTGGGATCTTATGTTGACGGAACTGCCGCATCGATCATTTTCCGCCGCTCCCCGGCAATGTGCCGCCGAAGCCTGCCCGATCCGTTCACCCGGGTGCAGGCGACGGAACATGATCCCGATACATTTTTTATTTTACCGAATACCATGAATCTTTGCATCACCTATTTCTTATCCGTCCCGATGGGCATCAGTACTTCCAGGTCAGATTCAGCGCAAAGAAATTGAAACTCGTGTTGCTGTAATCGCCAGCCACACGGCCTGCCAGCGGCCCGCGCTGCTGGTCGACGGACATATCGCCGGCCCACACGAACTCGTAGGCACACCCCACCGTCACGGCAGTGTTGATCGCATACTGAGCGCCCAGGGCGAAACGCCAGGCCTCGCCCATGGGAACGGTGACGGTGCGCCTGTCGTCGTCGACGGCGGAGCTGTCGTAGGCAACGCCGGCAGAGAAGGTCCAGGGGGTCTCCATGGCCGGACGGTACTGCACGCCCAGGGCCACGTGCCACGTGTCGTTGTAGTCGCTGCTCGTCGTCAGGGTCGTGGGGTTGCTCGAATTGATCCCCACATCGACGTAACCGAACCGCGACCAGTCCTGCCACCCGATGTTTCCCATGACGGCCCACTGGCGGTTCAACTCGTGGTAGGCGCTGAACATGACCATCTGGGGCACCGTCATGCTCAGGTCGAGGTTGTTCGTGGTGAGCCCCCGGCTCCTCAGCAACGCTTCCAGGACGGGGCCGAGACCGCTGAATTCGGGCACCGCGCTGAAGTCGAGCTTGACCTCCGAAAGGTAGGTGAGCCCGAAACGCGTCCCCGGCATCGGCTCGACGAGGATGCCGAGGTTTGCGCCGTAGCCCCACCGGTTGTCGTCGTACTTGAGCTGTCCGTCGGGCCGCGCCTCGCCGATGTTATTGACGGCGATCTGGTTGTCGAGATAGCCGTACATCATGTTGAGGCCCGCACCGACGGAGAGCCAGCTGTTCACCCGGTAGCTCACGGCCGGCGTGAGTGTGAGCCCGATCAGGGTCCCCTTCTGGAGGTAGTAGCGCCCCACCCAGTTGTCGTCGTACTGCGTGCTCAGGCCGAAGTAGGACAGCGCCCCGAACCCCACGCTCCAGTCCGGGCTGAGCTTCTGAACGACGAAGAGACTCCCGCCCGGAAGCCATCCCACTGCGTTGCCGCCGTCGCTGCCGGACGTGGTCGTTGCCGAGCTCGGGCTGAATTCCAGGTTCGCGTAAAGGCCCTGCAGGCCGCCCATCACCTGGGACTTTTCCAGGCGGCTCATTCCCGGCCGGGTTGGTGAAGACCGTCGAGGCATCCTGAGCGCGGGCGGCATAGCCCGCAGCCGCGAGCCCCACGTCGGGCGAGCCGAACTCGTAGAGCGCGATCCCGCCGGCATGAGCCAACCCGCCTGCAAGCAAGGTTGCCAGAAATGCGATAGCCATGACCCTGTATAACGCTGATCGTTTCATCGTCAATCCTCCTTCCTGTTATTGGGGTAGCACTCCCTGAGCTCCAGGGACAGAAGCCGTCCCCCGCCTTCACGCCTGCACGGCCCAAAATATTATTTCGGCAGAAGGATCTGGACCGCAAACCGAATGCTCCAGTCGGGTCCGGCATCCGGTGTCGCCACGTTGTAGAATCCCTGCAGTGAGATATTCAGAGGCAGCTGGCCGACCCGGATGATCCGGCCGGCGCCACCGCCGAGGGGCACCGTCCATCGCTGGCTGCTGTCGGCCATCATGTTGGCCGTGATGATCGGGGCTGACACGAAGAACCACCCGTCGGGCATGTTGTAGTTGACGAAGGGCTGGATCAGCCACTGGCTGACGGCCCCCCGGTCACCCTGGCCGGCGAATGACGAGAGGTAGTTTGCCAGAGCCCCGTAGACCCAGTGCCCTTCCATTCTCAGGACAACCGCCGACGGGCCCGCCGCCCATTTGCCTTGGCTGATTGAGTCGTCCGTTCCCGAGGGCATCTGAAGAATCGGTCCCACGCCCCAGATGAACTCGCCGGGCTTTGCGGGCGACAGGAATGCCGAAAACTGGATGTCACTCAGGCCGAAGACATCTCCGACGCCGGGGGCGAGCTCCGGCTGGTAGACGAAGGGGACGATCGTGCGGGTGATGACGTTCCAGCTCTCCGTCGCGTGGAAGGGGACAACGGGCTGGATGTTGCCCACGTACTGCATCTTGTCCTGCGGGCCGACGTTGAAGTTGAAGTTATTCTGCAGGGGGATGCTGATCATGTTAGCCACGGGGTTTTGCGACGCCCTCTGCAGCGCTTCATCGCTGTAGGCATCCCCGTCGGACTGGGCCATGGCAGTCACGGGCGCCATGGCGATCGCAAGGACAAGCAGTACGGTGACGATCACTCCTCTCTTCTTCATGAGACATCTCCTGCGCATGGATCTGCGATCATCGGTGCGGACAAATCGCAACGTTCAAAGTCTTTGCCGACATGGTCTTTTCTTGACCTCCGTCCGCCCGTCCCGTCATCGTTGAACTTCACGGCCTCACCGTCATGTCGACTTCCTTCTTGTCGTCAACGCTTCTTGACGCCGGATCGGTTGTTTTGTTCAAAGAGCCGCATCCCGCCAGGAATGCGACGCAAAGCAGGCATGCAATCCATTCTTTCATCTTCATCACGGAATACCTCCTTCCTTCCACGGGAAAAGCCCTGTGATTTCTGACACGGTCCCCTCTCTGTCGAGTCAATCGGCTCGAGGATATTCCTCGACGATGATCTTGACGGAGAATATACAACATTTTCAATTCTGTGGAAACGTGAAAACGATTGCACGCGCGTTGAAACCTATCGACATTGAAACTTGTTCCGTCATCCAACGGCGGATGCGTCTCATGCTGGAAGATCTCGGCCGCACCCTGCCGCCGCATCGTCATTCCGAGTTGCGCACGCAGCTGGAGCTCCCGGATCGCTCGATCGAGGGGCATTGCCCCTTTGCCGATGGCCGGGCGCTTGCCCGGATCGCGGATCCTCAACGTCACGTGCTTCAGTAATTCCAGAAAAATGAAGCCTTCAGGTTCCAATCCCCCTCGCGGTTCGCGCCCCAGGGGATCTCGGGCTTGACCCACGTACCGAAGCTTTTCGTCCACATTCTCAGGAGGATTACGCCCGATTTGTAACTCCATCTCGTTGTCCCGCTCCCAGTTGACCTTGGCTTCCGTGTCGGCCCCCACCCACCACCTGTCGCTGAGCTTCACCGCCACAAAAGGCTGCACCGTCATGTAATGGATATCGGCGCGGTCCGACTGGCCCGCAAAAGAGATATAATCCTGGACCTTGACGAAGAAAAGCGTCTTCGGTTCCTTGAGCCACCAGCCGGGTATGGCCAGCGGGGCGACCTGCCACTTTCCGGTCCCCAGGCTGTTCTCCGTGGCGGAGGGCACCGTGAGGCCGGACCCGACGGCAAAGAAGAAGTTCTCCGACCCGTAAGGGATCAGGAGAGCCTGGCCATAGAGATCGCCCAGTCCATGGTCTGTACCCCGTCCCAGGTCAGACGACACGAAGGGAACGTCAAAGCGAAGGAGAAAGTTCCTCAGCCCCCCCAGCTTGATGACATCCGTTCTCAGGATCAGGGCGTTTCTCCAGTTCTCCCCCTGAAGCTTGGAAAACTCCTCCCGGACGTTGAAGACGACGGGCTTCGTCGGGTCGACGTCGCCGATGTTTTCCTCATCTTGCTCGGCTTCGGCGGCGAGTGCCCCCGGAACGAATGCCGACATGACGAGCACGAAGGCGATACAGAACAGGATTTCCTTTACGCGCATGTACTCTCCTTCATCTCGCCGGGACAGGGTTGATCGCGACCACTCCGTGATGCTTCGTCCTGCTTCACCGAATAGCCTTTCCCCTCGAGGCAGGCGCCCCTTGCCTTGAGATAATCCTGCTGTTTTGCACTCTGCTGAGTTGATGCTTGCTGCTGTGCCTGCTTGCGGCTCTGCCCCCGGGCGGCCACTGCGCCTGCGGCAGCTCCGACTCCTGCGCCCTTGCCTGCCTCGCCGTCGAGAGACCTTATCGCCGCGCCGGCCACGGCACCCCGTGCCGCCGCGCAGGCCCCGGATCCCGGCTGTGCGCCCGCCGGCAATAGACTTCAAAACCAGAGCGTTGACATCTCCCTTAAAATCCTGCGTGTCCGCGAGGCCCTTATTGCTTCGTCACTCCCCCGGCATATCGGCTGCAGGAGGGAGGTCGTAAACGCGCACGCCGGGGGCCAGGTCCACCGGCTGCATCCGTTCGATGTTGGCTCTAGAGTGGCGGACATCTTCGAGGCCTGCGGCCCACGCCTCGTTCACCGTTGCCCGCGAGAACTCATAATCCTTGTTGTTGCCGGATTTCGTGGTGCGGCGATTGATGATGCGCGCGATCGTGAACTCTCTCTCATCGCACAGAGGGGCAAGCTTCTGCGCATCCGGATCATCCTTGAGGCTGTCCGGCAGCTTGCAGAGCAAGCGTCCCAATGCAGACCGCATCTCGCCCATTTCCCTGACGCGATCTATGTTGAAGCGCGTTTTACTCGCATACTGGATATCCTTGGCGCGTTCCATTACCTGGTCGAGATTCTGCGGCAACTCCCCCTTCGCGTTGAATACGTCGACTTCGATGACAAGCACTCGTGTTCGCGGATTTTGGTCGGCCACATAGGTGAGCGGCGAATTGCTGACGATACCGCCATCCCAGTATTGCTCCCCGTCGATCGTCACCGATGGAAAGCCCGGCGGCAGCGACCCGCTGGCGCGCACATGATCCGCAGTGATGCGCGTGCGAGTGTTGTCAAAATAGACCGATTGGCCCTCCTTCACGTTGACCGCACCGAGCGACAGCCGCACCTTGCGGCTGTTGATCAGGTCGAAGTCAACCAACTCATCGAGGGTGCGATTGAGCGGGCTCGTGTCATAGTAGCTCAGGGCGCCGGGAGTGTTGTCCGCAGCGAAAACCGGTGGTGGAACCCGGGGCACGAAGAAAACCGGGATACCGAAGGACATAACCGACGCAGCGCTCATGTTTTTCAGGGCCGGCAGCATCATATCGAGCCACGCAGGCGGGGTAAGCGGAGCATACGAGGAGACACGGTCCCAGAACGTTCGCAGGCGTTCGACCCTGCGCTCAGGGGGGTTGCCGGCGATGATCGCCGCGTTGATGCCGCCGATCGAAATGCCCACAACCCATGTGGGCAGGAGACCCCCTTCAGCCAGGCCCTCGTACACACCCGCCTGATAGGCCCCGAGCGCCCCGCCGCCCTGCAGGGCGAGAATCGATTGGTCAAATTTGACTTTTACCATGGTTTTCCCTTCCTTTAACTTGGCCAGAATATGAGACTAACGAACCGTTCATTTTGCCCACCGGCATCTGCTTTCTCATGGAGCCCGCTCTCAATAAGTCCACTTCAGGTTGAGCGCGAAGAAGCTGAAGCTCGTGCCGCCGTAATCGCCCGTCTATCGAGACCTCACGAACTCGATGTCGAAGGTCTGCCTCTGCACTGCCTGGAAGTAAGTGCCCCTGAGCCGGTCCGATGCCGGGTCGTACTGCAGGGTGTAGGTTGAGCCGGGGTAGTTTACGTCGCGCAACTCGACAAACAGGGTGAGCCTGCCGTCCTTGCGGCCCGCTTCCGCACGGAAGACCCGGATCGGCCGTGGGTTGTAGTAGGCCGCCTTCAGGCTACCGTCATTCTTGATTTCCCGCAGTTCCAGTATGTAGCCGCCGTCCGGCCGGACCCATTTTCCCTCGAGGCGCTGGAAATCGGTCTGCGACAGTGCCGGCTTCCCGGTTTCTGCATCCCCTGCCGGGGCTGCGTTTGCAACATGCCCAGTAAAGCCCGCCATACAGAAGACGACCATAAACAGGGTTGCAATGAGCGTTGCCGATGTGCGTTGAATCCTGCTGACTGCATTCATTGTTTTCCGTCCTCCTCGAGATCAGCGGATTATCGTCGTTCTTCCCGCATCACCCTTCGTGATGACCAGGGGCCCCTTGAGCGCCTCCATGACGAGGCTCACGGGTTGCCCGTGTTCCAGAAGCTGGGCCATGACCCGCAGGTACTTGCGGATATGGAGGAAGAACTTCCTGTATCCCTCGCACAGGTAGTGAAGACCCGGTTCTTCGTCGAACGTGTTCGCGAAGCGGTGCTTGGGGCATCCGCCCTGGCAGGCGGCAAGTACCTCGCACTCCCTGCACCGGCGCGGCAGGGCTGTCTCCTTGCCGACGCCGAAGCCCGATTTCAGCGATCTCGCGGCCATGTCCTGCAGCGTCCCGGTCAGGATGTTGCCCAGCCGGTACTGCGGGTAGACGCAGTGATCGCAGGCGTAGACATCGCCGTTGTGCTCGATCACGAGCGAGCGGCCGCACTGTTTCGCATGGACGCACACGGGCGACGGGTTGCCGATCCAGGCATTCAGCGCCCACTCGAAGTTCATGACGAAGATCTTGCCCACGTCGTTTCGGACCCATTCCTCGAATACGGCGATGAGGAAATCGCCCCAGGCCTCGGGCTCCACGGACCAGGGCGTGACTTCACCCTGCCCCTCAAGGCTGTCGAGCGCTGCGGGTGCGGCAAGGCGCAGGCCCTGGCCGGCACTCTGCGGATCTGGCATCCGCTCGACGATCGGGGTGAACTGGATGAACTCCACACCGGCATCTTTGAGGAACCGGTACACCTCGAGGGGCCTGGCCGCCGTATCGCGGGCCACGCAGGCCAGCACGTTGTGTTCGACCTTGTGTTTTTGCAATAGCTTCAGACCGCGCATGGCCTGTTCGAAGGTGCCCCTGCCCTTGCGGTCCTTCCGGTAGCGGTCGTGGATCTCCTTCGGACCGTCGAGGCTGATCCCGACCATGAAGTGGTGCCGTTTCAGAAACCGGCACCACTCGTCGGTAAGCAGTGTCCCGTTGGTCTGAAGCGAGTTGGTGATCGTCTTGTCCTTCGCAAAGGGTTTCTGCAGTTCGATGACCCTCTTGAAGAAATCGATCCCCAGCAGGGTCGGCTCGCCGCCCTGCCAGACGAACTCGACAACAGGCGTCGGCTGCGAGGAGATGTAGCCCGCGATGAAGGCACTGAGAACCTTGTCGGACATCCGGGTCTGCCCGCCCGCGTCGAACAGCGCCTGCTTCTCGAGGTAGAAGCAGTACTCGCAGTTCAGGTTGCAAGCCGGGCCGATGGGCTTTGCCACGACGTGCAGGCCCTGCGGGTTACCGGCTTGCTTCGTGCTGACGTTCCGTGAATCATGCATAATCGAGAGCGTTTGTCATCTTTACTGCAGCAGTTCGATCTCGCCTGGCCTCCAGGTCTTGTCGAACCACGGCTGCAGCGGACCGTAAAGGCGCAGGAGCGTGTTCCAGCCCTTTCCGGGAATGGTCTGCACCCAGTTGTTCTCCTTTCCCTTCGGAGGCTTCGGTCCGAAATAGACATCCACGGAACTGTCCGGATTGACCAGGAGTCCCTTGGTCTGACTGCTGACAGCCGGCCACTGCTGGTCGGTCTGGAGCATGGATCGGGTCTGATTGTCGTAGAGGATCACCGACCAGAAGTTGGCGACCGGGATGTTGGGAGGCAGGTGAAGCCTGTAGTTCTTGCCTCCGTCGAGAGGGTTGCCTTTGGAGTCGACGAATGCCGCCATATACTGCGACCCTTCTCCGACCACCTTCGAATCCATGGCCGGTGTTACGCCGGTGGCGTAGAAGAAGAATCCTGCGTATGCGTCCAGGAGGCGCGCACCGTTCTCCTCGAACTTGTAGCCTCCGACAAATCCCCTACGCCACGCGCTCTTCGTATCCGGATAATAGTACCCCTCGGGCGTCCGCCAGCGGTACATGATGGCGCGCGCTGTCGCATCGCCCACCAGTGCAGCCTCGGTGAGGATCTTCTTCATCCGCGCATCGGGATTAAATGGTTTGCCCTTCTGAATACCGATGGATGCCCAGAGGCCCAGCGTGACAGGGTCAACCGATTCTATCGGCTCCTCCTGGACCACCTGGTTGAGATACTCCCAGAACGGATAATCGGCCGGGCCAACCGTGTTGAAATCCCGCCCGGAAACGTTGACGAAATTCAATTTCGGCGGATTGGCCGCCTGTGACAACGGGTAGATCTTCGTGAACTGCCTGACCCGATCCACGCCCGGCTTCGGGTCGCCGTTCTCCAGGAAGGTACGCCACGCAATCCAGTTACTGTACGTCGCCGACCGCACCACAAAGTAACCCTCCGGGACCTCACCTTTATAGCCGGGGGGGAGGATCAGGTACTTGCCGCCCGCACCCTTGTCCGGCCCCACGAAGCCCACATCGGTGACGAAGCGATACCACATGTCGTCGAGCAGCCCGAGGACCTTCGGCGGAACCTCAACGACCAGCGGGCCCTTGCGCAGGTCGAGCCAGAACCATGTGTAAGGCGTGTTATTGTTCGGGGTCAGGAAGATCGACCGAGCGTTCATCATGGTCTCGAAGATCGGCACGGTTGTATTGGCCGGCCCCACCTCGAGCATCCCCTTGCGATTCGCCACCTGGCTCACCGGCGCCAGCCCGAGCAAGTAGGCCTGAACCGCCCGCTGGAAATCGAGGTTGTCGTACAGTTTGTCGACTGTGGCGTTGTCCGGAAAGCCGTCGAAGAACTTTAGTGTGCCAAGGCGGGTCTCCACCTTGTCCGGCATCTCGATGCCCGGCGGTACAGTAGTCATCATCTTCATTTTGGGCGACTTTGCCCACCCCGGTAGCGAAATGCTGACGATCATCACGGCAACGAGCGCTGTGAGACATGATTGCACCCATGTTCTTCTCATTCTATACCTCCTGTGTTTAGTTGTCGCAGTGAACAAAGAGGAAACATGCGGGAAGGAAAGGGCGTCGCATCCTCTCCCTCCCGTTTCATGTATCGTCCTTAGTCCGACAGCGCCTTCTGGTGAGCGGCCTGTGCGCGGAGCTTGTTTTCCTCCGCCTTCTCAGCCGCCTTCACTTCTTTCAGGTCAATGGTGATTTTGCCGATCTTGCCGGTGAATCGATAAGGTGCCGGAACGCCGTAATCCTCGGTAACCGGCGTCTCCCCGTCTTCGCCGACATCGGCTCCCTCATCGGCTGAGAAGATCATGGGTTGCGTCTGGTCGATTCGCCCCTGTGCGACTTTCTTGCCGTTGACGAAGATCGTGCCAAGGCCGCCCTTGCCCAAGCCGCCTCCGTCATAGGCAAACTCAAAGCGGATCGTTGCCTTCCCGGCAGGCACAGTATCCTTGGCGGCAATGGTGAAACGCTTCAACCCGAGGAAGTTGTAGGTGTAGGTCGGCCTGCCGTTCTTCATGTACAGGCTCCAGCCTCCGAACCGCCCAGCCTGGGCCAGTATCACCCCACTGGCGCCGCCTTCGGGGATCGTGACCTCGGCCGTGATCGTGTGGGAGCGGTTCTTGGTGTTGATGAACACGTTCTCCGACATCCCGATCATCCCTTCGTAGACCGTGAGCGATGTGCGGCCGGCCATCAGATCGGGCCTGCCGGCAAGGGCCGGGTTTACGCGCTCGATACTGCGGTCATCGATGGGCAGCACGGTGTGCTTCTCCGCTTCCTTCAGGAAAAGCTCCTGCATCTCCTTGAGTTTGGCGGGGTCCTTTTTCGCCAGATCGTTTGCCAGGCTGAAGTCGCTCCGCGTGTCGTAGAGCTCCCAGGTGTCGTTTTCCAGAGCAGTTCGGGGCTTTGGCTCCCATGGCGCCTTGTGGACAGTACCGGCGAGCCAGCCGTCGTGGTAGATGGCGCGATTGCCGAAGATCTCGAAGTACTGCGTCTGGCGGCGATCCTTGGCCCGGGCGTCGCTGAAGCTGTAGAGCATGCTCACCCCTTCGATGGGGGTCTGGGGAATGCCGTTCACCGCCTTCGGCTCAGGCAGTCCTGCAGCTTCCAGAATGGTCGGGGCGATGTCGATGACATGGTGCCACTGCGACCGGATCTCTCCCTTGCCCTTGATACCCTTCGGCCAGTGGATGACCATCCCGTTTCGCGTGCCGCCGTAACTGGACGCGATCTGCTTGGTCCAGGTGAACGGCGCATCTCCAGCGACGGCCCATCCCGCGGCGTAGTGTCCGTATGTTGTCGGCCCGCCGAGTTCGTCGTAATGCTTCAGAACGTCCTGGACCGTCTCCTCCACCCCGTTGAAATAAGTCATCTCGTTGAACAGTCCGTTCATGCCGCCTTCGGCGCTTGCGCCGTTGTCGCCGAGGATGTAGAAGATGAGCGTGTTTTCGAGCTGGCCCATGCCCGCGATGGCGTCGACGAGCCGACCGATCTCGTAGTCTGTCTGCTCGGCAAAGCCCGCGAAGACCTCCATCTGGCGTGCAAAGAGCTTCTTTTCCTCCGCGCTCAGCCTATCCCAGTCCTTGATCGCTTCCGGCTTCGGCGCGAGTTTCGTCCCCGGGGGCACGACGCCCAGCCTGATCTGCCGGGCGAGGGTCTCTTCGCGGAGCCTGTCCCAACCCCGGTCGAAATTGCCTTTGTATTTGGCGATCCACTCCTTGGGCACCTGGTGCGGCGCGTGGGTTGCGCCCGGCGCGAAGTAGATGAAGAAGGGTTTGTCCGGCGTCAGGGCCTTGACCGATTGCATCCAGTTGATGGCCTGGTTGGCTATATCGGTCGTGAAGTGGTAGTTCGGGACCTTCGGCACCTCTATCTTTGTCATCCCGTCATAGATGGCCGGCGCCCACTGGTTCGTCTCCCCGCCCATAAAGCCGTAAAACTTGTCGAAGCCGCTTCGGGTCGGCCATCGGTCGGTGGGCCCCGATGGGCTGACCTCCCAGGCTGCGGTCTCGTGGTTCTTCCCGAAATGAGCCGTGGAGTAGCCGTTGTACCGCAGCATCATCGCAAGCGGCGCGACGCTCTGCGGGCGCTGGCCGGTGTTTCCCGGAAATGCCGTGGCGGTCTCCATGATCGAGCCTGTATTGTTCGTGTGGTGATTGCGCCCCGTGAGGAGGGCAATCCTCGTCGGCGAGCTAAGGGCCGTCGTGTGGAACTGATTGTACTTGAGGCCGCTCTTCGCAAGGCGCTCGGCCGTTGGCATGTTGATGGGCCCGCCGAAGGCGCCGGGCTGACCGAACCCCATGTCGTCGATGAGAACGATCAGCACGTTCGGGGCCTGTGCAGGCGCCCTCACATCGAATCTCGGCGGCGCCGTGGCATTCCGGGCATCGAGGACGGTGCTGTGCGGATACTTCGGCTCCGGGATCGGAAGCGTTGTGCGGTCCATCGCCGTCTGAGCCGCGGCCGATGTCGCGCAGACCGCCGACAGGGCAATGCCGATTGTCGTGTTTACTGCATTTCGTTTCATGGCCGTCTCCTTTTTGCCTTTTTGAATGCACTTCCCAACGTTTCGCGTTGCTGCCTCATTGCCTGCTTCTCACTTGACGTTGATATGGCAATACACGGTGGACGCAGCCCCCGTAAGGAACCGCTCCTTCGACAGACGTCTGCTGTGCTGAAGCTTACCTCTTATTTCGTTTGAAGGCCGGAGGATGAATCCGGATTGAAGAAAACGCCTTGAACTTATGATATATTAATGGATAATTCCTTGGGAAGCAAGAAGAACGATCTTTCCGCAGGATGAACCCTCAGCGGGCTTGCCACCCGCAAATTGGGGAACAAGCTCTTTGAATGTCGCGGCAGCTTGGCGTTGCGCTTTATCTTCCAAGTCCGGTCCACCGATCTTTTCGTCTCATTTTTGTGCAGCCACAACGAAATCAAAGCATTGCCCAAAAGCGATACGTATCGTTGAATCAAGATCGCACGTTCTCCTCTATCAAGACCCTTTTCTTAATCGTCCTATCATCATGGGCTCTGGGGTCGAGCCAAGGCATATAGCGTCTCCCGAAAAGGGTCAATAACCAGGGTTTCCGCCTATCCTTAATCCGAATCCGCATGCTGAAAACAAGAAAAGCCGATCCGCTTTCGATGCGAATCGGCTTTACTTTACTGGTGATCCGCACAGGGAAGGCAGGGCCGCTCAGAGTACCCGCATCAGAGTCCTGCTCCCCAACGGATCTGCCTGGCGACCCCGATCATGTAGAAGTTTTCCCCGATCCGGGTGTAAGCTCCCCTGCTGCCGAACAGCCACTTCGAAAAGAGAATGACGAATGACCATGCCTTCTCCTCTTGAACTTTTTTTGCTGCTTTGCTAAAGCTGCTCCCACAGCCCTGGTTCAAAGGCCTCGGCTCTTGAAGGAGCGGATGATTTATCGCCAGGCCTTTCTTGACGGCTTCAGCGAAGCTCTGCATCCATCGCCCGACGCGTCCCGGCGATCGCGATCCCGAGTATGCGCTTGTACCATTTTGGGTAACCCATGCCTTCATATTTGGTAAACTCTAACGGATTTTGTCCAACCCCGTGGTGCAGACCAGAAATCCTGTCGGGATTCGTTTTATTTCTGGCGGTCTGCCTCCTCATCCTGCCCGCACCGGCTGTTGCGGCATCGGAGTCCGTACGGGTCGTCGTTGAGGGAATCTCAGGAAAAGAGCTGGCCAATGTCGAGGCTGCCCTGGCCGTTCCGCCCAACCTCATTCAGGACGGCAAGGTGGACAGGTTGTGGCTGGAGCGTTTTGAAAGCCAGGCGCCCGGGAAGGTGAAAGAGGCCCTGGAAGCCTTCGGGTACTACAAGCCCACGATTGCCGTCAGCATGGATGCTCCTGAGGAAGGGGTATATAAATTGGGGGTTCGCGTGGATCCCGGCGAGCCGGTGCGCCTGACAAAGGTGCAGGTACAGGTGCAGGGCCCCGGTGCCTCCGAAACGGTGATGACAAAAGCGGTGTCGGATTTTCCCCTGCACACAGGCGACGTCCTGCGCCAGGATATTTATGAAAGGTCAAAAGGCGAGCTTCAGTCAAAGGCAGTGGGACAGGGTTACCTGGACGCGCAGTTTTCAGTCCATACCATTCGCCTCAACGAGGCCGAGTCGAAGGCTGAGATAGACCTTGTTCTCGAGACGGGCCAGCCCTATCGCTTCGGAGAGGCGAACTTTCGCGGAGCGCCACGTTATCCGAGACCGTTCCTTCAAACGTTTCTCGATTTCAAGCCGGGCGATCCCTTTTCCTACGAAAGGATCGTGCAGACCCAGCTCAATTTCGCCACAGCGGAGCGTTTTCAGTCAGTCGTCATACAGCCCGACAAGGCCGGAGCCACGAACCATTCGGTGCCGATCAACGTGGACCTTACTCCGTCGCCTCAGAAAATTGTGAGAGTGGGGGTGGGGTTTACAACGGACTATGGACCGGGGTTCTCCGTGCGCTACGAGGATTTGAATGTGGCGGACAGCGCGCAGAGGCTGGAAAGTGAACTGAATCTGAGCCAGCGCCTTCAAGGGCTGGCGTTGCGCTATAGATTCCCGGGCAGCACCGATTTCAGGAGCTTCACCAGTACTCGCCTGGGCGCCCAGCGCGAAGATACGGTGAGCTACACCACCAGATCGGTTTCTGCCGACATCGAGAGGACAAAGGGCATCGGCAGGGACCGGCTCGGGTCGATTTACCTCCAACTCCAAAAGGAAGAATCCACGGCAGCGGGCGCCACGACCAACACGCTCATCCTGATGCCGGGCATACGATTTTCACAGAAGGGCTACGAAAATCTGATTCGACCGACCCAAGGGTTCCACTACAAGCTCGAAGCGCGAGGCACTGCTCAATCCTTCGGCTCCGACGTAGGTTTTGCCCAGTTACTCGGGTTCGGAGATGTGCTCGTTCCCCTTGCGGGCAGGCTTTCTCTCAAGATGAGAGGGCAGGCAGCAGCGACGTCGATGAATGGCAATATCCTGGATGTCCCGGTTACGTTTCGGTTTTTCACGGGCGGCGACAGCAGTGTCCGGGGGTATGCCTACCAGTCGTTGGGGCCGAAAAATGCCCAGGGCGAGGTCGTAGGAGGAAAGAACCTGCTGGTGGGGAGTATCGAACTGGAAAGGGCCATCGGCCAGAACTGGGGTGCAGCCGTTTTTTATGATACGGGAAATGCCTTTGACAACTTTGACAGTCTGAACCTTGCCCAGAGTGCAGGCGTGGGCGTCCGCTACTACACGCCGGTGGGGCCCGTACGTCTCGATCTGGCCCGCCAGCTGGGGGTATCGGATCCGAGTTTCAGGTTTCATTTCACCATAGGGATGCAGTTTTGAAGAAACGCGCAATCATAGGATACTCGGTTTTGTCCCTCTTGGTCGCGGCGATCGTCGTGATCGCGTGGCTCGTTTACACCACGTCCGGGTCACGCCTCGTCGTGACGACCCTTTTGCGCTGGATGCCGGTCACGGTTGAGGCGGAGCGTATTACGGGGCAGCTCGCAAATGAACTCACCCTCGAGGGCGTGCGCGCGGCATGGCCAAGCGGTGAAGCGCGAATCGCCACTCTGCTTTTGCGCCTGCAGCCCCTGTCTCTTTTTACGGGGTCGGTGTCGGTCGATGAGATGTCCGTCCGCCATGTCTCGATTGTCGACAACCGTCCGGAGAGCGGGCCGCCCTATGACCTCGAGTGGCCCCGGGCCCCGCACCTGCTCGCGGCTGTAAGCGGCAGCATCGGAAAGTTTCGCATCGAGGATGTGTCCTATCGTAAAACCGGCAAGGATCCCGTAACGATCCATGAGGGCCGGGGTGAGGTGATCTGGTCCCGCGGGTCCACTTTGACGTTGAAAGACTTTGTGCTCCGGTTGGCGGACGCGCAGGCAGAAGGCAATGTGGAGGCCGGGTTTTTATTCCCCTCCCTTCATGCGAACCTTTCCATCAGGCTGGATAAGCCTGTAGCAAAATGCGACGCCCTCTCCTTTACGGCCGATCTCTCCTCCGGAAAAGATCCCGAGCAGGTCTCAGGAAAGATACTTTTGAATGCCTCGTCGGGTACGAACATGCAGGCCCAGGTGGAAGGCGAGATCGGACTGACCCGGAAGGCCGTCGTGTTCCGGAACCTCCACGTAAAGGACGGAAGCGGGAGGGCCTTCGTGAACACCGAGGGTCAGGTGGACGTCTCGACAGCCGAGATCCTTACCAGCGCTTCGTTCCGATTCGCGGAGGGGGATGCCGTCCCGGCACTCCTGCCCTTGTCCCTCACGGGTACGCTTGAAATCCAGGGCGGCCCCAGCCGCTACGCGGGAGAATTCACCATGCAAAACGAGGGGCAGGCGTGGAGGTCTGCCCTCCTGTCCGGGCAATTTTCAGGGAACCTTGCGGGCGTGCAGGTGACCCGCATGACGGGGCGTCTCCTGGACGGCACCGTGGAGGGGAAGCTCAGGGGATCATGGGACAAAGAAGTGTCATTTACAGGGTTTCTTCAGGCCAGGAATCTCAATCCCGCACAGATAAAGCCCGAACTGGCATGCAAGATCAACCTGAATGTAGAGGGAGCCGTCCATTGGCCGAAGGCAGGATCCCTCGAGGCAAGGGTCAAGGGCGAACTCCTGGAAAGCCGTCTCCGTGATCGGGCTCTCACCGGCGTTCTCGATGCACGGTGGCAGGCCGGGATGCTTCGCATTAACCGGCTTTCCCTCAAGGGCGCCGGTTTTGAGGCGAAAGCATCCGGTGCTCTTGAGGAGCGATTGACCTGGGGGGTGCAGATCACTGATCTCTCGACACTCATGCCCGGAAGCGCGGGACGGCTCTCTGCGTCCGGGTGGGCCCGCTGGGAAAAGGAGCAGCTCGCGGGCGCAATGAGCATTCGAGGCAATAGGCTTTTTGTTTCTGGCGTGCAGATCACGTCCGTTGAGGCCGATGCGGAGATTGGAAAAGGGGATACTCAGGGCCTCGAGGGGAGCGCCTTCCTGAAAGGGGTTATCTATGGGCCCGTGCAGATCAGCACCGCACAGGGGAAGATTGCGGGAAAGGCAGGGGATCACACGGTTCAGGTCCTGCTCGAGTCGCGTGAAGGCAAGGCAGAGGCCACCCTGCGGGGCGGTTATGCAAAAGCGGGCTGGAAAGGAACCCTGGAGAACCTGAGAGGGAGTGACAGCCTGGGTTCGTGGGGTCTCCAACATCCCGCGTCTCTCAACCTGTCTGCGGGAAAGGTGAGCGTCAGCCCGGCGCGGATCACCAGCACGAGAGGGGAGATGCTCGAGTTCTCCATGGACCTGTCTCTCGACCCGGTGCGGGGCGCTCTCCTGTCGAGATGGCAGAGGGTGAATCTGGCTCGGTTCGCCTCCCTCACACCGGATTGGCAGGTGAGCGGACAGACGGACGGCCATATCCGGGCGGATTTTCGGGACAAGAACAAGACCACGGTTTCTTCCGAGGTGGGGCTTACGGGAAGCCTTGCCCGCGGATCGCTTGCCATCGACGTGAAGGATGCTTCGGGAAAGCTCGAATGGAACAACGGCGGCCTCACCGGGTTGGTCCAGGCGGACCTCGGCCGCGCGGGCCGCCTGAACGCGCGGTTGACGTCGCCGGATCCGGCCCGGCCAGGCCTCCCGGACAGGGGCGAGTTCCGTTTTTCGGCGGATCATGTTGAGGCAGCCGTCATCCAGCCGTGGCTCCCTCAACCTCTTTCCATGACGGGAGCCGTGTCATGCACGGCTGCGGGTAGACTGTTGCCCGGTTTGCGCCTGGACGCCTCCGGTGAGTTGAGGCTTTCGCAGGGCGCCTTTTCCCTGCAGGACAAAAAGGGCATCGTCACGGCACAGGCGGAAAAAGCGCAGCTCCGCTGGACATGGCGGGAAAAGACGCTGAGCGGCGATCTCGATCTCCTGCTCACCAACCACGGCTCTCTCAAGGCCGAGTTTCGCCTTCCCGTCGAAGCTGGCATTCCTTTTGTTCTGGACGCGGAAGGGCCTGTGCAGCTCGCCGCTCGTGCCGATATGCGGGAGAAGGGGCTCTTGAGCGCCCTCTTTCCGGGACTGATACAGGAAAGCCGGGGACGGCTCGCTCTTAACGGCTCTGCTGACGGAACGTGGAGTGCGCCAAAAATTCACGGCACCCTGAGAGTCGATCAGGCAGGCGCCTATCTGCCCTCCACGGGTATTCAATTGAGCGATGTGACCATGGACGCTCAATTCGAGGACCAGACCGTGCGCATTACATCGTTTGGGGCGCGCTCCGGCCCCGGACGGCTCGAGGGAACCGGTACCGTGTGGCTCAAGGACCGGGGTATCGATCGAATCGACATGAATCTCTCAGGCGAGAGATTCCAGGTTGTGCGGCTGCCCGAAATGGAGATGCTGGCAACCCCAAGCCTTACCTTCAAGGGCGCGCCGAAAAACCTTCAGGTCCGCGGCAGCATCACGATACCGGAGCTGCTCATCAGGGGAGCCCGAGACGAAGGCAGTGGCGAGACCCAGCAAGGATGTGGTGAAGGTAGACGGGAGCCGCGCCCCCAAAGGCGACCGTGCTTTTCCTGTTGATGCGGAGGTCCGGGTCATCCTGGGGGATCGTGCCTTCATCAAGGCCGAGGGCCTCGATGCGCGCCTGGAAGGAGACGTGCTGCTCACTGCCGCCTCCCTTGATGCCATCAAGGCAAAAGGGGAGATCCGCCTCAAGGATGGGATGTACACAACGAGAGGCGCGCGGCTGAACATTACCCGGGGGCGTGTTGTATTTGACGGCGGACCGGCGGGCCAGCCGAACCTCGACGTGCTGGCCCTGCGCACCATCGAGGAAAGGACGGACCGGGCGGGGCAGACCCTGGGTAAGTTCAGGGAAGTGAGGGCGGGGGTTGTCGTCACGGGAACCCCGCTTGCGCCCATCGTGAGACTCTATTCAGAGCCGTCCATGCCCGACGCCGATATCCTGAGCTACATCGTGCTGGGTCAACCCGCGAGTGGTGGTGATGCATCAACGTCAGCGTTGCTTGCGGCGACTGCAGAGGCCCTTCTCTCGGGGGGCGGCTCCGAATCGACCTTGAGCCAGCTGAAACGTCAATTCGGCCCGGACACGATCGACATGAAATCCACAACCGCAGGGGGCACGACCCAGTCGATTGTTACGGTGGGTAAGTATCTGCAACCCAAGCTGTACGTTAGCTATGGCCGTTCCCTTTTCAGCGATGAATATTACGTTACCCTGAGATACACTCTTTCCAAGAGTTGGGAGGTGGAGAGCAAGGCAGGAACACAGACAGGCGCAAACCTCTACTACAGGATCGAGTTTGACTGATGATACGAAAACAGGAGTGGGGATAAAATCCACAAGAAACAGATAGAGGGTTTCAGGGAAAACCCCGAAACCCTCTTGCTGTCTTGGTGGGCCGCACAGGGATCGAACCTGCGACCCGCTGATTAAGAGTCAGCTGCTCTACCAACTGAGCTAGCGGCCCAAGATATTTAGTTTTTCGATTTATGGCGCGCCCGGCACGACTTGAACGTGCGACCAACAGATTCGAAGTCTGCGACTCTATCCAACTGAGCTACGGGCGCATTTTGTTGCCCGTTATATTTCTGGGGTGAGTGGAGGGACTTGAACCCTCAACCTTCGGGGCCACAACCCGACACTCTAACCACTTGAGCTACACCCACCATCTGGTTCTGGCACGCCTGCAGGGATTCGAACCCGGGACCTACGGATTAGAAGTCCGTTGCTCTATCCAGCTGAGCTACAGGCGCACGTGAGATTCCAATTGCAAAGAGGATTTATTAAACGCTTTGAAAGATTTTGTCAAGCAGCAATTCACAAATATTTTCACCCTGTCATCGCAGGACGAATCCCACGATCCCCTCGAAGCGGTAACCCCTTTTTCCCTGGCCCTCGCCGGCGGCGTCCGTCGTGAAGAAATGCTGGTTTGTCGACGGGTTGAACCAACGGTAGAGCTCCCTCGTGCCGGGCAGGCGGATCGTGGCGATGTTGCCGATGGGTCCTTCGAAGAGGTAACCGGCAAGATTCTTGCGGCCCCCGCTTCGCTCCGCGGCGTAGTAATGATCTCCGATGGAGGGGTTGTACCACCGGTACAGATCGACGGTGCCCGCCGTCCCCGGGCTGTAGAGCCTGAAGGCAAGCCCCGCACGCTGGTAGGCGCCGAGATAACGCGCATCCTCCTTCTCGGGCTGAGCTGTGAAGAGCTGATCGGACCCCCGGGTATACCGGTAGACGTTCTGGATCTTCGGCACGGGATCCCCCGTTACGTTCAGGGATACGGGGATGCGGGCCGTACCGCCATTCGAGGTAACCGTGATATGGTCCGTGTAGATGCCGGCCTTGAGCTCCGAGAGATTCATCCGGATCGTGACAAAATCCGTCTCCCGGGTGGTGGTGCCCGAAAGGGGCGTCAGCCGGGCCCATGCCGATGGAGGCAGATTGGCCCTCGTGTCGCTCACGAATATCCCTTCGAGGATGACGGCGCCCTCCCCCACCTGGATCTGAATACTGTGCGGGCCCTTCGGGCAGATCCTCCGATGACGACTCCCTTCGAAGCGGTCTCCCCTCGAGCTCCAGCAGCGACATTTCCCTGGCAGGGCTGCTCATCGGCGGACACACGGACCAGGGCCGCTTCGGATGCCCTCTTTCCATACAGGACGGCCCCGGTCCCCTGGATCTGGAGTTTCATCGTGCAACCCGGCCCCGCCGCTTTCGGATAGCCCTTCTCGACGACCCAGTTTCCTGACGCCTGCAGCGCATCCTTCAGGTGAGGCGGTGCCGTGTACGGCCCCCCTGAGGCCAGTGCCTCGTTGAGCAGGGACAGGTATCTTCCCCGTCCGGTTCCCGCCGTGACGCGAGCCTGCCCGCCTGCCGACGTGGAGACCTGCCACCGCAGCACACCTGCCCCTGCATTCGAGATGCGGATCCGTCGGGTGAGTTCCTTGACGGGTTCCGTGTCCCCCAGGTCGATGCCCCGCGGCTCCACCTCGAGTGCGGGCCGGGACTTCGCATCGGCCAGGCCGAACTTGAGAAACAGGGTCCGTCCGCCCTCGTCGGATTCGATCCGCAGCGCCTCGCGCCAGGTCCCTTCGGCAAGTGTTCGCCTAAGCACCAGGGAGTTTCTTCCGGATGCGATCCGGATCTCCACCGGGTGATCGCCCGCCTCCGTCCGTACTTTGAGAAAGCTCAGCACGACATCGACCCGCGAAGGCGTGGCCCCGCATTCCCCCGTAAGCCCCCCGCCCGTCGAGGACTCCCAGCCAGGGGGCTCCTCGATGGCCCACCGGATCCGTCCCTCTCCCGTGTTTGTGATCTGAAACTGGGCCCGTGCGCTCTCGCCGGGCCCGATGACACCCAGGTCGATCTCGCGGGTCGACACCGACAGGGCAGGTGCGGCAGGACGATTGTCCCGGGCCGACGCCGTCTCCAGGGTCCCATGGGACGCCAGAACAAGAAGGCCAAGAAGGCCGAGGAAACCGGCAGTCCTGATACTCGAAATCCGCTTCATCACAGCCTCCCCATCTCGCCGCCCGTTGAGGGTCGTGCATCGGCCGTCTCAAAAAAGCTTGACAGGCGGGCCCCCGGAGTATAGAAGGCATCCTTTGATATTTTTATATCGAGGCCTCCATGAGGGTGTCGGGCGATCCTGCCCCTGCCCCGCACTGCCGCCCGCACATTAGAAGCCGAGGTCACGTTGTTCCGTGGCAAGCAAGGACGATCTGACAACCTGGGTTGCCCTCAAGTCCGTTGAGGGGGTCGGTAACGTCGCGTACCGGAACCTTCTGGCGGCTTTCGGCTCGCCGGAACGCGTCTTCGAGGCCACCCTGCCCCAACTGGAACAAACGGCGGGATTAAACCACAAGACGGCCCGCAACATCAAGGACTTTCGGGGCTTGCAGAGGGCCCAAGCCGATATCGACAGGGCTGCGCGCGAGGGCGTGTCGATTGTCACGGTGAAGGATCCGGCTTACCCGGAGCGGCTGCGGAGGATCTACGACTATCCCCCGCTTCTCTATATAAAAGGAACGCTCACACCGGAAGACATCCCCGTTGCCGTCGTCGGGTCCCGAAACGCGAGCCCCTACGGCCGTTTTGTCACGGAGCGGCTCTGTCGGGAACTGGCACACCGGGGGGTGACCGTTGTCAGCGGGCTTGCCCGCGGGATCGATACCTGTGCCCACCGCGGGGCGCTGGCCGGCAGCGGCCGGACGATCGCCGTCATGGGATGCGGCATCGACGTGATCTATCCTCTGGATAACAGGAAGCTGCACGGAGAGATCATCTCAAACGGCGCCGTCGTGACGGAATTTCCCTTCGGCACGGAGCCCGACCGGCCGCACTTCCCCGCCCGCAACCGCATCATCAGCGGCATGTCGCTGGGGGTGCTCATCGTCGAGGCGGGCGAAAAGAGCGGCTCTCTCATCACGGCCCGGTGCGCCCTCGAGCAGGGGCGCGAAGTCTTTGCCGTGCCGGGGAGCATCGATCTGCCGGGCTCCCGGGGGACAAACAGTCTGCTCAGGCAGGGTGCCAAGCTCGTGGAGCGCGTGGAGGACATCCTCGAGGAGATCCTCCCTCAGTTGGAACATCGGCCCGCAGTGCCGCAGCGGGAAAAGTCAGGCCCCGGTTCCATGCCGGCGGCCCAGGCCCCTCCAGCCTCCGGGCGCGAAGCCCTGACGGAAAAAGAATCGCGGCTTCTGGGTTTCATTACAGAAAAGCCGCTGGATGTCGATACCATCATCAACCGCTCGGGCCTGGCGGCAGCCGAAGTCCTGGCGGTATTGCTGTCCCTGGAACTCAAGGGCCATGTCCTGCAGCTTCCGGGAAAGTTATTCAAATTGAAGGAGTATTGATGCCGAATTCACTGATCATCGTCGAGTCGCCCACAAAGGTGAAAACGATCAAGAAATATCTCGGCTCGGAGTTCGATGTCCGGGCCTCGGTAGGACACGTGAAGGACCTTCCCGGGAGCGCCCTCGGGATCGATATCGAGCATGACTTCAGCCCCACCTATGAGGTCCTCGAGGCCAAGAAAAAGGTCATCGCCGAACTGAAGAAAGCCGCCAAAACGGCTGACGTGATCTATCTCGCCCCGGACCCCGACCGCGAGGGCGAAGCCATCGCCTGGCACATCGCCGACGAGATCGGAACAAAAGGCAAGCAGATCTACCGCGTGCTCTTCAACGACCTGACGAAGAACACGATCCTTGCGGCTCTCAAGAATCCCCTGCCCCTGGACCGAAACCGCTACGAAGCCCAGCAGACCCGGCGCATCCTCGACCGTCTCGTGGGCTATCAGATCAGCCCCATCCTCTGGAACAAAGTTCAGTACGGGCTCTCCGCAGGCCGCGTCCAGTCCGTCGCGGTGCGGATCGTCTGCGAGCGCGAGCAGGAGATCCTCAACTTCAAGTCCGAGGAATACTGGACCATCACGGCGGCGCTCGAAGGCGCCAACCCGCCGCCCTTCGAGGCCAAACTCGTAAAGATCGGGGGAAAGAAGGCCAAGGTCGGAAACGACACCCAGGCAAAGGGAATCGTCGAGTCTCTCCGGACATCCCCGTTCACGGTAAGCGGCATCGAGAGCAAGGAGACGAAGCGAAACCCGCTGCCCCCCTTCACGACGAGCAAGCTCCAGCAGGAAGCCTCGCGCTGGCTCCACTTCTCGCCCAAGAAGACCATGATGTTCGCCCAGAAGCTCTACGAGGGAATCGAGCTCGGGAAGGAAGGCCCCGTGGGGCTCATCACCTACATGAGGACCGACTCCGTCCGGGTCACCGGCGAGGCCCTCACGGAGGCCCGGACGTTCATCCAGGACGTCTACGGCAAGGAGTTCCTGCCGGCCAAGGCGAAAGTCTACGCCACCTCCGACAAGGCCCAGGATGCCCACGAGGCCATCCGGCCCTCATCGCTGGCCTACCGGCCCCTCGAGATCAAGCAATACCTCTCGAGCGAAGAGTTCCGTCTCTACCAGCTCATCTGGAACCGATTCGTGGCAAGCCAGATGAACCCTGCCGTCTTCGACCAGACGATCGTGGACATCACGGCCGCCGACTGCCTTTTCCAGGTCCGCGGCACCGTCCTGAAGTTTGCGGGCTTCACGATACTCTACACCGAGGGGAAGGACACGGACGACGAAAACGGCAACGGGAAAAACCTCCCGAAGCTCACTGAAAAGGAAGTCCTGAAACTGCTGGAACTCAAGCCCGACCAGCACTTCACCCAGCCCCCGCCTCGCTTCACCGAGGCCATGCTGATCCGGGAGCTCGAGGAAAACGGCATCGGGAGGCCCAGCACCTACGCCGCCATCCTGAGCACCATCCAGGAGCGCAAATACGTGAAGCTCGAGCAGGCGCGCATCCACCCCACCGATCTCGGGATCCTGGTCAACGAGCTGCTGGTGCAGAACTTTGCCAAGATCATGGACGTGGAGTTCACGGCTGCCATGGAAAACCAGCTCGACCGCATCGAGGAGGGAAAGCTCAACCGCATCGACACCTTGAAGGAGTTCTACACCCCCTTTGAAAAAGATCTGAAAAACGCCGCCAAGAAGATGCGCAACATCAAGAAGGAATTCGAACCCACCGACGAGGTCTGCGACAAGTGCGGGGCCCCCATGGTGATCCGGTGGGGCCGCAACGGGCGCTTTATGGCCTGCACGAAATACCCCGACTGCAAGAACACACAGAACTTGAACGGCAACGGGGGCGTAACCGGCCAGGCCGAGGCGAAGCCCCTGGACATCGCCTGCGAGAAATGCGGCAAGCCCATGAACCTCAAGGAAGGCCGCTTCGGGAAGTTCCTCGGCTGCTCGGGATACCCGGAATGCAAGAGCACGATGCCCCTCTCGACCGGTGTTGCCTGCCCCGAAGAGGGCTGCAAGGGAAGCATCGCGGAGAAGCGGACCAAGAAGGGAAAGTCCTTTTACGGATGCTCCAAGTACCCCTCGTGCAAATACGCCATCTGGGACCGGCCGATCGCCGAAGAATGCCCGCAGTGCGGCTCGAAGTTCCTCGTGGAGAAGTACAACCGCAAGACGGGCCGCACGAAGGCCTGCCCGAAAGAAGGCTGCACGTTCAAGGAAGCCCTTTCTTGAATAAACCCATCGTCATCATCGGAGGAGGGCTCGCCGGCTGTGAGGCAGCCTGGCAGCTCGCCAAGCGCGGCCACGAGGTCACGCTTCGGGAGATGAAACCGGCGAAGCTCTCGCCGGCCCATCGCTCGCCACAACTTGCCGAGCTTGTCTGCAGCAACTCGCTGCGATCCAATGAGCGAACGAGCGCCGTGGGCCTTCTCAAGGAGGAGATGCGCGGGCTCGACTCCCTCATCATGGCGGCAGCCGATGCCACGGCAGTGCCCGCCGGCAAAGCCCTGGCCGTTGACCGCTTGCTTTTCTCCGCCAGGATCGAGGAGATGCTCCTTGCCCGGCGCGGCTTGCATCTCATCCGGGAAGAGTGCACGGAGATCCCCCCGGAGGCACACGTCATCATCGCCACAGGGCCGCTGACATCGGATCCCCTTGCCGCTGCGATCTCCCGTCTCGTCGGTCAGGATTCCCTGTATTTCTACGACGCCATCGCGCCCATCATCGACGCTGCGACAATCAATCTTTCGAAGGTATTCAGGGCTTCCCGATACGACGAGGGCGAGGGGGACTACCTGAACTGCCCCCTCGACAAAGAGCAGTACACACAGTTCCGACAGGCCGTTCTCGAGGGCCGCGAAATCGCCGCCAGACCCTTCGAGGACGAAAAGTATTTCGAGGGGTGCCTTCCCGTCGAGATCATGGCCCGGCGCGGCGTGGACACGCTGCGCTTCGGCCCCATGAAACCCGTGGGCCTCACCGACCCCCGGACGGGAAGAGAGCCCTGGGCCGTGATTCAGTTGAGACAGGAAAACCGCGAGGGGACCCTGTACAACATGGTGGGGTTCCAGACCAAGCTCGCCTGGCCCGAGCAGGCTCGGATCTTCCGCATGATTCCCGGGCTCGAGGGCGCGGAGTTTCTGCGCTTCGGGAGCATTCACCGCAACACCTACATCAACTCGCCCACGGTGCTGACGGACACCCTGCAGCTTCGATCGAACCCGGATCTCTTCTTTGCCGGCCAGATCACCGGCGTGGAGGGATACGTGGAATCGACGGCCATGGGCCTGCTTGCCGCCCTGTTCCTGCACAGGATCCGCATGGGGCAACCATTCACCATCCCTTCGCGCACGACGGCCATGGGCGCACTGCTGCACCACGTCTCCCGTTCCGAGGGGAAGTCCTTTCAGCCGATGAATGTCAACTTCGGGCTCTTCGAACCGCTTGGCGGGAAGGTGAGAAAGAAATTCCGGGGAGAGGCTTACGCCAAACGCGCCCTCTCGCAACTGGAAGACTGGATCAGGACTTCATCCTGGTAATCAAAGATGTCCCCCCCCTTCAGCCTGTAGCCTGTAGCCTGTAGCCTGCAGCCTTTTAGCCCTGCTCTTTTGAGATTTCAGCCATGACTTCACGGGTTCGCGGCAGCGGGTCGTCTGTTTCTGCCAGGAATCGAATGAACCGTTTCACATCGCCGATCGTGTCGACATCGAAGGACGGCGCCAGGCAATGCACCGAAAGCCCCATCGACGCGGCCCTTTCAACGGTCTCGCGAAGAACGCGATCGGTGCCCATGGGGATCCCGCTGAAGAGATCCCCTGCGGCCCTGAGACCGATCAAATGATAGCCGCCGTCATAGGAAGGCCTGAGAACGACATCGGTTGCACTCAACAGGGCAAAGGCCTCCTCAACGGCTTCCACGGGGATGTGCGGCACATCGGCTCCGATCACGACAACCCGTTGAAAGCCTTCCCCGAACAGGTCCTCGAAAATCCGGAGCATCCGTTCCTGGAGGGATGAACCGGCTTGAGGGCGGCAGGGATAACGCTGAGAGAAAAGCTGCGCGAAAGGGCTGGACTCGGGAAGGTAGTACCAGATCAGAGGCCTGTGGAGACAACCGAATTTCCCGGCAAGATCATCGATAAAGGCACGATAGAGTCTGATCGTCAGACGAGGTCCAAGATCTCGTGCAAGACGCGTTTTCACCGCCCCCTCCTCGGGATAGCGGGCCATGATCACGAGGGCCTCTTGCGGTGCTGCCGTTTGCGTCAGGGCGAACTTGCTCATCCCCTCGTGCCGTCTGCCTTCAACTCATCCGTGGCGACCGAGATGGCCCGGGCGGGACACTCCTCGATGATTTTCCGGATGAGGTCTTTATACCGTTCGGGTTCCCCGACCTCGAAGACCGGCCGCATGTAGAGCCCCCACGCCATGAACACCTCCGGGCAGATGTTCACGCAGATCTCGCAGCCGATGCAGGCGTCTTTCTTGATGATGATCCGCACAATGTTCCTTCGGAACGGGGTACAGGGGCCAGGGTTCAGGGTCCAGGAAATCTCAGGAATCTTCTTCCTCACCCTGTACCCTGCACCCTTAACCCTGGACCCTATTCTACCAGCTTATTCCGTATGGCGTACGTCGTCAGCTCCGCGTTGTTCTTCAGCTTCATCTTGTCGATGATCCGGGAGCGGTAGGTGCTCACTGTCTTGACGCTGAGGCACATCTCCCCGGCGATGTCCGAGACGGTCTTCCCGGAAGCGATCATGAGCAGGATCTGGTATTCCCGGTCGGAGAGCGTTTCATGCGGGGCCTTCTCCGAATCGCCGTCGAGCTGGTAGGCGATCTTCTCCGCCAGAGACGAACTGACGTACTTCCCCCCCTCGACACCTTCCGGATGGCCGAGATCAGCTCCTCGGGTGCGCTGGCCTTCGTGAGATAGCCCGATGCCCCGGCTTTCAGGGCGCGGATGGCGTACTGCTCCTCGGGGTAGATGCTCAGGATCAGGACGGGGGTTTTCGGGCTCACGACCTTCAGCTCCTTGAGCACTTCGAGCCCGCTCTTTCCGGGCATGGAGATGTCCAGCAGAATGACGTCGTAGTCCTTTTTCGACACGAGGCTGAGCACCTCCTGTCCGTTTCCCGCTTCGTCGGCCACCACAAGGTCCGGGGTATCCGAGAGCACCTGCTTGAATCCCTGCCTCACGATCGGGTGGTCGTCGGCAATGAGAATCTTGATCATGCCATGCCTCCCTGCCGGAGGGGCAGCCGAACCGTCACGGTTGTCCCCTTTCCCTTCCGGCCCGTGATTTTCACCTCTCCTCCCCGGAATTCGACCCTCTCCCGTATGCCCAGCAGGCCGAAGGACTTCGGCTTGTGAAGCTCCGCTTCCGTGATGCCCCTGCCGTTGTCGATGACGACGAGCTCCACTTCATCATCCTCTTCCTGCAGGTTCACCTTCACCCGCCTGGCCCCGGAATGACGGGCGACATTCGTCAGCGTCTCCTGCAGGATCCTGAATATGGTGATCGAGAGATCCTTGTCGGGCATCATGTCCTCGGGCTCCACGCGGACGGTGCAGTTGACGCCCGTCATCTTCTCGAACTCCTTGCACTGCCATTCCATGGCCGTGGGCAGTCCCAGGTGATCGAGCATGCCGGGGCGAAGGTCCATGTAGATCCTCTTGGCGGTCTGCATGGTCATGTCGATCAATTCCTTCATGGACTTCGTCCGATCCAGAAGCTGCTTCTGCTCCGGGGGGATTTTCTTTTTGAGCAGGATGACTCCCGTGTTGAGCGCCGTCAGGAGCTGGCCCAGCTCATCGTGCAGCTCCCGGGCAATCCGGGTCCTCTCCTTCTCGCGAACGGTCTGGAGATGCAAGGAGAGATCGCGCAGGCGCCCTCTCGAGATCTCGAGCTCCTTTTCAGACTGTTTGCGGTACGTGATGTTCTCGAAGGTGATCACGATGCTTTTCTGCTCCAGCTTCTCGCCGATGCGGGCCGCACTGATCATGCATTGTATTTCGGCACCATCCTTGCGGCGGCACGTGTACTCCATGGAGAAGGTCCGCCGTCTCTCCAGCGTCGTATAGAGCAGATGGGCGATCTCCTCGAATTCGTCGTCTGAGCGGTACAGGGCGCGCGTGCTCTGGCCGATCAGCTCTTTTGCTTTCCAGCCGAAAACCTGTTCCAATCCGTCATTGGCGAAGAAGACCCGGCGGTCACGGAGTCCGATCACGGCGCTGGGAATCGACTCCAGGATCGAGGCCTCGAGGGCCTCGAGCTCCGCAAGCTTGCTCTGCGCCTCCTTCTGCGACGTGATGTCCATGGAGTTGCCGAGTATGGCCTTTTCCCCCATGAACCGGATCGGCGTGACCGTCTCCATGATCCACCGGAGCTGTCCGTCTTTCGTGCAAATCCGGAACTCGTGAGGGGTCTTGCTCTTGCCCCGCAGCATGTTCTTTGCCCGTCTCGTGACAGGCTCCCGGTCATCGGGGTGAACGAGCAGAAGCGAGTTCATGCCGATGAGCTCATCGGCATGATAGCCTGCATAGGCCGCCCCGACGTTGTTCATGTACTGGAATTTCCCGTTCTGCACCACGTACACGCCGACCTGGGAGCTTTCGGCCATGGTCATGTACACTTCTTCGGCCGTCTTCTGGTCCGTGATGTCCTCATAGGTGATGACGACCTGCCTCTCGACGAGCGCCTCACCGATCCGGGATGCCGTGAGACGGCAGATGATCGGGGTGCCGTCCTTCTTCTTGCGAACGACCTCCGAGGTGAAGGTCCTCTGCGTCTCCAGGGATCGATAGAGGTTGTCCGCCCCGTCGGCCCACTCCTTCTTCGAGCGGTAGAAAATCCGCGTGCTCTTGCCGATGACCTCCTCGCGCTTCCACCCGAAGACCTTCTCGACTCCGTCGTTTGCGAAGATGATCTGCCGGTTCTTCAAGCCGATGACGGCGTGGGGGATCGACTCGAGGATCGAGGCTTCGAGCGCTTCGAGCTCGGCCAGCCGTGTCCGGGCATCCACCTGCTTCGTGATGTCCATGGATTGCCCCAGGATAGCGCGGCCGGCGCCGAACTCGATCGAGGTGACCGACTCCAGGATCCAGTGAATCTTGCCGTTCTTGCCGATGGTCCGGAACTCATAGGGGGTCGAGCGCTTTCCCCGGAGCATGTCCGAGGCCTTTTGCCTGACCATCTCCCGGTCGTCAGGGTGGATGAAGTCGACGGCCCTCATCCCGATCAACTCGGCGGGCTTGCATCCCAGACGCGACGCCGTAAACTGGTTGACGAAGCGGAATATCCCGTCCTTGACAATGTAGACGCCCGCCTCGGCGGTGACGGCGAGCGATTGGTAAAGTTTCTCATCGTAGAGCTTCTCGCTCTCGGCTTTCTCGTACTCCATCACCTCCAGGCGCAGGGATTCCATCTTTTCGAGGAGTGCTTTTTTCGTCAGGTGCTCGAAGGCCATGGGATCAACCTTGCCTGTCCTTGCCAGGCGCCTGCATGGGCCGCCTGCGGCAGGTTTGTTGTACAGGTCTCATGATGTCCAGGTGTCCGGAGGGATTACTTGTTTCTTTCGTAGATGATGCGGAGCCCATCCAGGGTGAGGAATTCATCGACCACATCAATGCTTTTCGTTTCGGGGGCGATGATCTTTGCCAACCCGCCTGTGGCGACGACCTTCGGGTTCGACCGTGCCTCGGCCTTCATCCGGTCCACGATCCCGTCCACGAGTCCCGCATACCCGAACATGATGCCTGCCTGCATGCTGCTGACGGTGTCCTTGGCGATGATGGTATTGGGCCTCTTCAGCTCTACCCGGGGCAGCTTGGAGGCCTTGTCGAAGAGCGCATCGCTGGAGATGGCGATGCCCGGCGTGATGCAGCCCCCCATGTACTCGCCTTTTCGGGAGACGTAATCGAAGGTCGTGGCCGTGCCGAAGTCCACGACGATCAGCTCCGTCTTGAACTTCTCGTAGGCCGCGACGGCATTGACGATCCGGTCTGCGCCGACCTCCTTCGGGTTGTCGTAGAAGATGGGCATGCCGGTCTTGATCCCCGGCTCCACGATGAGGGGCTTGAGGTTGAAGTACTTCTTGCAGAGGGGCTCGAGAATGTTGAGCATGGGAGGCACGACACAGGAGATGACGATGCCTGTCAGCGTGACCGGCCTGGATCCGGACTTTACGGTCTTGTACAGATTCACGATGAGCATGCCGTATTCGTCGACGGTGTGATTGGCGACGGTCCGGATCCGCCAGTCGTAGATGAGCTTGTCCCCGTCATAGAGCCCCAGGACGGTATTGCTGTTTCCCACGTCGATTGCCAGAAGCATGATCACAACCTCTCGATATAGATATCGCCGGCAAGCACCTGCTGCATGCCGGCTTCCCCCTCAAGCAGAAGGGCCCCGCTCTCGTCGAGGCCCGTGACGGTACCCCGCTGGGTGTCGCTCTTGAAGACGACTTCGATCCTCTTGCCGATGATGTCGGCATACTGGAGCCACGTTTCCCGGATGGCCGCCTCGCCTCCGCTCAGGAAAATGCGGTACCAGCGCTCCAGGTTTTCGAAGAGCAGGACAGCGACGTCGAGCCGTTCGATCTCGCACTCCGTCCCGATTTGCAGGGACGTTGCCGTCTCGCGGATCTCGCGGGGAAAATTGAGTTTGCGCATGTTGATGTTCACGCCGATCCCCACGATGATGAAGTGGACCCGGTCGGCCCGCGTTCTCATCTCCGTCAGGATCCCGCAGATTTTCCTCCCGTCGATGAGGACATCGTTGGGCCACTTGAGCTGCACCCGCCCCGGACAGAACTTCGAAATGACATCGGCCACGGCCACGCCGAAGACAAGCGGGATGAGCGATGCCGAAGCGGCGGGGATATCGGGACGAAGGATGATGGAAAGATAGAGGTTCATGGAAGGCGGCGATTCCCAGATTCGATCCAGCCTTCCTCGGCCCTCGGACTGACTATCGGCGATGACAACGGTCCCTTCGGGCGCATCTTCCAGGGCAAGACGCAGGGCCTCGGTGTTCGTCGACGCCACCTCTTCGTAATATTCGATCCTCCGGCCTATGATGCGCGAGAGGAAATAGCCTCGCAGTTCTTCTACATTGAACCCCATGTTCCTCCCCGTTCACGCGGCAGCATGGCGCCCGCGTTCCTCATTGTAAATCCGGCGATTTACGTTCGCCTCTTTACCTTCAGGGAGATGTCGGCGGCCCGGACCGAGTGCGTCAGCACCCCTGCGGATATCAAGTCTACGCCCGTCTCGGCAATCGCCCTCACTGTTGCAAGGGTCACGTTTCCAGAGGCTTCGACAAGTGCTTTCCCCCCGATGAGCTGCACGGCCCGCGTCATTGCATGGTCGGGCATGTTGTCGAGCATGATGACATCCGCGCCCGCCGCGAGGGCTTCCTCGACCTCGGCCAGGTCCTTCACCTCCACCTCGATCTTCACCATCAGCGGGGCCTGTCCCCTCACCCGGCGCACGGCCTCGGCGATGCCCCCGGCCGCCTCGATATGGTTGTCCTTGATCAGAACCCCGTCATAGAGCCCGTACCGATGATTGCGCCCCCCGCCGGCTCTCACGCTGTACTTGTCGAGAATCCGCAGGCCGGGAATCGTCTTGCGCGTGTCGAGGATCTTGGCCTTCGTGCCGGCCACGGCGTCGACGAATTGTTTCGTCAGGGTGGCGATCCCGCACATCCGCTGGAAGAGATTCAAGGCGACCCTCTCGGCCGTGAGAATGCTCGTCAGCGATCCGCTGACCGTGGCCAGGACGGTCCCGCGAGGGGCCCATGCGCCGTCGATCAGCCCCGTTTCAAAAAGGAGCCCCCCATCGCGCACACGGAAGACTTCCCGAAATACGTCCATGCCGGCCACAACCAGGTCTTCCTTGGCCAGCGCCGTTGCCAGCCCCGTCTCGGATCCTGTCAGGGCGGCCGACGTCGTCACGTCCCCCGAGCGGATGTCCTCCTCGAGGGCGCGATGGATGATCTTCCTGACGGCTTCCATCTCCAGCATGCTTCTGATCCTACCGTATCGAACCAAAACAGCGCCAATTCACGGAAAAGAAAATCCCCCTCTGTCCCCCTTTTTCAAAGGGGGAGGTCTTCCACCCTCCTTTCATAAAGGAGGGTTGGGGAGGATTTGTCCTGCTTTTCCCTGAACCCTGTACCCTGAACCCTTGACCCTTGACCCTTGACCCTTACTAGAGTTTTTTCAGAGCCGCCTCAAGGACGGCAAACCGCTCATTCAAACTGGCGGCCTTGGCCTCTTCCTTGTCGATGATGGCCTGGGCCGCCTTCTGCCAGAAGTCGGGGTTCTCGAGCTTCCGGTTCACCTGAGTGAGGTCCTTCTCGATCTTGGCCATTTCTTTTTCGAGGCGGGCACGCTCGCCGGACTTGTCGATCGCGCCTTCCAGGACGACAAATACCTTCACGGGACCGGCCACGCCCGTGGCCGCATTTTTGGGCTCCTCGCCCGCAGAGACGATGGTGAGGCCCTCGAGCCTGGCCAGGTTGACGATGTAGGGTGTCCCCGACTGCAAAAGCGGCAACAGGTTCTTTTCTTCCGTCATCACCATGGCCCGGAGCTTCTTCGACGTCGAGATCCCCTTCTCGCCCTTGATGTTGCGGACCGTGCCGATGATTTCCATCAGCAGACCCATGTCGCGCTCCGCCTCATCGTCCTTGAACCGCTCGTCCACCGTCGGGAACGGGGCCACCATGATCGAAGGCCCGCTCTTCGAGATCGTCTGCCAGATCTCCTCGGTGACGAAGGGCATGAAGGGGTGCATGATCTCCAGGCTTGCGCGCAGCACCGTGATCATGGTCTCCTGGGCGGCGAGCCTCGCCCCGGGGGTTTCCTTGCTGTAGAGGGCCGGCTTGATGAGCTCCAGGTACCAGTCGCAGAATTCCTGCCAGAAGAAACGGTAAAGATGCCCCGCGGCGTCGTTGAAGCGGTACTCGTCGAGACTTTGCGTCACGTCGGCAATCGTGTCGTTGAGGCGCGCCCTGATCCACCGGTCCGCGAGCGAGTAGTCCTCCTTCTTCACCGAGACGGGGCCTTCGGGGTAGCCCTCGAGGTTCATCATGCACAGGCGGGTGGCATTCCAGATCTTGTTGACGAAGTGCTTGTAGCCCAGGATCCGCTCCTCGGACATGCGGATGTCTCGGCCCTGGGCCGTGAAGGCCGCCAGCGTGAAGCGGAAGGCGTCGGCGCCGAACTTGTCGATCATCTCCAGGGGGTCGATGATGTTGCCCTTGGACTTGCTCATCTTGTCGCCGTGCGCGTCACGCACCAGCGCGTGCAGGTAGACATCCTTGAAGGGCACGTCCTTCATGATGTAGAGGCCCATCATCATCATGCGGGCCACCCAGAAGAAGAGGATGTCGAACCCGGTGATGAGAATGCTCGTGGGGTAGAAGGTCTTGACGGCCGGCTTGTCGTCTGGCCAGCCCAGCGTCGTAAAGGGCCACAGGGCCGAGCTGAACCAGGTGTCCAGCACGTCCTCTTCCTGCTTGAGCTGCTTGCCTTTGCACGCGGGGCACTGGTCCGGGTCGTCAGTCTGCACGATCACCTCCTGGCAGCCCTCGCAGGTCCACAGGGGGATGCGGTGACCCCACCAGATCTGCCGCGAGATGCACCAGTCGCGGATATTGTTCATCCACTCGAAGTAGGTGGCATCCCACATGGCGGGGATGAGCTTCGTGTCGCCCTTGACTACGGCGGCGATGGCCGTCTTGGCCAGGGGCGCGACCTTGACGAAGTACTGCGCCGAAACGGCGGGCTCGACGTCGGTCTTGCAGCGGTAGCAGCGGCCGATGTTGTGGCTGTAGTCCTCGATTTGAATGAGATAGCCGCCCTTCTCGAGGTCGCGGACGACGTTCTTCCTTGCCTCGTAGCGGTCCTGCCCCTTGTAGATGCCGCCGTTTTCGTTGATCACGGCGCTGCCGTCCATGATCTTGATGATCTCGAGGTTGTGGCGCCCGGCAATCGCGAAGTCCGCCGCGTCGCAGGCCGGGGTGATCTTCACGGCGCCGGAGCCGAAGTCCATGGTCACGTAGTCGTCGGCGATGATGGGGATCTCCTTGTTGACGAGCGGCAGGATCACCATCTTGCCGATGACGTCCTTGTAGCGCGGGTCGTTGGGGTTCACGGCCACGGCGGTGTCCCCCAGCATCGTCTCGGGGCGCGTGGTGGCCACGCTGATCTCGCCGGTGCCGTCGGCGTAGGGGTAGCGGAGGTGCCAGAGGTTGCTTTTCTCCTGCTCGAACTCCACCTCGAGATCCGAGATAGCCGTGTGGCAGCGCGGGCACCAGTTGACGATGTAGTCCCCCTTGTAAATGAGGTCGTCGTGCCAGAGCCGGACAAATACTTCGCGAACGGCCCTGGAGAGCCCCTCGTCCATGGTGAAGCGCTCCCGCTCCCAGTCGCAGGAGCAGCCGAGCCGCTGGAGCTGGTTCAGGATGACGCCGCCGTACTTTTCCTTCCACGTCCAGACGCGCTCGACGAATTTCTCGCGTCCCAGATCGTGCCGTGTCTTGCCCTCTCTGGCCAGTTCCTGCTCGACGACATTCTGGGTTGCGATCCCCGCGTGGTCCGTGCCTGGCATCCAGAGGGAGTTGTACCCCTGCATGCGGCGAAAGCGGGTCATAATATCTTGCAACGTGTTGTTCAAGGCGTGCCCCATGTGGAGCATCCCCGTTACGTTGGGGGGCGGGATGACGATGCAGAAGGGCTTGCGGTCACTTTTGTCCTCGGCATGAAAGTAATTGTGCTTGAGCCAGAACTCGTACCACCTCGCCTCCACATCCTTCGACTCGTAAGCCTTGGACAGTGCATTCAGATCCATCGTCTCCCCCATTTATTTTTCTCGAGTTGTTTCAGAAGTGCCCGGTTTTCCGCGCCTGGCACGCAGCACGGTAATGATCGGTTTTTTTATCCGGTCGGAGGGCTTAAGTCAAGGATTTTTCAAGGAATCAAGGCTCTCGGGCGGCGGTGGCAGCCCTCTTCACCGGCCCTGCAGGAACCTGTCGATCCGCAACCGGATCGGTCCCGTTTCGTCGGGGTGAAACCACTCGATGTCGCCCTCTCCCCGAAACCAGGTCATCTGCCGGCGGGCGTAATGACGGGTATCTCGCTGCATGAGTTTCAGGGCTTCTTCGAGCGTCAATTCATTCCTGATGTAACGGATGATATATTTATACCCAAGTGACTGCAACGGCTTAACATTTTCGTTGTATCCCATGCAGATTATTTTCTCGGTCTCCTTGACAAGACCGGCCTCAATCATCTGTGAGGCACGGCTGTCGATCCGGTGGTAAAGCTCCCCCCGGTCCCGGTAGAGCCCGACCTTGAGGCACTCGTATCTCGCCTCACGGAACCCGTGGCGCCTCTGCTTCTCGGAGATGGGCTCTCCGGCCAGTTCGGCAATCTCCAGGGCCCGGATGATCCGCACCCCGTCGCGGGGGTGAATCCGCCCGGCTGCCTCCGGATCTCTCGCTTCCAAGCGGGCGTACAGGGTCTCCCTGTCTTCGCTTTCAAGCCTTTCCCTGAAGATCTTCCTCAGACCCTCGTCGGGGCCCGGCCCCTCGATGATCCCGCCTGTGAGGGCCCGGATGTAGAGCCCCGTGCCGCCCGCGACGATGACGGTTTTTCGACCGTGAAGATCGCCGATGATGCCCCCCGCCTGCCTGCTGAAGAGGGCCGCGCTGAACTCTCCGTCGGGATCGACGATGTCGATGAGATGATGGGGTACCCGCTCCCGCTCTTCCCGCGTGGGCTTCGAGGTGCCGATGTCGAGGTGGCGATAGACCTGCATGGAATCGGCGCTGATGATTTCTCCATCAAATGCCGAGGCCAGATCCAGGGCAAGGTCCGTCTTCCCGACGGCCGTCGGCCCCAGAATGATGACAATTCTTAGGTTTCTCTTCCATCTGTACCGCGGTAGGACAGGCGTCTCGCCTGTCCCTTTCCTTCTGCCTTGAGCCCTTCGCCTTTTGCCCTAAGCCGGCCGCGAAGCGGCCTATGTCCTTTTGAACATCCTCTCGATCACGACGGCAGGAAGCTCGATGAAAACAGGTCTCCCATGAGGGCAATTGGAGGCGAAGGGGATGCTGTCGAGGTCGCGACAAAGGTGCCGCACTTCATCGGCCGTAAGCGTCTGGTTCGCCTTGATCGCCCCCCGGCAGGCCATGCCGATGAGGATCCGGTTGCGTTTTTCGTCCCGCGGAAGCCCCGAATCGGCGATGCCGTCCAGGATCTCCCGCACGAGGGCCTTCACGTCCGCCTGGCCGAGCAGGGTCGGCAGGGATTTCACGACAGCGGTGTTCTCTCCGAAGGCCTCAACCTCGATGCCGGCCTCCCGCAGCAGGTCGTACGATGCGACAAGCAGATTGAAGTCCCGGGGGTTCATCTCCAACACCTCGGGAATGAGGAGGCTCTGAACTTCCAGGTTCCCGCCCGTCGATTGCTTCAATCTCTCGTAGAGAATCCGTTCGTGGGCGGCGTGCTGATCGAGTAGGATCATCACGCCCGGCGCCGAAAAGACAAGATAGGTCCCTTCGATCTGGCCCAGGTAGTCAAGAGAGGCAAAGGAAACATGCTCTCTTCCACCCGCCGTTGACGGGAAGAGGCCGTCCTGACCGGGGCTGAAATCGGGCACATCCTCGAGAGCTCTCGCAGCCTTGGTCATGGGCTGATGGGCGGCAATACCCGCCGACAGGCTGTAGCGTCTCAGGGCCTCGTAAACGCCGGTGCGCCCCAGGGCTGCCGGCCTCCCCGTTGCCGAAATGACCGGGGTTGAATGTGACGCCGGCCGCACCCCCGCGAGGGCCCCCGAAAGGCTTCGCTGGAGAAGCTCCCGGACCTCTTGAGGTCGCCGGAAGCGGACCTCGAGCTTCGCCGGGTGGACGTTGACATCGATCGTCTCGGCGGGCACTTCGATGAACAGGGCGCAGGCGGGGTATTTGCGCGCCTCGAGGAGGTTGCGGTAGGCACTCATGACCGCCTGGGAAAGAAGGACGTCCCGGACATACCTGCCGTTGATGTAAAAGAACATGTTTCTCGTCGAGGAGCGGGTGAAGTCGGGCCTGGATACAAATCCCGAAAGGCTCATCCCGGAACTTGTCTCCGCCACTGAAACGAGGTGATTCCGCAGGTCGCTCCCCAGCAGCAAAACGATCCTCTCGTAGAGGTTTTCCGTTCGGGGGATCTCCAGGAGGGTTTTGCTTCCGGTGAGGACCCTGGCCCTGACTGCGCCATGGGGCAGCACGACCCGGACGATGATGTCCAGGCAGTGCCCCTGCTCCGTGGCATCCTGTCTCAGGAAGTTCTTGCGTACGGGGAGCGAGTCGAAGATGCGGCTCACGGCAATGGAGGTCCCCTCGGGGCAGCCCACGGCCTCGTTTTCGAGGATGCGGCCGCTCTCCACGGCGATGCGCGTCCCTGCCACCTCGCCACGGCGCCGCGTGGACATCTCAACGCGGCAGACGGCTGCGATGCTCGGCAGCGCCTCCCCCCGGAAGCCGAAGGATTTCACGTCGTAGAGATCGTCGACGGTGAGGATCTTGCTCGTTGCATGCCGCTCAAAGGCAAGGGGGACGTCGCCCGGCGCGATGCCCGCCCCGTTGTCGGCGATCCGGATCAGCTCCTTGCCGCCACCGCGCAGTTCGATCGTGATGTCCGTGGCGCCCGCATCGAGGGCATTTTCCAGGAGCTCCTTCACGATGGACGAGGGCCTTTCGACGACTTCGCCGGCGGCGATCTTCGAGGCGACCTCTTCTGGAAGTACGGTGATTTTCCGGTTCAAATCCATAATTCACTTACAAGGTCACAGACGACGTTGCGACGACAAAAGAAAATTTTTTTCCTCACCCTATACCCTGAACCCTGGACCCTGGACCCTGTCTTTAACGATGGATGTGGCTCTGGCCGGTGAGGTAATCGTTCAGGGCCACCTGCCAGGGCCGCATGGTTTTTTGTGTGGCTTCCATGAATTTGCGGTTGCTCAGGACCGAGTAGGCCGGGCGTGCGGCCTTCCGGCTGAGCTCATGGGACTTTATGGGCTCCACGGTCACGCCGGACACCTGCGCGTATTCGAGAATCCTCTGCGCGAACTGGAACCAGCTGCAGACGCCCCGGTTCGTGACGTGGTAGATGCCCCGGCAGTCGCGTTCGACGAGCAGTTTTGTCGCCTGGGCAAGATCGAAGCTGAAGGTGGGGGAGCCCACCTGGTCGTCGACGACCCGCAGCATCCCTTCGTCCCTGGCCTTTGCCAGGATGGCCTTGACGAAATTCTTCCCCTGGCGGCCATAGAGCCAGGCCGTGCGGATGAGCACGTGGTTTTCCGCCGTCTCGATCAGCAACTCCTCGCCTTTGCGCTTCGAGGCGCCGTAGGTGTTGATGGGCCGGCAGGGGTCGTCCTCGAGGTAAGGCTCCCCCTTCGTCCCGTCGAAGACGTAGTCGGTGCTGTAATGGACGATCTTCGCGCCGCTATCCTTGCAGGCCTAAGCGATGTTGCGCACGCCCTCGGCATTGACGGCCAAGCAGGCCTCTCGATTCGTCTCGCAGCCATCGACGTCGGTGTAGGCTGCGGCATTCACGATCACCTCGGGGTTGAACTCCCTGACGACCCGCAGGCAATCCGGGGCCGAGGTGATGTCGAACTCAGCGATATCGACTCCGCTGACCTTGTGGTCCCTGGCCAGGACGTCCATGAGGTCGCTGCCCAGCATGCCCTTGTGACCCATGACGAGAATTCTCATTCGTATTTCACCTCCATGAGACAGAGCCCCCGGGCCGGAGCCGCCTGCCCGGCCTTCCTGCGGTCCCGTGCCTCGATGATGCGGACCATGTCTTCTTCAGGAATTTTCCCTTTACCGACATCCACGAGGGTCCCCATGATGTTTCGGACCATATGGCGCAGAAATCCGCCCGCCTCGATCCGGAAGACGATCATCCCCGCTGCTTCCCGGTCCAGGGAAACGTCCATCACGGTCCTCACCCGGTCCTCCACCTCGCACTGGGCCGCACAGAAGGAATTGAAGTCATGGGTGCCCAGAAGGTAACCTGCCGCCCGTCTCATGGCCTCGAGGTCGAGCGGGTGACGGACAAACCAGCAGATGCCCCTGCGCAGCGCCGTCCGGACCGGGCCGTTGAAGATCCGGTAATGGTAGATCTTGCTGCGGGCATGATAGCGCGAGTGGAATTCCCAGGGCACCTCGCTCATTTCCTTTACCACGATATCCGGGGGAAGAAGGCTGTTGACGCCCAGGTGGAGATTGCGAAGGGGAAGCTGCGAGGCCGTGCGGAAATTCGCCACCTGGTTCAGGGCATGGACCCCCGTGTCGGTCCGGCTCGATGCAATCAGGACCGCCCTGTCGTTGACGATCCGCGAAAGGGCGTCCTCCATCACCTGCTGGATGGTGAGGACGTCGGCCTGCCGCTGCCAGCCGTTGTAGGCGGCCCCGTCGTATTCGATGATGAGCTTGATATTCCTCATGTGCTTCACGGCATGTACCAAATAAAACAGTTCTCTGAAAATGGAAGAATGAGCGGAATCGATAAAAAAAGGGAGCAGAAGGGGCTCTTCTGCTCCCTTGCGAACGCCTCGTCAGAGGATCAGTTGCACGCTTTGAGCGCCTTGACCGCGGGAAGTTCCTTCCCCTCCAGCAATTCCAGGAAGGCGCCGCCGCCCGTGGAGATGTAGGACATGTTGTCGCGCTCGCCCGCCTTGTCGATGGCCACGTCCGTATCGCCGCCGCCCACAATGGAGAGTGCGTAGGAGTTGGCCACGCTGTGGGCCAGCGCCGACGTCCCGCGGCTGAAGGCGTCGATCTCGAACACGCCCATGGGGCCGTTCCAGACGATGGTCTTCGCGTTGTTCAGGGCCTCCGTGAAGAGGGTGATCGTGGCCGGCCCGATGTCGAGCCCCATCCACTGCGGGTTGATTTCCTGTATGGGGACGATCTTTGTCTCCGCCTCGGAGTCCTTGCTTTCCGCGATGACACAGTCGACGGGCAGGTAGATCTTCACGCCCAGGTTTTTAGCCGTTTCCAGAACTTCCCTGGCCTTTTCGATGAGTTCCGGCTCGACGATGGATTTGCCGACTTCAACGCCCTGCGCCTTCAGGAACGTGAAGGCCATGCCGCCGCCGATGATCATCTTGTTGACCCGGTTGATCAGGTTCGCCATGGCTTCGAGCTTGCCCGACACCTTGGAGCCCCCGACGATGGCCACGAGCGGTCTCGCCGGTTTCTCGAGTGCTTTGCTGAAGTAGGTCAGTTCCTTCTTCATGAGGAACCCGGCCCCGCAATCCTTGACGAACTTTGTGATCCCTACATTCGAAGCGTGGCTGCGGTGCGCATTGCCGAAGGCGTCGTCGATGTAGACATCGGCGAGGCTCGCCAGTTCCCTGGAGAATTCCTCGTCGTTTTTCTCCTCTCTGGCATCGAACCTCAGGTTCTCGAGCATGACAATGTCGCCCGGCTTCATGGCAGCGACGGTTTTCTTGACCTCAGGCCCGATGACGTCTTTCGTCAGGGTCACGTTCTTGCCGAGCAGGCGCGAGAGACGCTTGGCCACGGGGGCCAGGCTCATCGTTTCAACGACCTTGCCTTTCGGCCGGCCCAGGTGGGAGGCGATGACGATCTTGGCGTTTTCATCGAGGGCGTAGTTGATGGTGGGCAGTACGGAACGGATTCGAGTGTCGTCGGTGATGTTCTGGTTGCCGTCGAGGGGGACGTTGAAATCGAACCGGAACAGCACCCGCTTCCCTTTCAGATCCATCTCATCGATATATTTCATTCTTTCACCTCTGGAGGGTTCGTTGGGGGAACGTTTTCGCACCCCCTTGGAGTCGAGGCTGCGGGCATGGGTTTTATAGCCCAGGTGTCGTCCTAAATCAAGGAGGATTTCCTCTCTTTTGTATTGAAAAATACGCCTAGAAGTGATATCACGCGGCGGGTTTACAGAGAGATGGAAACGTCGAGTTTTCGACCACTAAAGAGACAGGGAGTAACAGAGACATGGGACTGACAGAAGACAGAATCAAGGCATTTGAAGCAAAACGAGAGAAGCTGATGACCCAAGGCGGCGATGCCGCTATCAAGAAGCAGCACGAATCGGGCAAGATGACGGCCCGTGAGCGGCTTCTGAAGTTCTACGACGCGGGAACATTCCAGGAAGTGCAGCTCTTCGTCGAGAAGCGCTCCACCCTCTTCGGCCTCGGCGACAAGCAGATCAACGCCGACGCCGTCGTCTGCGGCTTCGGCAGCGTGAACGGGCGCACCGTATTCGCCGCCGCCCAGGACTTCACCAGCGCCGGCGGGAGCCTCGGCGAGATGCACGCCCGCAAGATCTGGAAGGTCATGGACATGGCCAAGGACGCCCGCAAGCCCTTCATCGCAATGAACGACTCCGGCGGCGCCCGCATCCAGGAAGGCGTGCCCGCCCTGGAAGGCTACGGCGGGATCTTCTACCGCAACACGATCTGCTCGGGCTACATCCCCCAGATCACGGCCATCATGGGCCCCACGGCCGGAGGCGCCGTCTATTCGCCCGCGCTCACCGACTGGGTCTTCATGATCAAGGGAAAGAGCTACATGTACATCACGGGCCCCGATGTCATCAAGGCGGTCATCGGCGAGGAAGTGACCCATGACGACCTGGGCGGCCCCATGGCCCACGCATCCAAGAGCGGCGTGTGCCATTTCATCGCGGAGAGCGACGAGGACTGCATCCAGCAGATCAAGGACCTTCTCAGCTACCTGCCCGACAACTGCCACGAGATGCCGCCGGTCGTGGCCACCACGGACACCGCCGACCGCGAGTGCCCCGATCTCGACAAGATCATCCCCGACCGCGCCACCCGGGGCTACGACATGAAGAAGCTTGTCGCCTCCATTGCCGATGGCGGCGTTTTCTTCGAGCCCCACGCAAACTGGGCGAAGAACATGTTCGTCTGCTTCATCCGCGTCATGGGCCGGACCGTGGGCGTCATCGCCAACAACCCGATGTTCGGCGGCGGCGTGCTCGACGTGAATGCCTCCGACAAGGCCTCGCGCTTCATCCGCTTCTGCGACGCCTTCAACATCCCGCTGCTGACCTTTGCCGACGTTCCCGGCTACATGCCCGGCACGCACCAGGAGTGGAACGGCATCATCAGCCACGGCGCGAAGCTCCTGCATGCCTACTCCGAGGCCACAGTGCCCAAGTTCACCGTCGTGACCCGCAAGGATTACGGCGGGGCCTACATCGGCATGTGCAGCAAGCAGCTGGGCGCCGACTACGTCATGGCCTGGCCGTCTGCCGAAATCGCCGTCATGGGCGCCGCCGGCGCCTGCAACATCGTCTACCGCCGGGAGATCACCACGGCCGCGGATCCCGAAGCCAAGCGGGCCGAGCTGATCGCCGCCTACGAGGAGCAGTTCAACAACCCCTACTTCGCAGCCAAGATGGGCATCATCGAAGAGGTCATCGCCCCCCGCGAGACTCGCAAGCGAGTGGCGGCGCTGCTCGAAGCCTACAAGGACAAGGAGCAGAGCCTGCCCGACAAGAAGCACAACAATATCCCGCTGTAAGAAAAAATCTCGAGAGTCCTTGAAGCAGAACGGGGGAGCCGATTCCGGCTCCCCCGTTTTTTTATTCACCCTCACCCTGACCCTCTCCTGTAAAAGGAAAGGGATTAGTCACCCTCACCTCAATCCTCTCCCCTCAAGGGAGAGGAAGATCATGGAAATGGTCTTCCATAGGGAGAGGAAGATCAGGGTGGTGTTTTTTCTTAGGCAACGCTGTCCGCTTCTGCCCTTCCGAGGGTCACGACGGCAAAGGCCGCGATGCCCTCGCCTCGCCCGATGAAGCCCATCTTTTCGTTCGTCTTGGCCTTCACGTTGACGCGGGAGGAGTCCGTCCCGAGAACCCTTGCGATGTTCCGGCGCATCTCCTCGATGGAGGGGGAAAGCCGGGGCTTCTCCAGGATGACCGTCGAGTCTATGTTGTTGACGTAATACCCCCGCTGAACGGCAAGGTCGGCCACGCGCTTGAGCATGACGAGGCTGGATATGCCCTTGAGATTCGGGTCCGTGTCGGGGAAGTGCCTGCCGATGTCCCCTTCCCCCAGGGCCCCGAGAATGGCATCCACGATGGCATGGATCAGGGCGTCTGCATCGGAATGCCCCAGCAGCCCCTTCTCGTAGTTCACCTCCACGCCGCCGATGATCAGCCGGCGGCCTTCGGAAAAGCGGTGACTGTCATACCCGAACCCGATTCTCATGGCAATACCCTTTCACGAATCAGTTCTTTGTAGAGGGGGCATTTCCAGCCTTTAGCCTTTAGCCTTTAGCCTTTAGCCTTTAGCCTTTAGCCTGCTGCAGAGCGGCCAGCAAGGCTTCCGCCAGAATCAGATCTTCCGGCGTCGTGATCTTGATGTTGCCATAGTCGCCCCGGATCATCCGGACGGAGATTCCCAGGCGCTCTACCAGCGAGGCGTCATCGGTCCCTCTGAAATTGTCGCGAACGGCGGCACGGTGAGCGTTCTCGATGATGTCCCGACGGAAGGCCTGCGGGGTCTGGGTGAGCCACAACAGGCTCCTGTCGCAGGTCCTCATGACCCGGCCGTCCGCGGCGACCTCCTTGACGGTGTCTTTCAACGGCACCCCGACGGTTGAGGCCCCTTCCTCCGCGGCAGCCCGTATGCAGCTCTCGATCAGCCCGGCGGTAATGAACGGCCGGACGGCATCGTGGATGACCACGATCTCCGTGTCCGCATCGAGGGCCTCGATCCCCGCCCGGACGGAGTCCTGTCGTTCCTTCCCCCCGGGAACGACCCCGGCCAGTTTTTTCAGGTTCCACGAAGGCAGCATCCCGGTGCGCACCGCTTCCACGTCCGGGGGCGGCACCACGATGATCAGGGCGTCTACGAGGGGACACGCCTCAAGCTCGTTCAGTGTGTGAATGAGAAGGGGCCTCCCTCCCAGCGAAAGGTATTGCTTGGAGATATCCCGGCCCATCCGGTTGCCGGAGCCGGCGGCGGGCACAATGGCCACCGTGCGCATCGACTGGTCCCCCATGAAGAGGCAGAGTGTGTTAAAAAAGCCCGGGATCGTTTGGCATCCCGGGCTCGCTTACGAAGCAGGTTACAAGGCTTCGATGGTGTGAACTTTTTTGTCGTGCACGACGGCCTTCATCTCCGTGAAGATCATCCTGCCCGCCGTGGTCTGCAGGACGCTGGTCACGGCAACCTCCACCGTTTCCCCCAGATGCCTGCTGGCATGGTCGACGATGACCATGGTCCCGTCATCGAGGTAGGCCACTCCCTGTCCGTGTTCCTTGCCTTCCTTGATGACTTTCACGACCATCAACTCACCCGGCAGCACGACCGGCTTGAGGGCATTGGCAAGCTCGTTGACATTGAGGATCTTGATGCCCTGCAGCTCCGCCACCTTATTGAGGTTGAAGTCGTTGGTGATGATCTTCCCGTTCATCTTCTTCGCCAGGGCGACGAGTTTCGCATCGACCCCTTTGATTTTCGGGAAGTCCTGATCCACGATTTCGATGTTGATGCTGTGGATTTTCTGCATCCGGTTGAGGATGTCGAGCCCCCGCCTTCCCCGGGATCGTTTCATGGAGTCCGAAGAGTCGGCGATATGCTGGAGCTCATCCAGGATGAACCTCGGGACGATGAGGTTGCCCTCCATGTACCCCGTATCGCAGATATCGGCGATACGGCCGTCGATGATGACGCTCGTATCGAGGATCCGGTAGTCCGACACGCCCCGTGAGCCTTTGAAGGGCCCGAAGGACGGAAGCGATATCTCCTCGCTCTTCTTGGAACCGATGACGAGTCCGAGGTAACCGAGAATGCAGGCCATCAGGGCGTACGCCCAGGGAACGATCTCCTGCTTCTCCCAGATGCTGACGAAACTCAGCCCGTAGGAAAGCAGGATGGCGATCAGGAGACCGATGATCGTCCCGATGACACCCCCTAAAATGATCCGGAGCGAAATCTTCCGGATGATCTGCTCGATCTGGATAACGCTAACGGCGGCAATAAAGCCCAATAAAAGGCCGAATAATGATAATTCCCATGAATTCAGATATTTAAATGCAATAAAGTATCCGCTGATCGAGCAGAAGAGAATGAGCAGAGAACGGATAAGCAAAAAGCATCCCTCCTTTCTAAATTATTTTCCTGTGCAGATTTTAAAATTCCCGGCGCCTGGGGCCGGGAATTCAGAAACTCAAGGTCGTTTTATCCTTTTATGATGCCCGCTTATCCCGCAAAAAACGTTTGACATCCTTCGACAGGCTCAGAACAGGTGCTCAGAACAGGCGCTCACGTCTGGCGCTGCGGGGATTGCGCGCGCAACCTTTTTCAAAGAACCCTGTCACATCGGAAATGAAAAAACCCCGGAATACCCCGTTCATCCATTCCCGATCACTGCGCGACAAGCCGAAATAATAAGACCCCCTTCCCTGGAGAAGGAGCGCCTTTTGATAAAACAGGCTGCGGCGCTGTGAGTTCTCAGAGCTTTCGTGCGGTACGTTTTCTGTCGTCACCGCTCACTGAACGGGGAACATGGCATTGATCTCTGCTTCGACCTTTGCCTCCGCCGCCCGGCTGGCGATCGAGATCTCCTTGATCAACAAGTGCTTCGCGGTATCCATCATCTTCCTCTCGCCGAAGGAGAGGTCCTTCCCGTGCTTGAGGATGAAGAGGTCCCTCAGGACCTTGGCAATCTCGTAGACGCTTCCCGTCTTGATCTTCTCCAAGTACTCGCGATAACGCTTGTTCCAAGCCTGTTTGTCGATCGTGACGTCGCGGGTCCGCAGAATCTCGTAGATCTTGGGAATCTCCTTGGAAGAGATCAGGTCCCGCAACCCGATGGCCCGGGCTGTGTCGGTGGGAATCATGATCTTCATGCCGTTGCCGAGAATCTTCATCACGTAGAATTTCTGCCAAGCCCCCATGATCTCTCTGTCTTCGATGGCCTCGATTAGGCCGACTCCCTGCGCTGGATAAACAGCCAATTCGCCTACCTTGAACATTGCCCCGTTACCACCTCTCTTGGATTTACCCCTATGGCACTCCAACAGCCTACAAATCATAAACGAATTTGCCTGAAAAGTCAATTTAAATTGACCTGGCGGGGCGGGACCAAGGGTGCATTTTGGCAGGTCCTGAATACATTTCAAGTTATTCCGGACAGTTACGGGTAGGCGATGTACTGCAAACAACCGGAGGGTTCCTTCCGGCGACAACCGGGACGCCCTCAGATAAAATTCTGCCGGATACGGTCGAGGACTCTGTCGAGCTTTCCCGGCTCTTCTTGCTGGTAGCGCTCGACCCCCTCCTTGAGCTGCAGGTAGGTGTTTGGTTCCGAAAGATCGTCAAGGGACCGGTAAAGCCCGCGCCGACGGCCCAGGCGGAAGATGAGGCGGTCCTCTTCGGCCATCGCGAAATAACGGTCGATGATTCCCAGGAGCTTCTCCCTGTCTTCCGGCAGCTTTCCCTCCAGCTCTTCCAGAAGATTCAGGATGTGATCGCTCACAATGCGGCTTTCTATCCCGTCGAGATGTTCGATAAACAGTCGGATTTCCTTAAGTATTTCCTCATCGCCGATGGGTTGGAACTCGCCCTGCTGCATCATCTCGTAGAGGGCCGTACCCCGGCGCACCGACAGGGTGCGCAGACGTATGTGATCGGGGTTGATTTCGTTGAGGACCCTGGCCGTCTCGACGGCGTGCTCGCGCGACCAGAGTTGTCCTCCGAGCCCGGGCATGACATATTCGCAAAGCGAGATCCCCGCCGCCACGAGGTGCTGTCCCCCTTCGATGTGGTCCGCCGCCGTCGCCCCCTTGCGGATGAACTTGAGAACAGGGTCACTGCCAGACTCGAGTCCGACGTGGATCCGGACGAGGCCGGCCTCGCGGATGCGCCTGAGATCCTCCACCGATTTGTGCCTGGCCGTCTTGGACCGGCAATAGGAGGTGATGCGGCTGATCTGGGGGAATTTTCCCTTCAGGTAGCGCAGCACTTCGAGGAGGTCATCGGTCTTCATGATCAGCGTGTCGGCATCCTGGAGGAAGGCCGTCTGAGCGCCGAAATAAAGCCAGGCCGCCACGTGCCTGAAGGCATCGTTGAACAGAGTGTCGTCTCCGAAGACATGGGAGACGACGGCGTCATTGACCTTCCCCCCCTGGCCGAGCTTCCAGGAAATCTCCCCGATTGCGTCCGCCATGTCGCGGACGGCATCGATATCCCTTTTGATCTCCTCGACGGGGCGCAATTGGAAGCGGGTTTCCCTGTAGGTGTGGCAGAAGGCACACTTGTTCCAGGGACAGTTCCGCGTCGGCCGGATCAGGAGACTCCTCGCCTCACTGGGCGGCCGTATCGGTCCCTGCTCAAAGCAGGCATTGAGGTTCATGGATTCGATTGTCCTGTCTAGGGATTTACTACAAATAAGGCATCCATATAATCAGTATAGGCATCATGTCGAGCTCCGTCAATGTGGTGAGAGGGTTCGATTTCCCTATACCCGATACCCTAGCCCCGATACCCGGTTTTCTTCACGGCAGGAAAAACTGAGGGTTGCGTGCCTTATTCCTCTCCCTGATTTCAAAATAAAGATGGGGCTCGCCGCCCGGCTCCTCGGACGGTCCCACGGAAGCGATCTTTTCCCCCTTCTTCACACGGTCATCTTTTTTCGCAACGCTGCTTTTCAGGTAGGCATAGACGGTGGTGTAGTTTTCGTCGTGCTTCACAATGATGGTGTCACCGTACCCTTTGACGTAAGAGGCATAGATGATCGTCCCGGCCGCCGCCGCCTGGACAGGCGCCCCCTCTTTCGCGGCGATCTTGATGCCGTTGTATTTCATCCCGCTTGGCTGAATCCCGAAGCGGGTGATCACGGGGCCCTTCAGGGGCCACACGAAACGGCCCTTGTCGACCTTGATCTGACCCGGAGTCTCCTCGGCCCTGGATGCCGGTTCGGGCTTCTTCGGAGGCGGCGCCGCGACGGGCCTCTCTTGCAGGCTCGAATCGGGGGTCTTGACCGGCGGTGGCGGGACCGGCGGCTTCATGGCTACCTGGGTCTTTGCTGCATCCGCTTTCTCGGGCGTCTCGACAGGCCTGGGCATCGTTTTTTCCGGGGGCTTTGCCGATGCCGGGCTTCTTTCCGGCTTTGCGGCCGGCGCCCGGTCCGTAATGCTCTCCTCTTTCACCTTGCTTTTCCCCCCGGCAGACACAGCGGCGGCGCCTGCCGCTTCGGGTCCTGGCCGTCCCGCCTCCGGTTCCGCCTTTGCCGTCACCGGTTTTTCCGGCGGCTTCACAACCGCAGGCCGGGTCTCGACGGGGGTTTTCACCGGGGGCAGATCGATGACCCGGGGTGCATCCGGAATGAAGACGACGTTGCCCGCAGTGATGCGGGAGGCATCGGTGATGTTGTTGATCTCGGCCAGTTCCTGGAGATCGACGTTGTAGGCCTTCGAGATCCGCCAGAGCGTTTCCCCGGGCTTGACCCGGTGGTACACGCCGCGCATCCGCTCGGAGGACTTTACGCTGCTTCGGTCGACGATCTGGATGGAACAGGATAAAAGAGCGGCGCCTAGAAAGGCCAGGAGGATCAGTTTAAGTGTGCGCGAAATAGGTTTCATCAATCCGTTTACATGCGCCCCAAAACGTAGAAGGTAAGAGGGTGAGAAGGTTTGGCTGCTTCTTTACTGCTGCTCGACCTTCCAGCCGTGCTCCCCGATCAGGTTCACAAACCGGCATCCGCCGAGGTCCTCTCTTTTCACATCGTCCGGATTCTCGGAGAGGCGGGTCAGCTTGATCAGGCTCTGCGAATAGCGGCTCCCGACGGGGATCACGAGACGCCCTCCGATGGCCAGCTGCTCCACCAGCATCCGGGGTATCGACGGAGAGCCCGCCGAAACCGCGATGGCATCGAAAGGGGATTCTTCGCGCCACCCGTACGTCCCGTCTCCCACGCGGATCACCACGTTGTAGTAATTCAGGGACTCAAGCAATTTTCTTGCCTTCTGGGCCAGAGAGGCGATTCGCTCAATGGTGAACACCCGGTCTGCCAGCTCCGCCAAAATGGCCGCCTCGTAGCCCGAACCGGTACCAAGCTCCAGGACTTTCTCGCGCCCCTTGAGCTCCAGGGCTTCCGTCATGAGCGCCACGATGTAGGGCTGCGAAATGGTCTGCTTCTCGCCGATGGGCAGCGGGTTGTCGTTGTAGGCCTGGTCGATGAGCCCCTCGTCGATGAAGAGATGACGGGGGATCTTCTCCATGGCCCGCAGGACGCGCTCGTCCCGGACGCCTCGCGAGCGTATCTGGGAGTCGACCATCTTTTTTCTTTGCTTGGCGTAACGATCCATGGGGGATTATAGATACTTCTTCTTGGGAGGGATTTTGTAGGCTTCTTCGACCGTCTTGTGGCGACGGATCCCCATGGCCTCCCTGGTGACGATGAGGTAAAAGTAACGAAGCTGCGCGTATTCGCGGGCACTGTTGTAGTGCCGGATCTCCCCGTTGATCTCCGTCAGAATCTCCGGTCCCGGGTATTCACCGGCCTCACGGAACCTCTCGGTGATGGAACGTCCTATTGTCTCGAGATCGGAAAGCGCCAAAGAGAGCGCCTCGCCCGCCCTGCCGAGCACCTCGGCCCGTTCCTTCAATAATTCTTCCTGGGTTTTCTCCCAGGCCGACTTCCTCATACCGCGCGCAAATCCCGCTTTTTCGAGTGATTTTTATCACTTCGACTCCCCCTTTGCAACCGAAAAGGTCCCTTTGACCGCGAGCCTGTTTTCCAGTATGATGGGCCGGCACCGCGGAAGAGATGGGCCTTTCGAGACCCCTCGCCAGACGCTTGCCGCTATCGTTCGGAAACGAAAGGATGCCATGAAAACACTCTTTCCCCATGCAATGTCCCTGGCGGTGCGAGATGCCTACCGCCGCGGAGAGGACGACGAAACGCTCAACCCCCTGGTGCTCGTCGACCCGTCGGGGAAACCCGTCGGACGGATCAAGCCGGGCGACGTGGTGATCTTCTACAATATCCGCGGAGAGCGCGAGGTGGAGCTCTCGCGAAGCCTCATCGAAGACGATTTTCACGAGTTCCCCAACGCAGGTCCGCTCGGCCTTCACTACACCACCATGATCGAGTACTCGAAGGACCTCCGGGCCGCAGTCGCCTTCCCGCCCGAGGAGGACCTGGAAGACACCCTGAGCGAGGTCCTCTCCCGCCGCGGCATCCGCCAGGTGAAGATCACCGAAGCCGAAAAGGCCTTTCACGTGACCTATTTCCTGAGCGGCAAGCGAAAGGACCCCTTCCCCGGCGAGGACCGCATCGTCGTGCCTACGCGAAAGGACGTAAAGCTCTTCGATGAGGCCCCGGAGATGTCCGTGAGCGAAGTGGCCGATACCACGATCCGCGAGATCCGGGAAGGCCGGCACGATTTTATCCTGACAAACTTCGCCAACGTGGATGTTGTCGGCCACATCGAAAACGAAGCCGCCGTGATCCGTGCCGTTGAGGCGGTCGACTTCGAGATGGGCCGCGTCCTTGACGAGGCTCGTAAATCCGGGGTCCCGGTCCTCGTCACGGCCGACCACGGTACGGTGGAGCAGTGGCTCTACCCCGACGGCGTCGTCGACACGGGACATACCTCGAGCCCGGTGCCGTTTGTCATTGTGACCGACGGTGCTCCTTTAGACATCCGCAGAGAGGGCGAACTGACCGACGTAGCACCCACCATCCTCGAGCTCTTCGGGATCGACGCGCCGGCATGCATGGAGGGCCGTTCGCTGCTGAAAAGCAAGCCGCCGAAGCCCACCCGGCGTCTCGTTGTCCTCATCCTCGACGGCTGGGGCCACAACCCCGAGACGAAGGGAAATCTCATCGCCCGGGCAAACACGCCGGCCATGGACCGACTGCGGAGTTTGTACCCGTTCGCATCGCTGGCCGCCGCCGGCGAATCGGTGGGGCTCCCTGCAGGAACCGTCGGCAATTCCGAGGCGGGGCATCTCCACATCGGCGCAGGGCGGCGTGTCTGGTCCGACCGGCTGAAAATCGACCGGGCCATCGAAAGCGGGAAATTCTTCTCGAACGAGGCGTTTTGCAACGCGATGGCCGAAGCCCGCAAACGAGGGTCGGCCCTGCACCTCATGGGGATCGTGTCCTTCTTCAGCTCTCACGGCATGATGAACCACCTGATCGCCCTTATGGACATGGCGAAAAAAGAAGGTGTCGGCGAGATGTACATCCACGCCATGCTCGGGCGCCGCGGAGAGATGCCCGAGAGCGGGGCCAACTATGTGAAGCAAATCGAGGTCAAGTGCGGGGAGATGGATCTGGGCCGGGTCGTCTCCGTCATCGGCCGCTACTGGTCCATGGATCGCGAGGAGAACTGGGACCGCATCGGGAAGACTTACCGGATGCTTGTTTACGGGGACGGATTCCCCGTGAAGGTGACAGGTGACAGGTGACGGGTGTCAGGATATCTCTTCACCTGTTACCTGTGACCTGATACCTGTTACCTTTGATGATCATGCGGTCACCTCAATGACAGGAGGGTTCCCTGATGGACGTCAAGATCGGCAATGCCACACTATCGATCGTCGAAGGGGATATCACCCGGGAAGAGACCGATGCCATCGTGAATGCGGCCAATTCGGGCTTGAAGGGCGGAGGGGGCGTGGACGGGGCGATCCACAGGGCCGGCGGCCCTGCCATTATGGAAGAGTGCAGGAAGATCGGCTATTGCCCCGCGGGTCAGGCCGTCATCACGACGGGCGGAAACCTGAAAGCGAAATACGTCATCCATACCGTGGGGCCCATATACAGCGGCGGGGGCCGAAACGAGTCGGAGCTTCTCAAGAGCGCCTACCTTGAGAGTCTGAAGCTTGCATCGAAGAAAGGGCTCAAGAGCCTCTCCTTCCCGGCCATCAGCACGGGCGCCTATGGCTACCCGGTTTCCGAGGCCGCCCGCATCGCCCTGAAAACGGCCATCGACTACCTGAAGGAGCATGCCGATATCGAAAGGGTCCGCTTCGTCCTCTTCGGCAAACCCGCTTACGACGTCTTCGCGGAGGAGATGAAAAAGTTGAATCTGCCATAAAAAAATGCTTGCATTTGCTTGAAAGATCATATATTAATTCCAAAATTGATGTGCAGTACCTGTTTGTAGTTGCCAAATTACAGAGAAGTCGACCGCACAGACCGAAATTATGGAATGTGCGTTTTTTTTGGTTTCAAAAAGGTCTGCCAGCCGAATCGTTCGGCGAAATTATTATACGGTTCCCTGGAGGAGCCCCATACAAAAAAGGAGTAGTTACGATGCCTGAAGGAAAAGTGAAGTGGTTCAATGATTCAAAGGGATTTGGCTTTATCGAGCAGGACGGCGGCAAGGACGTTTTCGTTCATCATTCCGCCATCCAGGCCGATGGTTTCAAATCGCTGGCCGAAGGTGAACGCGTAAGCTTCGAAGTGGTTGCAGGCCCCAAGGGTCCGGCTGCATCAAACGTTCGCAAGCTGTAAGACCTGAACCTTATTTTGCATGAAAAAGCTCCCCCGTCGCAGGGGGAGCTTTTTTTGTAAGGGATGATGACATGATAACCGCATCAAATGTGGCCCTCTCCTACGGCAAGAGGGTGATCTTCAAAGACGTCAACATCAAGTTCACCCCGGGAAACTGCTACGGACTGATTGGCGCCAACGGCTCCGGAAAATCGACCTTCCTGAAGATTCTCGCAAATGAGATCGAGCCGGACCAGGGCACGGTCTCCGTCGGTCCCGGGGAGAGGATAGCTGTCCTGAGCCAGGATCAATTCGCCTATGACGAGGAGACGGTCTTCAACACCGTCATCATGGGCCATGAACAGCTCTACGCATTGATGGCCGAACGGGAAGCGATCTACGCCAAGACCGAATTCTCGGAGGCAGACGGTATCCGTTGCGGGGAGTTGGAGTCTGAATTCGGCGAAATCAACGGCTATGAAGCGGAATCCGAGGCGGCGGTGCTCTTGAGCGGTCTTGGCATATCGGAGGAGCAGCGCCAAAAGAAGATGAAGGAACTCGACGGGGCCGACAAGGTCAGGGTTCTGCTCGCCAAGGCACTCTTCGGCAACCCGGATGTCCTTTTGCTGGACGAACCGACCAACCAGTTGAACCTCAAGTCCATCGTCTGGCTCGAGGAATTCCTCTCCCGTTTCCAGAACACGGTCATCATCGTCTCCCACGACCGCCACTTCCTGAACCAGGTCTGCACCCACGTTGCGGATATAGATTTCGGGCGCATCCAGGTGTATTCGGGAAACTACGACTTCTGGTACCAGGCGAGCCAGCTCCACCTGAAACAGAAACAGAACGACAACAAGAGGATCGCCGCCAAGGCCGAGGAACTCAAACAGTTTATCCAGCGTTTCAGCGCCAACGCCTCCAAGGCCAAGCAGGCCACCTCCAGAAGAAACCTCCTGGAGAAACTGACCCTCGAGGACATGCCGGTTTCGTCCCGCAAATATCCGTTCATCGCCTTCAAGCCCGAGCGGCCCTGCGGCGATGTCATCCTGGAGATCAGCGGGCTCTCCAAGAAGATCGACGGGGTTGCCGTCTTGAACAACATCACCCTCAACGTCAACCGGGGAGGCAAAATCGCCTTTGTGGGGGAAGACAGCCTGGCGAAGACCACCCTCTTCCAGATCCTCGCCGGTGAAATGGAGCCGGACAGCGGAAGCTTCCGCTGGGGGGTCACCATCAGCCACTCCTATTTCCCCAAAGAAAACAGCGGTTTTTTCAACAACGACCTGAGCCTCGTCGAGTGGCTCGGCCAGTTCTGCCCCGAAACCGAGGGGGAGACCTTCGCCAGGGGGTTTCTCGGGAAGATGCTCTTCTCCGGTGAAGAGGCGTTGAAGAAGGCCTCAGTCCTCTCCGGCGGGGAGCGGGTCCGATGCATGCTCTCCAGGATGATGCTCTCCGGCGCCAACGCCCTCATTCTCGACGAGCCGACCAACCACCTGGACCTGGAATCCATCATCGCCCTGAACGATGGGCTGATCGCCTTTCCGGGAGTGATTCTGTTCTGCTCCCATGACTATCAACTGGTATCTACGGTTGCCGACAGGATCGTCGAGATCACCCCCGACGGGATCATCGACCGGATGACGGGATACGACGACTATCTGGATGAGAGGAACGTTTCGATGATCCGCCAGGAGTCTTACCACGGTCATCAGGGGCTCCGCCCGTAGGGGCAGATCAAGGGTCGAGCAGGTTCTCGTCGGGTACCTCACTGAGCCGGCCTTATCGGGCTTGCGCCGTGACGGCTATTTTCTGAACAGTCCGTCGAGACGGCTGCGGGCGTCATCTTTTTTCGACGCCTCCCGCCCCCGGGTCGCACCGTCGGCCAGGGTGAAGTAGTCGCAGAAGTTGCTCCTGTTTTTCTCCACAACGCGTTCGGCCTGGGGTTCCCGGCACTGGTTGTAGTCCGCGGGGCTGAAGAACAGGCAGTTCAGGCAGACGTGCAGATCCGCCCCGCAGTGGGGACACATCTCGGAGCGTCCCACCTTCCTTTCGATCTGAAGCTCTTTTCCGCAGGCATGGCATCGTTTCATGGCGCAACCTCACCTCTCTGTTCGTCGGACCGGTGTCGTGCTTGAACGCATCCATTTGTCGATCTCGACGATGACCACGACGGAAAGGGACATCGCCACGATCAGCAGCCACTCCATTCCGGAGACGGGCTCCGTGGACAGGAGCCACTGGAAGGGCGGCGCGTAGATCGCGGCCAGGTGAGCCATCACGGAGGCTGCAAGCCCGAATGCCAGATATGGGTTGGTGAAAAGCCCGATCTGGAAGATGGACTTTGTCTCCGAGCGGCTGTTCCAGGCCTGGAAGAACTGGAAAAAAACCATGGTGGTCATCGCGAGGGTCCGTGCTTTTTCCAGCGACATGCCGGCCTGGAGCGAGTACGCAAACTTGATCACAACGCCCGCCGATATGAGAAGCCCCACGATGACGGTACGCTGCACGAGCACTCTCGACATAATCCCCTCGGAGGGATCCAGGGGCGGCCGGTTGACCACCTCGCGGTCCCCCGGCTCGAAGGTCAGCGCGATGACCTGGAAGCCGTTCGTGACCAGATTGATCCAGAGCAGCTGCGACGCGGTGTAGGGAATGGGAATCCCCAGCAGGAGGCAGCCGATGATGGAGCCTATGGCGGCCACACCTGTCGGGATCAGGAAAAAGACGACCTTGCGGATGTTGTCGAAAACGATGCGGCCTTCCCTCACGGCATGAAAGATGGCCGCGAAGTTGTCGTCGGTGACGACCATGTCGGAGGCCTCCTTTGCAACGTCCGTCCCTTTGCGACCCATGGCAACCCCGAGGTGTGCGGCTCTCAGGGCCGGCGCATCGTTGACGCCGTCGCCCGTGACGGCCACGATCTCCCCGTGGTCCATGAGCTGCCTCACGATCCGCAGCTTGTGGTGGGGAGCCACGCGTGCGTAGACGGAAACTTTTTTTACGCGGGTGAAGAGATCCTCCTCCGTCATCTCCTCGATCTCCCGGCCCGTGATCACCCGGCCGCCTTCCGTGTCGATCCCGACCATCTTCGCGATGGCCAAAGCCGTCGTCGGGTGGTCGCCAGTGATCATGATGACGCGAATGCCCGCCCGCCTGCACCCCTTTACGGCATCCACCGCCTCCTCGCGGGGCGGGTCGATCATGGCCTGTATGCCGGCCAGGGTGAGGTCGTTCTCCACGTCCTGGTGCCGCAGTTGCGCCAGGTCCTCGGGCGCTTTCTTGTAGGCCATGGCCAGCACGCGCATCCCGTCGGAGGCAAACCGGTCCGATATCTTGAGTATCTCCTCCGTCCGCAGGCTGTCCGTTTCCATGCAGTTGACGCAAAGCTCCAGGATCTTTTCGGGCGCTCCCTTGATGAAGATATACTTTTCGTCTCCGTAGCGGTGAAGGGTCGCCATGTATCCTCGTTCCGACTCAAAGGGGATGATGGCGATCTGCGGGTATTTCCGTTTTTCCTCTTCGGAATCCAGGCCCGCCTTCATTGCGGACACGATCAGGGCTCCTTCAGTCGGGTCGCCGTTGACCCGCCAGGCCCCCTCGTCCGCGTAGAGGCTCGACTCATTGCACAGAAGCCCCACCCGGAAGCACATGGCGAGATGTTCCCGCTCGTTTTCGGACTTCGGCATCCATGCGTGGAGGAGCTCGCCCGCGGGGTCGTACCCGGTTCCCGTCAACTCGAAGGCCCGGGCGCCGTCATAGACGATCTTCACCGTCATCTCGTTTTTCGTCAGGGTCCCCGTCTTGTCGGTGCAGATCACCGTTGTGCTCCCCAGCGTCTCGACGGCAGGCAGTTTCCGCAGGATCGCGTTTCGCGCAGCCATACGCTGGACCCCAACGGCCAGCGCGATGGTGAGCACCACGGGCAGGCCTTCGGGGATGGCGGCCACGGCGGCCGCCACAACGGTCATGAACATCTCCTTGACAGGCTCCCCGATTGCGATCCCGATTGCGAAGAGGACGACGCCCGCCGCCAGGACATACTGGCCGATCCGGTTTGAAAAGCGGCCAAATTTCTCCTGGAGCGGCGCCTGGGCCGACTCGGTTTCCCGGATCTCGTGGGCGATGCCGCCCAGCTCCGTCCTCTCGCCGGTCTCCACGACGACGCCCACGCCACGACCGTTCACGACGACGGTCCCCATGAAGGCGATGTTTCGCTGGTCGCCGGGCGTCAGGTTCGATTCCGTGATGACGTCGTGCATCTTCTCCGCGGGGACGGATTCCCCCGTGAGAAGCGATTCGTCGACGCGCATCTCGACCGTGCTTATGAGACGGATATCGGCCGGCACCTTGGCGCCCGAGGCCAGAAGGACGATGTCGCCCGGCACGAGCTGTTCGCTGCTGATCTCCTTCTCCCTTCCTTCCCGCACAATTCGTGCCTGGGGCACGATCATTCTATTGAGGGCCCGTACGCTCTCCTCGGCCCGGCTCTCCTGAATGAATCCGATGATTGCATTGAATGCCAGGACGACGGCGATGACAATCGTGTCCTTGTATTCCTGCAAGGCAAAGGTCACCCCCGCCGCGAGGAGGAGGATGTAGATGAGGGGGCTTGCAAATTGGCGCAGGAATATGATGAAAGGGCTGACCCGTTTTTCCTCGGGCAGGCGGTTGGGCCCGTACGACGCGATTCTATCGGCCGCTGCTTTTTCGGATAAACCCTCCAGGGTGGTGCCGAGTCCTTGGAGCGACTCTTCAGCAGTTTGGCGATACCATTCGGTGGATCCCATGACGAATTCCCTTTTTGCAGGAAGAGGTCGTGACTCCCTGCTTTCTTTTTTTCCCTTGGCCCATTATAGTAGGCTTGGAAGGTGTAAACGACAAGCGCAAACTGTCCCGGGACAAGGAGGGTTTGAGCAATGACGGTCGGGGTTCCCAGGGAAATCAAGGATCAGGAGTACCGGGTGTCCATGACCCCGGGCGGTGCGAGCCGGCTCGTCGAAGCGGGCCACCGGGTCGTCGTGGAAACGGGCGCCGGCGAGGGAAGCGGTTTCAGCGACTCCGATTACCGCAACGCCGGGGCACTGATCGTCCTGTCTGCATCCGATGCATGGGGCGCAGAACTGGTCGTCAAGGTCAAGGAACCGCTGCCCGCGGAGTATGGCTTCCTGCGGCCCGATCTTGTCCTTTTCACCTACCTTCACCTTGCCGCCGAACGCGAATTGACTCTCGAGCTGCTGAAACGGGGGGTGACTGGAATCGCCTACGAGACGGTGGAGCTCGCAGACGGCCAGCTCCCCCTGCTGAAGCCCATGAGCGAGGTGGCGGGGCGCCTCGCCGTCCAGACAGGAGCGTTCTACCTGGAAAAGCCGCGCGGGGGATCGGGGAAGCTCCTCGGCGGGGTCGCAGGGGTGGAGCCCGCCCGGGTGACGATCATCGGTGGCGGCATCGTCGGGTCGAGCGCCGCCAGGATCGCTCTTGGCATGGGGGCGGAGGTCACGGTACTGGACATGAACATAGACAAGCTCCGCCATCTCGAAGAGGTCCTCCATGAGCGGCTGATCACCCGAAGCGCCGATCCCCTCGCCGTCGAGGAGGCCGTCGCCGAGGCCGATCTTCTCGTCGGAGCCGTCCTCGTCAAGGGGGCACGAACGCCGCGTGTGGTCACGCGCCGGATGGTGGCCCGCATGGCGAAGGGGAGCGTCGTCATCGACGTCTCCGTCGACCAGGGAGGGTGCGTCGAGACCATCCGCCCGACGAAGCACTCGGACCCGATCTATTTCGTCGACGGCGTCCTGCACTACGGGGTCACCAACATGCCCGGTGCCGTCCCCAGGACAAGCACCGCCGCCCTGTCCAATGCAACCCTTCCCTATGTGGTCAAGCTGGCCTCTCTCGAGATGCCGGGTGCGCTTGCATCGAATCCCGATCTCGCAAGGGGCGTGAATGTCCACCGCGGCAACGTGACGTACCGGGCTGTCGCCGAGGCCTTCGGAATCGAGTACAGGCCGCTCGGGTAGAACTTTTCGGATCGTCCGTCATGGCGGCTCAGTGCAGCGGGTCCTGGGAGATCTCGTCGAAGCGCCGCCATTCGAACCATTCCGAGAGTTGAAGCGCCCGGGCCCAGGTGTCGATGACGGACACATCCCCTTCGTGGTCCTCGCTGTAATGATCGGCCGTCCAGATCGCCAGTTCCTCCCCTTCCAGGATGTAGCGGCTTTTCTCGTACGCGTCGATGAGACGGATTCCCAGAAGCTCTCCCGCGAGCCTGAAAAAAACATAATTCATAATTTGGGAGACCTCGTAGATCTTCCCGGGTGTCATGCGGCGGATATTCCCGGACAGGACCGAAACGGCTTTTTCATGCTGCTCCCGCAGGGCCGCGAGTTGAATGTCGCGCATGTCAGGGTACTCTTCGTAGAGCCAGCGCTCGATCATGATGTCGGGGGGCATCCGCGTAAGCTGGAAGACCACACTTTCATACCACAGCGGGATGAAGGTCCTCAGCGTGTCGAGCCCGTGGATGAGCGAGAGCCTCTGGATGTCTTCCCGGATCGCTTCGCGGTAGCTCGTCTGGGTCCGCTCGTTGGCGACGGCCACGAGGCGCTTGCCCGGCGGGGCGACGAACAGACGGATCAAATGGCCGCACTCGTTGGCAATCACGTGATGGATGCGCGGGTCCTGTTCGTCACGGTAGAACAGCACGTGGGCGGCCAAGGCGCCGCCGGCCATCCGGATCCGGGCGAGGGACTTCAGGTCCGGCTTGCGAACAAACTGCACATCCCTGCCCGTGACATCTCTCAGGGTGTCAAGGATGGCGCGGACCGGTTCGGGGAGCCCCTGGATCATGGATCGCTCATACACCAGAGTCTCCCGGGAATCAATCTCCAGTTGCGGCTGCCATGAAAAAAGGATCGGAGACAGCCATCCCCGATCCTTTTCTTATCCTGATGCCTGTTGCCTGAAGCCTGTTGCCTCGCGGCCCCCGCAGGGTGGCCGCGTCACATCACATCCTTCGAGCTCATATCGATGGCCCGGTCGATCTCAGCCTTGAGCTTCGGGGGCAGCCCCGGGATATCCACGCTGAGGAAGCCCCGGACGATCGTGGAAGTTGCCTCTTCCTCGGATAGCCCGCGAGACATGAGGTACATGATCTCTTCCTGGGCGATCTTGCCCACGGCTGCCTCGTGGGACATCTCGACGCCGTCCACTTTTCCCTGGAGTTCGGGGATGGCGTGAATGATGCCGCCGTTGAGAATCATGCCCTTGCACTCGAGGTGTGCCTTGATTCCGGCCACCTCGCCGACGAGGTCGCCGCGACTGATGATCTTCCCGCCGTTGGTGATGGCCCGCGCAATGATCTCGGCCCTCGTGTTCTCGGCCTTGAGAAGGATCCTTCCGCCCACGTCCATCTCGGAGCCGGGGGAGCCGACGAGAATGCTGTAGAAGCGGGCTACGGCACCCTTGCCCACGAGGTGAGTCGTGGGGTACATCTGCAGGCTCTTTACGGGCTTCATGCAGATGTAGTTGTTCAGGAAAAGTCCCCCCTCCTCGACAATGCCCACGGAGCGGGGCCTCACCATCACCTCCTCTGCCCAGTGGTGAATCATCGTAAAGCTCAGCTTGGCGTTCTTCTTGACGAAGAATTCGGAGATACCGACGTGAAGTCCACGCTTGAGATTCGGCGACGTCGCGCAGCCGGTGATGACGTGGAGCTCCGAGCCTTCCTCGGCGATGATCAGGTTGTGGACATACTGGCTGATGTTTTCCTTGTCCAGGTAAAGACAGGCCTGCACGGGCCAGATCGCCTTCGCGCCGGGCAGGGCGCGGATGACGTATCCGTCATGCAGATGAAGCTGCGCCGCCGCCGTGTACTTGTCGGCATCGACGGAGACGAGCTTCCAGTAGTACTCCCTGGCCCATTCATACTTCTTGAGGGCCTCTTTAATGGGAATCACCTCGAGGCCCTCCTGCCTGGCGTGGGAGTGCACAACGGCCGTGTCCATCTGGATGTAAGTCCCCGATCTGTTGCTCTCGGCGGTGTCGATCCCGGACTGGATCATTCTCAGGCGGTCTGTCTCGGGAATCCTCTTCAGATCCTCCACGTAATCGTGCCGGACCGGCTCTGCGGTAAAGCTGGACAGGTCCACATCGGGACCGATAGCTGCTTTCTTATCTTTGGCCTCCTGGGCTCTTTCGCTCAGATTGCGCATTTCACACACTCCTCGTATCCCATTTCCTTGATGCACATGAAGATATCCGTAGGATTGTTCGAGCAGGACAACACTCCGTTGAAAAGGACCTGCCCCTTGTCGGCGGTGACGTAATCCAGGATGAAACCCGTGTGGGTGATGATGAGCCCCATCCGGGTGCGCTCCCTGCGCACCTGGCGCTGCGACTTGTCCGGCGACGGATGGACATCGCGCTGAAGAAGCTCGCTGATCGTATTGCCGATGAGAGAGATATTCTCGAGGTCGACACCCGATTCGGGCTCGTCGAACAGAAGCAGATCGGGCTTCTGCGCCATGAGCTGCAGCAGCTCCGAGCGCTTGATCTCACCCCCCGAGAAGCCCGCGTTGATGTCCCTTTCGAGGAAGTCCGTTAAGTTCATTCTCGTTGCCATGCCCTCGATGTCCACGTCCATGCCGGAGCTGCAGATTTGAACCATCTGTTTTGTCTTGAGACCGTGGACCGTCGGCGGGCGTTGATAGGACATGCCGATGCCGAGCTTTGCCCTCTCGTTGATAGGCAAGTTCGTGATATCGACCCCCTTGAACGAGATCTTCCCTGCCGTCACCCGGTACTGGGGATAGCCCATGATGGTCATCAGAAGCGATGTCTTCCCGGACCCGTTCGGCCCGAAAAGGATGTGAGTCTCGCCGGAGTTGATCTGCAGGTCGATGTGTCGAAGCACCTCCCGCTCGCCCAGCTTTACTTGAAGATCCTCAATGACAAGCATCTCTGTCTCCTTTGTAAAATCTTTACTTGCTCAGGTTTCTTGAGCACTGATTCACACAGGACATTAAACTCCATCTAATATCGGCAGATTGGTACACCCTGTCAAGGGGATTCCTCAAAAGGGCCGACAGCAGACAGCCTACAGCCTACAGGCAGCAAAAAAAAAGTTGACTTTCCCAGGGTACATCATCCATAAACAGCGTCGCGTCCCATTTTTTCGATCTTTTCCAGCGGCTGCCTTCGAGTCAGCCACTCGGTGTTGGAAAAAGGAGGGGAAATGAAAGCCAACGTCATCGAGGATTTCTGCATCGGCTGTGAGAGCTGTGCCGATATCTGCCCGGATGTCTTCGAGATGCAGGATGAGCTCGCGGTCTGCCGTTTCGACGAAGACATCCCCGAGGAACTCGAGGACGCCTGCCGCGAAGCCGCCGAGTCCTGCCCCGTCGAGGCGATCGAAATCGAAGAATAGAAGCGCATTGTAGCTGCTCAGGCTTGGCGTCGCATTCGGAAGTAGTACCACTACAATACCAACCCTATACCCTGTACCCTGTACCCTATACCCTTTCAGTATTTAAACACCCCGTTGTCGTAAACCACCACCCTTTTTCCCGATGTCAGTTGTGCCGTAACGGTCTTGGACTCCGTGTTGACAAGGTCCCAGTGCAGCGCCGAGTCGTTGAATCCCAGGTCTTTTTTCATGGCCGGTGTGAGATCGGCCGGATTTTTCGAGTACGTGTCCGCGTAGGATGAGCCGAAGGCAATGTGGCAGTTGCCGTATTTCCCGCCGAAATTCTCGTCGTAGAGGGTATTGGCCATGAAACGGTCGATCCGGGAGAATCGCCGGTCCGTCAGCGAAAACTCCCCGATCCGGCTTGCCCCCTCATCCATGGCGAGTTGCTTCCTGGTGAATTCTTCGCCCTCGTCGGCCCGAACGACAGAGCCGCTTCCCTTTCGAAAATCCAGGACGACCCCTGCCACGTAATTGCCGCTCCGGAAGGACGGCATGTTGGCAACGTAACGCCCCTCGGTTCCCCTCCAGTCCGGCGAGAGGAAGATCTCAAAGCTCGGGACGTTGTGTCCCGATATGCCCACCCATTTGCGATGCTTGCCGGGGGTGATCTTCAGATCCACGTTTTCCCCCTCGATGTGGTAGAAGGCAACCTTCATCGCATTGAGCCATTTCTTGATTCCGCTCACTGCCCGGTAGATTCCCACCCATTCCCCTACAGGGTCATCGCTATCGAGGTAGCAGGCCCTGACAACCTGTTTTTCGTATTGCGCCGTCGTCAGCTTCGCCTGCCGGGCAAGCTCATCGGTTGGCATCATGCACAGGGTCCACCCGAAGCTCCCCTCACTGTCCCGCCGGTCCAATATATCTTTTAGAACTTTCCGGGCGACGGTGGCCGTGGCGATCCTCTTGGGATCCACCTCCCGCAGGTGTGTGAGCGACGCCGGGGCGTAGAGATAGATGCTGCCGTTGATGTGCTCGCAGAGCTCCCGGTCGCCGGGGGCAAGAAAGGTGAGCTGCTTTTTGTCCGAAAGACCGTAGAAATTCTTTTCCATGGCCGGTGTCAGCCCGGACCGCAGGATGGGGTTGATTCCCCTCTCGATCAGTTTTTTCTGGAGGATCTCCGCCAGCCGGATGGCCGGATAGTCGAAACTGACCCTTACGATTTCGCCCTTCCTCATCTTTTTTTTTCTTGCCGTATTCAGGCCCCAGATGAGCACCTCGGCATAACTCTCCAGCAGTCTCTCCGACAGCATTCTTCTCTCCTCCTCTTTTTCCTTTGTCCTTGACCCTGATACCCTAGACCCTGTACCCGCTACCCTCGATTCAGAAATCCCTCGGCTTGCAGATCACTTCCCGCACCTTCAGATCGAAGAAATAATAACTGTTGGCCGGACGGATGACAAGGGCCGTGTCCACGCCCTCATAGGTGCCGCCCATCGAGATGACATCCTCATCGGTTCGCACGAGACCGGCATCGGCCGCCATGAGCGCAATCTCAATGGCCACCTTGCTCCCCTGCCCGAAGGTCCGCAGGGTCCAGGCCATGATTTCGTCGACCTGGTAGGTCCCCAGCTTGTTCCGCACCGCCCGCCCCACGCCGCCGAAAGCGTGCTGGCCTGTGAAGATGCGCACCCCTGCCGATTCGAGACGTTTCCGGTTTCCCATGCCCATTTCCTGGACATTGGGCCCTTCAAACCCCGCCACGTGGGTGACGGCGATGATGCGCACACCCCCGCCAAGTACCTCTGCGGCGGCGAGCGCCGTGCTGCCGCTTACGCTCGGGACAAGAACCGTTTCGATGCCGCGCTCGCGGGCGCGCTTTCCTGCCGCCTCGAGGACATCCTTCGTATTGCCCTTTCCGGCTTTTCTGAAGTACCGGCACATCACCTCGTCAAATCGTCTCGCCTGAGCCATGTCTTCTCATCCTCCCGGAATCCTTTCAGGGTTCCTTGACAGCGCACTCTTCGCAAAGCCCGAACATGTCGAGATGGACCCTGGAGATGCGGAATTTTTCTTTCTTTGCCAGCTGCTCCAGATCCCCCATGAACCGGCCGGTGATCTCCCGGAGCCTGCCGCAGCCCGTGCAGATAAAATGGGCATGGCTGCCCGTTTCGGCGTCGTGGATTTCGAAATGGGTGTGTCCTTCGCCAAAGGTCCGCCCGCGGATCACATCCCGCTGCCGGAAATAGGCCAGGGCACGATACACCGTCGCAAGACTGATCCGGGAGTCCTTCCGACGGGCCAGCTCCAGGAGCTCGTAGGCATCGAGATGGCCGTGCTCTCGAAGAATGTCGAGGACCAGACTCCTGCGCTTTGTCAACCGGATCGATTGTTCCATGGCTCCTCTCACCTTCTCACCGTATCCATTATCCGTCGTCCGGTTTCCCGATCACCTGCCGCCGCCCCACCGCAGCCTCCAGCGATGCCCCCCTCTGTCCCGCGATCGTCTCCTCAAGGCGGGTCTCACAAAAATCTCCCTGGCGATGGATTCATCGAAAGCCACGGAATTCTCATCAACCTTCACGATGAAAGAAGGCCTTTTCTGCACAAGCTGCACGGGCCTCCCCGTGACCACACCAAGAGACGTGAGATACGAAAGCCTCCCGTTGTCCCGGGTTCCCACGTAGGCAACCGTCGCGTCTTCCCCGGAATCGAGTTCCGTCAGGGGCACCACGAGGGGCCTCAGCGATGTCTCGCCGGCGTCGCAGCACTCCCCCGGCGGGATGCTTTTGCCATGGGGACAGGTCCTGGGGTGGCCGAGCAGGATGCAGATGGAGTCGGCCGCTTCCGTGTCCAGCATATGTTCGTAACGGCAGGCCGAACGCTCCATCTCTTCGCTCTGGAGATTCAGGACATCGTGGAGAAGTCTCTCCGCCAGCCGGTGATTCCTCATGATCTCCTTTGCCTTCTGATACCCCTGCTCTGTCAGGACGGCCTTGTCAGCCTCGGTGCGGATGTCTCCCCCCTGAATGAGGGGGGAGAGTCTCTGCCTGTTTCCGAGCGTTGCAATCCCTATGCGGGACCCCGGTTCGGGTGTGATTCTGTCCAGCTCGAGGGTTGTCCAGATCTCCTCGAGAATCTCTTCCCGTTCTTCCGCAGTGCAGGGTTTGCAGGTTTCTTCCATTTCGCATCCTCTCAGAACGTGATGTGCAGGAGCCGAAGCACAACGTTGATGATCGTTCCGGCAACAATCGCATAGAACGTGACAAATCCTACGATGGCCAGGCCTACGCCGATGCCTCTTTCCTTGATGATCACAAAGGTGCTTGCCGTGCAGGGGATGAACAGCGTCATCACCATCGTGGCGACAAAAGCCTGGAGATTGTCCAGCAGGCCCTTTCCGTACATGTCAAAAAAATACGCCGCCACGTATTCCCTTCGCAGAAATCCCAGGATGAAGCCTTCCGAGGTCTGTGCCGGCAGATCGAGCATACCGACGACGACCGGCTCCAGAAGCCTCTTGAGCTCCGGAAGCACCCCCGTAAGATCGGCCAGGAAGAGCATGGCCGTCCCCACGAGAAACCAGGGGATGACCTCCCGGATAAACCAGTAGGATCGATAGACCGTCTTGCTGGCGATGTTTTTTACCTGCGGGAGCCGATAGGGCGGCAGCTCCGTGACAAAAGCCGTCGTCTCCCCCGGAAACAGCTTGGAGGCAAGCCAGCCGGCGGCGACCAGCTGAACCGTGAGGAAGACGAAGAAAAGAACAAGGGGGATGAATCCGATCTTTGCAAACAGGCCTAGAATGAGGCCCATCTGCGGGGCACAGGGAATCCCGAGCGCCAGGAGCAGCGTGGCGATAATCCGTTCGCGCCTGGTTTCCAGGATACGCGTCACGATCACAGCCATGGTGCCGCAGCCGAACCCCAGGACGATCGGTATGACGGCCTTGCCGTTGAGCCCGACAAAAGAAAAAATGCGGTTCAGCATCACCTGCAGCCTGGGAAGATAGCCGGAATCTTCCAGGATGGAAAACACTAAAAAGAAGGCCGTCACGGTCGGCAATACGATGCCGAGTGCCAGCGTGATGCCCATGGTGATCTGGCCGTAGGGCCCCACGAGGAAATCCCTCATGACACTGAACGGGAGATGGGACACGAGCTGGACTATCGGCGGGAGAAGAACCTCTCCGAAGATGACTTCCTGGAAAAAGTCGACGACCGTGCCGGCGGCAAAGACACCCACAAATTCATAAATCACAAAGAGGATGCCGAACAGCATCACCGCGCCCCACAACGGGTGGATGGATACCCGGTCCAGGAAACCGGCGAATCGTGATCGGAACCCCGGCCCTTTCGCCATCGTCTGGCATTCGCGGATCAGCCTTTCGACACAGGCCGTCCTGGCATTCATGATCAACTGCTGAAGGGGCTCGAGAACATCGCCCTGCGTCCGGGCGATGATCTCCTTGACGACGCGGCATTCCTTTTCCCGCCCCCCCAGCAGGGTATCCACCAGGGAGGGATTCGCCGACAGAAGCGTCAGGGCGATGGCCCTCTTGGAGATGCGATAATCCGGCAGGTGATCCGCGATCTGCAGGGCCGCAGCTTCCACACGCGGATCGTAGATGATTCGTATCGGCGATCTCGCCGGTCGTCGCAGGGAATCCAAAAGTTCTCTCTTGCCCCTGCCTTCCGTGGCGACCGTCATGGCAACGGGAAAACCCAGACTCCGGGACAGCCTTGCCCTATCGACGCGGTACCCTTTCTTCTCGGCCTCGTCGGCCATATTGAGATCCAGAACGAGCGGCAGACCCGTCTCGATGAGAGCAAGCGTCAAAAGGAGTGTCCTCCGGAGGTTCTTGGCATCCCCGACCTGCAGAATGGCCGCGACAGGATCGGTCAAGAGGGTCTGGAGGGCAACCAGCTCCTCCTCGCTGCGGGGCACAACACCGCCGATCCCCGGCGTGTCGACTACATGGTAGTCCAGCTCAGTGGCCTTCCCGGAACGGATCTCCACCGTCGTGCCCGGGTAGTTGGACACAATGACATACTGTCCTGTCAGCAGAGAAAAGATTTTGCTTTTCCCCACGTTCGGATGACCCACCAGAACGAGACGCTTTTCCTCGTCGCCGTTTTCTGTTATCGCCGCGGCTGTGATGTCCTGCACACTCATTTCCCTACAATATGAGAATGATTCTCAATTGCAATTTAATGCAGCGACCTGCGAAAAGCAAGTGAAATTAAGAAAATGAAACTTGAATTGGGTATTAGGAATTGGGATATCGCGGATGGGGAAATTAGTTGATGAGTTGACTTGTTAAAAAGTTGATAAGGTAATCAGGAAGACAGACATCCGTTCTCCCTTCCCTGTCGATCCTCGAACCTCGCTCCTCGTACCTCGAACCTCAAAGGCCTTTGAGCATGGCATCCAGGTCCCTGCACTGATAGCACACGATCTTGCCCTGCCTGTCCAGGAGGACAAGCGTGGGAACTCCGCGGACCTGGTAGCGCTCGGCCACCTGTCCGTCTTTATCGAGCAGGACTGGATAAGGAAGATTGTGTTTTGATGCGAAGGCGGAGACCTTGGCCTCCGGCTCATTGATGAATATATTGAGAACCTCCAGCTTCTTCTCCTTTCCCTTTTGAAAGATTTCCTTGATACGCGGGATTTCCTCACGGCAGTAGGGACACCACGTCGTTCCGAATACGAGAAGGACGGGACGGTCCCGGAAGCTGCCGAGACTCACCTCCTGCCCCTTTAAATCTTTGAGAGTGAAATCCGGCCCCGCAGCATTGACGGCGATCTTCGCCGGCGGGCCATTCTTGGGTTCTTCGCCGATGGAGCAGGCGAACGCAAAGGCGCAGCAGAAGAGCAGAAGGAACGGCAGTCTCCAGTTCATCGTTTCAGAACCTCTCGTTCAGGCAATGAAGGCATTGTACAGAAAATAAGCGCCGGCGGCAAGCATCACGATCCCGGACAGCTTCTTTACGCCGGTCATCCAGGCACCCGATTTCGGAAGGCTGGCAAGGATCCCCGCGAACGTGCCGACGAGGACGAGCAGCGAGCCTACGCCGAGCGAGAACACGAAGAGCAGCGATCCACCGAAGAATACGCTCTGCCTGGCCGCCACAACTCCGAGGATGACAGCCAGAACGGGCGCCGTGCAGGGGCCCAGGATGAAGCCCGACGTCAGCCCGATCATGAAACTCCCGAAGATGCCTTTGCGATTTCCGCCTGTCAGTCCCCGGGGCGCGTATCGTTCCAGGGACAATTGAAATACATCCAGCATGGCAAGCCCCATGAGGATGAAAAGCCCTCCCAGAACTCCCAGGGTCAGAGGGCTCGTTTGTATCGTCCCGAAGAGCTTGCCTGTCAAGGCCGCGAAGACCCCGAGTGCCGTGTAGGTCAACGCAAGGCCCAGGACAAAGAACAGCGACAGCACAAAGCCCCTGGCTGCGGATACGTCCCCCTGTCCGACGATGACGGCTGCCGTGATGGGAACGACAGGATAAATGCAGGGGGTGAAGCTGACAAGGACGCCAGCCAGGTATGCCGCACCATAGGCAAGCAGAAGGGATTGCCCGAGATAGAATTCGAACTGCCCGATTAACTGGTCAAACATTTCCATGGATAGGTTTCACCCTGCATACCCATAACGCAATTCAACGGGCCGTGCAAGCGCAGCGACAGGGTCATCGCGGAAAAGCATTTGCAAATCAGTTGCGTTTATCGTACAGTCTTTCTCAGCCATGGAACACTGCGACATCCATACCACGCTCGAGCATGCGGGCCTTTCGAAGACATCCCAGCGCGTGGCCGTCCTGACGGTACTCATTCATGCTCAGACCCCGTTGAGGGTAAAGGACATCCTCGACCGGGTCTGCGGTGAGGGCCAGATCAACAAGGTCACGGTCTACCGGATCCTGGCTTCCTTCAAGGCCGAGGGCATCATCCGGGAAATCGCGACCGATCACGGCGTGAATTTCTATGAAATGGCATGCCGGCACAATCCGACCCACCCCCATTTCTACTGCCGCATCTGCCGGAGCCTCTCCTGCCTGCCCGAGCAGGTCATCCGCGAGAGCCGCTTCGAACATCTGCTGAGAGGCAATGAGACCGTCGACGGGATCACGCTCAACCTCTCCGGGGTTTGCGGAATCTGTAATCGCCACAAGGACGGTCATCGTCGAGCGAAGGAATGATCGAACGCTCAATAAGGAGATCGGCATGAGAATACGGGCACTTCTTTTTTTCCTCTCCCTTGTCGTCGCCCTCGCTTTTTCTTCCTGTGCCCGGCAAGAGGAGAAAAAGCCGGAGGCGAAGAGGCTCGTTGTGGTCGCCACTCTCTTTCCGCTCTACGACTTTGCGAAGAACGTTTCCGGCGAGCGGGCGGAAGTGACCCTCCTTCTTCCACCGGGCGCCGAACCTCACGGCTTTGAACCCAAGCCGGCTGACATCCTGCGGCTCAACAAAGCCGATGTCTTTCTGTACACGAGCCCCGACATGGAGCCCTGGGCTGCAAACATCCTGAAGGGCCTTCAGAACAGGAATCTGGAAGTCGTCAACGCGAGTCGGGGAGTCATCACGGAGGAAGGCCGGGAGAAAGAAGACCGCCCGGACAAACACAAACCCGGGCATCACGACCACTCCGGCGCAGCGGACCCTCACATCTGGCTCGACTTCGCCAGCGCCGTGAAGATCGTGGAAAACATCCGTGACGGGCTCGTGAAAAAAGACCCAGCCGGAAAGGACGTCTACGAGAAAAACGCCGCCTCCTGCATCGGGCAATTGAAGGCGCTCGACGAGAGGTTCCGCAAGGGCCTGCAGGCCTGCGAGAAGAAAGTCATCGTCAACGCCGGGCACTTCGCTTTCGATTACATGGCGAAGCGCTACGGGTTCCGCTACGTGTCGGTCTACGGCGTCTCGCCCGATGCCGAACCCACAGCGGCGACCCTCGCGAAACTCACGAAACTGATCCGGGAAAACCGCCTCGACACGCTTTTCCATGAAGAATTGATCAGCCCCCGGGTCGCCGAAACCCTCGCCAGGGAGACGGGCGCCACCCTGCTGAAGCTCCACCCCGCGGGAAACCTTGCAAAGGAACAGTTCGACAGGGGGGAAACCTTCATCACGCTGATGGATCGGAATCTCGAAAACCTCAGAACCGGATTGAAATGCCCGTGAAGATCATCGAAGTCGATCATCTCCATTTCTCCTACAACTCGATCCCCGTGCTCGAGGACGTATCCTTCTGCGTCGAGGCGGGCAGTTTCGTGGGCCTCGTGGGACCCAACGGCTCGGGAAAGACAACGCTCGTCAAGCTGATCCTCGGCCTTGCGACTTGCGGGCGCGGGGTGATCCGCCTGTTCGGCCAGGACATTTCCGACTTTCGGCTCTGGGCAAAAGTGGGGTATCTGCCCCAGTCCCTTTCCGGACTCAACCCGTATTTCCCGTCGACGGTTCGCGAGATCGTCGGCCTCGGCCTCCTGTCCGGAAAACGTTTCCCCAGAACCATTGCCCGCTCGGACAAGCGGGTCATCGACGGGGTCCTCGACCTGCTCGGCATCGCGTCGATCGGCGACACCCGGGTGGGAGAGCTTTCCGGGGGGCAGCAGCAGCGTGTTCTCATCGCCCGGGCCCTGGTCAACGAACCGGCGCTGCTCATCCTCGACGAACCCACGGCCGCTCTCGACCCCGAGGCGCGTGATTCATTTTTCGGCATCCTGAAAGGCCTGCAGGAAACCAGGAACACCTCCATCATCCTGGTCACACACGATATCGGCAGCATCGGGAAATACGCAGACCACCTCCTGTGGATCGACCGGAAGCTCCTTTTTTACGGGGGATTCGACGAGTTCTGCAAATCGGACCGCATGACCCGTCTCTTCGGGGCCGAATCCCAGCACATCATCTGCCACCGGCACTGATGCGCACGGCGCCGGGGACAAAGGGTTCAGGGTACAGGGTATAGGGGCGGATGGAACTTCTAGAGTATCTGCAGTATGGCTTCATTCAGAGGGCGCTTATCTGCGGCTCCTTCATTGCCCTGTTATGCTCCACGCTGGGCGTGATCCTCGTACTGCGCCGCTTCTCGCTCATCGGAGACGGGCTCGCCCACGTCACCTTCGGGAGCGTGGCCCTGGGATTGTTCTTTCGCGTCTACCCTCTTTACGTCTCGATTCCCCTGGTCATGCTGTGCTCCCTGGGCATTCTCAAGCTCACGCAACGGGCGAGAATCTATGGCGACGCAGCGATCGGCGTTGTCTCGTCCTTCGGGATCGCCGGCGGCGTACTGCTTGCCAGCGTGGCCGGCGGTTTCAACGTGGATCTTTTCAGCTACCTCTTCGGGAACATCCTGGCCATCGGTGAAGGCGAGATGGTCATTTCCGTTGCCCTTTCCGTTGTCGTCCTGACCGTCATCCTCCTGTTCTTCAACGATATCTTTTCGATGACCTTCGACGAGGAGTTTGCCCGCGTCTCCGGCATCGGAACGGAGAGGCTCAACACGATCCTGGTTCTTCTGACGGCCGTCACGGTCGTCCTGTCCATGAACGTCGTGGGCATCATGCTCATCTCGGCCCTGCTCATCCTGCCGGCAGTCACCGCCCTGCAGTTTGCGAGGGGCTTCAAAGACGCCATGCTGATCTCGGCCTGTGCGGCCCTGACTTCCGTCTTGGGCGGGGTTTTCATCTCTCTGGCCTTGAATCTCCCCACGGGGGCAACAATCGTCATGACGAATTTTCTTCTCTTCCTGACCGCCTTCGCGTTTCGCTTCGCCCGTCAACGGTCTCATGCCGCAAAATCCTGAGAAAGGTCCTTTCGAATGAAGAAAGAGGCACCCCACCATATCGGGCATCGAAAGCGCCTGAAAGAGAGGTATGAAAAGGCGGGAATGGAGGCACTGCAGGATTACGAGATCCTGGAGCTTCTGCTTTTCTACGCCATTCCGCAGGGAGACGTGAAGGCCCGGGCCAAGGAACTTCTGAAGCGATTCGGGTCGTTGAAAGGCGTCCTGGACGCCGATCTCAAGGAGATGAAGGAGGTTTCGGGCATCGGAGACCACTCGTCCCTGTTGTTCAAGCTCGTCAGAGATGTCCGCACCCTTTACCTTCGGCAGGGCGCAGAGGTGAAGGAACAGATCTCCTCGACGAAGGAGCTGATCGATTACTGCCTGGCCTCCATGGGCTGCTTGAAGGACGAGCATTTCGCCGTGATCTACCTCAATGCCCGCAACCGGATCATCCAGGTGGAGACGATCCAGGAGGGGATCGTGAACCAGGCCGTCGTCTACCCTCGCAAGGTCCTCGAGAAAGCCCTCAAGCACAAGGCATCGGCCATCATCCTCGTCCACAATCACCCCTCGGGACACGTGCGCCCCTCGGACGCCGATATCCGCCTGACTCGGGTTCTTCAAGATGCGGCACGGGTCATGGACATCGTGCTGCACGATCACCTCATCGTCGGCGAGAATCGCTTCTTCAGCTTCCGGGAGGAGGGAATCCTCTGAAGAGAGGGTTCAGGGTATAGGGTTCAGGGTACAGGGTACAGGGAGGAGAAAAACGGATTCCTTCCTTTCCTGACCCTGTACCCTGTACCCTTTACCCTGTACCCCTTTATAGATTTATGCTCGTAAACGGGATGGGCATGAATGTCAGCGCAAAGCAGAACATGGCCAGATACCCGATTGCGAGGCGCCTGTTGTCGAGCGCGCCCCATTCGTAGATCACCGGCGGGTGGCTCACTCCCAGGATGAGCAGGATTCCGCCCCAGATGAGCCATCCCTCCCACCCCACGATCCCGAGGACCAGCAGCAGCCCCACCACCATCCAGGCCACCTCCCGCTGTCGGGCTCCGAAAATCGCATAGATGATGTGGCCTCCGTCGAGCTGCCCCACGGGGATGAGATTGAGAGAGGTGACCAGAAGGCCGATCCAGCCCGCAAAGGCCACGGGGTGGAGGATCACGTCCTGGTCCGGGCCTATGGTCCCGTTGACGATCCAGTTGATGGCCGAAAACAGGGCGCACTCGCCGAGGTGGATGCCGACCCCTTCAGTCTGTACCGCCGGGACGACCTGGGAGAGTGCAAGCCCCGCGAACAGGACGGGAATGGTCACGGCAAGACCTGCCAGCGGCCCCGCCGCCCCGATGTCGATGAGTGCGTTGCGGTCCGAGATAGGCGACTTCATGGCGATGAAGGCCCCGAAGGTCCCCACGAGGGTTGGCCCCGGGATAAAATAGGGAAAGCTCACATCCACCCCGTGCCTTCTGGATGCCAGCCAGTGGCCCAGCTCGTGACAACCCAGGATGAGAAGCAGCGTGAAGGAAAAGGGGATGCCTTTCCAGATTTGCCAGGGGTCTTCGAAGGGGTTCACCCCGGCCTGCAGGGCGCCCGCCACGAGGGTGGTCAGCACGGTGACGGCGAAAAGCCCGGCCGGGACCAGGGGGTGGTTGAAACCGCGACTGGACAGGATTCTGCGAAATGTAGATTTAAGTCCCATAATTAAAAAGGGATCATATCTCTATATGATCCCCCGTTTCCTATCACGTTGGCCCGTTAAGGCTCAAGAAATAGAATTTACTCTTCGCTGTCGTCGTCGTCCAGGTTCACCTTGTCGCGAAGCTCTTTGCCGACCTTGAAGAAGGGAAGCCGCTTCGGCGAGACGGTGATGTTCATGCCCGTCTTGGGGTTTCGGCCCGTGTAGGACTCGTAGTCCCGGACCACGAAGCTTCCGAATCCGCGGATCTCGATCCGGCCGCTTATCTTCAGCTCTTCCGTAAATCCCTTAAATATGAGATTGACCACGTCGGTGGCCTTCTTCTCCGTCAGGTTCTCCCGCCTTGCCAGCTCCTCGATCAATCCCGACTTGTTCATTGTCCCCCCCGTATCAAAGCGAAATAAGCCGCAAGGGCTTGTCGATGCAAAACTAAAAAGGGATTAATTGCGCGTTTTCATTGGATATTAGTTTCGGTCATGATGGAATGTCAAGAACATTTTTAACCTTTTTTCGGTTTTGGACCGAGAAGATCTTCGATTTCCCTCTTTCGAAGGTGGCGGTATTCTCCCGGTTTGAGGTTGCCCAGCTCCAGATTTCCCAGACCAACCCGGATCAGCCTTGCAACGGGATGCCCCAGGGCCACCATGGCCCGCCGGATGATGCGGTTGCGGCCCTCGACGATGGTGACCCGGAGCCACTGGCTCTTCTCGTTGGATTTCTCCTCGTGCACTTCTTTTACCGAGAAGGGCCCGTCCTCCAGTTTGATCCCCTTGATCATGGCCTGGATTTCTTTCCGGGCGAGCCGCCCCCTGACCTTGACGAGATAGGTGCGCGGGATCTCGTACCGGGGGTGCTGGACGCGTTCGGCAAATGAGCCGTCATTGGTCATGATCAACAGGCCCTCGGAGTCATAGTCGAGCCTTCCTACGGGATAGACCCGCTCGCCGATGGCGTAGAGGAGATCCGAGACGACGGGCCTGCCCTCGGGGTCCTTCATGGTCGTCACATACCCCGCCGGCTTGTTCAGGACGAGATAGAGGCGCTCGACCTCGGTGGTGATCAGCTTGCCGTCCACGCGGATTTCATCCCGATCGGCGTCTGCCTTGGTCCCCAGCTGCCGGATGACGCGGTCGTTGATCTGGACCTTCCCGGCAAGGATGAGCTCCTCGGCAGCCCTCCTCGAGCAGATACCCGCGGCGGCGATGATTTTCTGGATCCGCTCCTCCATGAGGGCTATTCCTCCATCTCCGTGATTTCCCGCAGTGTGGGGAGCTCGGAAAGATCTTTCAGGTCGAAGACCTCGAGAAATCGTTTCGTCGTGCCGTACATGATGGGTTTGCCCGGAACGTTCTTTCGTCCCACGATCCGGATGAGTTTCTTTTCCAGAAGTCCCTTGAGCGATCCGCTCACGTCGACTCCGCGGATCTTCTCGATCTCCTGCCTCGTCACGGGCTGCCGATAGGCAGCCACGGACAGGGTCTCCATGGCTGCGGGGGAAAGGGGAATGGGCCGGATGCCCCTGAGCTTCTTGATCCAGGGGGCATATTCCGTCTTCGTCCTGAACTGGTAGCCCCCGGCAACCTCCATGAGGCACAGGCCGCCGCTTCGCTGACGGTACTCCAGCTCGATGTCCTGCAGGATCTCCAGGATCGCCTTGCGATCCATCTCCCCCAACAGGTCTTTCAGACGTTCCACCGAGAGGGGTGTCTCCGACGCGAAGATCAGCGCCTCGACAATGGCTCTCACATCATCCATCGGTTGATTCCTCCACTGCCGGGAAAATTCGGATCGGCCCGAACGGATCGGCCTGGAAAGCCCTGACGACCCGCATCTTCATGAGCTCGAGGATGGCCAGGAGCGTGTAAATAATGCCTTTTCGGGTTCGGCTCGTCTTCAGCAGGTCCGTGAAGGACAGGCTCTTCTCCCGCAAGAGGTCCTCCAGGATTTCGTTTATCCGGTCGGAGAGCGAAATCCGCTCCGTGTCGATCTCCAGCAGGTCCTCCTTGTCCATCCGCTCGGCGACCTGTTTGAAGGCCTCGATCAGCTCGAAAAGGGTCACTTCGACCATGGGGTCTTCCTGCTCGTCAGTCGTTTCCTCGACGGCCTGAATGCGCTTGAAGACGTCCCGATCCAGGAGATTGCGCCTCTCCAGGCTGAGGGCCACCTCCTTGAAGGCCTGGTACTCGAGCAGCTGCCTCACCAGCTCCGCGCGGGGGTCTGTCTCGTCCTCGCCTTCCTTCTCCCCTTCCTCGACGGGCAGGAGCATTCTCGACTTGATGTGGACAAGTGTTGCCGCCAGAACGAGGTATTCCCCGGCCAGATCGAGATTGAGGGCCTTCATCATCTCGAGATGGGCCAGGTACTGCTCCGTGATGAGGGCCATGGGGATGTTGTAGATGTCGAGCTCGTTCTTCCGGATCAGGTAAAGGAGAAGATCGAGCGGCCCCTCAAAAATGTCGAGTTTGACCTCGTAGCTCATGGCGATCAGATCCGGACGGCCTCCCGCACTTCGGCCATCGTCGCCCGGGCCACTTTCCGGGCCCTCTCGTTGCCGTCGGCGATGATGTCGTGCACTTCCTGCATGTGAGCCCGGTAGTAGTCCTGCTTCTCGTGGATCGGCTTGAGCCCTTCCGCAATGCGCAGGGCCAGCCGCTTCTTGCACTGTACGCAGCCGATGGCGGCCTTTCGGCAGTCTTTTTCGATCTCGTCGACCTCGGCCGCGGGGGAGTAGAGGTTATGGAAGCTGAAGACGTTGCAGATCTCCGGCCGCCCGGGGTCGCTTTTTTTCTGCCGCTGCGGGTCGGTGAACATGGACTCGATCTTCTTGCGGAGCTCCTCGCCCCGGTCGCTAAGAAAGATGGCGTTGTCGTAGGACTTGCTCATCTTGCGTCCGTCGATCCCCAGAAGTTTCGGCACCTCCGTCAGGAGCGGCTCCGGGATGGGGAAGATCTCCCGGTAGAGGAAGTTGAAGCGCCTTGCGATCTCCCGTGTGAGCTCCACGTGGGGCAGCTGGTCGACGCCCACGGGCACGCCATAGGCCTTGTACATGATGATGTCCGCCGCCTGGAGAACGGGGTAACCGAGAAACCCAAAGGTGGAGAGATCCCGGTCTATGAGTTCCTGCTTCATCTCCTTATAGGTGGGGTTGCGCTCGAGCCAGGGAAGCGGGGTGATCATGCACAGCAGCACGAAGAGCTCCGCATGCTCCATGACGGAGGACTGGACGAAGAGAGTGCTCTGCCTCGGGTCGAGGCCGGCGGCCAGCCAGTCGATGACGATGTCGATCCGGTTTTCGCGGATCTCCTCGGTGCGGTTGTAGTCTGAGGTGAGGGCGTGCCAGTCGGCGATGAAGTAGAAGCACTCGTAGCCGCCGTCGTTCTGCAGATCCACCCAGTTCTTCAGGGCCCCGAGGTAGTTTCCCAGATGCAGTTTTCCCGTCGGCCGCATCCCGCTCAATATCCTTCGCTTCGCTCCCATGTCTCCTCTATTCTATGCCGCCGTGCACCGCCGGCGAACCTTGTATCGGAAATCGCCCGGGCCGGACCCAAGCGTCCCGCTCGTATAACAGAATTGCCTGACCATGTCAACGGCAGGACTGGCCAAGTTAAAGATAAAACACGGCAATTTTCCTCATGGCCCTTCGCGTTGGAGAATCTGCTCCGCCTTTTTCATCTGCTTCGCCAGAATTTTCCCGCGAGCCGGCTTCCTCATCAGCCGATCGATGATTCCGAGCTCCGACAACCGCCTCAACGGCCCGGCCGGATCGGGTTCCTCGAGGATCAGCCGCAGTTCCGTGGCAATCCGGTAATCCTCCAGCTCCTCGAGGAGGGACTTCGACAGGGCCTCGGCGATCCATTGCTCCGTAGAGCGGACAATCCGGAAGCCGAGCCTTTTTTCGAACCGTACAGCCCGGAAGATCCTCGTCGGGTCGTCGATGAAGCTTCGCTCATGCAGGGCCCGGATGTGCCTCTCCCGAAGGTCGCGGAGCCCGCCGAAATCATCGAGAACGCGGCCAAACTCCGCGGGCATCAGCGAGGCGGCCAGCGCGTTGATCGTAAAGTCACGCCGGACCATGTCATCCCGGATCGAACCGGGAGACACGCGGGGCAGTGCCGCAGGCTTCTCGTAGACTTCGGTGCGTGCCGTGGCGATGTCCACCCGGAGCTGATCGGGAAGAGTAAGTGTGGCCGTCCCGAATCGTTCGTAGCACTTCACCTTTGCGTGCAGGCGATCGGCCAGGTTCCCGGCAAAATGAATCCCCTGCCCTTCGACGACGATGTCCACGTCGAGCGTTTGAAGCCCCAGCAGGAGATCCCGGACCATGCCACCCACGACGTAGGCGCTCAATCCCATCTCGTCGGCCAGATTCCCGGCTTCCCGGAGGACACCCTGCAGAGTCGGGCTCAGCGCTTGTCTGATTCTTTCAGTGATGTTCGTCATCGGGTCATGCCCTGCGCGTCCTGTCGACGTATGTTTAAAAAAAGACCTCCGGGTTCCCGCAGGCGGAGGTCTTCAGTGGACGGATGATGGCCTTCCATCAGATGTTCACGACGTCGCTCAACCCCTTGCCGGCCCTGAATCGCACGACCTTTTTCGAAGGGATGTGGATGGCGCTGCCCGTCTTCGGGTTCCGACCGGTTCTCGCCTTGCGCTGTGCGCAGATGAAGGTCCCGAACCCGACCAGGCTCAGCTTCCCGTTTCTCTTGAGCTCCTCGCCGACAGCCTGGAGATAAGCCTCGAGAGCCCTTCCGGCTGCGGCTTTCGAAATCCTGGCATCTTTTGCCATCACATTGATCATGTCCTGCTTTGTCATCACGTGTCCCCCTTTTCGTTCACGGCAACCGATTTCCAACCGATTTCCAATCGCTTTCAATGAAAAGAACCACGCAGGAGCGGCTCCCCCCTTGTTACACCAGGCGCAGAGCGGGTTTTACCTCTTGTTAGGGGTTCAGGGAATTGTCTGTCTCAGAGTCTGACACACGGAAAGTTCATACTTTTTATCACGAAAAACCAGGTGCAGGCAAGAAAATTCCCCGTGCCTCGTATCGCCG
>CAVPJD010000015.1:0-36711 GCA_963705165.1 uncultured delta proteobacterium | reverse complement strand
CGGCGTAGGAACGAAGGCTGTTCCGCAGGAGTGACAGACAGAAGGATAGGGTCTTCAAACAGAAAAGGCGCAATCCATTGGGATTGCGCCTTTTCCGTCTATCTGGAGCCGATGTGGGGATTCGAACCCCAGACCTGCTGATTACGAATCAGCTGCTCTACCGGCTGAGCTACATCGGCCTGCTGTCCATTTCGAAGGGAAACTTATAAACCCAACCCCCCTCTTTGTCAAGATCGAAACTATCTTCACCCTTTGCAATCCCCCTTTTTTCTGATAACGTTTCGGGCGGATTGTCCGGGGGGATTAGTCCGCCATTTCCGGGTCTCAACCCGATGAAGGACGCAACGGGCTTGCCATGAGCAATCAAAAGGGCGACGGGCTTAATTACCGCAGCTGGGTCGAGGTCGACCTGGACAACTTCACGCACAACTGGAGCGAGATGCGCAGGCTCGTGGGGCCCGACGTGAAGATCCTCTCGGTGGTGAAGGCCGACGCCTACGGCCACGGGGCCATCGAGATCTCCAACGTGGCCCTGAAAAACGGCGCCTACTTCCTGGGGGTCGCCAACGCCGACGAGGGAGTCCAGCTGCGCGTGGGCGGCATCGACGCGCCGATCCTCATCCTGAGCCCCTCCATGGGCCTCGAGATCGACGAGATCATCAAGTACAACCTCACCCCCTCCGTCTCCGACCTCGGCTTTGCCCGCGAGCTTCAGAAAAAAGTGAAAAAAGCGCAGGCCAAGATGCCCATCCACATCGAGGTGGACACGGGCATGGGCCGCGGCGGCACGATCCACAGCGAGGCCTTCCGGACGATCGAGGAGGTCCTCGAGTTTCCGAACCTCGCCGTCGAGGGCATCTTCACGCACCTCTCCTCGAGCGAAGTCGAGGGGGATGACTACAACGAGAAGCAATGGGATCTCTTCCTGGCGCTCCTGAAGAAGCTCGAGGAGAACCGGATCTACATCCCTGTAAAGCACCTGGCCAACAGCGGCGGCCTGCTGAACTTCAAGCAATTCCACCTGGACATGGTCCGCCCCGGAATCATGTCCTACGGGATCTACCCCTCCGAGAGCCTCAAGGCGAAGGCTGACCTGCTGCCCGTGATGAGCTTCAAGACGAAGGTCGCGCTCCTGAAAGAGTTTCCCAAGGGCTACGGGATCGGGTACAACCGCACCTACGTCACGAAGAAGCCGACCCGGATCGCCACGATCCCCGTGGGCTATGGCGACGGCTACGGTGTCATCATGTCCAACCAGGGGGAGGCCCTCATCCGCGGCAAACGCGTGCCCCTCGTCGGCCGCGTCTCCATGGACATGTGCACGCTGGACGTGACGGGCATTGCGGATTGCGTGGTGGGCGACGAGGTGGTGCTTTTGGGCAGGCAGGGCGGCGAGTACATCCCCGCAAACGACATCGCCGCCAAGGCGAAGACGATCAGCTACGAGGTCCTCTGCGCCCTGGGCAAGCGTGCCCCCCGGGTTTTCATCCAGAAGGGCAGGGCCGACAGCGTCGAGCCGCGCCTCAGGCGCATCTTCATCCCCGACGAGGTGAAGTCGATCTCGCGAATCGACAACGTCATCCGCCGCTGCTTCCAGACGCGGGCCAAAAGCACCGAGCTGGGCGATGCCATCTACTACGAGATGTTCGAGGCCCTCTTCGGGAAGGAAGACCGGCAGCTGGAGCTGCGTACCAACTTCCGCTACGACATCAAGGTCGCCGATTTCACGGCCGCCGAGAAGGCGCAGGACAGCCAGGCGGAGAATTTCTTCAAGGTCTCGACGCACATCGAGTACACGAAGACCCTGCGCAATTCCATCTTCCTCATCGGCTGCGCGCTGAGCAACCGGCAGCTCTCGCTGCTCTTCGACGACCCGCGCTGCGAGTACCGGTGGCTGCTCCCGACGCGCGACGAGACGTTCCGGGAGAGCGACTTCCGGCTGGTGCGCGTCTGCGTGGACAACGAGGCCGTCCCCATCGTCCGCTCCGAGACGACGGATCGCGGTTTCGAGATCTGGTGCGGAGGAGGCGATTCGCTGCGCAAAAAGCTCAACCGCCAGGTCCGGATGAAGATCGAGATCGAGACGAAGAAATTCCGGAGCAACAACCTTTTCTCGGTCTTCCTCGTCTACCCCACACGTGGGCTCGACATCGCTTTCAACTACGAGGGGATGGACCTGAAGAACCTCCGCGAGATCAGCTTCTTCGCCGGCAAGCACCCCTACCCCGAGGTGACGAAAGAGGAGGGGAAGCAGATCCGGCTCCGGATCAGCGACGACGAGTGGATCTTCCCGAACAGCGGCGTCACGTTCCTTTGGGATCTATAAAAGACAGGGTTCAGGGTCAAGGGTCAAGGGTACAGGGCAAGGAAAAATCCCCCTCTTTCCCCCTTTACGAAAGGGGGATTTGGACCGGATAGACTGGATAGACCGGATAGACTGAATGGACAAATTACGAGTCGGCATCATCTTCGGCGGGATGTCCTCCGAGAAGGAGGTCTCCCTCAACAGCGGTCGAAACGTCTACGACAACATGGACCGGGAACAATTCGAGCCGGTCCCCGTCTTCATGGAGCCCGGCGGCCGCCTGTGGGTCCTGCCCTGGCAGCTCATCTCCCAGAACACGACGAAGGACATCTCGGAGCGCCTCGCGACGGAGGCCGAACGGATCGCTTACCAGGACCTGAAGGGGCGGATCGACTTCGCCTTCATCGCCCTGCACGGCAAGTACGGCGACGACGGCTGCATCCAGGGCCTTCTCGAGCTTCTAAACATTCCCTACACGGGACCGGGCATCCTGGCCTCGGCCATCGGGATGGACAAGGACATCCAGCAGAAGATCCTGCGTGCCGAGGGACTCGGTGTGCCTGTGAGCACCGTGGTCGAGGAGCGCGAGTGGAAGGAGAATTCGGACGCCGTCCGGCAGCGCCTCATCGGAGAGTTCGGCCTTCCCCTGGTGACGAAACCCGTACGGGAGGGTTCCAGCATCGGCGTCACCGTCGTGCGCAAACCTGAGGGTCTCGACGCCGCGATGGCTTCGGCCCTGGAGTGGGACCGGACAGTGCTCGTGGAGGAGTTCCTCGACGGGACGGAGTTCTCCTGCATCGTCCTCGAGGACGAGGGGGAGCCCCGGCCGCTCTCTCTGACGGAAATCCATCCCCAGAGCGAGTATTTCTCTTACGACGACAAGTACATGCCGGGCCGCTGCCGGAAATTCACGCCGCCCAAGACGATCGCGAAGGATGTGTCGGAGAAGATCAAGATCGATGTCGTGAGGGCCTACAAAGCCCTGGGCTTCCGCTGCTATGGCCGGATCGACGGCTTCGTCCTCAAGGACGGCCGGGTCCTTATCACGGACCCGAACTCCTCGTCGGGCATGGCGCCCTCATCCTTCTTCTTCGAGCAGGCCGCCGAGCAGGGGATGCTGCCCGGCATGATCGTCTCGAAACTTATCGAGACTGCGATGAGAATCCACAAGGAGAAGAAGGGACCCTTATGAGGGTAGAGGTAACAGGTAATAGCCAACAGCCGACAGCCTGCAGCCAACAGCAAAAAAGGCAAAGAAAATCCCCCTTCCGTCCCCCTATGAAGGCCCATTCCATACTTTCCCTCTCCCTTGAGGGGAGAGGGTCAGGGTGGGTGATGGTTCGACAGGCTCACCATGGCAAGTAGAAACGTCATCCTGAGCTTGTCGAAGGATCCCCTCAACCCTCTCCCACGGAGGGGAGGGGAGAGGCAAGGTAAAGGGTGCTCGTAGGGCTTTACAAACGGGAGCATTTTCACTATAGTTTCCGGCATTAAACCACGGTAAGGAACGGTGTATGGCAGCAGAGAATTCAGGCAAGCTCAGGGTCGGCGTCATCCTGGGGGGAGTTTCCTCGGAGAGAGAGGTATCCCTCGAGAGCGGCCGCAACATCTTCAGCAAGATGGACCGGAAGAAATTCGATCCCGTACCGGTTTTCATGGACAGCCGGTGTGCCTTCTGGGAAATCCCGATCAAGCTCGTCATGCGAAACAGCACAGCGGACATCGAAATCGACCTCCACGAGGAGGCCAAGCCGCTGCCTTACGAGGCCCTGAAGGATCGCTTCGATTTTATCTGCATCGGCCTGCACGGCAAATACGGTGAGGACGGCACCCTCCAGGGGCTCCTGGAGCTTCTCAGGATCCCTTACAGCGGCTCCGGCGTTCTCGGTTCGGCCCTGGGCATGGACAAGTTCACGTCGCGGAATGTCCTCGCCATGAGCGGAATCGATGTGCCGAAGACGGTGCCCGTCGACAGGCGGGCCTGGGATGGCAGCGAGCGAAAGGCAATCGTGAAAAGGATCGAGACAGACATCGGCTTTCCCTGCGTCGTGAAGCCCACTCGCGAGGGGTGCAGCACGGCCGTGAAGAAGGTCGTCTCCCCCGCCGGCATCCCCGACGCACTGGCCTCGGCCTTCGAGTGGGACAGTGTGGCCGTTGTCGAAGAGTTCATCACCGGGATGGAGGTGACCTGCGGGGTCCTCGGCAACGAAGAACCGCGGGCGCTCACCCCGTCGGAGACCATCCCGACGCAGGACATCCTTTCGCTCGAGGACAAGTTTCTCTACGGCCAGGGGGAGAACAAGACCCCTGCCAGGGTTCCCGAGGAGATGCTCCGGAAAATCCAGGACACCGCCGTGAAAGCCTACAAGGTCCTCGGCCTCAGGGCCTACTCGCGCATCGACATGTTCGTCTGCGACGAGCGCATCCTCGTCCTGGAGCCCAACACCCTGCCCGGCATGACACCGTCGACGGTCCTCTTTCACCAGGCAGCCGCCGAGGGCCTGAGCCAGACGGACCTCATCAGCCGGATCATCGAGTTTTCCCTCGAGGCGCATCGCACGAAGAAAGGACCCCTGTGACGCCCGAAGGGCGTCAGGCTACAGGCAACAGGTAAAAGGTAACAGGTAACAGGTAAAAGGTAAAAGATACACCCTGCAGTCCATGCCCTGACACCTATGACCTGTCACCTGATACCTGCGCATCACTAATAAATAATCAAATACTTCAGCTAGTTATCAGAAGGTGCGTTGCCGGTGATTGACATAACCAATAGAAATATTATATTATATCTGGCTATTGAGGGATGTACGGGAGGCAGAGGCTTATTATGTACTTCAGTCCCCTCCAAATGAGCAAAATCAAAGGGGTTTTCGGCCAAGCGGAGCGGCTTGCCGGCCGCTACTTCCACCTGACCGAGGCTCAAATGAGGACCCAGCGTTACGATTTGAGGACGCTGGCCCATCTTGAGGCCCACGAGGTCGACGAGAAAGCCTTTGCCCATCTTTGCAAATACTCGATCCGGAAGGAAGAACCGGCCGAACAGGCCAGGAGCTACGATTTCTACCGGATATGCCTTCAGGACAACCGGATCCTGAACGCCGTCGAGAGGGCCCACTCGTTCATCCGGCTCGAGTCCCTCATGCTCTACATTGCCGTGCACGAGCTTGTGCACGTGATCCGCTTCGGAAGCGGGCAGGCCGACTTCAATGTCCCCCAGGTCGAGAGGCTGCAGGAGGAGGAGAAGGTCAACGAGATCACCCGGAGCGCGCTTAATCCTGTGTCGGACAAAGACATGGGGCTCGTGCTCGATTGTTTCAGCAACAGATTCGATTTGCTGGAATCGTTTAATTGATTTTTCGCGGAGGTTGTTATCATGCCGATTTATGAATACCGCTGCAGGAAATGCAACAAGGAGTTCGAGGCGGTGCAGTCGATCACGGCCCCTGAGCTCAAAAGCTGCAAGTTCTGCAAAGGTGCCGTGACGAAGCTGATGTCGGTTTCCTCGTTTCACCTGAAGGGAAGCGGGTGGTATGTGACGGATTACGGCGGACGAAAGGCGCCTGCCATCGAGACCGCTGTGAAGAGCGAGACGACCGCGAAAAGCGAGACCGCGACGGCGGGGTCCGAATCGGCGTCTACAACGACATCCTCGACGTCGGACGACAAGTCCTGATCGGACTTGCAAAAAAGCAAAGATCGGCGGCCTCCCGGCAGGGTGGCCGCCTTATTTTTTGTCCAGCACCTGCCGGATCGTCATGGACAGGTCGCTGATGCTGAAGGGCTTCTGGATGAAGGCCTGGCACCCCTTCTCGAGGATGGCCTTCGCCTGTTCGTTCTTGCTGTACCCGCTCGACAGGATCACGCGGATCTCGGGGTTGACCTTTTTCAGGCTGTCGTAGGTGGCCTCTCCGTCCATCCCCGGCATGATCATGTCCAGGATGATGAGGTTGATCTTGCTCTGGAGCTTCCGGTACACTTCGAGGGCCTCCTGCCCGCTCTTGGCCGCCACAACCTTGTAGCCCAGCGATTCCAGAATCTCCCGGTTGACATCGATGATCACGTCTTCGTCGTCGACGAAGAGGATTGTCTCGCTTCCCACCAGCAGCCCCTTGGGGGGCACCGTTTCCTTGACGGCTGTCTTCTCCGTGGCCGGCAGGAAGATGTTGAAGGTCGTCCCCTGGCCCTCCTCGCTGTAGATGTTGATGATCCCCTGGTGCCCGCGGATGATGCCGTAGGCCGAGGCAAGCCCCAGGCCCCGCCCGTGACCCATTTCGCGGGTCGTGAAGAAGGGCTCGAAGATCCGCTCCTTGGCCCGGTCGTCGATTCCCACCCCCGTGTCCGTCACGGTGAGCATCACGTAATTGCCCGGCTTGACCTTGTAGTTCCGGACGTAGGCCTCGTCGAGGGTGACGTTGCGCGTCTTCAGGGTCACATCCCCCCCGCCAGGCATGGCCTGCTGGGCGTTCACGTAGAGATTGATGAGGACCTGCTCGATCTGGGCCTGGTCGATTTCCACGGCCCAGATGTCGGTCTCGAGCGCCTTGTGGATCTTGATGTCCTTGCGGGTCTGCCCGAAGGCGTTTGAGGTCTTCTCGATGAGGTCGTTCATGCTGCAGGGCTTGACCTCGTAGCGGCCGCCGCTGGAAAAGGCCAGAAGCTGGCTCGTGAGGTCGGATCCGCTTTTTACCTGTTTTTCGATCCGCTTGAGTCGGCTGTAGGCGGGGTGGTCGGCCTTGGTCTCCGAGATCATCAGGGCCGTATAGCCCTGGATGCCCATGAGGATGTTGTTGAAGGCATGCGCGATCCCGCCGGCCAGGGTGGCCACGGCCTCCATGTTCTGGGCGTGGAAGAGCTCGGCCTCCATCTTCTTGATGTCCGTGATGTCCTCGAAGGTCATGAGTTGCTTGCCGTTGCCGAGGATCACCATCCGGGAGTGCATGATCCGGTCGGATCCGCCGCGCGTGCGGACCGTGACGACCCGCTCGCCCACCTTGCGGCTCTTGACGAAGTTCTCCACGTCCTCCCGGTAGAAGTAGCGCACGAGGTCCCGGTAGGAGGGGTTCGGGAAGATCCGCTTCAGGAAGGTCTCGTTGTCCGGAAAATCCTCGATGGTGTAACCGAAGATTTCCGTGAATCGGGGGTTCATGTAATCGAATACCCCGTCGGGCCTTGCCAGTGCGATGCCCACGGGGGAGTTGTCCGAGAGGATCCGGAAGCGCTCCTCGCTCTCGATGAGGGCGTACTCGATGCGCTTGCGGTCCGTGATGTCGGTGAGCATGACCATGGCGCGGCTCTCGTCGATGCGCGCAGCCCTGAACTCGAGAACCTTGATGTTGCCGTCCCGGCAGGAAATGTGGAACACCCGGGCGCTTCCCACGATGTTCGCAGCCATGTCCGCCTTCCAGATCTCCAGCGCCTTGTTCCGGTAGTTTTCATCGGGGAAGGCCTGGAGGAACCATTCCTTTCCAGTCGGGACGTCCTCGAGGGCGTAGCCTGTGATTCGGACAAACTCCGGGTTGATGTAAAGGAATTTCCCCTTTTCGCCGAGCAGGAGGATGCCGTAGGGCGATTTCTGTATGATGGTCCCGAAGGTATCCCGCTCGTTCTGGAGGGTCTGTTCCAGTTCGGCGACGCGTTTCTTCAGGGCCGCCAGTTCCTGGTTGGGCTCTTCCTTTGACTTGTCTTTGTCCTTGACCATGATCCCTTTCCCCCGCACTGATGAAAAAGAAGTTAAGAGGGTAAGAGGTTGAGAGGTTTGGATCCGCCGGAGGCCCATCGCCCGCTTTCTGCTTCTCCGAACTTCTTACCCTCTCACCTTCTCACGTTCTCCCATGCATTCCAGGATGAACCGGGCCATTTCCTCGAGCACCTTCTCCCGCGCCTCCGCGTGGGGGATATGTCCGCACGGGATGAGCAGTGGCTTTGCCCGCCCGGAGACCTGCCGCTCGATGGCCTTCACCTGGGCGGTTGTGCCGTACTGATCGCCGATTCCCTGGATGACGAGGACGGGGCAGCAAACCCCGGGCAGGTACTCCTCGATGTTCCAGTCGCGGAATTCCGCGGACAGCCAGGTATCGGCCCAGCCGTGAAAGACAAGATCCGTCTTGTCGCCGTGGAAACGGGCGAGCCGCTTCCCGAGGTCTGTTTCAGCATAGCCCTTGACGGCCTCGCGGATGCCCTCCAGGGTGACGTCCTCCACGAAGACATGGGCTGCCTCGGTGATGACGGCACGCACGCTCTCCGGGTGTTTCGAAGCGTAGATCAGCGCGATGGAGCCTCCGTCGCTGTGGCCGATGAGGACCGGCCTGCCGATTCCGCATTCTTCGAGCACAGCCGGCAGGCTGACCAGCGCCTCGTCGTGGAGATAGCTTTTCTTGCGGGGCAGGGTGAAGGGTTCCGAGTTCCCGTATCCCCACCGGTCATAAACAAGGGCCGGCATGCCCGTTTTTTCGCTCAAAAGCGACGGGAAATCCCGCCACTGACCGACACTGCCAAGCCCCTCGTGCAGGAAAACGAGGGTTGTGCCGTTCGCCTCCGCGTTGAGGAGACCCGGTTCGATCCGTTCGGCATTGAGCCGATGCCCGGCTGCGTCGATCTGGAAGGCTTTCCTGGAAACGCCCATGCTCAACGGTTCCTGTCACGTCAGACGCATCCGGAAACGTGAAGTCGCCGACCTGGCGACGGGGTACAAGTGCCCCCCATCTTACATTTCCTGGGAAATGGGTCAAGACCATTTTCCCCGGGCCGGATCCGTTGTAGCTTCGCCCGGTCAGGACCCCCAGACTTTCTCACCGGCTATTGCGGGGAAAAACGCGGATCGGGGGATTGCCCCGGGCGGGAACGCAGATCCATGGAATCACTCGCGTCCTGGTTCCGGGCCCGCGGTACGGCGATTGCAATGAAAGCGCAGGGGAGAGAAGACGAATCATCCTGTTGATTCTTTTCGGTCTTGGGGGTAAAGTGAGCCGAAACCATTAAAGAAAATTGCCATTTTGTTCGATAAAGATAACTGAGGCTTATTTATCAACCGGCATGGAGAGATGAAGATGACAAAGCGCTTTGCGGGAATTTTGCTTGTGGCACTCGTTGCGGCATGGGTCGGTATCCTGTTCACGGCCGGCGACTCCACGGCGCAGCTCTATCGTTATACGGACAAAAACGGCAGAATCGTCTTCACGGACAATCCGCCTCCCGGAGTGATCGTCGTGCCCCTGGAGGACGAGAAAGTGGCCGCGCCGGCAAAGGACGACCCCGGAGAGGTGACGCCGCAGGAACAGGGCGGCAAGCCTTCCCCGCAGCCTCAGGCGGGCAGGGAGCCGGCAGCCCCCGTGGATAAGGACAAGGAAGCCGAAATGAAGAGGATCGCCGATGAGGAGATCCAGAAGAAACAGGAGGAAGTCCAGAAGAGGCTCCAGGAACGGCAACAGGAACGACAGCAGGACAAGCAGCGCCGCATCGAGGAGGCCGAACGGCTCGAGAAGGAGGCCAGCAAGCCTGTTCAGCCCACCCAGGAGAACATCGATCGGCAGCGCAAGCTGATGGAAGAAGCGCAGCGGCTGAGGGAGATGCCGTAGCGGCGAAGCCGCTTCGCGGCAGTGAAAGAAGTGTCTGAGTGTCTAAGTGTCTGAGTGAGGAGGACCAAATGAAGAAGGGGGATTCCGGATTCCAGAATCCTTTTTCCATATTCTGCGCTCCGCGCTTGGCGCGTTTTTCGTCGGCCCTACACGCCACACGCTACACGCTACACGCTTCTTTGCGTGCACCCTCGCCCCTCGCCCCTCGACCCTTGTCCTTGTGGTTGACCCTAGGGCTCATCACCGTGGCTCTTGTTTGTGTGCATGCAAGCCCTGTCGGGGCGCAGACAATTTACAAGTACACGGACAAAAACGGGGTGATGGTGCTCACGGACAAGCCCCCGAAGGGGGTGAGTGCGGAGCCTGTCGTTTCGGGGAAGCCGGGAGCCGCAATGCCTTCCGGGGAGGAGCTCGGGCAGGCCGGTTCAACGCCCCCACCCGGTTCCATGACGGCCGAGCAAGCTATCAGGCAAAGGGACCAGAAACTCGACGAGGTGATCAAAACCGTCGAGACCCGTGACAGGGAGCGTGAACTCGAGAGACAAAGGCGTCTCCAGGAAGCGGAACGCCTCGAAGCGGAAGCCCGCCAACCCATGGCCTCGACGAGGGAAAACCGTCAGCGCCAGTATGAGATGTTGCAGGAAGCGGACAAGCTCAGACGGACGGAATAGCGGGGCGTTTCGTTAAAAGCGATATCGGTCAGAGATATCCACCAGTGTGCCGGGAACCCGGATATCCCTCAGGAGGATGAGACCCTCCTTCAAGAGGGAGGTCTGGGTTTTTTTGTCGAAGGGCCTTCCCATGGGATGGCCCAGTGGGTATCCGACAAGAACAGCCCGGGGAGGTTTCACCTTTTCGGTGACGGTTCGGTTTAACGATATGGAGAGGGTCGGGATGCCCGCCTCCTCGATTGCCCTCTGGATCAGTCCCACGGACTGGTTGCAGTAGCCTCAGGAAGGGGTCAGGACAACGGCGCGGATCCCATCCCGTTTCATTTCCGCGGCTACGGCCGGCGCAGTCTCGCCGATAAGCCGCACCAGCCGGGACCCCAGGATGTGCCCCATGAACGAGAAGTGGCGCCGCGAAATCTCACCGATGAACCCTTCGGCCTCGAGATCCTGCAGCCGCTCCATGGGCAGGACCACGTTGATATCCGCATCGGCGTCCCGGTGGTCGTAATAGTTGTGCGTGATCGTGAGAGCCCCGGCAGGGGCCGATGAGGGGATTTCCCGGAAAGACGCGTCCCCCTCGGCGTCGTCCATGTCGAAGGGCGGCTGGTCGGTCAGGTGAACGCCCGCCGTCGTCACCAGGGCGATGGGACCCTGCAGGATGTCATCGGCAGGCGTCGCCCAGGGTGTCGATGCGTTCGTGATGAAGTCGGTATTTTTCGCCCACAGATCGACCAGGCCGGGGCTCTTGGTGAAGAGCGAGGCGAGCAGTTTATCCTTGTCGGGTTTCAGCATGGTTGTGCGGCGGTGCAATGCCTTTCAGGACGTCGCGAGGACCCGGATTCGTCCTCTCGGTTCCATCACGAACTCCCCTACGATGGCGGCATCGTCGATTCCTGCCTCATGCATCCGTTTCGTGAGGCCTTCGGCCTGATCGGCCGCCACGGCGATCAGCAGGCCCCCCGAGGTCTGCGGGTCATAGAGAACATCGGCAATCCAGGCCGCAACATCGGGTCCGACATCCACCATGGGTTTGCGGTAATCACGGTTGCGGAGCAATCCGCCGGGGATGATCTCGCCTTCCACGAGCTCCCGGATGCCCTTGAAAACGGGTATGGCCGAAGCGAAGACCCGGAGCCCCACGTCGCTGCCTTCAATCATCTCGCAGGCGTGACCCAGGAAGCCAAAACCGGTAACATCCGTGCAGGCATGCACACCCGGTGTTTCCATCATGACGTCGGCTGCCTTGCGGTTCAGCGTCGACATGGAGCGGATGGAGCGCTCGACGAGGGCCTCGTCGGCAGCCCCCACCTTGACGGCCGTGCTGACGATCCCGGTCCCGAGGGCCTTCGTGAGGATAAGCCGGTCCCCCGGCTTTGCCCCCCTGTTGAGCAGGACACGGTTAGGATGGATGAGACCCGTGACGGCAAGGCCGTACTTGAACTCGTTGTCCTCCACGCTGTGCCCGCCCACAAGGGTCACGCCGGCTTCGATCATCTTGTCGAGGCCGCCCCTCAGGACGTCGTGTAAAATGGAGATGTCCATCGTCTTCACGGGGAAGCAGATGATGTTCATGGCCGTCAGCGCCCTTCCGCCCATGGCGTAGACGTCGGAGAGGGAATTGGCGGCCGCCACCTGGCCGAAGGTGTAGGGGTCGTCGACGATGGGCGTGAAGAAGTCCACAGTCTGGATGATGGCCAGGTCATCGCGAAGTTTATACACCCCTGCGTCTTCGTTGCCCTCGATCCCGGCGATGAGATTCGGGTCAACGATTTTCGGCAGGCCTTGCAGTGCTCGATTCAGGTCACCCGGACCGATCTTGCAGGCTCAACCGGCGCTCTTGACGGTCTCCGTCAGGCGGATCTTCTTGTCCTTCGTCACGGTTTTCCTCACATCGTAGAGGAATTTCCGCCAGAAGTAGCGGATAAACATCATTTGTCTATCACCTGTTCCTGATTGAATGCAATGATTTCTGATCTGCTTTTTAACGAAGAGATAAGAAACTGGCGGGCATTGCCCGCCAGCCGGTACTCCTAGAACCAGGCCACCCACGCATCCTGGATGTTCTTCATCAGCCAGTCTCCGCCGGCCATCTCAACGAAGTCGTGCTTGTCGCCCCCCGTGGAGGCCAGGAATTCGGCGCAGGGCGGGCAGACGCCGAACCATCCGCCTTTCTCCTTGATGCTGTTCATGATTTTTGTCGCGTTGCCGAATTTCTTGAAAATAGGTGATTCGATGCTGTCCGTCCTCTTCTTGTTGGCAAGGTCGGCCCCGTTCAGCGTAAACCACACGTGGACTTTCCCCCAGCCCTTGTCAATGGCAACTTGAGCCATGAGAAGCCCCAGGATGGCCCGGTTGGGGTCATTGGCGCCATTGGTGATCACGACAAGATACTTGTCCTTCTTGTCCGCCTGTGCAAAGGCCGGACCGCCCATGAACGAAGCCAGACCCGCTACGCCTAGTCCCGCGCCCATCGCCTTGAGAAAATCGCGCTTGTCCATCTCCTCTTTTTCCACGTTTTTCTTATCGTCGCTCATTTTTTCCTCCTTGTATATTGAATGTGTGACTGAACGGCCTGATTGCCCGTTTCCTTCCTGATCGTTCCTGTTCCGTTGACGGGTGAAGGCGGATCGGGTGTTTGACGATCGCGGCATGTCGTTCCGGAAAAATTGCTCCTTATTTCTATGCAGCTTTGTCGAATATGTCAAATTCAGATAAGTTATAATCACCGATTGATTATGCTCTTTGTTCATGGTAAGCAGCGGTCGTGAATGCGATCATGGTGTTCGCACAAGGCCTGGAAGGAGGGAATGGGCATGATGGCGGAGGGGTTTCAAAGCATGACGATGCAGCAGCTCGAGGCCCTCATTCATCTCGTCGAGGAGCGCAGCTTCAGCCGTGCTGCAAAAAAGATGCACCTCACACAGCCCTCGCTGACGAAACACATCCGCAATGTCGAAGAGGCCCTGGGGGCTAAGATCGTCAACCGCTCCAGCCGGAGCCTCGCCCTGACCCCTGAGGGCAGGGTCCTTTACGATTATGCCCGGCGGATCATCAAGCTCCGGGATGAGGCTCGGGATCGGGTCCTGCGGCTCCGCGAGGAGGAGGCCGGCGATATCCGGATCGCCGCGAGCACGATCCCTGCCACGTACATCCTGCCCTATGCGATAGGCGGTTTCCGGAAAAAACATCCCCGGATCCGGACAACAGTGCGAACGGCCGACAGCAGTGACGTCATCGAGACGGTTCTCGACAACGGCGCCGAGATCGGATTCATCGGGAAGAAACCGTCGGGGGGGAAGTTGATTGCCGAGGAGCTCTGGAAGGACCGCCTGGTGCTGGCCGTCCCCTCGGGGCACCCTTGGGCGAAGAGGCGTGCGGTCCGTGTCGCCGAACTTTCGGAGGCGCCCTTCGTGATCCGCGAGAAAGGCTCGGGCACCCGGGAAGCCCTCGAGGAATGCCTGCGGGAAACGGCCGGCCCCGGCCTGCCGCATCTCAACATTGCGGCGGAACTGGGAAGCTCCGAGGCCGTGAAGGAGGCCATCATCGCCGGTCTCGGGGTCTCCGTGGTTTCCGTACACGCCATCCGGCGCGAACTGAAATCGGGCCTTCTTATGGCCCTTTCCATCGAGGGCTGCCCGATCGAGAGATCTTTTTATTTGATTTATCGCAGGCAATTCGATTTAATGAACCACCATAAAATCTTCCTGGAATACATCCGGGCCTATCGCCCGCAAAGCCTCTGAAATTAGGCTGATACCGGAGGTATCACGCCGGATGCTATGCGTTAGTCTACCGGAAACAAGATTGCGAAGATCGGAAGAGCAGAAGCGAGGAAGAGCGGAGAAGAGCAAAAGAATCCCCATCTATTCCGATCTTCCTCGCTTCATCACTTACTGACTTCGTAATCCTCGAAATCGGGGCCTGGCACCTGGCCATTTTTGAACAGCCCGGGAAAAGAATCAGATGCCATGAGGTAGTTCCATGATCCGTTACTACAGCACAAACCACCGACTCGACGGGCTGGCCGGCCTTACGCCGTTCAAGGGGCAGGTCTCCTTCCGCGATGCCCTGATCCAGGGGCAGGCGCCCGACGAGGGGCTCTTCATGCCCGACCCCATTCCCCGGCTCGCCATCGATGACATCCTGGCGCTCAAGGGGGCCCCCTATGCCCAGGCCGCGCTCCTCGTGGCGCAGACATTCCTGAAAGATGATCTGCCCCGGGACGTGATCCGGCAGGTCGTCGAGGATTCCTACAACTTCGACGTTCCCCTGGAGCGGGTCTGCGAGCGCATGTACGTCATGCGCCTCGACCGGGGGCCCACTGCCTCCTTCAAGGATTTTGCCGCCCGGATGATGGCAAGGCTCATGAGCCGTCTGCGCGACCGGGGAAAGCGGCTCAACGTGCTCGTGGCCACCTCGGGCGACACGGGAAGCGCCGTCGGCGAGGCCTTCAAGGGAGTCGAGGGGATCAGCGTCTGGATCCTCTACCCGCGAAACGAAGTCAGTGGGATGCAGAAGAAGCAACTCGACTCGATCGGCGACAACGTCCTGGCCCTGTCCGTCGACGGCAAGTTCGACGACTGCCAGAACCTGGTGAAGCAGGCCTTTTCCGACCCGGGGTTTTCTCATCTCAACCTGACCTCGGCCAACTCCATCAACTTCGGCCGGATCATGCCGCAGAGCGTCTACTACGTCTATGCATACGCCCAGCTGGCAAACAAAGGCGAGGAGATCGTCTACTCAGTCCCCTCGGGGAATTTCGGCAACGCCCTGGGCTGCGAGTATGCCCGGCGCATGGGGCTTCCCGTCCGGATGCTCGTCATGCCCACTAACGAAAACGACGAATTCCCCAACTACCTCCGGACGGGTGTCTACGAGAAGGTCTCGCCGTCGCGGGCCTGCCTCTCCAACGCCATGAACGTGGGCCACCCGAGCAACCTGGCCCGATTCTTCGATCTCTACGGTGGGACGGTGGACCGCACGGGCGTCGTGCACGTCTACCCCGATCTCAAGGAGATGCGCAGGCGAATTTATTCCGTCAGCATCTCCGACGAAGAGACGAAGAAGACCATCCGGCGCGTCTACGAGCAATACAACATCCTGCTGGAACCCCACGGGGCCGTTGGCTGGAAGGGATTGGAACATTACCTGGAGGCCTGCTGCGGGCCCATCGCGGAGCCCTGCGTCTGCCTCGAGACGGCCCACCCGGCCAAGTTTCCCGACGAGATCATCGAGCTCCTCGGCATCACACCCGAGGTGCCCCGGAGCATGAAGGATCTCGACAAACGCACCGGCGAGCCAGTCGAGCTGCCCGCTGATTACGGCCGCCTGCGCTCGTTCCTTCTCGACACGCTGAAGGGGACGGACTGAGAGATTTCTTTCGGATCGTCACGAACAGAAGGGTATGGAGATCACCTGCTGCTCGATCACATCTCGATCAAGAGACACTGATGATTGCGAATTGGAATTGACATGGATGCCCTGCCCGTTACAAGGTGAGAAGGTTTTCTCTTTTCAGGGATACAAAAAAAGAAGTTGCGAGAGGATGGAGCGGGGTGATGACCTGATGCCCGAAAAGGGCTCCCTGGCCTGAGGACATATACGGACTCATTACCGGCCTGCAGAACAAAATGAAAGGAAGATCAACATGGGCAAGACGAGAATCGCAATATCGGGAATCCTGCTTTTTGCGGCGTCACTGATGATCCTGTCCTGTGCCTCCCCCATGCGCCTGACGGACAACTGGAGGAACTCGACCTATACGGGACCGGCCTTCAAGAAGATCATGGTCGTCGCCATGGAGAAGCGGGACTACTTGCGGCAGCCTATCGAGAACGAGTTTGCCAAGCAGCTCAAGTCGCAGGGAGTCGAGGCGGCCACGTGCCATGAATTCTTCCCCGACCCCGACAAGGCAACCCGTGAGGAACTGATAAGGGTGAGCCAGGCAATGGGAATCGAGGCCTACCTGATCGTGCGGGTCCTGGGGGCGGGAACCGATGTCCAAACCTACGGGGCGCCAGACAAGACCATGTCTTCGATGACTTACATACCATGGTTCGGCCCAAGGCCGCAGACGGTCAAGCAGCGCGAAGCGGTAACCCTGGAGTCGAGGCTCTTCGACGGGAAAACGATGGGCATCGTCTGGCGATCCACCGTCGATGCCGTCAACCCCTCCGGGAGCGAAGACCAGATCTCCCGGTTCGTCAGCCTGGTGGTGAAGACCCTTGGCGATAAGAAACTGATCCCGTCCTCCTGACAATCAAGTGACGGGCAAGCAGTTGAAAATGTCAGCGTGTAAAAACAAAGAAGGCAGGGTTGCAAGTCCTGCCTTCTTTGTTTTTTGTTCTGCCAATCCCGATTATAATTTTCTACTCAGCGGCGCAATGCGATTTCAACGCTTTCAGGAAGAAGAGGATTCCCTCGGCATCCGTCCCCATAACGAATCAAAGGGCTGGAAGAAAAGCGGCGGCTGTGTTACAAAATCGTAACGCCGCTTCCGGGTCCCGCGCCCGCGGCTAAAACTCTGCTTCGGAGGAGGGGGTCATGACGTACAAGGAGATCAAGGCGAAGGATCTGAAACCGAAGAAATTCATCGACGAGAAGGTCCGCGAGATCCGGGAGATGGTGGGCGACGGGATCGCCATCAGCGCGCTTTCGGGCGGCGTGGACTCGTCGGTCGTCACGGCCCTGGCGCACAGGGCGCTGGGGAAAAAACTCAAGACCTACTTCATCGACAACGGGATCATGCGCGAGGGCGAGCCGAAGAAGGTGGCCACCCTGTTCAAGGAGCTCGGCATCCCGGTGACGATCGTCGATGCCCGGAAGGCCTTTTTCGACGCCATGAAGGGCATAACGGACCCGGAGCTGAAGCGGGAGGCCATCACGCAGACCTTCTACAAAAAGGTCTTCCGCGACCTCGTGCTGAAAAGCAAGGCCACGTTGCTGCTGCAGGGGACGATCCTCACCGACGTGGAGGAGACGGCCGCCGGGATCAAGCGCCAGCATAATGTCTTCGAGCAGATCGGCATCGACCCGAAGAAGGCCTTCGGCTACAAGATCAGCGAGCCCCTCGTACAGCTTCGCAAGGACGGCGTCCGCAAGGTCGGCATGGCCCTGGGGCTGCAGAAATCGCTCTTCGACAGGATCCCCTTCCCGGGACCGGCTCTCGCCGCCCGGGTCATCGGCGAGGTGACGCCGATGAAGATCGCGCTAGTGCGCAAGGCGACGGTCATCGTCGAGGAGGAACTCCAGAAGGTCAAGGCCTTCCAGTACATGGCGATCCTCCACGAGGACCGCGTCACGGGCATGCGCGCCGGCAAACGGGACTTCGGCCTGCAGATCGAGATCCGCTGCTGGGACAGCATCGATGCCAGGAAGGCCACGCCGACAAGGCTTCCCTGGCAGACGCTCGAGCGGATCGCAGGGAAGATTCTCGACAGCGTGCCCGGCGTGGTGAGCGTGACCTACAATGTTGCCACCAAGCCGCCTTCCACGATCGAGGCCATCTGAGCTTCCTGGAGGAATCGATCAACCTGCGGTTTGAAAAAATTCAGAGGCGGGAGAGCAGGCGGGCTGCACTCCCGCCTCTTTTTTTTATGCCAAGGGGGAGCTAAAAAAGGGTGGAGGATCATCGCCACCGTGTATATACTGATTTGCATGAATGCCGACTGCAGCCTCGGTTTCTGCGTGGAGCCTGCAATGGGAGAATGGAACGGAGAGGATCACCTGGTGACATGCTGACGTTCGATGAAAAAGTGAAAGGCTTTCGGGGCGGGCCCCTGGTGGCAAAAGAGGTCGCCATCCTTCAGGTCAACCTGGGGTATGCCTGCAACATGAGCTGCAAGCACTGCCACCTCTCGGCGGGGCCCGGCAGAAAAGAGATGATGAGCCGTGAGACGATCGAGGCGGTGCTTGACGTGCTGCGGCGGGAAAAAATCGGGACGCTCGACATCACGGGCGGCGCCCCGGAACTTCATCCTGAACTGCGCAACCTGGTTTGCGAGGCTCGCCGTATCGGTACCCGCGTCATCGTCCGCACGAACCTCACCGTCCTGGAGGAGCCCGCGTGCAGGGATCTCCCCGAATTCTTTTGCGACCATCGTGTCGAAGTCATCGCATCCCTGCCGGGCGATACCGGTGCGAGTGTAAGCCTGGTGCGGGGCAGGGGTGCCTTCAGCAGAAGCCTGAGGGTCCTCAGAATCCTTAACGACAGGGGATACGGGACCAACGGGCTTCTCCTCCACCTGGTCTATAACCCGCCGGGAGCAGCTCTTGCCCCCTTGCAGAAGGATATCGAAGAGGAATTCCGCAAGACGCTCCGCAGCCGCCACGGGATCGCCTTCAATTCCCTCTATGTATTTCCGAACATGGCGCTGGGACGATTCCGCGACTTCCTCCTCAGGACCGCCCAGCTGGACTCATACATGGGCATGGTCCGGGAGGCCTTCAACCCCGCAACCCTCGAGGGGCTCATGTGCCGTGACCTGGTGAGCGTCCGCTGGGACGGCGCTCTTTTCGATTGCGACTATAACCAGTCTCTCGACCTCTTCGTCGACAGTAACTGCCCCCGGCACATCGCCGGCTTCGACATCAAGCGGCTTTCGCGCCGACACATCGTGACGGGTGAGCACTGCTTCGTCTGCGCAGCCGGTCAGGGGGGCACCTGACTGGGCGCGATTGCCTAGCAGGCGGTCGGCCTGCACCGAAGTAACAAGTCTGATAGCGTTAACAGGTTCGATAAGGGAAGAACGTAAACGTAAGGAGGCATCCGTGATTCTTCCTTCACCCTTTTCAACCAGTCAACCACTCAACTGATTACTGACTCTTTTCCCCCAAGCGGCGAGGGGGATTTGTTTCCTTGATGATTTCTACTTGCCGGTGAAAACGGGTTTGCGCCTGGCGAGGAACGCGCCCACTCCCTCCCGGGCATCGGCCGTTTTCGACATGTCGGCGATCCCACGGGCCTCGAGTTCCATCTGCGTCTCCAGCGACTCCGAATAGGTCCCGCACAGCAGCTTCTTCACGGACCCGAATGACCGAGTGGGGCCGGCTGCGAGGGCCTTCGCCAGCTTTTCGGCCTCCTGCATCAGCTCCGCGTCGGGGATGACCCGGTTGACGAGGCCCCATTCCAGGGCCTCCTTGGCGCTGAGCCTGCGGTTCGTCAGCACGAGCTCCTTGGTTCTCAACAGCCCGATGAAGCGGGGCAGCAGGTAGGTCATCGCGCCGTCCGGCGAGAGCGCTGCCGCCGTGTAGGCCGCCGTGAACGACGCCGATTCGGCGGCAAGCACCAGGTCCCCGGAGATGGCGAAGCTCATCCCCATTCCCGCTGCGGGGCCGTTGACGGCCGTCACCAGCGGCTTGTCCATGCGCATGAACCGCGAGGCCGCCGCGTGGCAGTAGACGGTCATCTCCTTCAGGGCTTGCGCCAGCCCCTCGCCGGATTCCGCAAAATACTTCAGATCGCCGCCGGCGCTGAAAAACTTGCCGCGCCCGGTGAGCAGGGCCGCCCGGATGCCCGGGTCCTCGTCGCAGCGGATGGCCGCGTGCATCAGTTCCCTGCCCGAGGTCATGATGAGCCCGTTTGCCGCTTCGGGACGGTTCAGGGTGATGAAGGCCACCTGATCCTTCACTTCGAACAGGATCGTCTCGTACGTCATATGCTCTCCCTCCTTTGTTTTGTCGTCGTATGCGGACCCGCAAAGCCTGCCATGAAAACGTCTTCGCGGTCAACTGCCGTCTTTTCTCTTTCTGTCACCCTGGGGTTGATGAAACCATCTCCGCGATGATTTCACGGACAGGCTTCACGTCCCGGATCAGCGCGCTGACCTGACCGGCTCCGGCGGGAAAGAGATCGAAGTCCCCCGAGCCCCATGCCTTCGGGACGTCCTCGAGGCGGTAGCGGCCGGTCAGATCGAAGCCCGGTTCGCTCATCAGTTTCTTCAGGGCGGGCGTGAGGATGGCCCGCATGTTCATCCTTTTCAGCGGGATGAGGACCGTTCCCCCGTCGCCGCATTGCACGATGGCCTGCTTCCATTTCTCGTGGGCGGTGCTCTCCTCGGTGGCCAGGAAGCGGGTCCCGATCTGCACCCCCTGAGCGCCCAGAGCCAGGGCCGCGCGATACCCACGCGAGTCGGCGATTCCGCCTGCGGCCACGACGGGGACGCGCACGTGATCGACGACCAGGGGGATCAGGACCATGTTGGTGGACTCGGATTCCGTGGAGCGAAGACCGCCGGATTCGGCCCCTGTGATGACAATCCCGTCCACCCCGGCTTCCTCAGCCCTCATGGCGTGGACCAGGGTGAGCGCCACGTGGAGCCCCTTCATCCCCAGTTCATGGATCCGCTGGTACACGGGTTTTGGATTGCCCACCGACGTGGTGATCGTCTTGACGCCCGCGCCGGCCAGCACGTCGAGAATCCCGGGGTTGTTGGGGTTGAGGAGCATCAGGTTGGCGCCGAAGGGCTTGTCGGTGAGCGCTTTCACCTCTTTGACCAGCTGACGGGTCCTTTCGGCGTCGCTGAAGCCGAGCGCGAGCATCCCGTAGGCGCCGGCCTCGCAGATGGCAGCGACAAGCCTTGCGCTGTTCATTTCCCCGATGGGTCCCTGGATGACCGGATACCGGCATCCCAGCATTTTCAGTAGTTCAGACATGGGGTTCCCTCCTTGATCGTTTTTGGGCGGGATCTTCCCGGTGCAGCCAGTCCGTGGGAAGATCGATATCCATTGCACGCAATTAGATTGCATGCAAGCTATGCGGGCAAAAATTTTTACTTCTGTCTGACCTTGTCGAGCAGGCGCCTGAGCTCTTTTGCCTCGGAAGGATTCAGTCCCCCCAGAAACTCTGTATTGGCGACCCCCACTAACCGGAAAATCTCCTTTGCTGCCCCTCTTCCTTTCTCCGTGAGATGAATATGGATGGCCCGCCGGTCCGTGGGGTTCGGTCGCCTCTCGATGATTCCCGCGGCCTCGAGCCTGTCCAGGATGCCCGTGAGTGTCGCGCTGTCCAGCTCGGTCCTGCTCCCGAGCTCGCTCGAGTTCACCTCATCCCGGTCAAAAAGGAAGCGCAAGACCATGGCCTGGGTAGCCGTCACGTTCAGGGCCGCCACCTTCTGGCTCCAGAACCGTGAGCCCGTCTGGGCCGCCTTTGCCAGCTGGAAAAAGATACAATCCTCGGCTCGCATTTTCATGGTCGCATTCCTACCACACAATTTAATTGTATGCAAGCATTATCTGCCGATCGGCATTCCAGCCTGAGCACAGGGTGAAGAAAAAAAGAAACACTCCGGCACCCCGTCACGTCAACACCGGATCACCTTTTCATACCGAAGACCGGATGCCGCTTCGCCGCGAGGTGTATGAGCCGGCTGCCCATCTGGCCGTAAGAGTGGCCGGCGAGCTCCGCCATGAGGGCCAGGCTGGCGTCGGCGCTGATGTCGGGGTTGGGGTTCGGGTCCAGGAGGTAGAATACGCCTTCGCGAAGCCGGAAATCGAAGCGGGCGTAATCCCGGATCCCCATGGCCCGGTAGGCGGCCCGGGAGACCTCTTCCAGCAGGCGAAGCTCTTCCGCTGTCAGCGGGGCGGGTGCGACGGTGCGGATCTCGGTGTAGTGGCGCGAGCCCGGCGTGAACTTGGCGTCCCACGAGCACAGCCGCTCGCGCACATCGCTGAAGGCGGAAAACTCCATCTCGACGGGCGGCAGCATCTCCACGTCCTCGTTTCCCCAGAGGGTCACCCGGAATTCCCGGCCGTCGATGAACTCCTCCACGAGGGCGGCCTGCCGATACGTCTCGGTGACGAAGGCGATGCGTCCCCGCAGCGCTTCAAGGTCCAGGACGACGGCCTCGGGCGTGATCCCGATGCTGCAGTGCTCCTGGACGGGTTTCACGATGGCGGGGAACCGCTCCCACGATACGTGCCGTGCCGTTGGGCAGACACAGCCCTGCGGAATCGGCACGCCGGCGCGCTGCAAAACATCCTTGACCTTCTCCTTGTCGCCGCTGAGCCGCAGTACCGGCGGCGGCGAGCCCGAGTATGTGAAACCCATCTCTTCGAGGGTCTCTGCGGCCAGCGCATCGCTGTGGGCGATGCCGGGGATGGCCTCGCACCAGTTCAAAACGACGAAATGGTCGGGATTGTATGGGAGAAAGAAATCTCCGCAGATCCAGATCGTTGACCTGGACGGGAGTGACGGGATGGCCGACCTGCCGCAAGGCCTCGATCAATTCCTGCGTAGCGGTTACGGCTTCGTCCTGTTCAGGCGGTTCCCATGCGGGGTCGATGTTGTAGAGAAGCAGCACGGGCAGATCCTGCGGCCTCGGCTCATGGCCCGATGCCGGTTTCTTCAATCCGGGGGATTTTGCGGCCGGCTGAGCGCTCTTTCGCCGCGGCTTGTGGAGAGTCTTACCCGTTTTGTGTTTTTCCATTCCCGTTTCCCTTAGAATAGCGGCGAAAGAGTGGTTCAACAATCAGAGTCTCGGCGGCCGGTCTCAAGACCCAGTGGGAGAGAAGAATTGCCGCACCGCCGATCAAGAGCGTGTACTTGAGATTGATGTTGATGAGGCCGAGGAGAAAGCCGATGGCCGGCAGAAAAAACCACTCCATCCGTTTGCGAAATGGCTCGTCCCTGTAGAACGCAGCCCGGCTCTCCATCGGCGTGAATCCCGCCATAAAGCTAGAGGCCACCACGCCGAGGCAGAGCAGGAAGGGGATGAGCAGCATCATGTAGAGCATCGGTCCCTCGCGGGCTGAAGGGCATGTGCCCGTTCAGCAAGCCTCTCTCTTATGTTCATCCGTCGTCATCGTGAATCTGAAGATCGGAAGAGCAGAAGTGAGGAAGAGCGGATGAGGACAAGAAACGAAATTCCCTCCACGCCGATCTTCCGCTCTTCGTAACTTCCTAACTTCCATCTTTATCACTGTGTCATCACGTATTTCTGCTCCTCCTTCGGCACGTACCAGCGGATCGTGTTGTGGCCGATGCCGATGGGAGCCGGGTCGATCCCGCGCACCCGGGCGTTGAAGATGGGCAGCGCGTCGGGCACGTAGAGGAAGATGTAGGGCTGATCCTCCGCCAGGATCTCCTGGATGCGGTCGTAGCAGCGCTTGCGCTCGGCGCGGTCGAAGGTGCTGCGGCCCCTCTCCAGCAATGCGTCCACTTCCTCGTTCTTGTAGGAGATGAAATTCAACTCGCTCGGCCCCGTCTTACTTGAGTGCCACACGTCGTAGAGGTCGGGATCCATCGGGATCGTCCACCCGAGAATGACGGCATCGAAACGCCGCTTGTTGATGAACTCCTTGATGAAGGCGGCCCACTCGATGACCCGGATCTTGACGGTTATGCCCACCTCGGCGAGTCTTCGCTGCACAATCTCCGCCGTCTTTGCGCGGACCTCATTTCCCTGGTTGACGAGAAGCTCGAACTCGAACCGCTGGCCCCTCTTGTCGAGAATGCCGTCGCCGTCCGTGTCCCGCCAGCCCGCCTCCGCGAGGAGCTCCAGGGTCTTCTTCGGGTCGAAGGGGTATCGCTTCACGTCGGCGTTGAACTGCCATGTGCCCGGTTTGAAGGGCCCTGTGGCTTCCTTTCCCAGGCCCAGAAGGATCCCGTCGATGAGCTCTTCCTTGTTGATGGCGTAGGAGAGGGCCTGCCTCACCCTCCTGTCGGCGAACATGGGGTTCTGCAGGTTGAAGCCGAGGTAGGTGTAGGAAAAGGAGAGGTAGCGGTATTTGCGGAAGTGGTTGCGGAAGTACTGGTTTTCCGTCTGCCGGGTGTACTGCAGCGGCGTGAGCCCCATCTGGTCGATGCCGCGCGCGCGAAGTTCGAGGAACATGGTGGCCATGTCGGGGATGATCCGCATGACGCGGCCGTCGAGGAAGGGCCTCCCCTCGAAATAGTCGGGATTGTAGACGAGGGCGATTTTCTGGCCCGTCTTCCACTCCTTGAAACGATAGGGGCCCGTCCCGATGGGGTGGCGCGCGAGCGGGTTCTTGGTCACGTCTTTTCCTTCCAGCAGGTGCTTCGGCATCACGGCGGAGCTCCAGCTCATGAGCGCAGGGGCGAAGGGCTTGTCGTAGGTCACGCGGAAGGTGTGGGCGTCGAGGACTTCGGCCTTTTTCACCTTCAGGAAATCCCCGGCGTAGGCCGTGGGCGTCTTGGGGTCGATGGTGAGCCGGTAGGTGAAGAGGACGTCCTCGGCCGTGAGCGGCTGCCCGTCGTGCCAGCGAACCCCTTTTCGCAGGTGAAAGGTGATGACGAGGCCGTCTTTCGAGATGTCCCAGGATTCGGCCAGATCGCCGACGATGTTGAGATCCCTGTCGTACTTCACGAGACCGTTGAAGATGAGACCCGAGATGCTGTGTGAGGCATTGTCCGTGGCAAGCACGGGGATGAGATTGCTCGCATCCCCGATAGACCCCTCTACCAGGATGTCCCCGTAGGCGGGCACATCCTGCCCCTGGCGGACGGCGACGACCCCTTCGTCCCGGTCAGGGCCCGAACAGGCAGCAAGTATGATGACCAGCCCGAAGGCAAGCCACAGAACAAAACCGGCGGGTCTCTTCATGGAATGGGACTCTACCGCAAAGAAGCGTCTTTTTCAACGGAATTGGCGGATTGGGAACGGTTTGAGGCGGGTTCTCCGGCTTTTTCCGCCGGATGAGCGTTCCGGAGGCTTCCGGTAGACAGCCGTAATTTCGGCTGCCATTGAAAAAGCTCTGGAGCAGGCAGACAGAGACGGAAGAGGAAATCTTTCATGGTCGCGAATCTATAGGGAATGCGGAAGTTATGCAAAAGAAAATCCCCCTTCGTCCCCCTTTTCAAAGGGGGAAAGAGGGGAATTTTGAATCGGCAACAAACCGAAATAAGATACGAAATCAAACGAAAGAACAAGGAATACAAGGACGACTGAGCCGTTCATTTCAGCATTTTCCCGATGCGGTTCCAGCGCACGCCGCTGTCGTCGCTGTCCCAGGAGAAGTAGATGATGAAGGCCTTCCCGATGACGTCCTCGATCTTGACGAAGCCCCAGAAACGGCTGTCGTAGCTCTGGTCGCGGTTGTCGCCCATGACGAAAAGGGTCCCCTCGGGGACCTTGATGGGCCCCAGGTTGTCCCTGCGCTGGATCGCCTTCGGGTAGATGACGTCCTCCACGTGGACCCCGTAGGGATCGTTCAAGGGCGCGTCGTTGATGAAAACCTTCTTGTTCCGGATCTCGACCGTGTCACCCCCAACGGCAATGACTCGCTTGATGAAGTCCTTCGTCTTGTCCTCGGGGTAGATGAAGACGGCGATGTCGCCCCGCTGGGGCTGGCCGAAGGGGATGATCGTGTTGCGCAGGTAGGGGAGCTTGACGCCGTAGCTGAACTTGTTCACCAGGATGTGATCGCCGATCTCCAGGGTCGGCTTCATGGACCCCGAGGGGATCTTGAAGGCCTGGACGACGAAGGTGCGGATGAAGGCGGCGATCAGGATGGCGATGATGATCGCCTCTGCGTACTCCCTGATTTTTGCGGTTTTCGGATTCGAGGTCATGTGTCGTTCGTCTTTCTCAGGAGTAGATGGCCATGAGCGAGATGATCACCATGGCAAGGCCGCACAGGCCCTTGGCGAAAAGGCCGGTCAGGCGGCCCATCAGCGCGCCGAAGCCGGCCCGTGCCGCCGGCTTGAAGTCCCTCTGGTTGAGGATCTCGACAACGAAGGCTCCCAGGAGCGCCCCGAGGAAGGACCCGATGAGGGCCCCGAGACCCAGAAAAACGGGGGTCAGGAGAAGGGCCCCGATGACCCCGCCGATGAGCGAGGCCGCAATGCCTCGCTTCGAGGTTCCGTAACGCTTTGCCCAGGTGATCCCCAGCAGGAACTCGAGGGATTCGGCGATGGCCGAGATCACGATAAGCACAATCAGGATCTTGAAGCCGATCTTGTCAAAGCCCGTCACCAGCGCGTAAACGAGGACATTGAAGAGGATGACGAGCGTCCCCGGAAGCCCCATCAGGATCGAGAAGAACCCGATGAGCAGAACCAGGATGAAAACCGTCAGCCCGGCATATTCCAGCGGTGTCACGGCACTACTTCCTCTTGCGCTTTGACGGCATGAACCGCTCCATGAACAGCACGAAGGGGCTGGCGATGAAGACGGTGGAATAGCTCCCGGCGATCACGCCGACAAACATGGCGAAGGCAAAATCGAAGATCACGGGCCCGCCCAGCACGAGCAGCACCACGAGCACCAGGAACACGGTGAGCGAGGTGAGGATCGTCCGGCTCAGGGTTTCGTTGACGCTCACGTTCACGATCTGCCTCAGATCCGCCCGGATTTTTTTGCGCACGTTTTCGCGGATGCGGTCGTAGATGACGATCGTGTCGTTGATGGAGAAACCGATGATGGTGAGCAGCGCCGCCACCGTGTTCAGGGTGAACTCCATGTTCAGCAGAGAGAGCACCCCCACCGTGACGAGCACGTCGTGTACCAGGGCCAGGATTCCGCCCACGGCGTAACGGAACTCGAAACGGAACCCGATGTAGATCAGCATGGCGACCCAGGCCAGCGCCAGGGCGAGGATCGCCTTCTGGGTCAGATCCTTGCCGACCTTCGGGCCCACGGCCTCGACCCGTCGGATTTCGTAGGCCCCCTGGCCGAAGGCCTTCGTCAGGGCGCTGTCGATCCGGTCGGTCAGGAGCTTGAGGTCCGCCGCGGTCTCCGAGGTCCGGATCAGGAACTCCCGGTTCTCGGCGGCGCCGAACTGCTGGATGACGCTGTTTTCAAGCTGCACGCCGTCCAGGGCCGAGCGGAGACCGTCCGTGGAGGCCTCTTTCTGAAACTTGACCTGCACGACGGCCCCGCCGGCGAAGTCGACGCCGAGGTTGAGGCCGCCGTGGTAGACGATGGATGCGATCCCGATCAGGATGAAAACGGCGGAGGCGATGACCGCCGCCTTCATCTTGCTTACGAAATCGAAATTGGTGTCCGGCCGTATCATTTCAAACATTGTGGTTCCCCGTGTGCGCCAGAGGCGAGTTTTCTCTTTCTGCCCGGAAATCAGATGCTCAGTTTCTCGATCTTCCGGGTCCAGGTGAAGTAGTCGAAGATGATCCGGGTGACGAAGATGGCCGTGAACATGCTGGCGATGATGCCGAGGGTCAGCGTCACGGCGAACCCCTTCACCGGCCCCGACCCGAACTGGAAGAGAAATACCGCCGCGATGAGCGTCGTCACGTTCGAGTCGAAGATGGTCAGGAAGGCCTTCGTGTAGCCCGCGTCGATGGCCGCCCGCGGCGTCTTGCCCGTCCGCAGCTCCTCGCGGGTGCGCTCGAAGATGAGCACGTTGGCATCCACGGCCATGCCGACGGTGAGCACGATGCCGGCGATGCCCGGCATCGTGAGCGTGGCGTCGAAGAGGGCCATGGCCCCGAGCAGCAGAATGAGATTCAGCATCAGGGCGATGCAGGCCACGACGCCCGACCACCTGTAGTAGATCACGATGAAGACGAAAACGAGCAGGAAGCCGATGATCGTCGACAGAATGCCCTTGTCGATGGAATCCTGGCCCAGCGACGGGCCCACGGAGCGCTGCTCGAGGATCTTGACCGGCGCAGGAAGCGAGCCTGCCCGCAGCACGATGGCCAGGTCCCGCGCCTCTTCCATGCCGAAGGCACCCGTGACCTGGGCATCGCCGCCGGAGATCCGCTCCTTGATGACGGGCGCCGAGTAGACGACGCCGTCGAGGATGATGGCGAGCCTCTTGTTCACGTTCTCGCCGGTGATCCGGTCGAAGTCCTTCGCCCCCTGGGGGTTGAACTTGATGGCCACGTAGGGCTCGCCGAAGCGGTCGCTGATCTTCACCTGGGCGTTCTCCAGCGACTGGCCCGTCAGCAGGGTGCGCTCCTTCAGGAGGTACATGGAATCCCTACGGGTGCCGGTGCCCTCGCCTTTCTCGCGGGAGCCCTTCATCAGGATGCTCCCTGCCGGGACGTTGCCCCGGAGCGCATCCTCGAGGTTGTGCTCCTCGTCGACGAGCTTGAACTCCAGCAGGGCTGTCCTGCCGATGAGATCGACGGCCCGTTTCGGGTCCTTGATCCCCGGCAGCTGGATCAGGATGCGGTCGTCGCCCTGGGGGACGATCTCGGGCTCCGTCACGCCGAACTGGTCCACGCGGTTGCGGATCGTTTCGAGGCTCTGGTCGAGGGTCGTCTTCTTGATGTCGACGATCCGCTTCTCCCGGAACTTCAGGGTCACCTTCTCGCGCCCCTCGACGGCCTCGGTGGACTTGATCTCCAGGTCCGGGAACTGATCGGTGAGGATCTTTTCGAGATCGGCCCGGGATTCCCTGGACGGCAGCTCAATGGAGATGCTGTTGTCGGCCTTGCGCTCCACGCTGCGGAAGCGGACCCGCTTCTCCATGAGCCCTTCCCTGAGGGCGTTGGCGAGCCGCTCCACGGTTCCTTCCATGGCCTTTTCCGTGTCCACCTCGAGGACCAGGTGCATGCCGCCCTGCAGATCGAGCCCGAGGTGGATGCGGTTCTTCAGGAAGATGTTTTTTACCGAGGCCGGCATCTCCGGCATGACCGACGGCAACAGAAAGTAAATCGAAGCGATGGTAACCACCGCCGCAATGAGCGTCCTCAATTTAAGGCTCTGGAACATGAAAATCCCCTTTCAAACGGATACCCTTCTGATACCTTTATTCCTCTGCTGTTTTCTGCACGAGGGCCGTGATGTGTGCGCGGTTGACCTTGATCTTCACGTTCGGGGCGATCTCGACAGTCACCACGGCCTCGGTGAGGGCGGCGACCTTGCCCTGGATGCCGCCTGTCGTTTCGACCATGTCGCCGTGCTTCAGCTGTGCGATCATCTCCTTCGCCTCTTTCTGCTTCTTCTGGGCGGGCCGGATGAGCAGGAAGTAGAAGATGAAGAAGATCGCCGTCATCATCAGGATAAAGCCCATATCCCCACCGGGTGCTCCCTGGCCTCCTGCGCCTCCCATGGCGTAAGCTATACTCGTCAAGATTCGTCCTCCTCTTTGGTGTTCATGTTTTCGTCCACACGCCCTTCGGGAATCGAGCCGGCGTCGCCTTCGCGCTGCTTCTGCCCGAAGGACCGCCGGAAGTCCTCGAAGGCGCCTCCGGCAATGGCCGTCCGGATGCGCTCCATGAGCGCAAGATAGAACCGGACATTGTGGATCGTGTTAAGCATTAAAGCCAGGATCTCCCTGGCTATAAAAAGATGCCGGAGATAGGCCCGCGAGAAGTTCCGGCATGTGTAGCAGTCGCATGCCTCGTCGAGCGGAGCCTGATCGTTCCGGTAACGGGCGTTTTTTATAACAACCTTTCCGCGATTTGTAAATAGTAATCCGTTCCTTGCGCAACGGGTGGGCATGACGCAGTCAAAGAGGTCGATGCCGTACCGGACTCCCTCGACGAGGTCCTCCGGAGTTCCCACTCCCATCAGGTACCGGGCCTGGCCTGCCGGCAGCAGCGCTGCGGTGGCCTCGACGGTTTCCATCATGAGGGCCTTGGGTTCCCCGACGCTGAGCCCCCCGATGGCATACCCGTCAAAGCCGATTGCGGTGAGCGCCTCGACGGAGGCCTGCCTCAGATCCCGGTGGACTCCCCCCTGGACGATGCCGAAGAGGGCCTGATCGGAGCTTTTTTTTGCATCCCGGCACCGCCTGGCCCATCGATGGGTCAGCGCCATGGATTTTTCCACGTAGGCGCGCTCGGCGGGGTAGGGCGTGCAGTCGTCGAAACACATCATGATATCCGAGCCGAGGGCCTCCTGGATCTCGATGGCACGCTCGGGGCTCAGGAAGTGCCGCGAGCCGTCGATGTGGGACTGGAAGTGGACCCCCTCTTCCGTGATCCTCCGCAGGGGGCCCAGGCTGAAGACCTGGAACCCGCCGCTGTCGGTCAGGATGGGACGGTCCCAGTGCATGAACCGGTGAAGCCCCCCGTGCTCGCGGATCAACTCGTGGCCCGGCCTCAGGTAGAGGTGATAGGTGTTGCCCAGGATGATCTCGGCGCCGGCCTCCTTGAGCCACTCCGGAGTCATGCCCTTCACGGTCCCCTGGGTCCCCACGGGCATGAAGACGGGCGTGCGCACCTCTCCGTGGGCGGTGGTCATCCGTCCGAGACGCGCCCGGGAATTCGGGTCTGTCTTCAAGAGCTCGAAACGATAAGACATGATTTCTCGCGGCAAAGGGTTAAAGGCTAAAGGCTAATGGCTAATGGCGAGAAAGGGATTCTGCAGGCCCTTTAGCCCTATGCCTTACGCCCGATCGTCGCAGCGCTCTGCGCTAGACGATCAGCATACAATCCCCGTAGCTGTAAAACCGGTATCGCTCGTCGATGGCCTTTTGATAGGCCGCAAACATCAGCTCCCTGCCGGCGAAGGCGCATGTGAGCAGGAAAAGGGACGACTTCGGGAGGTGAAAGTTCGTGAGCAGCGCCCCTGCGCGCCTGAACCGGTAGCCGGGGTAGATGTAGAGCCCCGTAGAACCCGAGGCCGCACGGATGTGCCCCCGTTCGTCGGCGATGGACTCGAGGACCCGGGTGGAGGTGGTCCCCACGGCGACGACCCGTTCGGCGGAGTTGATTCTCTCCGCCGTCTCGTCGCCGATCTCGAAGTATTCTTCGTCCATCCTGTGATCCTCGATCTGCTCGGCCTCCACCGGGGTAAATGTTCCGTAGCCCACGTGGAGGGTAACCATTGCCACGGGGATGCCGCTGCCCCGGATCTCATCGAGGACAGCTTCCGTGAAGTGCAGCCCGGCCGTGGGCGCCGCGACGGACCCCGGGTGCCTGGCGTAGACGGTCTGGTACCGATCGAGATCATCGGGGGAGGGCCCGCCTGTCTTTTCACGACGGATGTATGGCGGCAGCGGGGCCTGCCCCTGGCGCCGCAGGAAGGTCTCGAAGGGCTCGTCGGTCTTGAACTCGACGACCCATTTGCGCTCGTCGATCCTCTCCAGGACCCGGACGCTTGCCCCCCCGTCAAAGCCCAGTGTCGATCCCGCCTTGATGCGCTTTGCCGGCCTGAGCAGTGCCTCCCACCGGGGCGACGAGGTCCCTTCGCGGCTGCGAAGCAGGAGGATCTCCACGGCGGCCCCCGTTGTCTTGCGGGCGAAAAGCCTCGCCGGGATCACCTTCGAGTCGTTGATGACGAGAACGTCTCCTTTTCGCAGAAATCCCGGGAACTCCTGAAAGACATGGTTCCTCAGAGAGCCGCTTCGCTTCTCCACGACCATCATCCGCGAGCGGTCCCGGTCCGGGGCAGGCGACTGGGCGATAAGCTCCTGGGGGAGCGTGTAGTCAAAGTCGGTTAGTTTCATATAAAAAAGCTGGAATAATGGAATGGTGGAATACTGGGTTATTCAGGGAAAATTAATCCTCCGACCGGGTCGAAGACTGCCACCCATTATTCTACTATTCGCAGTCTGCATCACCTTTGGCTCGGAAAAAATGGAGTAGTCGGAATGTTCTGGCACTTGGGTAAGAAAAGACTTTTTTTTTTCCGACCACCGGAATCCCATTATTCCACCATTCCATTTACTCCAGTATTCCAGAACCCAGGTCGGTGCAAATAACCGTAAACGAAGGATAAGTCAAGATGAATTATACGGGGTTTGCCGTTGCGCCGGGTTGCATTCTAAGCTGCGTGTCCGAAGTAGACGAGCAGCAGCCCGATGACCATGGCCAGGAATCCGAGCATCCTCAGGTTCGCATCGGAAGCCTCCTGGATCTTCAGGTAGAGGGACTTGATCTTTTCCGGGAAGGCGAAATAGGGAAGCCCCTCCAGGACGAGAACCATGCCGATGACACAGAGGAAGAATTTGAAATTGACATTTTCCATGGTCTTTCTTGTTTCCCGTCTTTATCTTACCTTCTCAACTCCAAACCAGGGACGTTGTTGACTAAGTAGACTAACTCGATCCCCGTAGAGGCTCGTTGTAGCTCGGAACTGAGTTAGTCCACTTAGTCAACAACGTCCCTCTTCTTTCTTTTCGCTTCTTCCCACAGCGCATCCATCTCTTCCAAAGTCGATGACGCCGGGTCCTTGCCCCGCTCGCGCAGCCTCTCCTCTATATAAAGGAAACGCTCCTCGAATTTGCGGTTTGTTGACCGCAGCGCCTCCTCGGAATTAATTTTCAAATGCCGGCTGAGGTTGACGATTGAGAAGAGGACATCGCCGATCTCGTCGCGGACCCGGTCGGGGTCACCTTTTGCGAGCGCCTCCCGGAATTCTCTCAATTCCTCCTCGACTTTTGCCATGACGCTCTGCGCCGAGTCCCAGTCGAAGCCGACCTTTGCAGCTTCCCCGGTCAACTTCTGGGCCTGCATGAGCGCCGGCATCGTCCGGGGGACCCGCGCCAGGATCGAAGGCTCGCCCTCGCCCCGCTTCTCCACGTCCCGCTTGATCTGGTCCCAGTTGCGCTTCACCTCGGCGGCGTCTTTTACCTTAGCGTCGCCGAATACGTGGGGGTGGCGACGGATCATCTTGGCCGAGATGTCATCGAGAACACCATTGATTCCAAAGAGGTTTTCCTCCTCGGCGATCCGGGCAAGAAACAGGATCATGAAGAGAAGATCGCCCAGTTCTTCCCGCAGTGCTGCAGGCGAATCCTTGCCGACGGCATCGAGGACCTCGTAGGTCTCGTCCAGGAGGTAGCGGCCCACATCCTCCTTCGTCTGGCGGATGTCCCAGGGGCACCCGCCGTCGGGGTCCCGGAGCCTCTCGATGAGGGTCAGGAGCTTTCCGAACCGGTCTGTGGCTTCTTGATGTTCTTTTTCCGGCATAACCACCCAAGGATTTCGATCTGATTATCACAACCGGCAAACCCTGTCAAAAATCGAACAGTGGCCCTGCCGAAAAAACCCCGTTGCCTATTCGATTTCACTTGATTTTTGCGACTTTGAGTGATATGCATTCGCGGTTTCAAAAAACATCCCGATCAGCCCGCAGAACTGTTCCGGGAGCCACTCCGGGAATCACCCAAGTGCCCGTTCTTTTACAGCATTTGCCAACAACAGGCTTTTGATGCCTGTCGTTCTATTCAAGGAGAGAGGAGGAGTATTATGGCAGAAGAGAAGAAATTGACAAGGGCCGAGAGGCTTGCCGCGGAAAGAGATTCAAACCTGAAGCACTGGACAGCTCAGGATGCCGAACTGATGAAGCACCGCGAAGAGGCCTACAACCTCGGAGGGGCAGATCAGGTTGCCCGCCTGGCAAAGCAGGGCAAGAAGCCCATGCGCGACCTGGTCACGGAGCTCATCGACCCCGGCACGGAGTTCTTCGAGGTCGGTCTCGATGCGGGCTACAACATCGGTAAAGTAAAGCTCTACGGCGGCGATATCTACGAATCCGAGAAGCGCGGCCACATCCCCGGCGGCGGCCTCGTGACCGGCGTCGGAACGATCCAGGGCAAAGACTGCATGGTCTTCGCCAACGAGAACCGCTACGCCGCGGGAACCTATTTCCCCATCACCCTGAAGAAGCACATCAGGGCCCAGGCGATTGCAGAGCGCCTGAGACTGCCCTGCGTCTACATCGCCGATTCCGGCGGAATCAACCTGCCCCTGCAGCTGGGCTGCTTCGCCGACGACGGCCACTTCGGCAGCATGTTCTACAACATGTGCCGCATGTCCGCCGACGGCATCCGCCAGTATACGCTTTCCACGGGCGGCAACACGGCGGGCGGCGCCTACATCGTCTACCTGGCCTCCGAGTCCGTCATGATCGAGAAGATGGCCTACGCCTTCCTGGCGGGCCCCCCCATGGTGAAGTCGGCCATCGGCGAGACGGTCTCCCCCGAGGATCTCGGCGGCGCCTACGTCCACACGAAGCACTCCGGCGGCTGCGATCACATCGTGAAGAGCCAGGCCGAGGGGATCAAGAAGCTTCGCGACATCATCGACTTCGAACCGCCCCAGAAGCTCTTTGTCGACCGCCGCAAGGCCGTCGCGCCCCAGTTCGACTTCGCGGAGATGATGCGCGACACGCCCACCAACACCTATCAGTTCATCGACATCCGCAAGACCCTGAAGTGCCTGGCCGACGACAGCTACATCCACGAGTACAAGCCCACCTACGGTGAAAACCGCGGCGATTCGATCGTGGCCGGCAAGATGTGGCTCGGCGGCCTGCCCGTCGGCTTCATCGCATCGAATGCCAACGGCGTCATCTACATCGAGGCGGCCCGCAAGGCCACCGAGTGGATGATCCGCTGCGGCAACCAGGGCCTCCCGGTCCTGTTCCTCCAGGGCTCGCCCGGCTACATGGTCGGCAAGTCCGAAGAGTGGGGCGGCATCGGCAAGTACGGCTCCGACATGGTCCGCACCTGCTCCGTGCTCAACGTTCCCAAGATCCAGTACGTCATCGGCCCCGACCACGGCGCCGCCAACTACGGCATGTGCGGCCGCGCCTTCCGGCCGGTCTTCTGCTTCACCAACATGAGAGGCCGCACGACCGTTATGTCCGGCGACACGGCGGGCTTCATCGTCGAGTCCGTGCGCCGCAAGAACATCATCGACAAGGGACTGCCGGTCAACGAGGATGAAATGGCCAAGTTCCGCCAGATGATGAGAGACCGCTACGACGCCGAAGGCCACCCGTTCCTCACCGGGTCGCTTCTGTTCCACGACGGCGCCATCGCCTTCAGCGAGGTCCGCGGCAAGCTGGCAAGAGCCCTCGAGCTCTGTTACCGCGTGCCCGTCGGCCACACCAATTGGGGTGACCTGAAGGTTTAATTCAGTGAATCTGACATGTCCGGAGGAAGCCCCGGCCCGACGGGCCGGGGCCTCTCCACGGTTCATCAAACTGAGGAAAAGGGAAAGAGATAGAGAGGGAGGAAGTTATGTCAGACATTCTGCTTCAACAAAAGACCGATGACGGCATCCTGATTTTGACCCTGAACCGTCCGGATGCCATGAACTGCTTCAACTTCGACCTGCTGTCCGTGCTGGCCGACGTCATCCGCGAGGCCAACTTCGATATGGGGCTCCGCTGCATCATCATCACCGGCTCCAAGGCCGGCGACGACCCCAAGAAGTGGTCTTTTTCGACAGGTGCAGACCTGAAAGAGCGTCGTTCGTTGACGCAGGACCAGGTCCGCCGCTTCATCTTCACGATCCGGAACACTTTCACGGCCGTCGAGAACGTCCGCATCCCCGTCATCGCCGCGATCAACGGCTTTGCCTTCGGCGGCGGCACGGAACTGGCGCTGGCCTGCGACATCCGCATCTGCTCGTCGAACGTCCTGATGGGCCTCACCGAGACAAGCCTTGCCATCATCCCCGGCGCCGGCGGCACGCAGCGCATGACCCGCGTGGTGGGCGTGGCCAAGGCGAAGGAGCTCATCTACACGGCCCGCCGGTTCGACGCCAAGACGGCACTCGAGATCGGCCTGGTAAGCAAGGTTGTCGAGCCCGACAAGCTGATGGATGCGGCCCTCGAACTGGCCCGCGAGATCGCGAAGAACGGCCCCGTCGGCGTGGCGCAGGCGAAGTTCGCCATCAACTACGGCTCCGAGGCGAGCCTCGGTGTGGCACTGCCGCTCGAGTCGAAGGCCTATGAAGTGACGATCCCCACGAAGGACCGCCTTGAAGCCCTGGCAGCCTTCGCGGAGAAGCGCAAACCGAACTTTACGGGAGAGTAACCCGGACTGTAATCGGCCCGACGTGCCCGTACCGCCGCGAGGCAGCGCGGGAGTCGCCGAGTCGTTCGGCTTTCCCTTGAGGTAAAGCCGCCCCTTAGGGTGTGCAAAACAACATCGTGTTGCAGATTTAATTTTTAGGAGGTAGGAGTTTTATGGCGGAATATGATCTCTTTAAAATTTTCCCAAGAATGCCGAAGAAGGTCATGATCGGCGACATCACGATTCGTGACGGATTCCAGCACGAGGAGAAATTCATCTCCACGAATGCAAAGATTTTCTACGGACAGGAGAGCATCCTGGCGGGCTGCAAGGAACTCGAGGCCACCAACCTGGGCAGCGCGGTGACGACGCCCCAGTTCAGCGATGCCGACGAAGTGATGAAGGCCATGCGCAGCGACGAGTTCAAGAAGCGCTGCGAGCGCGCCAAGATCAAGTATAACGAGCTGGTTTTCACAAACGTCACGATCCGCGAGACCGCCGTGGACCGCGCCATCGAGATGAAGAAGAAGGGCTACGG
>CAVPJD010000014.1:0-99572 GCA_963705165.1 uncultured delta proteobacterium | reverse complement strand
TCCCTCGAGGACTTTGAGAACCAGGTGGAGGACATCCGGGTCTACGCGCGGATGATCCCCGAGCAGAAGCTCAAGATCGTGAAGGCCCTTCAGGACAAAGGGCAGATCGTGGCCATGACGGGTGACGGCGTGAACGATGCCCCGGCGCTCAAGCGGGCCGACATCGGGATCGCCATGGGGATCACGGGGACCGATGTCTCCAAGGAAGCCTCTCACATGATCCTGTTGGACGACAACTTCGCTACCATCGTCAACGCCGTCAAGGAAGGCCGGATGATCTATGACAACATCCGGAAGTTTATCAAGTACCTCCTGGCCTGTAATTCCGGCGAGGTTTGGACGCTCTTCCTGGCCCCCATCCTGGGGTTGCCCCTTCCCCTGCAGCCGATCAGATCCTCTGGATGAACCTCGTGACGGACAGCCTCCCGGCGCTGGCCCTCGCCGTGGAGCCAGCCGAGGGCGAGGTGATGAAGCGTCCGCCGCGGGACCCGCAGGAGAGCATCTTCGCACACGGGCTGGGTGTTTTCTGCGTCTGGGTGGGCCTGCTGATGGCGGTCCTCTGCATCGGGCTTCAGTACCTGGAGATTGCAATAGGCAATGACCGGTGGGAAACCATGGTCTTCACGGTTATCGTCTGGGGCCAGCTGACGACGGCCCTGGCGGTTCGCTCGGAAAAGGAGTCCCTGTTCAAGCTGGGGTTCTTCACCAATAAGGCCATGCTGGGAGCAGTACTTGCCGGGGTGCTGCTGCAACTCGCGGTGATCTACGTGCCGTCCCTGAACCCTATTTTCAAGACGGACCCCCTCACAACCGGAGAGCTTCTGCTGTGCGTCGCCCTGTCCTTCATTCCCCTCATCGCAATCGAGGTGGAAAAGTTTGTAAAAAGAAAAAAAGCCTGATAAAATCCTCCCGTGCGTAACAAAAACCTGCCGGCACGTCCCGTCCGGCGGGTTCGTTTTTCAAGAACAAAACCCCGGTGAAAATCACAAGAAGGAGGATAAAATGTCAAAAACCGAGAAGAATTTGAAAGAAGCCTTTGCAGGCGAATCGCAGGCCAACCGAAAGTATCTCGCCTTCGCGAAGAAGGCCGAGCTGGAGGGATTCAAGCAGGCAGCAAAGCTTTTCCGGGCCGCCGCCGGGCGGAGACGAGTCCATGCACACGCCCATCTGCGTGAGCTCAAGGGGATCCGCTCCACGAAGGAGAACCTCGAAGAGGCCATCAGCGGCGAGTCCTATGAGTTTCAGAAGATGTACCCGGAAATGATCGCCGACGCCAAGGCCGAGGGGGTGGCGGGGGCGCTTCGGAGCTTCGAGTTTGCAAACGCCGTCGAGAAGATTCACGCAGCACTCTACAAAAGGATGCTCGAAAACCTGGGCAAGACCCCCAGATGTGGACTACTGGGTATGCCAGGTCTGCGGATGACCGTGGAAGGCGAGGCGCCGGATGAGTGCCCCGTGTGCAAGGCCAAGAAACAGGCATTCAAGAAAGTGGATTAAGCAGGCACGGGCTTCAGGCATCAGGCATCAGGCTTAGGAATAAGAAAGGATCGGGGCGTCCCGATCCTCTTTCTACTCCAATCCCTTCTACACCCTACACCCCGTCCCCTCGCCCCTTCCCATTGCTCTGCATCATGCTTATCTTACTCGCCAGGGGCAGATTTGGGCTTGACTGGCGATCAGGTATGGATAAAAACCCGTTCCGGGAGTTGTGCCCGCGCAGAGGATCGAAACATGAGCACAAGAATACATCGACGGTAGATCAGAAACGGAACCTGCTGGGCGTTTGGTTTCAGGCAGCCCGGCCTTTTTCGCTGACGGCATCGGTCTTGCCCGTGGTCATCGGCGCCGTGCTGGCCTCATCCGCTAAGGCCCTGTCGAATGGCCTCTTTTCCCGCTCATCGTTGCCTGCTCGCTCCTGTTTCACATCGGGACAAACATGGTGAGCGACTATTTTGACTACCGCAGGGGTGTGGACCGGGACGAGACGTATGGGTCAAGCCGGGTCCTCGTCGAGGGTCTCCTGACCCCGAAGCAGCTTCTCGCGGCGGGCATTATCCTATTTGCCGTTGGCTTTTCCCTGGGCCTTCTCCTTGTGGCGGCGCGCGGGTGGCCGATATTCATCCTGGGGGTCATCGGTCTTCTCGGCGGGTGGTTTTACACGGGCGGTCCCGTAGCCTACAAGTACATCGCTCTGGGCGACATTCTCGTATTCATCCTCATGGGGCCGCTGATGGTCCTCGGTTCCTACCTCGCCCTGACGGGCGGATTCAACCTGACGGTTCTCTACGCGTCGCTTCCCGTGGGATGTCTCGTGGCGGCGATTCTTCACGCCAACAACCTGCGGGACATCGTCCACGATGCCCGCGCGAACATCAAGACCATGGCCATGGTACTGGGCCTGCCGGCCGCGAAGGCCATCTACGTGGGCCTCATTCCGGGGGCTTACCTCGTAGTCCTCGTCATGGTCCTGGCGAAGCTCGTCACGCCCCTGGCCCTCGCCGTAGGGATCACCTTGCCGCTGGCTCTGCGCAATGTGAAGGCCGTTCTGGCCAGTGAACCGGGAAAGCCCGAATCCGTCTCCATGGGGGATGTGATGTCGGCCCAGTTGCACCTGGCGTTCTGCGCGCTCTTCGGGATTGCCATCCTTGCCGGAACCTTGCTGAAATGATCGCGGTCATCTGGCTCTGTGCCCTGGCAACTTTTTTCTGGTTCGTCATGTTCTCGCCGTGGACCGCCCCTCACCTCAATTTCTGGCTTGTCATGGCGATGGCAACGGCCGTCCTGGCGGGCTCGGGCCTGTGGCTTCAGAGACGCCGCCTGGATGAAATTTATTCCTTCAAGCCCGTCTATGTCGTCATCGGGATCGCGTCGGCCGTCCTGCTCTACGCGATCTTTGGGTCGGCAATGCCGTCTCGACACAGCTCTTCCATTTCGCAAGGCCGGAGATTGCCGGTATCTACAGCACGCGCGCGCAGGCATCGCCGCTCACTATCGGACTTCTGCTGCTTTTCTGGGTGGGGCCTGCCGAGGAAATCTTCTGGCGCGGGTTCGTTCAGGAGCGTCTCTACGGGCGGTATGGCAAGATGGAGGATACATCGTTGCCTCGATCGTCTATGCCGCTATCCACGTCTTCGGCTTCAACTTCATGCTCTTCATGGCCTCCCTGATCTGCGGGCTTTTCTGGGGTGCCATGTATGTCCGCTACCGGTCCGTGTGGCCCGGCCTCATCTCGCACGCGGTGTGGGATGTGATGATTTTTGTCGTGATTCCCGTGCAATAGTCGAATAAGCAAGCAGCAAGCCCCAAGGCAGGAAAATCCCCTCTTTCCCCCATAAAGATCATTTCCTTTGTGCAACCCGGAACATTGTTTACAGTTTAATCCGGGCACATGGTTTACACTTATTGAGGTCGATATTGGCTCCATTTCATCAAAGCGTGAGACCCTGCATGATACACGGCCAGTGGTATGGGCCAAAGTGAATCGACCAGCGGTCATTGTCGATCTGCCTCAAAGCCACCGGCTCTCCGATCAGGGCCTCGTTCAGGAAGAGCATCCGGCCAGCCCATTTGATCTGCCCGTTGGAGCGGACCCGGCGGACCTCAACGCCCGACCCATAATCAACCTCCGGCAGACGCTCCGGGAACCGTCGCTCCGATGCCCGGTAGCACTCCGCAGGCGTTTGCATCCCCAAGGACTCGTGCGGCCGCAGCTCATTGTACTCGCTTCGGAACTGATCAAAGGCCTTTTGTTGGGCCCGCAGCGTCGCTCGGGGCGGCTGCGTCACGGCCTCCTTGAGCGTCTTGTGCATTCGTTCGTGGCGGGCGTTTTCCTCCGGATGACCCGGACGGATTCGTTCCGGCCAGATCCCGAGCCTCACCCACCAAACCGACAGCCGAGACAAGCCTCCCAAGCCAATACTGGCGAAAGGAGGGCCATTGTCGGTGCGGATCGCCCAGGGCAGCCCGTACTGCCGGAACGCTCGCTCGAACTGAGGCCGCACATGCTCATACGTGATGCTCTCCAGTCCGTGGCAGCACAGCAGATACCGGCTCCGCCAATCCGAGATCGTCAGCGGGTCGACCCGATAGCCGTCACCGGTCTTGAACCAGCCCTTAAAATCCGCTGCCCAGACATCGTTGGGGCTGCTCCCTGATGCTGTGGTCCTTCATAGCCCGGCGTGCGTCGGCGAGTACGGCGCGCCTGCGTCAAACCGTGACGCTTCAGGATTCCCCGGCCGTACTCCGAGCAGGCCACCGCTGTTGGGGGTCTTCGCGCTCCAGCCGCACCAGCAGCTTGCGCGGCCCCCACTTGGGATGGCGTTGACGCAACGCGATAATCCGCGCTTCAATCGCGGCAGGCGTCTGGTTGGGATGCCGCTTCGGGGCGCGGCTCTTCTCCAGAAAACCGGCCGGCCCGTAAAGCGCGTAGCGCTCAAGCCACTTGTAGGCCGTGGGCCGGCTGATTCCATACCGAAGGCAAAGCTCGCTCAAAGAACACTCTTGCCGCAGATGCTCTGCGACAAACTTGATTCGTTCATCCATGGCACAGGTCTCTTTCCAGGGCATAGGAACGTCCTCCTTGCCCTGAGTTGTAAACCATGTGCCCGGTCTCGTTTGTAAACTATGTACCCGGTTTGTACCCCTTAATCTTCCTCTCCCCTCCGGGGGAGAGGAATGAGGTGGGGGGATGTTCCCCCTCCTCCACTTCCTCCTCCCACCAGGGGAGGAGAACAGAGGAAAGGGTCTTCATGGGGGAAAGAGGGGGATTTTTTTCACGGTTCACTGACCACCGGTTTGCTTATACTTCAGCCCCAGGGCGAGAAGGAAGCCGATGACAGGGAGCGCCATGATCGACTGGAGTGCGGCAGGGACGCCGAAGTGATCGGCGATGACGCCGAGCAGTGTCACGCAGATTCCCCCGGTACCGATGGCAAATCCTGCCATGAGACCCGAGGCGACACCCAGGCCCTGCGGGATCAGGTGCTGTGCCATGACGATGGTAACCGAGAAGGTAGATATCAGGATCATCCCCAGGACGCCGAGAACCACGAAGAGCAGAAACCCCTCGGTGACGAAGAACATCGGCATGAGAAGCGAGCAAAGAAACATGGACAGGACCAGGTAGCGCTTGTGTCCCCAGCGGTCGGCAAGCGGCGCCCCGGCAAGCGTCCCGATCGCTCCGCCGGCGAGGAACGTGGAGACGAGAAATCCAGCCTGAAGCGCATCGCCCTTCAGGTAGTCGATGAAGTAGAAGGGGATATAGGTCAGCAGGCCGACCTGGATCCAGGAGCGCATGACGACAACCGCAATGAGCACGAAAAGGGAAAACCATTGAGCCCTTTCCGATCCCCCTTCCTTTTGGGCTTCGGCGGATTGAGTCCCTGAACGGGGAATGGCGATCGCCTGCCAGAACGTGAGGATGACCGCGACGAAGATCACCGCGGGTGCGATCATGACGGGAAGGCGGTCAAAGCCGTAGGTCTGAACCACAAAAAGAGCCAGAAGCGGGCCGATGGCAAAGCCCATGTTTCCCCCAACGGAGAAGATGGACATCCCGGTGACTTTTTTTTCGCCCGTGAAGAAATGGGCGGTCCGGAACCCCTCGGGATGGTAAGAGGCGATCCCCAGGCCGCTCAAGATGACAAGCGGCAACACAAGGGTAAAACTTGTGGGAAAGGCGAGCATCGAAAACCCCAGCCCCGCGCAGAGGCACCCCAGGGGCAGCAGCATGGGTTTTTCCTTGCGGTCCGAGATGTAGCCGAAGAGGGGCTGGATCACCGACGACGCGAGGGTGCCCACCAGGAGGATGACCCCCGTCGCGGTGTAGGACAGCATGAGCTTTGCCTTCAGGAAGGGCAGGATGACCGGCAGCGCCCCCTGGTAGAGGTCCGTGACGAGATGGCCCGATGAAAGGAGGAGCAGGACTTTGAGGTTGAATTTATTTGCTGACAAGACGGTTTGCTCAGGGTACAAAATAGTAGTTGAGAAGCAGCCGAAAACTTTTTGAGAGGATCTCACAGCGACCGGCTCAAGTCAAGCCAATGGGCAGAAGAGCATGGCATGGAACTTGCTCCATAAGAGTATGGTGCGGTCCGTCCGCGCATGGTCCAGAATAGCGAAGAACACGCAGTGAAAGGGCAGCAATGACGATCAAGTCAGGGTCGGGTTCAGAGAAAACCCTGGGTCAGATTCTCGTCGCGAAAGGCGTGATCAACCAGGAACAGCTTGACCGGGCATTGGCGATCAAGGCCGATCAACCGGGCAAGTACCTTGGCGAGATTCTCTTCGAGATCGGGATCTCTCAGGAAAAGATCAACCGGGCCCTCTACTATTTCAACAAACGCAGGACCATCGGCGAGGTTCTCGTCGATCAGAATCTGATCACCCCTGAGCAGCTGGAGGAAGCGCTGTCGAAGCAGAAGAAGATCAAGGAGAAATGGGGCCACACGAGACCCCTGGGGCTTCTCCTGATCGAAATGGGCTATATCAACAGCCGCGGGTATCTGACTGCCCTGTCGAAGCACTTCAACATGCCCATCCTCAGCATGAAAAACTACGAGCCCTCCACCCAGTTGCAGAAGATTATCGGCGAGCGCTATGCCATGGAGCGCAAGATCATCGTTCTCGAAAGCAGCGGCAAGGCGATCAAGCTCGTTCTTGCCGAGCCTTCGACAGTCGTCATGGAAGAGCTTCAGAAGGCTGTCCCACCAGGGAAAACCCTCGAGTTTTACCTGGCCAGCTACGCCGAGATCGACGAAAGCCTCCGAAAGGTGGCCGACCCCTTCAGCTTCTCGCAGTATCGTTAGCTGCTTCGCAGCAGGCTACGGGCTTCAGGCATCAGGCTTCAGGAATAAGAAAGAGGATCGGGGCGTCCCGATCCTCTTTCTTCTCCAATCCCTTCTACACCCTACTCCCCGGTTCCTTGTCCCTCGCTGCTCATGCCCCCGTCACCGGAGGGCCACCATCGTATTTGGTCGCTCTTTCTTTGAGCTTTTCCAGCCACTTTTCCCGGTAGAAATAGGCGGCGAGCAGGCACAGCCCCGTGATGGCAAGCAGGGCGGCAAGGGGCCAGAAATGGTTGTTTCGGGCAAAGCTCCCGAAGACGGAGAGCATGATCGTACCGAAGAGCCGGCCCACCGTGGAGATGACAAGAAAAGTCCAGGCGCGCATGTGCGACAGGCCCAGGATGTAGCAGAGGTAGTCCTTGGGGAAACCCGGGATCAGGAACAGAAAGAAGACGACGAAGACCCCTTTGTGCTCCAGGATATAGTCGTATTTTTTCAGAGTATCCGCTTTGACGACGCGCTCCACCAGGGGCAATCCGAAGATATGGGCCAGCAGAAAGGCCAGCCAGGACCCGAGGGTGAGCCCGATTGTCGAGTAAAGGGTGCCCAGGAGCGGGCCGTAAAGGTAACCGCCCAGGAAACCGCTGAGTTCGCCGGGGATCGGTGCGAAGACGACCTGCAGGATCTGGAGGGCGATGAAGATCAATTCATCATAGGGATCATATGAAGTGATCAACTCAACCGCCCGTTCGCGGTCAGAGAAAAAGACGTGCACGTCGTAATGGAAGAAAAGCCAGGTTCCGACGCCGAAGAAAGCGATCAGGGCAAGTGCACTGAGGATGTAGTGGCGTTTCATGGTCTTGGCGTGTCTCCGGGAAAAGGCGATGCTGCCTCCGTCGTCGGGCCCGTTTTGAAAGCTATCTCTTTTACCAGAGATTGAAAGTGAATACAAACGAGATTCTGGCAGGCTCCAGGCTTCAGGCATCAGGCTTCAGGGAAAAAAGGATCGAGGGGACACCCCGACCCTTTTTCTTTGCGTCGTATCCTGTGGGTTTTTCTTTCCGAGTCTCGAGTCCGGAATCCCGAAGCCCGAACCCCGAATCCCATCCTCAGGCCGATCCGATGATATCCTGAAGGCCCGTGGAGGTTTTCAGCCGCTGGAGCTCGCCCCGGACACGGGTCAACTCGTCACTCGTCTCCTTGAGGCGGCGGGCGAGGACTTCGGCCATAACCATGTAGTAAATGGCCGCGAAGGCCACACGATCTTCTTTTCGAAGGTTTTCCATGGCGGAAACGTCCGTGGCCAGGCAGACGGTCTCGTCGACGGCCTCGACGGAGGACGTCCGGGCGGAGATGGATAGAAGCCGCATCTCGCCGAAGACATCGCCCGTCCTGCAGAGCTGCTTCATCTCTACACCGTTGCGGGTGACCCGGACTCTGCCCGAGACTATGAAATAGATCCGGTGGTCCGATTCTTCCTCCCGGGCGATCACTTCGCAGGGCGCGTATTTCAGAATTTGACTGCAGCTGAGGAGTTTGCGGAGGTCCTTCCTGTCGAAGGCTTGAAGCTTCGGGATCTTCCGGAGCGCCTTGATGATCTCGCCGTTTCCTTGAAGTACCTGCATGCCGTATCTCGCCTGAACCGGGATGCGGCCGTAAAGGGCTGTCATCCCTGAAGAAATGTGAGCCGATTCTATTGAACATGAAAGATTCATGCCATCCGCAAGAAAGGGACGAGGGACCAGGGTGTCGGGACGTGGCAATGGATAAGACAACTCTCCCTCTTTTCCCTCGCCCACGGTGCCTACCCCCTTGTCCCGGTCCCCAATATCTTGTTTGTGCCATTGACATCCCGGTTGTCTTCGTCTAACTTGAAACACTCGATATTGCGGTGGATTGTGGTTTTTCATGCGAATCGGCATCATTCATACGGTAGATGCGCCCTGCCAGTGCGCCGAGTCGATCAGCCGGGGGCTTGAAGTCCTGGGCCATGAATCCTTCCTTGTGAATTCGGAAGACATCGAATTACGACTCCCCGAAATTGCCCGCCGTTGTGATCTCGTGTTCGATCACACGGACACCTACCGGGGGCGCGGCCGTTTCCGCTCCCTGGTCCGGTCGCTTCTCGAGGCCCATGGCATTCCCCTTGTGGGCTGTGCTGCAGAGGCCTGCGCGCTTGCCGACGACAAGGCCGCCGCCAAGGTACGCCTCGGGGCTGCAGGGATCCCGACGCCGCCGGGCATCGTCTGTACTTCCAAAGGCGACTCAGTCCCTCCGTGGATGCATCCCCCGTACATCCTCAAACCGGCCTTCGAGCACATGAGCCGGGGTCTCGTCGTTGTCCAGGAAGAGACTGAAGTTCAATCCCGTTTGGAGGAGCTTCTGGAGCGCCACAGCCAGCCGATACTCGTTGAGATGTTCATACCGGGACGTGAATTCGCCGTCTCCGTTTTGGATGGACCCGGCGGGTTGGAGGTCCTGCCGCCGCTGGAGTGGGAAACCGGTGAGGGGGATGCGGCCATCCTGACGGAAGACTTCAAGCTCCAGTATATCCTGCCGGGCCGGCGGGATGCCGTACAGGCCCGGCTGGGTCAGGAAGAACTCATGGATCTTGAGGCCCTGTCACTGGCGGCTTTCAGGGCCCTGGGGCTCAGGGATTACAGCCGTTTCGACGTGCGCCGCTCCCCCGGGGGAACCTTTTACTTCATGGAAGCCAATGTGACGCCAAGCATGGAGCCCGAAGAAGCACTTTCCCTCTCGGCCCGTTGGGCCGGCATGGATTTTCCCGCTTTGCTCAATCGGATCCTCGTCTCAGCATCGAAGCGATGCGCTTCCGTATCGGACACAGGGCTGCAGGAGGCGGATATCTCTTTGCCGATGGGAACACTGCGCCTGAGACTCCCGCGAGGTGTTCACGTGCCTCCGTCATCTACGGTGGAACTGGCCAGAAGGCTCGACATTCAACCCGGTGAGCGTGTCCTGGAGATGGGTTGTGGCAGCGGGATTCTCTCCATCGCAGCGGCGAAAATGGGCGCGGGCCGTGTCGTCGCCGTCGACATCGATCCGCTGGCTCTCGAATCGGCGGTCGAAAACGCCAGGCTCAACGGGCTTTCGGATCGCATCGACGTTCGGGCCGGGTCGTGGTTCGAAGCGGTCCGTACGGGGGAGCAGTTCGATGTCGTCATCGCCACCCCGCCCCAGACGCCCGGCCTGAGGCCCTTCGGGCCTCGGTTCGGGGGGACCGACGGGACAAGGCATCTGCTGGCCGTCGTGCATGGGGCTCCGGCCCGTCTTGACCCGGATCGGGGCAGGCTCTGGATCATGGCCATATCGATTGCGAACATCCCCAAATTGCTCACACAGCTTCGCGAGCGTTTTAGCCGGGTTGATATCACGGGGGAGTCGCAGCGGCCGTTCACACCACGGGAGTACAACGAGCTGGACGAGGGGCTCTTCGATTATCTCGAGTCGTTGCGCTTACGGGGGATGTCCGATTTCCATGAAGCATTTGGCGGGGAATATGTCTTCCGGAACCTTTTCATCCGGGCTGCAGGAGTAAAAGCGCGATGAAGCGGCTCATCATCAATGCCGATGATCTCGGTGCCGATGAGGGCCGCAACGAAGGGATCTTCGAAGCGATCCGTGCCGGCGTCGTGACAAGCGCGAGCATACTCCCCAACGGGCCCGCCCTGGGACATGCACTGCAAGGGATCCGTGCCGGCAGTTTTGAGAAGGTATCCTTCGGGGTCCATCTGAACCTCACCGAGGGAAGACCGCTTTCGCATGATGTGGAACTTCTCACAGGCCCCGGCGGCGATTTCCCCGGCAAGGCAGCAGCCCAACGGCTTCTCATGAGGACAGGCGATGGTGGTCTGGAAGCGGCCGTTGCCCGGGAAGCAGACCGCCAGATCACAGTGTTGCAGAAAGCCGGTGTGCCCCTGTCCCAGATCGACGGGCACCAGCACATCCATGTCTTTCCGGCAGTGATCGGGCCGGTCCTGGATGTTGCGAAACACCACGGGATCCGATGGATGCGGATTCCCGATGAGCCCGTTCCCGACACCGGTGCCGGCATTCCCGGCAACCTGCTGGAGGAAGCCCGGTTTTTCGGTGCCCTCGGAAAGGACGCCCGGGGGCGGCTTGGGGAAACTGGAATCAAGGCATCAGGTCATTTCCGTGGCCTGCTGCTGAAAGGACGCCTGTCCCCGGAGACGCTTCTGGCCGCAATCGAGCAATTGCCCGATGGGCTCACGGAATTGATGGTTCACCCCGGACGGGTTGCAGCAGGCTCTGCGGCGGGCCCCTTTGCGAGTTTTTCCACGGCGGACCGTGAGCGCGAGATCAAAGCGCTGCTGGATCCTTCCATCCGTCGTGCCTTGAAAAATTTGGGGATTGTATTGACAAACTACAGGGAGGTGGATTGTTGAGTTCCTTTCGCCTGTTGATTCTCACGCCGACGGCATTGCCGACGGTGTCGGGAAATGCCATGACAGCGGAGCGCTGGCGCCGATCCCTTGTGGGCATGGGGCTTGACGTCCACGTGCTTGCTACCGAGAGCCTTGTCCCCGGCGATCTCAAGGGTGAGATATCGCGGTTTAATCCGGATCTCATCCATGTCCACAATGCCTACCGCGCCGGAGGGCTGCTGTGCCACCCTGCCCTGGCCCACGCATGGGAAACGCTTCCCCTCGTTGTGTCGCCCTCGGGTACCGATATGAATATCGAATCAAGGCGCCAGTCGGGCAGGGAAATCGTCGGCAGGGTCCTGAGTCGGGCCGATGCGATCATCATCCAGAGCGAAGAGGGAAGAATACGGCTGGCAGAGCTTGTCCCGGAGAGGATGGATCGGCTGTTTTTTGTACCCAAGTCCTTCGTCTGGCTGGGCGAAGAACCCTCGGAGCTGCGCAGCGCAGCCGGTGCCGGCCCCGATGACGTCCTGTTCTTCATGCCTGCCGGAATCCGCCCCGTGAAAGGCAACCTGGAATGCCTGCTTGGTTTTGAGAGGGTCCACGGCCTTCGCGACCGGGCCCGCATTGTCTTTGCCGGGCCGTCCCTCGACGAAGAATACACGGATCGCTTTCGCAGGGAAGTAACGCGGCTGCAGGCCTTTGCGCGCTGGATCCAGGCGATAGCGCCTGCGGCCATGCGCTCGGCCTATAGCTCTGCAGACATCGTCATGAACGGGTCCTTTTCGGAGGGGCTCTCCAACGTCCTGATCGAGGGGAAGGCAGCCGGCAAGCCCCTTCTTGCCGCCGACATCCCCGGCAACCGCTGGCCCGTTCTCGGCGATCCCGGTGATCTGCCCATGGGGCTTCTCTTCGAACCCGGAGGGAGGGATGATTTCGTGAGAAAGTCCCTGATGCTCATCGATGATGCGGAGTTTCGACGAAAGCTGGGCGAAGCAGGCGCAGCTTACGCATCCCGCATGCCCGGTTCCGGCGACGAGGCAAGGGCGCTTGTCGGCATCTACGAGGCGGCGATGGCAAGGGGGTAGGGTAAGGCGGCTTCGCCGCAGTGAGAGAAGTGCGGGAAGTGGAGGAAGTGAGAGAAGAAGAGCCACAAGCTACAAGGCAGATAAATAGCAACAAGGATCAAGCAGCAAGCAACAAGGAAAAAAGGATTAGGGATTCAGGAATCGGGCTTATGAATACCCAATACCCAATTTCCAATTCCTAAATCTGCCGCGTAGCAGTAGCCTGAAGCCTGATGCCTGCAGCCTTCGCGAAGCGACAGAGCAGACAGAAAAATCCCCCTTTCATCCCCCGATAATGACCCTTTCCGATTAAGGAAATGATCTTTATAGGGGGAAAGAGGGGGATTTTCTCTTTTGGAGCCTGATACCTGAAGCCTGTAGCCTGATGCCTGCGGCCTTAGGCCGCACTATTTCGCCGGCACCCGCTGGGGGAACAGGGGAAGCTCCGTGTTGATCCGGAGCATGATGAGGCTGTTGAGCGTGTTTTCGACCTGGAAGAACCGGTTGGCCGCCGAGGCGCCCATGGCCTTCATGAATTTCTTGTAATATTTCTCCTTCAGCTTGAGGGCGGCCTTGTCATTCTCGAAGACCTTCTTGGCGATCTCCTCCGCCTTCTTCTCGGTCATCTTGTCGTAGTTTACTGCGTAGTCCTTGATGAGCGCGATGCGGACATCGACGACTTGTTTCAGATCTTTTTGATAGTCCCTGTAGGTGTTCCAGAAGGCCGCGGCCTCCTTTCCCTCACCTTCCTTGAACGTGATCGTTTCCCGGATGATGGCCTCTTTTTGGTCCCGGATGTCCTGCCGCAGCATCTCGACATAGCGGTTCACCTGGGCCTCGTCGGCAATCGCCACGGCCGCCGGGATCAATAGGGAAAACATCACAAACAGCACAATCCATTTCCTCATGTTTCAATCCTCCTTCTTGTTTTTTGTTTGGGTCATTATAACCGCATCGCGACGTTTGTAGACTATTTTGTTTCTTTGCTTTATGTTGCCTGCCTCTTTAAAGGACAAGGGTTGATGAACTCGTGGACGGGCGCATGCTTCACCCTTTTTTTAGTTGGTTTGCTACGGCCTGGGTGGCCTTGGCGACGGCCTCGGGGTCTCCAAGGTAGTAACTTCGGATGGGGGTCAGGTCGTCGTTGAGTTCGTAGACGAGAGGGATTCCCGTGGGGATGTTGAGGTCGACGATCTCATTGTCCGGAACATGGTCGAGGTACTTCACCAGGGCCCTCAGGCTGTTTCCGTGGGCGGCGATGACGACGCGTTGTCCCGAGCGGACCGCTGGGGCGATCGTTTCGTGCCAGTAGGGCAGGAATCGCTCCACCGTGTCCTTGAGGCACTCCGTGAGCGGAATCTCGCCGGGCGCAAGCCTGCTGTATCGGGGGTCTCTCCCGTTGAAGCGCGGGTCGTCGGGGGTTAGTGCCGGAGGCCGGATGTCGTAGCTTCGGCGCCAGATGTGGACCTGCTTCTCGCCGTGCTTCTCGGCCATCTCCTTTTTGTTCAAGCCCTGCAGAGCCCCGTAATGGCGCTCGTTGAGCCGCCAGCTGTTGTGGACGGGTATCCACATGAGATCCATTTCCTCGAGGACGATCCACAGGGTCTTGATGGCTCGCTTGAGCACGGACGTGAAGGCGATGTCGAAGACGAAGCCCTCTCTCGCGAGAATCCTGCCCCCCTGGTGGGCTTCCTCGACCCCCTTTTCCGAGAGCCCCACGTCCGTCCAGCCGGTGAATCGGTTCTCCTTGTTCCAGGTGCTCTCGCCGTGGCGGATCAATACGAGCGTCTTCATGGGTCCTTCCTCGAGAATTCGGATTTGGAGCGTCTATTTATAGCTTTTTTGCGGCCGAGAGGTCAACGATTTCCATGCGGTGATTGGCTTCGGGGTGCTTTGACGAGGGACCCTCCGTGAGGACTGCCATATCCCCCCCCAAACCCTGATCGGCAATCCACGAGGCGATGTAGCTTCGCCAATCATCGGGGTGATCGGGCTCGAAGACGGGATAGACCCCCCATGAAAACTGGAGGCGCTGGCAGGTGGCTTCCAGGGAACTTACGGCGACGGTCCAGACGGGCAGACGGAAGCGGGCGATGCTTCTTGCCGTTGACCCGCTTCGCGTGGGGACGAAGACGGCCGCCGGGGTCACGCGCTCCACCGTCGTTCTCACGCTCATGGCGATAAGATCCATGAGCCGAATCCCGTCGTCACGCCTCTGTGATCGAAGCTTTTCGGCAACGGCGTAGGCGGGCAGGGTCGGTTCCGTTGCCGCGGCAATCCGGGCGAGCATGGCCGTCGCCTCGACGGGGAATTTCCCGATGGCTGACTCCCCCGAGAGCATGACGCAGTCCGTGCCGTCGAGGATGGCGTTGGCCACGTCGGTGGACTCGGCGCGGGTCGGGCGGCGGTTTGCGATCATGGACTCGAGCATCTGGGTGGCCGTGATGACGGGCTTTCCCAGCAGGTTGGCCTGGCGCATGAGCCTTTTCTGTACGCGGTCGATCTGCTCGATGGGGATCTCCACACCCAGATCCCCCCGGGCGATCATGAGCCCGTCGGCGGCCTCGAGCATGGCATCGATGTGGTCCAGCGCCCGGGCCCGCTCGATCTTGGCGATGATCAAGGGATGGTAGCCCATGGCCGTCGGCCGCCTCGCGGACGGCGGCGATATCGGCGGCGCCTTCTCGACGAAGGACTGGCTGACGGCATCGAGGCCCTTCTCCAGCGGCGAACCTCAGCCACCGCGGTCCTGCTCGGTGAAGGCGCTGATGCCCAGGTCGATGCCCGGCAGATTGAGACCCTTACCGGGAGCGGATTCCCCTCCCACGGACACGGCACTTCACCTCTGCGCCGCCGACTCGAGTACCTCCAGCTGGATGAGCCCGTCGTTGAGAAAGAGCGTGTCCCCCGCTTCACCACCTCCGGGAAGCCGGGGAAAGATGACGGAGGCCCGGCTCCTGTTACCCGTGATGTTTCCGTGGTGAGGGTGAATGTCGCCGTCTAGCTCGACGGGCTCCTGCTCCAGCTTCCCGATCCGCATCTTCGGGCCCGGGAGATCCGCCATGATGGCCAGGCGCCGCCCCGTGGCCTTCGCGGCGGCGCGGATGTTCCTGATGTCCCCGCGGGGCCGGCGAAATCCCCGTGGGAAAAATTGAGCCGCGCGATATCCATTCCCGCCCGGATCATCTCTCTCCAGGACTTCCTGGACTCCGAGGCGGGTCCGATCGTGCAGATGATCTTCGTCTTGTGATCCGGGAAGGGCATGATAACCTCGTTCGCCTTGCGCTTGTTGCTTGTGGCTTGCGCCTCTTTTTACTGTCTGGCTGTCCGCACGTTGCGCGGCAATTTGTCGCCGCAGTTCGTCCGGAAAGGGTTGATGTCAAGGCCGCCGCGGCGCGTGTAGCGGGCATGGACCGTGAGCCTCTCGGGCCGGCATCGATGCATGAGGTCCATGAAGATGCTCTCGGTGCAGTGCTCGTGGAAACCGCCGTGCTGCCGGAAGGACACCAGGTACTTTAGCAGGCCCTCGCGGTCGAGCCGCGGCCCTTGTAGCGGATCTGGATGCTGGCCCAATCGGGCTGGCCCGTCAGCGGGCAGTTGGTCTTCAGCAGATTCGAGACGAGCGTCTCTTCGGCTAGCGACCCGTCAAGAGATGCCCGGGGTTTCGGCCGGTAGTCCCGGATCTCTGCGTCGATCTCGTCGATGAACTCCCCGTCGAGCTCCTCGATGTGCTCATCGGGGAAATCCCCGGGCAACACGAGCTCCACTGCGACGGTCGCACCGCAGGCGTTTCCGATGTCTTTGAGGAGAATGTCCTGCAGGGCCTTCGGGGAGGCGACGGGGTCTGGCTGAAGGAGTTGAGATAGAGCTTGAAGGACTTGGACTCGATGAGGTTCGGCGATTCGACGGGAACGACAAATGTCGCCATGGCCACCCTCGGCTTGCCCTTTGAGTCGAGCCACGACAGCTCGTAGGCCGTCCAGAAGTCGGCGCCGGTAAAGGGCAGGGTACCCTCGATCCCGAGCTCCCGGCGGTGCGGAGCCCTCGGCACAGGCTGGAGCAGATGCGGGTCGTAGTGGTCCTTGTAAGGGATGATCTTCATGTCAGAGTAAAGGCTAAAGGCTAAAGGCAAAAGGCAAAAGGCAAGAAGGAAGACCCCATTACCGGTTCTCTTTTCACTTTTGCCACACATGCCACCTTGCCACTTCTATCACTTGCCTTGTCTGCGTATCAGCTTTCCGTTTCAAAGCCCAGGCCACGGGCAACTCCAACCAGTTTGGCGTACTGGGCTTCGTCGAGCACCGGTGTTCTCGCCATGATCCAGAGGTTTTTCCGGTCCGGCGTTCCGACGATCACCGTCTGGTAGCCTTCATCGAGATAAAGGATCCAGTAATTCCCCTGGGGCTGGGAGGGGATGAAGACCGAGAACCAGTTGTCGAAGAGGACCTCAAGCCTGGCGTTTGTCTTGGCGTCCACCACCCGGGCCCTGCCGCGGATGGAGTCTTTTCCGCTCCCGGTGTCGCACTCGTTGAGGACGGATACCTCGCCCGTCTCGAGAATCCCGTAGGTGGCCTGCGAGCGCAGGCAATTTCTCTGGAACCACATCGGGAGCCTGGCAATTTCGTACCAGGTCCCCTGATAGCGGGCAAGCTCGACGCGGGCAACCGTCGGCGGCGCTTTCGAGAGGTCTGTGCCTGTCAGGGTTGTGCACCCTGAAAGCGCAAGCGCGACAGCAGGGAATAAACTCGCGATAACCCTTTTCATGTGCACAGCCTTTTTCGGAATATCCGATCGCTGAATCCGAGTGCTCGGCACTTTATCGAATCAGCTTCTTGTCGCCGAGGGCCTTCAATTCCAGGCTGACAAATTTGGAGATCTGGCCTTCGCTCGGGGAGGGATTGACGGCATCGACGGTGGATCGCCAGACGATCTCCGCGGTTTTCCCGTCGTAGAGCCTCGACTCCAGCGTTGCCACCTCGCTTCGCTTGCTCATCAAGCGGCTCGGGGCCGAACCATTGCATGTTCATCATCGAATCCATGCCGGTGGAGGTTGCCATGGGAGAAGGGCTGTCTGCCTGGTAGGATTGAACCTCGGTTCCCACCCCCAGGACACGCACGATGAGGAAAGCCTCGATTCCCATCCCCTGGCTCACCTTCACCAGCTCCTCCCGTGTTACCTTGTCGGGGTCGGGAATGCATTCATAGCAAGCGGCCGCCTCGACGCCCCGCGACCTGAGTTGTTTGGCGAACTCGTCCTCGAGGGGCTGCCTCATGTCGTCCTGCTTCGTCATGGCGACGACCATGATCTTCTTGTAGGCCGGTCCCGTATAGGTCGAGTTCCTCCAGTTGTCCGTCAGCTGCATGGGGGAGGCACAGGACAGGGTCAGCAGTGCCGCCGCAAAAAGCAGGATTCCCGCATATTGCGATTCTCGTCTTGCCCATAACGATTTCCCTTTCGTTGTTCAGTTTGCCCTTCCGGGCAACACGTTTTTCCGCGCTCTTCTTCTTCCTCGCGTTCTTTTACTCCAGATATCCTTTTTCGGGCATCAGGCCGTAACGCCGCAGGCTCTCGCCCGTGGCCGAGATGATGCCGGCAGGGATGCGGATGCCTCCGTGGAGCATGGGTCCCTCCCGGTCCGCGGCCTTCGGCCCGAAAGCCATGAAGTGCTCGATGGCCTTGTTGGCGTTGGTGAAGGCATTGCCGCAGGGGATCTCCCCGACGAGGCCGAAGACTTCCCCCACGGCCCCGGAGAGCGCCGTGGAGATCCTCACCGCCTCGTCGAGTCGGCCCTCCCGGATCCCGTCGACAACGGCCAGGAGCCCGGCCGGAAAGCTGTTGGCCGTGCTCAGCAGGAAGCCGTCGTAGGCCCCGCCGGCCGCCCGGAGCCACCGGGCATAGTCCCCTTCGGCGCCCCGCACGAGGAACACGCCATGCGCATCGACACCGGACAGGGCGATGCGGTCGGCGCCGCTCGAATCCTTGAAGAGGATGAGATTCGGGTATTTGGCGACAAGCCTTGCGAAGGTCTCCGGCGCCGCCTCGTTTCCCGTGACCTGGGGAAGCTGGTAGAGTGCCACGGGAAGCCCCTTGTCCAGCATGATTTCCAGGGCCGCGCCGATCGTCGCCTGGTCGAGGTCCTTGCCTGCGGGCGGGCAGATGGTGAAACCGCTGACGCCGGCCGCAATCAGGGCCGCAAGGGGATCGGTCTTGCCGGTCAGCTTGCGCAGGATGTCCAGGAACCGCTCGATGCTGCCCGTCACGTCCACCGTATTTTTCCGGAGGGCCCCCAGCAGAAGCGAAACGCCTTTCTTTCGCGCCATGTCGACGGCAAACCGGACAACCGTATCCGTCTCGGCGTCGTCGAGGTCCCATCCGTCGCCCGTGGAGCCGGGGACGAGATAGCCCTTCACGTGGGGCATCATCCACGCCAGGTGGGCCTCCATCCGGCCGAGGTCGATCCGGCGGCCGGCGTCGAAGTGCGTGAGCGGGGGGCACCACAACGGACGGGATCCCCCGGGGGAAAGAGAAGCTCCTGCAGGTTTTTTCTTTTCGAGGAAACGGTGCTCATGGTAATCTATCCTTTACAGGGATTGAAAAATCACGGACAGGATACCCTAAAGCGGCGATTACGGCAATGGCGGATCGATGGAAGGGCCGCCCGGGGTCGGCCGGGTCCTGACGCAACGGCACAATGAGATCAAGACGGAGGAAGGACGATGAAAAAAACGGTTTTTGCGCTCAGTTTATTCCTTTTGCTGATTGTCCCTGCGGTTAACGCGGCCGACATGACGGACCTCCTGAAAGCGCTACCGGCCATTCCCTCCGGCGGCTCCGCGCAGGAGTCCGGCACGGTCGCCTCGGGCCTGAAAGAGGCCCTCTCCGTGGGCACGAAGAACGCCGTCGGCCTGCTGTCGAAGAAGGACGGCTACTTCGGCAACGAAGCCGTGAAGATCCTCCTGCCGGAGAACATCCGCCGGGTGGGCGACGCCCTGCGGATGGCGGGCTACCAGAAGGAGGTGGACGCCTTTGTCCTCAGCATGAACCGCGCGGCGGAGAAGGCCGCGCCGAAGGCCGCCGACATCTTTCGCCGGCGCGATCCAGTCCATGTCCATCGACGATGCGCAGAAGATCCTGGGCGGCGGCAACACGGCAGCCACGGAGTACTTCAAGTCGAAGACCTCGACGCAGCTCTTCGACGCCTTCAAGCCCGACATCTCGCAGAGCATGAACGAGGTCGGCGTGACGAAGGCCTACAAGGCCATGACGGACCGCTACACGACGATGATGCCCTTCGCGAAGATCGATTCCCTTGATCTCGACAAGTACGTGACGGACAAGTCCCTCGACGGCCTGTTTACCATGGTGGGGCAGGAGGAGGCCAAGATCCGCACGAACCCCGCCGCGCGGACGACGGAGCTCCTGAAAAAGGTCTTCACGAAATAACAAAGACGGTTCGATTCGTTCAATTCGTTCAAAAAATCCCCCTCTTTCCCCCCTTTTGTAAAGGGGGATGGAAGGGGGATTTTCTTTTGCCGGAAACTACTTTGACTGCAGTACGCGGCCGATCGTCATGATCTCCGCTTCCTTCGTGCCCTCGTAGAGCTCGAGGATCTTGGCGTCGCGGTAGTACTTCTGGACAACGTACTCGTCCATGTAGCCGTAGCCCCCGTGGAGTTCGACGGCGTAGTTGGCGCAGAAAACGGCCGTCTGGCCGCCCAGGAACTTGGCCATGGCCGAGAGGGTGTAGTCGGGCTTGCCGATGTCGAAGGTCCAGGCCGCCCGGTAGGTCAGGGTCCGCAGGGCCTCGATGTGGATCGCCATCTCGGCGAGCTTCTTCTGGGTGAGCTGGTACGAGCCCAGGGGCGCTCCGAAAGCCGTGCGCTCCTTGCAGTACTTGACGCTCGCGTCGAGGCAGGCAACCGAGAGGCCCAGGGCCTGTGCGGCGATCATGGAGCGCGTCGTGTCGAAGAAGTGCATGAGCTGGTAGAAGCCGCGGCCTTCCTTGCCCAGCAGGTTTGCCTGGGGGACCCGCACGTCCTCGAAGGCGATCTCGGCGGTGTCGCTCGAGCGGATGCCCATCTTGCCCTTGAGCTTGGTGCGGGTGATGCCCTTGGATTTGGCATCCACGATGATCATGCTGAAGCTGTTGTGCTTCTTTTCCTCGGGCTTCGTGATGGCCTGGAGCACCATGAAGTCGCAGACAGTGCCGTTGGTGATGAACATCTTGTTGCCGTTGATGACGAAGTCGTTGCCGTCGCGCAGCGCGCGCGTCTTGTAGCCCGCCACGTCGGTGCCCGCGTTGGGCTCCGTGTAGGCGCCGGCGGCGACCCAGTCGCCCTTGCAGACGGGGGGCAGGTACTTCATCTTCTGCTCCTCCGTTCCGTTCTGGAGAATGGCCTCGCAGCCGAAGGGGGCGGCAATCACGTTGAGGCCGATCCCCATGTCCACCCGCGAGAGCTCCTCGGTGATGATCGCGTTGCCCAGGAATCCCGCTCCGGAGCCGCCGTACTGCTCGGGGATCCAGGCCCCCACAAGGCCGTTTTCGGCCGCTTTCTTGCGGATCTCGGGGGTGTACTTCTCGTGCTCGTCGCACTCCCGGATGTGGGGCGTGAATTCCGCCACGGCGAACTTGTAGGTCATTTCCCTCAACATCTTGAGTTCTTCGGACAGTTCAAAATCCATCTCTCTCCTCCTTTCGTGAGAATTAATCGTCTGTTCTCCAAGATCAAGGTTTCCATTCCCGATCGGTTCATGGCGGCTCCCGGGTTCTATGCGAAGAAGATGGACTCCTGCGCCTCGAGGGCCGTCGAATCGCCTGTCTTCAGCACCTCGGCCAGGGCGCCGATCTCCGGCAGGATGTTTCTCGTGAAGAAACGGGCCGATGCGACCTTGCCCTGGTAGAAGGCGTAATCGAAGTGGTCCTTGCCCAGCTCGTCCATCTTCTTTTGGGCGATGAGGGCCATCTCCAGCAGCAGCTTGGCGCCCCAGAGCTTTCCCGTGGCGTGCAGGACCCGTGTGGCGTAGAGCTGGGGCATGCCCGGGGCGGCAAGCCAGCCCTGCAGGGTTTTCAGGATTCCCATGTATTTGCCGAGTGTCCCCAGGAGGATCTCGAATTCCTTCTCGAAGCCCGCCGCGCCCTTGTTGGCCTCGGCGAACTCCTGGATGTGCTTGAGCCAGGCGAGGAAGACCTCGCCCTTCTTCATGGTCATCTTCCGGCCGATGAGGTCGAGGGACTGGATGTAGTTGGTCCCCTCCCAGATCGGGTAGATCCTCGCGTCGCGGTAGAGCTGCGCGGCGGGGTATTCCTCGGAGAAGCCATAACCGCCATAGCACTGCAGGGCCTCGGAGATGCACTGCAGGGCCGCATCGGAGCACCAGGCCTTCACGATGGGCGTGTTGATCTCGAGAAAGACACGGGCCTGTTTGTGCAGCTCCGGATCGGTGCTGTAGTTCTCGATGTCCACCCACCAGAAGGTCTGGAGCGCCATGGCGCGGAAGGCCTCGACGTGGGCCTTCTGGTAGAGGAGCATCCGCTTGACGTCCTCGTGCCGGATGATCGCGCAGCGGCCCGACTTCGGGTTGGCCGTGGGCCGGCCCTGGATCCGCTCGCTGCAGTACTGGACGGCGCTGTGGTAGGCCGAGGCCGCCAGGGCGCACGCGGAGAGGCCCGACATCAGCCGCTCCTCGTTCATCATCTTGAACATCTGGGCCATGCCCTGGGCCGTGCCGTCTTCGCCGGGGGGGCTGCCCAGGAGAAAGCCCCTGCATTTGCCCTCATCGCCGTAGCTGATGACACAGGTGGAGGAGCCACGCAGGCCTAGCTTGTGCTCGATGCCGGCGCAGGTGATGTCGTTCCAGGTCCCGGGTTTGCCGTTTTCGTCGGGCAGGTATTTCGGCACGACAAAGAGCGAAAGGCCCCTCGTGCCGGGGGCGGCCCCCTCGATCCGGGCGAGAGTGAGGTGCACGATGTTTTCCGTGATGTCCTGCTCGCCGCCGCTGATGAAGCACTTGGTCCCCTTGATGAGGTAGGCGCCCGGCTCGCCCGTCGGGACGGCCTTCGTCGTGGAGTCACCCACGTCGGAGCCCGCCTGGGGCTCCGTGAGGTCCATGGTGCCCGACCACTGGCCGCTGTAGAGCATTGGCAGGTAGGCCCGCTTGATCTCGTCGCTGCCGAAATCCCGGATGAGGCCCGCACAGCCCGAGTTGGCGAGCCAGTAGGTCTGAAGTCCAGGGTTGGCGGCGATGAAATACTCGTAGAGCGCCCACAGCACGGTGACGGGGAGGGCCGACGAATCCTCGGGGTTCATGTTGTTTGCGCCGAACCCGTTGTTGACGATGAAGAAGTAGGCGTCCTTGGAGGAGGGGGGCGTGAGCACCTTGCCGTTTTCAAACCGGCACCCGATGTGATCGGAATCGGCGCAGGAGGGGGCCACGGCGTCGCGAGCCCCTTTCCAGGCGTTCTCCAGGATGAAGTCCATGTCTTCCACGGAGTAGCCGCCCTTGAAGCGCTCCGTCTCGAAGACCTTCTTCATGTCCAGCCATTCCTTGAGAATGAATTTGTGGTCCCTTGTCGAATGCGAAAATTTTGCAGGCATAGAACGTTCTCGACTTTCCTTTTATTGGATTGCCCCTGTCCCGCCCGCCGAGCGGGCGGGACAGGGGCCCTTGACCTTCGCGTTATTTGCTCATGTAGAAGTTCTTCTGGAGCAACTTGCGCAACTCGCCCCGCAGGTCGGGGTGGGCGATGGCGATGAGGGCCTCGGCCCGCTCGCGGCGGCTCTTGTAGCGCAGATGCGCGATGCCGTACTCCGTGATGACGTAGTTGGCGTACGTCCGGGGGACCGTGATGGGCGTTCCCCCCGGAAGCTCCGGCACGATGGACGAGACCAGCGTCCCGTCCTTGAGCTTCCTTGCCGAGGTCATGACGGTGACCCCCTTGCCGCCCGGCGAGTAGAAGGCGCCCGTCATGAAGTCGAGCTGCCCGCCCGAGCCGCTAACCATGCGGTGGCCGAGCCCCTCGGAGGCGATCTGCCCCGAGAAGTCGACCATCAGGGCCATGTTGATGGCCACGACGTTGGGGTGCTGGGCGATGAAGGCGGGGTTGTTCGTGTAGGAGGCCGGGTAAAACTCGCAGGCCGGGTTGTGGTTCACATAGTCGTACATGGCCTGGTCGCCCACGCAGAAGGTGGCCACGGTGACGCCCTTGTGGAAGGGCTTGCGCTCGTTGGTCACGATGCCCTTGGCTACGAGGTTCTGCAGGCCGATGGGGAAAAGCTCCGTGAGGACGCCCAGGTCCTTCTTCCCGTCGAGGCCGGCCACGACGGCCTCGGGGATGCCGCCGATGCCCATCTGGATCGTGTCGCCGTCGTTGATGAGCTCCAGGACATGCTCGCCGACCTTTTTCTCCACCTCCCCCGGCGTGGGGCGTGGCGGGGCGGGGATCTTAGAGGAGTTCTCCACGAACCAGTCGAACTCCGAGACGTGAATCCAGTTGTTGCCGTATATGGTGGGCATCTGGTCGTTGATCTCGGCGACGGCCACGCGGAGCTTTCCGGTCTGGCGGCCCCTCCGGATTGCCTCGAGGTGGTAGAAATTGGTGAGGCCGAGATTGACGTAGCCCTGGGAGTTGGGCGGGGTCGTCATGCAGATGAACACGTCGGACCACATGGCGTACTTGTCGCCCCCGTCGGAGCTCATCAACGGCCGGAAATCCGAGAGCCTTGCCTCGTTGATCTTTCGGGAGAGCATCATGCCGAAACAGGGATTGTAGTTGATGTGCCCGTCGAGTTTGGACATGAACTCGACGTCGTAGAGCTTCGAGGGCCGCACCGGCACGGAGTCGCAGATCTGGACCCCCTTGAGCTCCTCCCCCCGTGCCAGGATGGCTTCAAACATGGACGGTGAACAGGCGCCGATGGCAAGCCCGATCCCGATGAAATCGCCCGATTTCACCTGCTTGGCGACATCGGCAAACGACACGCAGCGGCTCTTGTAGTATTCCTGCCAGTTGTTGTTCATCCGTTCCCTCCTTTCAGATGAGTTTTCGACCGCCTGCAGGCGCCCGCTCCGGCCGGTGCTGCACCGCCTCCCCCTGAGGCGGCGCAGCCCTTCATTCCGTCCGGATGCCTGCAGCCATTGTGATGGAAGGGACTGGCGCTATCGCTTGTTGCTGTTGCGCCAGATGCCCTGCTCGCCGGCCGCCTTGATCAGTTCCTCCCGTGTGTCGGGGTGTGCGATGTTGATGAGCCCCTCGGCGCGCTGCCAGGTGTTCTTTGCCTTGAGGTTGAATTTCCCGTACTCGGTGACGATGATGTGGGCAATGCTTCGCGGGGCGGTCACGATTCCCCCGTGGGGCAGGAAGGGGACGATGCGCGACCGGATCTTGCCGTCTTTGTCCTTGTAGCTCGAGGGCAGGCAGACGATGGACTTGCCGCCCCTGGATTCGTAGCCGGCCAGGATGAAGTCGAGCTGCCCGCCCGTCCCCGTGATCTGCCGGAAGCCCGAAGACTCGGAGCAGATCTGGCCGTAGATGTCCACCTCGATGGCGTTGTTGATGGTGACCAGGTTGTCGTTCAACGCGGCGATGGAGGGCTTGTTGGTGTAGTTCACCGGGTAGGTGGCGCACCAGGGGTTGTCGTTGATGAAGTCGTAAAGGATCTGCGTCCCCAGGGCGAAGGTGAAGACGATCTTGTAGGGGTCGAGCTGCTTCCTGGCGCCCGTGAGCTTTCCCGCGTTGAACATGTGCACGTAGGCGTCCACGAGCATCTCCGTGTGGCAGCCCAGGTCCTTGAGATCCGATTCGGCGATCATCATGCCCACGGCATTGGGCATGCCGCCGATGCCGAGCTGGACGCAGCTGCCGTCCTTCATTTCTTCGACGATGTACCAGGCCACCTTCTTATCCACCTCCGAGGTCGGAGGCGCCGGGATCTGCGTGAGCGGCGGGTTTTCGCCCTCGACGATGTAGTCGACCTGGCTGATGTGAATTGCTTCCTCGTAGCCGCCCAGGCATCTCGGCTGGTTCTTGTTCACTTCCACGATGACGGTCTTGGCCCGCTCGCAAAGGGCCTTGGAATGGGAGCACTGGGGCCCGAAGTTGAAGAACCCGTGCCTGTCCATGGGGTTGACCTGAAGCATGAAGACATCGATGTCATCCCCTTCGGTGCGGCTCAGTCGGGGGACTTCGCAGTACTTGATGGGCGTGTACCACATCGGGATGCCCTTGTCGGCGAACTTCCGGTCGGCCCCGGAATAATGCCAGCTCACCCAGGTGAAGGTTTCACCCTTGGGGTCGGCCAGCAGAACGTCCGGTGCATAGGCGGTGACGCAACTGCGGACAATGACATCCTTCAGTTCGCCCTTGCGCGCGGCCAGAGCCTTGTCGCAGGCCCGGACCATGCCCAGAAAGGAGCCGTACTCGACAAAGTCTCCCGATTTCACGACCTTTGCAGCCTGTTCCGCCGTTACGAGTTTCTTCTTGTACAGATCCATCAGACTCATAGCTTTCCTCCCCTTTTTTTATTGACTGCTGCACGACCCGGCCCCCTGAGGCCGGGCCGTGCAAGTTCACCGCTACTGTCCTGCCGGGAATCCCAGCTCTTCGGGCCGGGGGCCCCGTCAGATCATCTCCAGGGCCGTTGCCATGGACACGCCGCCGCCGCCGCAGAGGGTGGCGAGGCCGAGCGTGTTGCCCCGCTTCTTCATCGCGTGCAGCAGCGTCACCATGATCCGGCAGCCCGTCGCCCCGACGGGGTGCCCCAGGCCGCAGCCCGAGCCGTTCACGTTGGTGATCTCCCGGTTGAGGCCAAGCTCCTTCTCGCAGCCCGCGTACTGTGCGGCAAAGGCCTCGTTGAGCTCGATGAGCTGGAAGTCGGCCAGCTTGTACCCCGATCGGCTCATCAGGCTGCGAACCGCGGGCGCGGGGCTCAACCCCATGATCGAGGGGTGGCAGCCGCCGTATCCGACGGCCTTGAACTTCGCGATGGGCTTGCATCCCAGCTCTTTGGCCTTCTCGGCGGACATGATGATCATGGCGGCCGCGCCGTCATTGATGCCCGAGGCGTTGCCGGCCGTGACCTTGCCCACCTTGGGGATGAACGCCGCGGGCAGCGCCGCGAGCTTGTCCATGGTGAGCCCGGGGATGAAGTGCTCGTCCTTGTCGTAAAAGACGGGGGGCTTGCCCTTCTTCTGGGGGATCTCGACGGGGACGATCTCCTCCTTGAAGTCGCCTTCCTTGGTCGCGCGCTCGGCGTTGTTGTGGCTGCGAAGGGCCACGGCGTCCATGTCCTCGCGGGAGATGTTGTACATCTGGGCGATGAGCTCTGCCGTGTGGCCCATGATGTAGGGTTTGCCCTTGAGCATGTCCACGACGCCGCCTTCCTTGACGGGGCCTTTCTCCAGGCCCGGCTGCAGGCGCGAGCCGCAGTAGAGTGCCTCGATCATCATGTCGTCGAAGCTCTGGTTCTGCAGACGGCAGCCCCAGCGCGCGGTGGGCACCGCGTAGGCCACACCCGACATGTGCTCCACGCCGCCGGCGAGTACCACGTCGACAAGCCCTGCCTGGATCATGGCCATGCCGGAGATGACGGCCTCCATCCCGGAGATGCAGACGCGATTGATGGTGACGGCCGTCGAGGTCTCGGGCGGGATCCCCGCGTCGATGGCCGCCACGCGTGCCACGTTGAGAGCGTTATAGGGCTCGAGGCAGGAGCCGAAACGCACGTCGTTGATGACGGCGGGATCGATGCCTGCCCGCTTCACGGCTTCTTTCATCGCCGCGCTGGCGATCTTGTATGCATGGATGTCTTTCAGTGAGCCGCCGAAGGATCCGATGGCCGTCCGGCATGCCGATACAATGACAACGTCTTTCATGATTCTTCCTCCTGAAGACTAGGGTTCAGGGGCCAGGGTCAAGGGTCCAGGGGAAGAGATAATCAGGAATGGCTCTCCCCCCTTTACCCTGTACCCTTTACCCGGTACCCTATTTTTTAGTATAATCAAACACGCCCTTGCCGCTCTTGCGGCCCAGGCGCCCCGCGCGGACGAGCTTCACCAGCAGCGGCGCCGGACGATACTTGTCGCCCAGCTCTGCATGGAGGTTGTTCACCACGTGCAGCAGCGTGTCGAGCCCCACCAGGTCCGAAAGGGCCAGCGGGCCGATCGGGTGGTTGCAGCCCAGCACCATCCCCTTGTCGATGTCCTCGGCCGAGGCCACACCCTCGCCCAGCACGAAGAAGGCTTCGTTGAGCATCGGGCACAGGATCCGGTTGACCGCGAAGGCAGGCGCCTCGTTGACAATGATCGTCTCCTTGCCGAGGGACTTGCCCCACTCCAGGGCGATCTTGAGGGTCTCGTCGGAGGTCTCATAGCCCTTGATGATCTCGAGAAGCTTCATCACGGGCACGGGGTTGAAGAAGTGGGTCCCGATGAAGCGATCGGGCCGCTTGGTCACGGCGGCCATGGCCGTGATGCTGACCCCCGAGGTGTTGCTGAAGAAGAGGCACTCGGGCTTCACGATCGTCTCGAGTTCCAGGAAGACCTTCTTTTTGACTTCCAGCAGCTCGATGATGACTTCGACGATGACGTCGGCATCGGCGGCAGCTTCCTTCATGTCAACGGTGGGCTTGATGCGGCCGAGCAAAGCGTCCATGTCGGCCTGGGTGCGCTTGCCCTTCTCCACCTCGCGGGCGAGGTTCTTCTTGATGGTGTTCATGCCGCCGTCGACGAACCGTTGTTCGATGTCGCGCATGGCCACCTGGTAGCCTGCCTGGGCGCACACCTGCACGATCCCGTTGCCCATCAATCCCGCTCCCAACACACACACCTTCTTGATTGCCATAGTCCAGTCCCTCCTGCTTTCGTTTGTTTCGTTCGTTCCTTTTATTTCGTTCTTTTCGTCCTCTGTTCAGTACAACTCTGCGGTGTTCGGGAGGCGTCGATGCGATGCAGCAACCCCGAAGCAGGGAGTACAATGTTTCCCAGTCTCACGACGCTCCCGTACTTCAAGAATGCAAATCAACGCGGTACACGCGTTCTTGACTGTGTGGTTGAGGAGGTGGGGCCGGGTGGCGTTGTCCCGGCCCCGGTCAAGTGACGGGCAGTGGGAGTTCCGTCGTGAAGCCCTGACGGCCACTGCAGCAAATCTGGTTTGGAAGGGTCGGGTTGCCCTCTCCTCCATGAGATCCCCCCTGGCAACCCGACCGCTAAATCAGCACGAAAATTAGAGGTTCACTGCGATTTATGGTGAAACGGGGGAAAAAGCAATACTATAAGAATACTACATGAATATTACATAAAACGTAATATGTCAAACGAGTTGGGACAGGTACGTCTGCAGGTTGATCTTGCGGTTGTTGAGACCCAGCTTGTGGCGGATGCGATAGCGGCAGATATTGACGGCGCTCGGCGAGACATTGAGGAACTCGGCGATCTCCTTGGTGGACTTGCCCTCCTTGATCAGGCTGGCGACCTGGAGCTCCCGCGGGGTGAGATTCATGTGGATCGAGGAGAGCTTGGTGGAGAAGGGGGCGATGATGTCCCGGAGATTCGATTCGAGGATCAGGATGCTGGTCCTCGTCATGGGATCGAGAGGGCCTTTTTTGAGCTTTTCGATGTAGGGCAGGACGAGCTTTTTGACGTTGGAGAGGACCTTCTCCTCCAGCTCGTTGCGGTCTTCCTCCCGGCGTTTCAGCAGGACCCGCAGGGCCGCGTTGAGCTCCTCGAGCTCGACCGTCTTGTTCTCCAGCTCCCGCCCCCGGACCTTCAGCGTCTCGTCGGCCCGTCTGAGATCGGTGATGTCGACCATCGAGGCGATGCTCTTGCGAGTCCCCGGGATGATGTCCACCGTGAGAAAGACATTTCGGGCCTCTCCCCCCTTGTTGATGAACCGGAACTCGTAATTCTTCGGCGGCCCCTCCGGGTCGATCCGCCGCAGGCGGTGATACTCCCTCATCCGCCCCAGGTCTTCCGGCGCGATGAATTCCGTCCAGCTCTTGCGGTTTTCCGTCTCCTCCCGGGTGTATCCGAACTGATGGACGAACTCCCGGTTGACGAGCGAGATCGTCGTGTCCTCTTCGAGGATCATTGTCGCCGCGCCTGTGGTCTCGAAGAGCGTCCGGTACCAGGTCTCGGATTCCCGGAGCCGCTCCTGCGCGCGCTTCTCCTCGGTGATGTCCATGGAGTTGCCGAGGATGGCCGGCCTTCCGCCAAAGGTAATGGATGCGACCGTCTCCAGGACCCAGCGGACCTTGCCCTGCCGTGTGGTGATCCGGAATTCGTGAGGCGAGGAGTGCTTGCCCCGAAGCATGTCCCGGGCATTGAGCTTCACGGCCGGCCGGTCTTCGGCGTGAACCATGAAGTCAGATTTTTTCCCGATGAGCTCCTGCGCGGAATAGCCGGCGTAGGAGGCCGCGTTGTCGTTGACAAAGCAGAAGCGCCCGTCCTGGACGACATAGATGCCGGCGACGGACTTCTCCGTGAGGGTCCGGAACAGGTGCTCGCTTTCCTGAACCGTGTCCGCAGCGTGGCTGGGCCCTCGTTTGCCTTCCGCGATCATTGCTGCGGCCCGGAAGCTCATCTGGGGGGGTTTTGATCGTGGCACGACCTTGATCCTCCTGGCGCAATCGAGCGTTTATGTACTACAAAGCGAAGACAAGATAAAGACGGAAAACGGCCAGGAAACTGGGCATTCCATCCGTCGCCGGAATGGGTTAAGATAATAAAAGGATTCAGCAACAAAACGATGTCATCGCGAGCCCTTCGACAGGCTCAGGGTAAACTCACTGTGGCGATCTCGGTTCATGGAGATTGCCGCGGACTTCGTCCTCGCAACCTTCGGGATTGCCGGGCACCCTGCGGGTGCTCCTGAGAAACAGCACTACCCGTGGTCGAAAGATGTAGGAGCCGTTCCCCGAACGGCCCAACAAGCCCGATCGGGGATCGGGCCCTGCGAGAAGAAGGCTGTTTCTTCCATCGATAAACCCAGGCAGAGCCGGGTCCGTGGCTCGCAATGACACGCAAGGGAAGGGGAAGGGGCATCCCATGAAAAAGCGAGAACCGAAGAAGGAAGGCCGTCGCAAGCTCGTGGAAATCTTTGACTCCCTCGAGTCGGAGAATGTGCGGGTCTCGGTGGAGGAAGAGCCCCCGGAGCCTCAGGAGCGCGAGGCGCCGCGGCGCGAGGACGTTTCCCTCGACCCGGTGCAGCACTACCTGCGCGAGATCGGCAGGATCCGGCTGCTCACCCCGAAGGAGGAGATCGAGCTGGCCCGGAGCATCGAGAAAGGCGATGCGGCGGCCCGGGAAAAGATGATCCAGTCCAACCTGCGCCTCGTCGTCTACATCGCGAAGCACTACTCCAGCCGAAGCTACGGCCTGTCGCTCCTCGATCTCGTCCAGGAAGGCAACCTGGGGCTCTTCAAGGCCGTGGAGCGCTACGACTGGCGCCGCGGGGTCCGGTTTCCCACCTATGCACGGTGGTGGATCCGCCAGGCCATTACCCAGGCCATCCGCCACCAGGCGCCCGATGTCAACCCCGTGATCTCGAGATACACCCAGGCAAAGGAGCGGCTCCTTCGGGAAACAGGGCGCGAGCCGGCCCCGGAGGAAGTGGCCGAATCGCTCGACGTCGATATCGACGACGTCCAGCTGATGGCGGAGCTCCTGGAGGAAAGCGAGGAGAGCCCCGTGCGGCAGGAGCCTTACGAGGACGGGGGCCTCATGCCGCTTCTTCCCATGGACCGCAAGGCCCTCACGGGGCATCTCACGGAGATCCTCCATGAGCTCTCACCACGGGAGCAGGAGATCCTGAGCCTCCGGTTCGGCCTCACCGACGACGAGCCGCACACCCTCGATCAGATCGGGAAGAAGTTCGGCCTCACCCGCGAGCGCGTCCGCCAGATCGAGAACCGCGCCCTGGAGAAGATCCGAAAACTCGAGAAAGCGAAAATTCTGGAGGAGTTCTAAGGAAGGTTCTCGTTGACAGAACCCGTCGATGATTCTATACATTTTGCAGGATGAAGCGCTTCCGGCAGCCATTGCGGAGGTCTTTCTCTCTGCGGCAAATGGAACCCCTGGAATGCCGGAGCAACTCCGGCATCCTGTTTTTGGGGGAACCCGATATGCAACTGGCTGTTGCCAGCCTGATCAAAGGAGCATCATGAAAGTCAGAACACGATTTGCGCCGAGCCCCACGGGCTACATGCACGTGGGAAACCTCCGGACGGCGCTGTACGCCTATCTCTGGGCAAAGAAGAACAAGGGCACCTTTATCCTCCGGATCGAGGACACGGACCAGGAGCGCATCGTGGAAGGCGCCGTCGAGCTGATCTACCGCACCCTCGAGGAGACGGGGCTCAGCCACGACGAGGGGCCGGACAAGGGCGGCAATTACGGTCCCTACATTCAGCACGAGCGCAAACCCATCTACAAAAAATACGCCGAGGAGCTGATCGAGAAAGGGGTGGCCTACTACTGCTTCTGCAACAAGGAGCGCCTCGAGGAGCTTCGCACGAGCCTGCAGCTCCGGAAGCTTCCCTTCCGCTACGACGGTCGCTGCAAGAAGCTCACGAAGGAAGAGGTGCGCGAGAAGCTTGCCGCAGGCGTTCCCCACGTGGTCCGTCAGAGCATTCCCACCGTGGGCGCCACGGCATTCTCCGACGAGGTCTACGGGACCATCACCGTGGAGAACTCGACGCTCGACGATCAGGTGCTGGTCAAGTCCGACGGCCTGCCGACGTACAACTTCGCCAACGTGGTCGATGACCACCTGATGGAGATCAGCCACGTGATCCGGGGCAGCGAGTACCTGAGCTCGACGCCGAAATACAACCTGCTCTACCAGGCCTTCGGGTGGGAGATCCCCCATTACGTCCACTGCTCGCAGGTGATGCGCGACGCCCAGCACAAGCTCTCCAAGCGAGACGGCGACGCTTCCTACGCCGACTTCGTCGAGAAGGGCTATCTGATGGAGGCCATCATCAACTACATCGCCCTGCTCGGCTGGAACCCGGGCACGGAGAGGGAGAAATTCACCCTCGAGGAACTCGTCGAGGCCTTTGACCTCGGCGGGATCAGCCGCTCGCCCGCCATCTTTGACGTCCACAAGCTCACCTGGCTCAACGGCCAGTTCATCCGGGAGATGCCGCCGGAGAGATTCCACGCCATCGCGCTGCCCTGGATTCGCAAGGCCGTGAAGCGCCAGGACATCGACCTCAAGAAGATCAGCCGGGTCCTGCACGAGCGCACGGAGAAGTTCTCCGACATTCCCGGCCAGCTCGATTTCATCGACGCGCTGCCCGACTATTCGCCGGAGCTCTACGTCAGCAAGAAGATGAAGACCGATCCGGCAAACTCGCTGGAGAGCCTGAAGGCGATCCTTCCCATGCTGGAGTCGCTGCCGCAGTGGGATCACGAAACGCTGCACCGGGAGATCTTCGCCCTGATCGAGAAGCGGGGGGTGAAAAGCGGGCTCATCCTGTGGCCGCTGCGCATTGCCCTGTCCGGCAAGCAGTTCACGCCCGGTGGCGGCGTCGAGCTGGCCGATGCCCTCGGCCGGGAAGAGTCGCTGCGCCGCATCCGGGTCGGCATCGAGCTGCTGGAGAAAAAAATTTCCTGCTGAGCCCCCTGACCGGGGGCGCATCCCGCAGGCCCCGCCTTGTAGGCGGGGTTAGGGTGCGCATTCATGTTTGGTTCTTTCCTTGCCGGGAAGCCCCGCCCTGTGGGCGGGGAGCTTCACATGGAACGGGGAAATGCTTGACAAACAGAAAGATACCCCGTACCTTGTTTCCTACAAGTAAGAATCGCGTGACAACGATGGGCCTTATCATGACTGGAAAAAACGGGACGAACGAATTGCTTACCCTTCTGGGCCTGGCCCTCCTGGGCCTTTCCAGCCATAATCGCCGCCCGTCGGGTTTAGGGAGTCCGTAACAGAGCAATCACAAGGAGTCACCTGAAGGCCATGGGCAAAACCCCATGGCCTTTTTTTATTTTTCAACAGGGGGAAACCATGAAAAAGAAGCGCGACAGAATCCTGATCTTCGACACGACACTGAGAGACGGCGAGCAGTCGCCGGGGTGCAGCATGAACCTGGAGGAGAAACTCCGCATCGCAAGACAGCTGGAAAAACTGGGTGTGGATATCATCGAGGCGGGATTTCCCGTTGCCTCCGAGGGGGATTTCCTCTCCGTGCAGCAGATCGCCCGGGAGATCCGGGGTTGCCAGATTGCGGGCCTTTCCCGGGCAAATCCGAAAGATATTGACCGGGCCTGGCAGGCCATCAAGGAGGCGGCCAACCCGCGCATTCATACCTTCCTGTCCTCCTCGGACATTCACCTGAAGTATCAGCTGAAAAAGACGCGAGACCAGGCTCTGAAAGAAGCCAGGGCCGCCGTCGTTCATGCCCGGGGCTACACGACCAACATCGAATATTCCCCGATGGATGCCACGAGGACGGACAGGGATTACCTCTGCGATGTTGTGGAAGCGGTGATCTCCGCGGGAGCCACGACGATCAACATTCCGGACACCGTGGGTTATGCCCTGCCCGATGAATTCAGTGCATTGATTGCTTATCTGTTCGACAAGGTGCAACGCCTCAAGGATGTCATCGTATCCGTTCACTGTCACAATGACCTCGGTGTTGCCGTCGCCAATTCGCTGGCCGGACTGAAACACGGCGTCCGGCAAATCGAGTGCACGATGAACGGCATCGGCGAGAGGGCCGGCAACACAGCCCTGGAAGAGGTGGTCATGGCCATCGAGACGCGGAAGGACCTGCTGAATTACCGCACGGGCATCCAGACCAGGCACCTGTACCAGACCTCCCGGCTGTTGACTCAGATCACGGGCGTTCCCGTGCAGCCCAACAAGGCCATCGTCGGCGCCAACGCCTTCGCTCACGAGTCCGGCATCCATCAGGACGGCATGATCAAGGACAAGGGTACTTATGAAATCATCAGGCCCGAAACCGTGGGCTATTCAGAGTCGCATCTTGTCATGGGGAAGCACTCGGGCCGCCACGCCGTACAGGAACACCTCAAGAAGATGGGGTTCAGCCTCGGTCGGGCAGATCTCGACCGGGTATTCGTCCGCTTCAAGGAACTTGCCGACGTGAAAAAAGAGATCTATGATGAGGATATGGAGGCCATCATCCATGAGGAGATCTTCCGGACTGAAGACAAGTACAAGCTGGTCTATCTGAACGTGGTCAGCGGGAATGTGGCCGTCCCCACGGCGACGATGCAGATGGAGATAGACGGCAAGCTCATTCAGGAAGCGGGCTTCGGGGTCGGTCCCGTGGATGCAACCTTTGCCGCAATCCGCAAGATCACGAGCACCGACTACTATCTCGAGAGGTTCGCCGTCAATGCCATCACGGGAGGAACGGATGCGCAAGGGGAAGTGACGGTTCAGCTCAAGTATAACGGGCACCGTGTCTTTGGCCGGGGTGCCCACCCCGATATTATCGTTGCGTCCGCCAAGGCCTATATCAATGCCCTGAACCGGCTCGAGTGGGTCAAATCCAGCAAGCGCAAGGTCGAGATGGAATAAAACAGGGCATCGCCGTCAAGAAAGGATGTAAAACACCCATGGGAATGACGATAACGGAAAAGATCCTCCGCGATCACACGGAGCTCAAGGAGCTTCATGCCGGGATGCTGATCAATGCCAGGGTGGACGTCGCCCTGGGGAACGACATTACGGCCCCCCTTGCCATCGAGGAATTCCAGAAGGCGGGCGGGACCGAGGTGTTTGACCGGGACCGGGTGATCCTGGTTCCCGATCACTTCACCCCGAACAAGGACATCCAATCGGCCACCCAGTGCAAGGTCCTTCGAGACTTCGTCAGGCAGCAGGATCTCTCTCACTCCTTCGAGGGGGGCACCGTCGGGATCGAACATGCCCTCCTTCCCGAGCAGGGGCTGGTGCTGCCCGGGGATCTGGTCATCGGCGCCGACAGCCACACCTGCACCTATGGGGCCCTGGGGGCCTTTGCCACCGGGGTGGGCAGCACGGATCTGGCGGCGGTCATGCTGACGGGACAGGCCTGGTTCAAGGTGCCCGAGTCGATGAAGATCGTCCTGCATGGGAGCCTTCGCAGGTGGGTCTCGGGAAAGGATCTGATCCTGTACATCATCGGCCGGATCGGTGTGGACGGGGCGCGCTACAGGGCCATGGAGTTCACCGGAGAGACGGTCGCCCGGCTCGGGATGGCGGATCGCTTCACGATGGCCAACATGGTCATCGAAGCCGGGGCAAAAAGCGGGATCTTCGTCCCCGACGAAATCACGGAGGCCTACGTCCGGGAGAGGGCGAAAGGTCAATGGAAATTCTACGATTCCGACCCCGATGCGCACTATGCAAGCACCCTGGAGATCGACGTGAGCGAGATCGAGCCCCAGGTCGCTTTTCCCCATCTTCCCTCGAACACAAGGGGGATCAGTTCCGTCGGCGACATCCCGATCGATCAGGTCGTCATCGGATCCTGCACCAACGGGCGCATCGAGGACCTGCGCGTTGCCGCCGGTATCCTCAAGGGAAGGGAGGCTGCTCCCTCTATTCGCCTGATCGTCATTCCCGCCACGCCGGCCATCTATCGTGCGGCCCTGCAGGAGGGCCTCATCGAGACCTTCCTTGACGCCAAGGCGGTGATCAGCCCCCCCACCTGCGGCCCCTGCCTGGGCGGCTACATGGGCATCCTGGCCGACGGGGAGAGGGCCGTGGCCACGACGAACCGGAATTTCATCGGGCGAATGGGCCACAGGGGAAGCGAGGTCTACCTCGCGAGCCCGGCCGTTGCAGCCGCTTCGGCGGTCCTGGGGCGGATCGCCGGCCCCGATTCACTTTGATCCGCTCAGCTTTCTAAGGAGAACAACCATGAAATTCAGAGGAACGGTCTGGAAGTTCGGAGACAATATCGACACGGATGCCATCATCCCGGCCCGTCATCTGACAACGACCGATCCCGCGGAGCTGGCGCGTCACTGCATGGAGGATCTCGATGCGCAATTCGCCGGGAACGTCGGCGCGGGCGATATCATCGTGGCCGGTGAGAACTTCGGCTGCGGTTCTTCCCGGGAACACGCCCCCATCGCGATCCAGGCGGCCGGGATTGCCTGTGTCGTTGCCCGGAGCTTCGCGCGGATCTTTTATCGCAACGCCTTCAACATGGGCCTTCCGATCTTCGAATCGGCTGAATTGTGGGACCGCGTTTCCGGGGGGCAGCATATCGAGGTGGATGGCGATGCGGGAAGGATCCTCATCGCAGGCTCCGAAGCTCAGCCGCTTTCCATCGAGCCCATACCCCCCTTCATGCAGGAGCTCATCCGGGATGGCGGCCTGATGCGGCACATCGTCCTGAAAAGACAACATGCACAAGGAAGGAAATGATGGACAAAAAAGTGTTCAGGATTGCCGTATTTCCCGGCGACGGGATCGGTCCGGAGGTCGTTCGGGAAGCGCTGAAATGTCTGGCGGTGATCTCCGAAACATCGGGCATCTCTTTCCAGACCGAGGAGGGGCTTGTCGGCGGGGCCGCCGTGGATGCATGCGGGATACCTCTTCCGGCAGAAAGCCTCGCCCTTGCCCGGGCAAGCGATGCCGTGCTGCTCGGGGCCGTGGGCGGGCCGAAGTGGGAAGCGCTTTCCTATGAACTGAGGCCTGAACGTGCGCTGCTGGGTCTCAGGGAGAAACTGGGGCTCTTCGCGAATCTGCGTCCCGTCGTCGCCCATGCCGATCTGATCGAGGCCTCGCCCTTGAAGACCCACATCGTCCAACACATCGACATCCTGATCGTCCGGGAGCTCACGGGCGATGCCTACTTCGGAAATCCCCGCGGTATCCGCATCGAGGAGGGCCAGAGGGTCGGTGTGAACACCATTATTTACACGGAGCAGGAGATCCGGAGAATCGCCAAAGTGGCATTCGATCTGGCGATGACTCGTGGCCGCAAGCTCTGCTCCGTGGACAAGGCAAACGTGCTGGAGAGCACCCAGCTGTGGCGCGACGTGGTGACCGAAACGGGACAGGAGTACCCGGATGTGTCGCTTTCCCACATGTACGTCGACAACTGCGCCATGCAACTGATTCGCAACCCGGCCCAGTTCGACGTGATTGTGACGACCAACATGTTCGGCGACATCCTGAGCGACGAGGCCTCCATGCTGACCGGTTCCATCGGCATGCTGCCTTCGGCCAGCCTCGGCGAGCGTGCGGCGCTGTATGAGCCGATCCACGGTTCGGCCCCCGATATTGCAGGTCAGGACCTGGCCAACCCCCTGGGAATGATCCTGTCGGCGGCCATGATGCTCCGCATTTCTTTCGGAATGGAGGCAGAGGGTAAACGGATCGAAGAGGCCGTCCGGTCCGTTCTGAAAGAGGGCCTGAGGACCCGCGACATCCATCAGGACGGCAAGACCCTGGTGGGAACGGCTGCCATGGGGGAAGGGATCGTGAAGCATCTCCGGGCGCTGCCGGGCCGTAAATAGGAAGGAAACAATCAATCCGGGCGATGCGGGCGGGGGAAAAACGCCTACCCTTTCCTCTTCTTTTTCTTCTTCCCCCAATTCTCCGCCTTCTCGATTTCCTCCCTCAACGCTTTCCATTTATCGGGTTGCTCACTTTGGAGGATCAGGGTTTCGTGGTATTCGTTTTTACCGATGGAGAGCACCGTAATCGGTTTACCCAGAAAACTCTCGATTTCGTCGAGGATGGGTTTTTCTTCCGGACTGCAGAAAGAAACCGCCTGGCCTTTCTTGTCGCCGCGGCCGGTGCGGCCCACGCGGTGGACGTAGTTTTCGGCCACATCGGGGAGGTCATAATTCACCACTTGATCCACGTCAGGGATATCGATTCCCCGGGCACTGACGTCGGTGGCAATCAGAATTTTCACCGTCCCTTCGCGGAATTGTTTCATCACGTCAAAACGGTCGTGCTGGTCTTTGTCGCCGTGGATGGTGAGGCTTTGGATTTCGGCGCGTTCGAGGGCTTTACTCACCCGTTCGGCCCGGACTTTGGTGCGGACAAATACTAATATTTTACTATCGGGATTTTCCTCGATGAAGCGGGCAAGGAAAAACCGCTTGTCATCCATTTCGATAAAGGCGACCGAGTGAACGATATTTCTGGCGACCGGGTCATCGGGCGCAATCTGGATACGAATCGCGTTTTTAACCAGCGAATAGGCTAATTTTTTAATCGTGTCGTTGATCGTGGCCGAAAAAAACAGGGTTTGCCGTTTGCGGGGAAGAAAGCGGATCAGATCCTCGATATCCTTGATAAACCCCAGAGCGAGCATGTGATCGGCCTCGTCGAGCACCAGGATCTGCACCCGGCCGAGGTGAATATGGCCCTGGCTCACGAGGTCGAACATCCGGCCGGGTGTGGCGACGAGGATATCGATGCCTTTTCCCAGCCCGGCAATTTGCGGATCCTGCTCCACCCCGCCGAACACGCAGAGGGTTTTTACTTTGGTGTGTTTGCCGATGGTCTCGAACACTTCCGTGATTTGCAGGGCGAGTTCGCGGGTGGGCACCATCACCACGCATTGAATGCCCTGCGTGCGTCGGGATGATTTTTGTTCGTGCAGCATGTTCAGAATCGGTATCGCAAAGGCCGCTGTCTTGCCGGTGCCGGTCTGCGCAATGGCCAGCACATCCTCCCCTTTCAGGATGGGCGGAATGGATTTGAACTGGATATCGGTCGGGCGCTTGAAGCCCATGGCCGTCAAATTCTGCTTGATTTCAGCCGCAATGCGATAATCATCGAATTTCATATTGTATAATAGATAGCATCAGGTCTTGTATTTCAACCTTTACTTTCACATCTCAATTTCACAGGGGAAGCCTGAAGGGGCACAGGGAGAATTGGAGAGGCTTCGTCGTGAACAAGACCAAGACGGTGAAAGAATGCCACCCGGGTGCTTTCGCGTTGACGGTGAACCAAAAGGGGCTCAGCCGTTACGGCTGAACCCCTTGATTTTCATTGGTGCCGGAGGTCGGAATCGAACCGACACTTCCCCAGGGGAAGGGGGATTTTGAGTCCCCTGCGTCTACCAGTTTCACCACTCCGGCGTGTGAGTTTTGATTATCCTTTCGGGGCCTTCAAAGTCAAGAAAATTGTATTGACAACGCCAAGATGCGTATGCTAAACGGAGTTCTCTTTTTCACCGATACGGGGCTGTAGCTCAGTTTGGGAGAGCGCTTGAATGGCATTCAAGAGGTCAGGGGTTCGATCCCCCTCAGCTCCACCAGGAAAGACAAAAGGCAGCGTCTTGGACGCTGCCTTTTTTTCGCCCGTTGCAGGGCCGCTTCCGTCGCAAAAAAGAAACCCCCGTAGAGGGAGCCAGCGGGGGTTTCTTTGTACTGCTGAGGACTCGTTGCTGAACGGGAGAGAAAATCAGGGCACCCGATTTTCAGTGATGCACTCCACGGTTTCCTTTTTCAGTTCGTCCATGTACTGGTGGTACTTGTTCCAGTCTTTCCTGTCCGCCTTGGCGGGTTTCGCGCTGACTTTCGTCATTATTCAGTATCCTTTTGCTGCTCCAGGTGTTTCGAAGGATGCCTCCGTGCGGTTTCCCGGCGGACGGCATCGACATAGCGGTTCCAGTCATCCTCGCTGATCCGGTATTTCCCGGGGTTCTTCGCCGTATGCGCCATCCGATGCTCCCCTTTGATCGCCACAGCCCGAGTCGTTCTCTTCTCCTGCCGATCCGCCCTCCCTTCTCCATCCGTTCACGGGCGGGGCGGATCCCCGCCCGCAAACGAATGTCAAGGAGATAGTCAGTGACGTGTTGCAGAAGACGACATGACTGACCAGGAATCGACGTTTTCCTTATTGTCAGGGCCGGATCGGACCGCACATCGGGTCGTACCAGTACTTCCCGGAGAGCCTCTTCCCCTTGCCCTTCTTCGCGTCCTTTTTCGTTTCCTTGCTTTTCATGATGATGATCCCTCTTCGGGTTCGCTCGTTATAAGGGACAACCTGCCTGCGGTTGCCGTTTTTAGCGGAAGATGGCCGCTCCCTTGTCCTTGTAGTAGGAACGGCTCGCCGGGTCACCGGGGATCCTCGCGGCGCGTTCGCCCATCAGGGTCCCCTGGGGGTTCATTTCCGTTTTCGCTCTCATCGCCAGCCAGCCCGTCATGATCTTTGCCTTTCCTCTGGTGTTGGCCTGTTCTTTTTTCTTTCGGGGCTACCCTAACTCAACCGCGTCTTGAAACAAATCGGCGCCCGTCTGAAAGTGGGATCAGACAATCCTTGAATCGATTCTCAGACATTGGCGCAATCGCCCATCAGACATCGTCTGATAAAGCCCCGAAAGGGTTGCTGGACCCATGGTCCGGTCACGGCGGCGCGGATCGACAGACTCCGGGAACCTCCGACGACGCAGCCCGGGACGCCCATTGCGGGCAGGGAATGGTTTGACAATCGGGGCGGATCGTATTAAACCTTCGAACGGAAAATCGTTCATGGGTTTGTTGGTCCCACCCGTTTTCACCCATTGAACCGGGGAGCAGGCATGGGCCGGGTAAAATCGCGGGAACAACTCGTTACGGAACTGGCGGATCTGCACAAGCAGATCGACGAGATGAAGCGCTCGGAGACGGACTGCCTCTTCGAGGAAGGCCTCTACCGGAGCCTGGAGAGGACGTCCCGTGCGGGCATCTATGTGCTCCAGAACGGGAAATTCCGGTTCGTGAACGAGCACGCCGCCCGCTACTGGGGCTACAACCGCAACGAGCTCATCGGGATGGCCTCCATGAGCCTCGTTCACCCCGATGATCGCGAGAGGGTGCGGAAAAACGCGATCGCCATGCTGAAGGGGAAGCGCTCCCACCCCTATGAATTCATGACGATCGGCAAGAACGGGGATCTGCGCTGGATCGCCGAGACGGTCACCCCCATCCACTACCGCCGTCAACGGGCCGTTCTCGGGAACTCCATGGACGTCACCCGGCAGGTCAAGGCCCGCAACAAACTGGCCGAGCTGGAGACCCTCGAGGCATCGATTCTGGATGCCATCCCGCATGCCGTGATCGGGCTGAAAAACCGCCGGATCATCTTCGCCAACAATGGCGTCGAGAGCGTCTTCGGCCGGAAGGCCTCCGAGCTCATCGGCCGCTCCACCCGGCTGCTCTACCCCACCGAGGAAGGGTTCAAGGAGATCGCCAAGGTCCTCTACTCGAACCTGGAGCGCCAGCGTACTTTCAGCCTGGAGTTCACCTGCCGGCGCCGCGACGGGAGCCCCTTCGAGGCCCTGATCAGCGCCTCCCGCATCGGCGATACCCTCCAGGAGAAGCGGATCGTCATCACCTACGAGGACATCACGGACCGCAGGCGCGCCGAGGAATCCTACAAGCTCTTTGCCTCGAGCGCCCAGGCCGGCGTCTACGTCGTCCAGGACGGGACCTTCCAGTACGTCAACCATCATGCCGCCGCCTACGCGGGCTACAGCCCCGAGGAACTGGCGGGCATGAGCTCCATGGGCCTGGTTCACCCCGAGGACCGGGTCAAGGTGCGCAAGCATGCCCGGGAGTTGCTCCGCGGCAAGCGCAGCTCGCCCCATGAATTCCGCATCGTCACCAAGGACGGGCGCATCCGGTGGATCATGGAGACGGTGGCCTTCATCCCCTACAAGGGATCCCGGGCCGTCCTCGGAAACTCCATGGACATCACCGAGCAGACCGAGGCACGCAACCGCCTCGAGGCCCTGGAAGCCCTGGAAGCCTCCATCCTGGAGGCCATCCCGCACGCCGTCATCGGCCTGCAGGACCGCCGGATCATCTTCGCCAACGACGGGGTCCAATCCGTGTTCGGCTGGGACGCCCTGGATCTCATCGGCAAGAGCACCCGCGTCATCTACCGTTCGGACCTGGATTATGAGGAGATGGCCCGGATCCTCTATACCGCCCTGGAGAAGCAGCGGACCTTCCAAATGGAGTTTCTGTGCCGGCGCAAGGACGGCACCGACGTGGATTGCATGATCACCGCCTCCCGGATCGGCGAGAGCCTCAAGGAGGGAAACATCGTCATTACCTACCAGGACATCACGGACCTCAAGCGCGCCAAGACGGAGGTGGAGCAATCGCGGGAGCGGCTGCGCAACCTCTCGGCCCATCTCGAGTCGGCCCGGGAGAAGGAGCGCACCCGCATCGCCCGGGAGCTGCATGACGAGCTGGGGCAGCTGCTGACGGCCCTCAACACCGATCTGGTCCTTCTCATGAACAGCATCCCGCCCAGGCAGACGGACCTTGCGAAGAAGGCCGAAGACTCGATCCACCTCGTCGAGATGACGATGGAGACGGTCAAGCGCATCTACATGGCCCTCCGTCCGGGCATGCTCGATCACCTGGGGCTTGCCGTGGCCATCGACTGGCTGGCCAAGGATTTTCAGAAGCGCACCGGCATCAAGTGCACCGTATCCATAGAACCCGAGGAGTTGCGACTCGATGCGGACATGTCTTTTTCCATTTACCGCATCGTCCAGGAAACGTTCACAAACATCTCGCGCCATGCCGAGGCGGGCCGTGTGACCGTCAGCCTGAAGCAGAGTCCCGACCGGGTCGAACTCGTCGTCCGGGACAACGGCAGGGGCGTCACGCAGGAACAGCTTGCAAAACCGAACTCCTATGGTTTACTGGGGATCCGGGAACGGGCCTACCACTGGGGAGGCGAGGCCGTGATCTCCGGCAAGAAAGGCCAGGGGACGACAGTCAAGGTCAGCATACCACTCGTGGAGAAAGGGAAGGGCCATGAAAAAGATTCGAATCCTGATCGCCGATGATCACCCCATCGTCCGGGAGGGCTACAAGAAGATCCTCATGAGCCAGCCCGACATGGATGTGACCGGCGAGGCGGGCAATGGTCAGGAGGTCCTGGATCTGATCCAGAAGAAGGACTTCGATCTCATCCTGCTGGACATCTCCATGCCGGGCCGCAGCGGGCTCGAGATCCTCAAGGAGCTCAAGAGCCAGAAGCCGCACCTGCCCGTCATGATTTTGAGCATCTACCCCGAGGAGCAGTACGCGGTGCGGGCCTTTCGGGACGGCGCCTCGGGCTATCTCACCAAGGCGAGCACGCCCAAGGAGCTCATCTCGGCCATCCGCAAGGTCTCCCAGGGGGGCCGCTACGTCACCGAGGCCCTGGCCGAGAAACTCACCTACTTCCTCGGCGATGTGGACAAAGCCCCCCACGAGAAGCTCTCGGACCGGGAGTACCAGGTCATGCTTCTCATCGCCTCGGGAAAGACGGTGACCCAGGCCGCCGAGGAACTGTGCCTGAGCGTGAAGACGATCAGCACCTACCGGCGGCACATCCTGGAGAAGATGCAGTTTTCCACCAACGCCGAGATCACCATGTACGCCATCCAGAACAAACTGCTGGGCTGACGAAAAAGATCGGGGACGTTGTTGACAAAGTTGACTAACTTCTCATCTCCAGTTCTTGAGTAAGTCAACTTTTTCAACAACGTCCCCGTTGCCTTCCCATCAGACCCCCTCTGATGCTTCCTTCGCGCCCCGTCTGACAGCCCCGTGTCTCGATGTCTGAGGAGATATTCAGAGCAGCACCGATTGTGGAATAGCTCTCCGGAGCGTAGATTGACCTCGAAAGCAGGGAAGCTATCCTGACGATAAAGGAGTCAAACCATGCGAAGGAAAGAGATCAGCAGAAGAGATCGCAAGCGGGAACTGATCACTCGCGAACTGCTCAACGGCAGGCAGTGGGTGGACCCCATGTGCGGGCCCATGAACATCCCCGGTGATAAGAAGTGATTCGTTGATTGGTTGATTGGGTTAAGTAGACAGGCAGGGGTCCACGAGCAGGCAGGGGTCCGCGATCCCTGCTTTTTTTATGCGTGCACCCGGCAGGGTGTGTTTCTTGATCTAATACTTTTGTCGTATGAAAAGGCTTGACTTTGGATGCAACAAATGCAACAAGTGCACCGTCTTTTGGGGAGGGTCATACATTATTCTACGTTCGATACGCGTAAACGTATCCCGTCATCGTATTGGTGGGTAAATACGGATGCTGGTGATCGGCCTGTTATCCATCGTCGTCATTGCTGCAATCCTTTTCTACTCCATCTGCGCAGTTTCGTCGCGCGTAAGCCATCACTTCGAGAATCGAGCCCTTGTATTCCTGTCACCGTCCGCTGCGGCGCCTTTCAAGGATCTGCTGGCGGCAGGGGATGAGGAGAGTGTCTATCGGATCATAAAGGCCCTGGCCCAGCGGGGCGAACTCCATGTCATCGAGGCGGAGAATGAAATCCTGATTGCCGCCACCGACCCCCCTTCTACGGAGACCCTTCGAAAGATTACGATGGATTAGCAACCTGTCCTTCCCGAACTCGTCCCTTCAGCAGTATCCATTGACGGCTCCCTGGCGGAGACGCAGAGTGGTTCATTGACCCTTCCGGATCATGTCCGTCAGGCAGGGAACGAGCTGCTTCTTGCGCGACAGGATCCCCTTCAGCATGAAGACGTTCTCGTCGAGCTTCGGGTAGCGGATGCGGCTGATAAATACCGGATCCCCCTTCACAAACAGGGCGCTGTCGAGTTCCGTGATGTCCGTCACCATGAGTGCCGTGAACAGGCTCCCCGTCCTGGCCTGCTGGCGCTCCAGGCCTTCCAGGATCTCGTCGCGGCGGTCCATGATTTCCGTCAGCGACGTCACCTCCACCTGGCTCACAGTGAAGGCGTTTTTCCCCTCCCCGAAGTGTTTCATGTCGAGCGCGAGGATCTCGCCGACGGGCCTGCGGGCCACCAGCGAGGCCGCCCCCATGATATCTTTGCCGAATCCTTCGATGGGCAGATCCGTGATGGTGGAGAGGTACTCGGCCATGTGGCGGTCCGCCTCCGTCGTCGTCGCCGAGCGCAGGATGAGGGTGTCCGAGAGGATTCCCGCAAGCAGGATCGAGGCAATCTCCTTTCTCATGGGCACCCGGTTGTCCTGGTACAGGGTCGCGATGATCGTGGAGGTGGACCCCACGGGCTTATTGATGAAGGTGACGGGGTAGTTCGTGTGCACGTTTCCCAGGCGGTGGTGGTCGATTATCTCGAGGATGCGGTAGTTCTCCGCACCGTCGACGGCCTGGGAGATCTCGTTGTGGTCCACCAGGATGATCTCGATGTCGGGCTCGCGCATCAGATCGCTCTGGGAGAGCACGCCGATGACGCGCCTTTCCGCGTCGACGACGGGGAGCGACCGGGAGACGGATGACAGTATCCGTTCCCGGACGGCGCCGATGTAGTCGCTTTCCCTGAGCGGCTTGAGTTTCCCGTCGCCCGTGTGCTCCACCGGCGAAGAGTAAAGGGCAAGCCACGACGTGGTGGACGTGTCGTAGGGCGAAATCAGCACGGAAACACCATTCTCCCCGGCTTTTTTCTTCAGCTCCCGGCTGATGGCCCTGCCGCCCGTGACGATCAGGACCCGCACCTTCCGCTCGATCACGCAGGCCTGCACGTCTTCGCGGTTGCCGACCAGCACGATCGTGTTGGCCGGGGGCATGGCGTCGATGTGCTCCCGGAAGGCTTCGACATCGTGGGCCGCAACGGCGATCTGGGCCTGGAAGACCGTGTCGCTGTCGAATTCGGTGACGGGCTGGGCACCCAGGGTCTTCACCAGGAGGGAGACGGACGTGGGGAATACGCCCTTTCGGTTGGGGTCGATCTTCCGGAGCATGTTCTGGGCGAAGGCGTTGAAGTGCAAAATCGAGAGCAGATACCCGCCGTCGTCCACGATGGGGATCATCTTGAAGTTTCCCTTGTTGAGGATCTCGAGTGCCTGCCACAGCGGCATGTCGCGGGGCACCGTCGTGGCCCCGCGGCTCATGTAGTATTTCACCTTCGGGATGAGCTCGGCCACGAACTCGGGGGCGGGCACGCCGAAGCGCTCCAGGATGTACTCCGTCTGGAGGTTCACATTGCCGCAGCGGGCGGCGAGACAGTTTGCAACCCCCAGAGCCTGCTTGAGCTCCGCGTAGGCGATGGCCGAGACGATGGAGTCCGTGTCGGGATTGCGGTGGCCGAAGACGAGGATTCTCTTTTTTCGTTCCATCGGGAAACATTCCTTTTGATTCCTGTGGTCTCTGCATGACCCCTCCAAATATGGCGGGGCGCATAGTCAGACATTTATGCTAGATGGGAACCCGCTGAGTTTCAAGTGCCGATTTCCTCACCCGATCGGGGCGGGGAAGAATGGAAACAGGGAAAAGACGAGGAGGTAAAATGCGTGGCAGGCATCTTGCAATTTGTGGAGCAAAGTGCTAATCCATGACGCGTTGGATCGAAGATGAATGTTCGCCCTCTGCATTTCCTGCACAGAATCTTGCCGGCCCTTCTTGCCGCCTTGGCATTCCTGTTTGTCTTTTCCGGTCCCGCAAAAGCTACGGAGCTGTCCCCGGTAACGGACGCGGTGGTGGACCGCATCGTCATCGAGAAGTCGAAACGCACGATGACGCTCATGAAGCAGGACCGGGAGGTAAGGACATACAAGGTCGCCCTGGGCCGAAATCCCATCGGCCCCAAGATCCAGAAAGGGGACCAAAAGACACCCGAAGGGATCTATTATGTTGATTACAAGGTCCACAACAGCGTCTACCACAGGGCGCTGCACCTAAATTATCCGAACCAGGACGACATCGAACGGGCCAGATCACTGGGGGTGACGCCGGGCAACAGCATCATGATTCACGGCATGAAAGAGGATAAACTCTGGATGGGCGACGTCCAGTACCTCTTCGATTGGACCAACGGCTGCATCGCCCTGACAAACCGCGAGATCGAGGAGGTCTGGGTGCTCGTGCCGGTGTGGACGCCCGTTGAGATCAGGCCGTGAAGGGGAAGAAGGTGAGAGGGTAAGAAGGTGAGAAAGAAAAAAAGGCGGTGCCGGCAGATAACCGGCGCCGCCTTTTCCGTCTGTGGCCCTAGGGCATCGACGCCCGCGGGCCGCGGTTCTACTTCTTCATGGATTTCATGAAGATCGCTTCTGACTTCTTTGCGTTGTCCTCGGCAAGTTTCGCCGAAGCGGCAGCCTGAGCCGCCGACCTCTCGGCCTTCGCCGCCGCCTCATTGCATGCCCCGGCTGCCTTGGCGCACTCCGCCTGGCTGGCCGCGGCCGATGCCTTGGCCGCTGCGGCATCCCTGGCGGCCTGGTCGGACTTCATCGTGGCCTGGTCCACTTTTGCCGAGAGATCCTTGACCTGCATCTGCAGCTTCTCCAGGTCGCCCGTTGTCGCGCAACCCGTGAAGAGGGCCGCAACGAAGATCAGCACCGTGAGAATAATAAACCGTGACTTCATCCCATTTACCTCCTTTAATTAAAGTTTCTAAAGGCTTTCAACCTTTTCACCGACGACTCGATGGTCTTTTCCCGTCACCTCCCTTCGGCAGGGTTCCCACCGGGATGGGTACCCCGTTTTTCCATTCGATAGCCTCGTCGACCTTTTCCCAATCCACGTATTCCTCGATGCCCCGGCTCTTTGCGACGGAGCGCGCGAGTTGCTCGGCATCCTCGATGAAGCCGTAGGGATCTTCATGCACCTCCACGAAGATGATCCCTTCGCGGTACCCGAACTTCACCGACTCGTAAACGATTTCCACAACCGTTCCCACCGGCACGTCGCGAAAGAGCTTCTCCATGTCCTCGGGATAGAGGCGGATGCACCCGTTGCTGAGGACACGGCCCACGCTCCAGGCGTTGTCCGTGCCGTGGATGCCGTATCCGCGGGCGGAAAGCCCCAGCCAGTATTTTCCGATCGGGTTGTCGTCCCCCGCGGGGATGATCTTCGTCTTGTACTTGTGCTGCAGCTTGGCCGGGATGTTCCATTCCGGGTCGACCTCCCTGTCGACGACTCGGAAGGTGCCAATCGGCGTCTGCGTCTCCTCTTCACCGACGGTGACGGGATACGTGCTGACGGTTCCCTTCTTTGCGTGAAACCGGTAGAGGCGCATTTCCGGTACGTTGATCACAATGGCCCGCTGTTTCGTCTCGGGGACGATCCAGAGCGAGGGGACCTGCAGCTCGCTTCCCTCCTCGAGCAGCCAGGGGTCCTTCCCGGGGTGGAATGCCTGCATTTCCGAAATACCCAGCCCGTAATTCCTCGCGATGTCAAGGAGCGTTTCCCCCGTCTTGACCGTGTGGACCTGCATGCGGCCGATCACGGTCATTTTCTTCGAGGGGTCTTTGGCTGCCGGCGCGTAGGGGTAGTCGGTCTGTGCGTGGGAGATCTCGGCGGCCGCAAAAAGCAGGAGGACCGGGATGATGAGATGCTTTACCCTCATGGGTGTTCAGGTTTGCGTTTCCCGGTTGCAGGCGTCCGGATCTCTTCCATCGGTTCCGGTGGCCGGCAATCCTTGATTGTGTGTAACTTATTTCACAAAATACACCCATCTGCCTTATGACTCAAGGTTTTTTTCGACGCACCCGGACCGGGTGAGGACCGAGGAGCAATATGATGTGGCTTGTGGTTAGTGGCTCGTGAATGGAATAAGATTTCTTTTGTTTTCACTGGTCACTAGTCACTGGTCACTGCCGCGAAGCGGCGCTTTACTGTCCCTTCCCGGGCGCGGGAAATTGCAACTGAGGCTGCTCCAGGTCCTTCACGGGCATGATCCGGATCTGGTCGAGGCCGCTCACCAGGACAGTCTCGCCCGTCAGCCGGTTGATTTTGTAGAACCCCACGCCGTTCATGGCGTGGACGTCGATGACCTGGAACCGCGTCCAGTAGAGAAGCGTCAGGATGAATAGGGCGACGAGTGCGATCATGACGACGAATTTCTTGTCCATTAAGATTTCTCCTTCCATGTCACTTATTACTGCGGCAATTAAACATCGCAACTATGTCATACCGGACTTGATCCGGTATCCAGTCATTGGTGGATTCCCGCCTTCGCGGGAATGACGCTATTGCGGTATTTTGTTGCCGGTGTAATAACACTTGATCACTTAAAACTTAACACTGCTTTATACCATCGAGGGCAAATGGGACAGCAATTTTATGTTTGCTCATGCGTGGGGGATGTCATAGAATAATGCATCCGCTCCAGTTCGTTCTCCGTTCTGCCGGAGGTCTCTTCATGCCGAAAAGGATCGCCCTTGCAGTCATCTTCGCCTTCGTCCTTTCCGGGTGCACCTCGGTTCTGTCGACCCGTGTCGTGCAGGAGGCCGACGACAAGGTGACCTTCACGGATCTTCAGAAGCAGCCTGACCGGTACCGGGGAACCGTCGTCATCCTCGGCGGGCAGATCGTCGAGACCGTCGTGAAAGAAAGTGAAACCTGGGTTCAGGTCCTTCAGCTTCCCCTGGGGGCGCAGCAACGGCCCGACAACATGGCTTTCTCCCAGGGCCGATTCATGGTGATCTACAAACGGTTTGCCGATCCCCTCGTTTATGAGAAAGGGCGCAAGATCACGGTGGCGGGGGTGGTCGAGGGCGGCCGGGTGATCATGCTGAATGACAGGACGTACACGTTACCCGTATTGCTCGAGCGGGAGAGCTATCTCTGGAAGACAGAGAATTATTACCCCGCCTACGGGCCGGGTCCGGCATTTCAATTCGGCATCGGTGTGGGTACAGGTCGATGGTGAAAAGCGGCACCAGGGTCATTTTCTTTTTCCTCCTTGCAGCCCTTGCGGCCTGCGCGCCCATGTCGCAGGACATCCGCCGGCAGGCCGACGAGAGCGCCCCCTTTGCGGAGATCCAGAAAAACCCCGACAAGTTCAGCGGAATGGTCGTCATCTGGGGCGGCGTCATTATCGAAACGACGAACCTGAAAGAGTCGACGGCCATCAAGGTCATGCAGACGGCCCTGGATATCCAGCAGCGGCCGACGGACCTAGACCGCTCAGAGGGCCGGTTCATCATCCGGGTTGAGCGGTTCCTCGATCCCGACATCTTCAAGAAGGGACGGCAGGTCACCGTGGGCGGCGAGATCGCCGGCAGGGAGACCCAGCCCATCGGCGAGATCCAGTACACCTATCCTGTCGTCCAGGCAAAAGAATTGAAGCTGTGGGAGCAGCCGGTTCCATATCCGCCGTACTATTACGATCCGTGGTACTGGGGCCCGCCCTATCCCTGGCGACCCTGGGGTCGGCCTTACGGGTGGTGAAAACACAGGCTCCAGGCAATAGGCTTCAGGCACCAGGAAAGAGAACGGCATCTCTTTCGATTGGACCTGACGCCCAATGCCTCATGCCTGATGCCTATTTTGAAAGGAGGAACACCATGTCCGACGTATTCGAAAGGCCCTCCATGGGCTGGCTGCCCGACTATCCCGACTTCCGGGACTACACGGCGCACACGAAAACCATTCTGCCTCTGATGAAAAAGATGCGGGCCGCCGGTGACGGGAAAAAGAAATCCAAACTGCCGGCGAACTGCGATCTGCGCACCTGGTGCTCGCCCGTGGAGGACCAGGGGAAGATCGGCTCCTGCACGGCCCAGGCCGGGGTCGGGATGGTGGAGTACTTCGAGATGCGGGCCTCTGGGAAACACGTCGACGCCTCGCGGCTCTTCCTCTACAAGGTGACCCGCAACCTCCTGCACTGGACGGGGGACACAGGTGCGTTTCTGAGAACGGCCATGGGAGCCCTGGTCCTGTTCGGCGTGCCGCCCGAGGAGTACTGGCCTTACAATGCCGAGGACTTCGACAAGGAGCCACCGGCCTTCTGCTACGCCTTCGCCCAGAACTACCAGGCCATCCAGTACTACCGCCTTGACCCGCCCGGCATCTCTCGCGCGGAGCTGCTCACCCAGATCAAGACAAAGCTCGTGGAGGGACTGCCCTCCATGTTCGGATTCAGCGTGTACAGCTCCATCGACCAGGCGGGAAAGACCGGGAAGATCCCCTACCCGGCAAAGGGAGACAAGCTCCTGGGCGGTCACGCCGTGATGGCCGTCGGCTACGACGACAAGCTGAAGATCCGCAACGCAAGCCCCGGGGGCACGGAGACGACGGGGGCCATCCTCATCCGCAACTCCTGGGGTGTCAAATGGGGTGAGAAAGGCTACGGCTGGATCCCCTATGAGTACGTGCTGAAGGAACTGGCTCTGGACTGGTGGTCGCTCGTGAAAGCGGAATGGATCGACACGGGGGAGTTTGGACAGAAATAACGGGTCCAGGGTCAAGGGGCCAGGGTACAGGGAATGAAAAAAGGATCGGGAAGTGATTTCCGCGATCCTTTTCTTTTGTTCGACCAAATAGACCAGACAGACGAGATAGACCAGACAGACCAGTTTAGAGTTTCTGCACGTTTTCACTCATCTTGATCTTTCCATCCTTCTCCATGGTCTCGCGCACGTCCTTGAGCCAGGCCTGGAAGTACTCCGACTCCTTGGCCCTGAGCAGGATGACCTTGATCATGTCTTTCTGCTTTTCCCAGGAGCCGTCGTCGACGCGCTTGCGATCCTTGAACCGGGGGATGATGACGGTGCCGTCATTGGTGGCGTATACCTCTGAAGGGTAGGGAGCCTTCTCGGAGAGCTGGAAAATGGCATTGATCAGCTCCGGAGACGAGCCGGCCTTGGGGATCTCCGAACCGGGCGCAAAGAGCCCCGTCTCCACCACCTCGGCGCCTGTCTCCTTTGCCACTTTCCGGAAGTCCTCGCCTTTGCGCATCCGCTCCAGGGCGGCCTCGGCCTCCTTGCGGCAGACCTTGGCCGACTCGATCGCGGCCCAGCGCTCCTCCACGTCCTTCTTCACCTCTTCGAAGGGGGGCGTAGTGGCTTCTTTTTTCGCCGTGACCTTGATCACATAGTGGGCCCGGGGCGATGAGAGGACGGGGGTGATCTCGCCGGCGGGGATGCTGAAGATCTGTTTTTCCGCGTCACGGATCTGCTTGAGCTCCGCCGGCATGTCCTTGACGGAGAAGAAGCCCCGCTCCTGAATGCGAAGGCCGTGCTTTGCGGCGTAGGCCTCGAAGTTCTCTTCCTGGTAGATCGTGTCGTGGGCCTTCTTGGCGTCCCCGGCTGCCAGGTTCATGGCCTTGATCAGGCGGATTTCATCGGCGATACGGCCTTTCACGGCGTCAAAGGGAACCGGCGCGCCTTTTACCTGGGGCAGGCGGCTCTTGTTGGCGTCGTAGGCGCTGCGAACCTCGGCATCGGAGACCTCCGCCTTCCTCAGGGAATCCTCGGCGGTGAAGGTGAGAACCTTGACCTGGACCCGTGCGGGGATCCGGAAATCGTCCTTGCGATCGTTGTACGTTTTCTCGAGATCTTCCCGGGTGGCGACGACCTTGCTGCGGCAGGCCCGGGCGGGGAGTTTGAAGAGCTCCACGTTCACCCGCTCCGACTGGAGCCTGTAAAGATCCAGCAGCTCCTTGTCGGAAACCTTCACGCCCTGGCGGAAGATGTCCTGCACCTTGCCCGACAGGAGCGCTTTCTTCTGCATGGCCTCGAACTCATCGGGGCTCATCCGCTGGGAGCGAAGCAGCTGCTCGTATCGCTTGGGGTCGAAAACGCCGTCGCGCTGGAAAGCGGGCTGCATGGCGATGATGGTCCGGACCTCCTCGTCGCTCACCCGGATGTCCATCTCCTCGGCCTTGATGCGCAGGACGGACTGGTTGACCAGATTGTCCAGGGCCTGCTGCTTGAGGTTGAGGCTCTTGACGACCTCTTCCGTCAGGTTGGCGCCGAGCCGCTGGCGGTACATGTCGAGAAGGTTCTGGTACTCTTTGCGGTAATCGCTGAAGGTGATCTGCTGATCGCCCACCTTCACGAGCCCTTCGGCGGGATCGCCCCAGCGCGTCGAACCGAAGTAAAGCACGAAAACGGCGATGATGAGACCCAGGAGAAGCTTGATGAGCCAGCTCTGGGCATGTTTTCTCATGAACTGAAGCATGGAGTGCCCCTCGAAGTTCGATATAAGGGAAAATCCCTATTATAATTGAGGTGAAAAAGCAATAACTATTTCGCAAAAATGCATTGATTCGCCCTTACAAATGCGGTATAGCACATCATTCAAATGGGATGTCGTCGGGGGTTGACCGGCGATTTCTGCAGTAACATCAGGAGGAAAGATTTTGCTTTTTGACTTTATTCTCGGAAAATTTTCGAATGACCTCGCCGTCGACCTCGGCACGGCGAATACCCTTGTCTATGTGAGGGGCAAAGGGATCGTCCTGCGCGAGCCCTCTGTCGTGGCCGTTCACCGTGACTCCCGCGGTTTCAAGAAAGTGCTCGCCGTCGGCTCCGAGGCGAAGCTCATGCTCGGCAAGACGCCCGGAAACATCGAGGCCATCCGGCCCATGAAGGGCGGCGTCATCGCCGATTTCGACATCACGGAGGCCATGCTCCGCCACTTCATCCAGCGCGTTCACAACCGCCGGACTCTTATCCGGCCCCGCATCATCGTCTCGATCCCCTCGGGGGTCACCCAGGTGGAGCGCCGGGCCGTGAAGGAAACGGCCGAGTCGGCCGGTGCCCGTGAGGTTTATCTCATCGAGGAGCCCATGGCGGCAGCCATCGGCGCGGGGCTCCCGATCAAGGAGCCCGTGAGCTCCATGGTGGTCGACATCGGCGGCGGCACGACGGAGGTGGCCGTGATCAGCCTATCCGGTATCGTCTACGCCAAGTCGGTCCGCGTGGCCGGCGACAAGATGGACGAAGCGATTGTGCAGTACCTGAAACGCAAGTACAGCCTTCTGATCGGCGAGCGCACCGCCGAGATGATCAAGACGACGATCGGCTGCGCCTACCCGGACGAGGTGCTCAAGACCGTCGAGGTCAAGGGCAGGGATCTCATCTCGGGTATCCCGAAGATCATCGAGATCAATTCGGAAGAGGCCCGGGAGGCCATCGCGGAGCCCGTGAGCATCATCGTCGACACGATCCGCGATGCCCTGGAGCAGATGCCGCCGGAACTGGCGGGCGACATCGTCGATCGAGGCATCGTGCTCACCGGCGGCGGCGCGCTGCTGAGAAATATCGACGTGCTGCTACGCGAGGAAACGGGGCTTCCCATCAGCATTGCCGACGACCCCCTGTCCACGGTGGCAAGGGGCTCCGGCATGGTTCTTGACGAACTGGAGCTCCTGAAAGAGGTCGCCATCCAGCTTTGAACCGGCAGGCAGCGGCAGCCCGCATCAGTTCGCGCACCTCCGACGAGCTGGCCTCACGCGCAACGGATACGCCTGGACACGAAAGCCCTCGGTTCCAACTTCATTGCAGGTGAGGATCGTTGTTTCTCAAGAAGTATCTCGCCGTCATCGTTGCCTTCATCCTGATCGCCGTCTCCCTAGTCATCCTTTCCCAGAGCCTCAGACGCCCGGGGAGCCCGGGGGTTGTGAAGAAGCTTGTCTTCGAGGTGACGGCCCCCGTCGAGCGTGCGATCAACTCGGGCGTGGGCTCCGTGAGCGGAACCTGGAAGCGATACCTCTTTCTCGTGGGCCTGGAGGAGGAAAACCGGGAGCTGAGGAACAGGATCGCGGCCCTGCAAGGCGAGGTGAACACCTACCGCGAGATGTCGCTCGAGGGGAGCCGGCTCAAAAAAGTCCTGGCCCTCGAGGACAGCACCATCTTCCCGACGGTTGCCGCGCGGGTCGTAGGAAACGAGGGCTCGTCGCCCTTCCGCACGATCATGATCAACAAGGGGTCGACGGACGGTGTCAAGGAGGGCCTGCCCGTGATCTCACCGGAAGGGGTGGTGGGACGTGTGATAGAGTGCTCCTGGAACTATTCCAAGATCCTGCTCGTCACGGACTACAACAGCAACATCGATTCCCTCGTACAGGGCAGCCGCGCCCAGGGGATCCTCCAGGGCGGAGGCCACCGGCTTTTGCGCCTGAAGTACGTTCAGCGGACCGAAGAGGTGAAGGCCGGCGAAGCGGTCATCACCTCGGGGCTCGGGGGGGCATTCCCGAAGGGCCTCATGCTGGGGACGGTCGTCCGTGCCGACAAGAAAGACCCCGGGCTCTTCCAGACCATCGAGGTGGTGACATCGGTGGATTTCTCGAAGATCGAGGAAGTGCTCGTGTTGCAGACGGAAAAGGAATAGCGAGGGTATCGGGTATAGGGTATAGGGTATCGGGAAGGAAGCAGATTTCGTTTTTTTCTTGAACCCTGGACCCTGGACCCTGGACCCTGGACCCTGATTATGGCGTATTATATTTTTCTTCCCTTCTTCACGATCCTGCTCGTCGTTCTCCAGAGAACGCTGCTGGACCTGTTGTTCGGCGGCCGGATCGGCGTCGAAGTGTCCCTCATCCTCGTGATCTATGCCGGTTTTCACCTCGACGTGGTGAGGGGGGGAGTCCTCGCCTTTCTTGCGGGGTTCCTCCTGGACTGCGTGTCGGGCACGATCATGGGGCTCTACACCTTCACCTATGTCCTGATCTTCACCCTCTCCTATCTGCTCTCTCCAAGAATCTACGGGGAGCGGATGCTTTTCATCATGGGCTATACGTTTCTGTGCGTGCTGCTGGAGGGGCTTTTCATCTTCGCCGTTTACTGGTCCGTCTACGGCACCGACGTGTCGCAGGGCCTGCTTCGGACCTATCTTCCCCAGGCCCTGGTCGCAGGGGTCCTGAGTCCCGCTCTCTTCGCCCTGTTCAATCGCCTGGAGGTCTATGTCCATGCTGGCGAAGCCCGATAAGCTTGTCCGGTATGACCCGGGCGAGTACCGCCAGCGGTTCACCTTCTTCTTCTGGGTGATCCTCGTGGCCGTATGCATTCTCGTCCTGCGGCTGTGGTACCTGCAGATCATCAAGGGTGAGGATCTCCTCAAGCGCTCCGAAAACAACCGCATCCGCATCCGTGAAGTGAAGGCGATGCGGGGGATCATCCTCGATTCTAGGGGCGTCGTTCTCGTGGAGAACCGGCCGTCTTTCGACGTGGTGATCTTCCCCGAGGACGTGAAGGACCTCAAGGGGCTCGTGGAGAGGCTGGAGACACTCTATGCGAAGGTCAGCCTGACCTTCCCCATGGACTACGAAACCATTCTCGAAAACCGCAGGCCCTTCTCCCCGCTGCGGGTCGACCGCAATGTGAGCCGGGAGAAGCTTGCCCTCATCGAGACGCACTCCCTGGAGCTGCCCGGCGTGGGCATCGACGTCATGCCCGTCCGGGAATACTACTACGGAGAGATGATGGCCCATGTCATCGGCTACATCGGCGAGGTGAGCCGCGACGATCTCGCGCGAGACAAATCGGCCGGTTACAAGAGCGGCGATTTCATCGGGAAGTTCGGTCTCGAAAAGGCCCTCGACCCCTTCATCCGGGGCAAGGCGGGCGGGGAGCAGGTCGAGGTCAACGTCATCGGCAAGAAGGTCAAGACCCTGGGGCGGGTCGAGCCCGCACAGGGCTACCGGGTTGTCCTCTCCCTGGATTCGCAGGTACAGAAGGCGGCCTGGGCGGCCATGGAAGGAAAGGCGGGGGCCGTCGTGGCTCTCGATCCCCGGGATGGGTCCATCCTCGCCCTGGTAAGCCGCCCGGGATTCGACCCCAACCTCTTCAACCGGGGGATCACAACGGATCTGTGGGAGAAACTCTCCACGAACCCGCGGCATCCCATGGAAAACCGGGCCGTCGCGGGCCAGTATCCGCCCGGTTCCACCTACAAGCTCATCGTGGCAGCGGCGGCCCTGGAGGAAGGGATCGTCACGCCGGAGACGGCCTTCAACTGCCCGGGGCATTTCGAAATGGGGACACGCAACTTCCGCTGCTGGCGCAAGCAAGGCCATGGCCGGGTAAGCCTGCACCGGGCCATCGTTGAGTCCTGCGATGTCTACTTCTACAACGTGGGCAAGCTCCTCGGCGTGGACCGGCTTGCCCAGTACGCCCAGGCCTTCGGGCTGGGGAGCCGTACGGGGGTCGACCTGGCGGGCGAACGAAGGGGGCTCATCCCTACGAGGGAGTGGAAGCTTACCCGATTCGGGGTCCCCTGGCAGCCCGGCGAGACGATCTCGATTGCCATCGGCCAGGGCTACAACACGGCGACGCCGATCCAGCTGGCCAATGCCTTCGCGGCTGTTGCCAACAACGGCGTGTTTTTCACCCCGAGGATCGTGAAGCGCGTGGAGACCGATGAAGGGGAGATCATCGAAGAATTCCGTCCCGAGAAAAAGGCTGTGCTCCCCGTGAGCCAGGAGAACATCCAGCTCCTGAAAAAAGCGCTGTGGGGCGTGGTGAACGAGGCGGGGGGGACGGGTGGCCAGGCCCGTGTGGCCGGCAGGGACGTGGCCGGCAAGACGGGGACGGCGCAGGTCATCGGGATGGCCGAGGGGGACGACGGCTCGTCTTACCCCTACGAGTACCGCGACCATGCCCTCTTCGTCAGTTTTGCGCCCCGGGACAACCCGGAGATCGTCGTTGCCGTGGTGGCCGAACACTCGGGGCATGGCGGGTCGGTGGCGGCGCCGGTGGCCAGAAAAGTCATCGAAGCCTATTTTGCGGGGAAGACGAAATGATGAAGGTCGACCGTCGGCTCATCTTCAACTTCGACTGGATGCTGGTGCTGTTCATTGCGCTGATCGTCGGCATCGGCGTATTGAACCTCTACAGCGCCGGCTATGGAATTTCAGGGGAGCCCTACCTCAAGCAGATCCGCTGGGTCCTGCTCGGGATCTTCGTCATGGCCCTCACCTTTGCCTTCGATTACCGCTGGATCGCCCGGTATGCCTACGTGATACACGGGCTGGCCATTGTGCTCCTCATCGCCGTCTTCGCCGTCGGCGCGGTGACGAAGGGCTCCCAGCGCTGGATCAACCTGGGGGGCTTTACCATGCAGCCCTCCGAGATGGTGAAGATCACCCTGATCCTGGCGCTGGCGAAGTATTTCAACGACCACCGGGCGGAGGAACAATACGGGATCCGTGAACTGGTCGTGCCCTTTTTGATTGTCCTTGTCCCCTTTGTTCTGGTATTAAAGCAGCCGGACCTGGGGACGGCCCTGATGCTCATGATCCTTTTCGGGTCCATGGTTCTTTTCGTCGGGATCCGGTTGAGGACTCTCCTGAGTCTCGCCGCCGTCGGGCTCCTCATCATTCCCCTGGGGTGGAACTTCCTGGCGGAGTACCAGAAGGAGAGGGTGCTGACGTTCCTTGACCCGGAGAGGGACCCCCTGGGGTCGGGGTACCACATCATCCAGTCGATCATCGCCGTCGGATCCGGGGGGATCTTCGGCAAGGGGTTCATGAAGGGGACCCAGAGCCAGCTGAAATTCCTTCCCGAGCAGCAGACCGACTTCGTCTTCTCCGTTTTTGCCGAGGAGTGGGGTTTCATGGGCGCCCTGCTCTTGCTGGTTCTCATGCTGTCCCTGATCCTCTGGGGGCTCAAGATTGCCCAGCACTCCCGGGATTTCCTGGGAACGCTCATCGCCTACGGAGTGACCATGATGATCTTCTGGGGGGTCTTCATCAACGTGGCCATGGTCCTGGGGATTCTTCCCGTCGTGGGGATTCCACTTCCGTTTTTCAGCTACGGCGGCTCCTCGATGGTGAAGATGATGGTGGCCATGGGACTCCTGATGAATGTGAGCATGCGCAGGTATGTGCTGCAATCGTAAAAAACGAGGCTTAAGGCTTAAGGCTTAAGGCGAAGATGGGATTCTTCTTCCCTAGGCCATAAGCCCTGAGCCTTATGCCCTAAGCCTCTCCGAAGGAGATTGCCATGTTGAACAAAGGGAAGAAAGAAATCGAGATCAAGGCCTTCCTCGGGGAGGGGACCGAGTTCGAGGGGAAGCTCATCTTCACGGGCGCCGTCCGGCTTGACGGCAAGTTCAAGGGCGAGATCCTGGGCAAAGGCACCCTCATGGTTGGCCAGAGCGCCCGGATCGAGGCGAATATCAACGTCGACAGCCTGATGGTCGGCGGCGATGTCCGCGGGGCCGTGGAAGTCGGGGAACGAATGGAAATCGATACGACGGGCAAGTTTTTCGGGGACATCAAGACGAGCATTTTCGTCGTCCATGAGGGGGGCCTCTTCGAGGGGAACTGCCAGATGGAGAAAGGGACGGCGGCCAAAACAACTGAAAAACCGTAACGGTTCCGCAATATTTCTCCGCTGCGCGGTCCTGCATTCCTGCCGCATGCCGGGCTTTGTCCCGGATCGGACCGGAGCCCCCGTTTCAAGGGGAAAAAAAGCTTGACAATTTTAAGCGTTTGTGATTAGAAAGCCGCGGTTTCAGCAGGACGGCGCAAAGGGACGTTTCATGAAAAACGCCATTTATTCTGACAGTTTAGAAGCCCGTTTGCTCCGTGTAGCTGCCATGGACCTCCGTAGTGTGTTTCTGTACCCGACCGGGTGAATTCGTAGTTTGCTCGGTTTTTTTGTGCCTGCACAAGAGAGAGCGAGAGAGAGGTAGGTAGGCAGATGGTCGATATCAATCTCACCGTATTCATCCAGCTTTTCAATTTCCTCCTTCTGATCTGGATCCTGAATCAAGTGCTTTACAAGCCGCTCCTGCGTATCATAGACCGCAGGAAGGAAATCCTGGACAAGGCCCAGGAAGAGGTCAAGTCCGTCCAGGAGACGATTGACCGGCGCGTGGCCGCGTACGAGGACAAGATCCGGGCCGCCAAGATGGAGGCAATGGGCCAGAAGGGCGATCTCCAGAAAGAGGGCTCCGAGGCCGCCAAGGTGATCACCGACAAGGCCAAGGGCGAAATCTCCGGGATGATGAGCGAATTTCAGGCGAAACTGGAGAAGGAACTGACATCGGCCAGAGAGCTCTTGCGGAATCAGTCCCTGAGAATCTCTTCTGAAATTGCCGAAAAGGTCCTGGGAAGGAGCATCCAATGAGCAAAGGGGTAAGGACGCTTTTTCTGAGTAAATCCGCATGGTGCAGCGTGGTGACGGCTCTCGGGATCATCGGGGTCGCAGCCATCGCCTGGGCGGCCGGCGGCGGGGAGGAAGTGGATCAAAAGGCCCAGCTGATCGATTTCGCCTGGAGGATCCTTAACTTTCTCATCCTGCTTTTCATCCTGTATAAGCTGATGTGGAAGAAGATGCAGAGCTTCTTTGCAGGCCGCCGCGAGGGGATCAAGATATCCCTGGAGGAAGCTGAAGTGGTCAAGGCCGATGCGGAGAAGAAGTTCAAGGAGTATGACGAGAAGATCAAAAAGGCCGAGGAAGAGATCCAGGGCATCTCCGCCATGATCAAGGCCCAGGGCGAGGAGGAGAAGAAGAGGATCATCTCCGACGCCGGGCGCGTCGCCGAGAAGATGAAGGAAGACGCCAAGGCGCGGATGGAACAGGAGCTCAAGAAGGCCAAGAATGAGCTGCGGCTGGAGGCTTCCGAGCTGGCCGTCCAGATGGCCGAGGACATTCTCAAGAAGAAAGTCACAAAAGAAGACCATGAGGGCATGGTTCGCGAATACCTTGACAGGATGGTGAAGAAAAATTGATCAGCAGCGATCTGGCAAAGCGTTACGCAAGGGCCTTTTTTGACATCGCCGTCGAGGAAGGGAAAATCGAGGACTACGGCAGGGAGCTGGCCGCCTTCGCGTCCCTCATCGTGCAGAACAAGGCTCTGCAGGAGTTTCTTGCCAATCCGATCTTCGAGCTGAAGTCCAAGAAGAACGTCATCGAGGAGCTTCTGGGTCGTACCCAGATCTCCGGCCGAACGGCCAACTTCCTGAGACTCCTGGTGGACAAGCAGAGGATCAACTTCCTCGGGGAGATCGAGAACGCATACAGGGAGTTCATGGACAAGTCCCTGAAAAAAGTCCGCGTGTCCGTGAAGACCCCCTACCCGCTCACCTCCGAGCTGGAGGGGGCCCTCAAGCAGCGGGTGGCCGAGATGACGGGCAAGGAAGTGGAAATGACCGTCGAGGACGACGCCTCGCTCATCGGCGGACTCATCGTCCGGGTAGGGGATACCATGTACGACGGGAGTATCAAAACACAACTGGGTAATATAAGGAAGCTCTTAGGAGAGGAGAGATAGGCGAATGGAACCGATCAGGGCAGAGGAAATCAGTCAGATCATCTCCAGTCAGATCAAGGAGTATGAGAAGAAGCTGGACATCAGCGAAACCGGCACGGTGTTGTCCGTCGGCGACGGCATCGCCCGCATCTACGGCGTCCAGAACGCCATGGCCATGGAGCTCCTCGAGTTTCCCGGCGGCATCCTGGGCATGGTGCTCAACCTGGAGCGCGACAACGTCGGTGTCGCCATTCTCGGCGAGGACACCCTAGATCAAGGAAGGCGACATCGTCAAGCGCACGGGCCGCATCGCCGAGGTTCCCGTGGGCGACGGTCTGCTCGGGCCGCGTCATTGACGGCACGGGAAAGCCGCTGGACGGCAAGGGCCCCATCGAGTCGAAGGAGTTCCGCCGCATCGAGATGGTCGCCCCCGGCGTCATCGCCCGCCAGCCCGTCAACCAGCCCATGTACACGGGGCTCAAGTCCATCGACGCCATGACGCCCATCGGAAGGGGCCAGCGCGAGCTGATCATCGGCGACCGCCAGATCGGCAAGACCGCCATCTGCATCGATGCCATCATCCGCCAGAAGACGGAAGGCGTGAAGTGCATCTACGTCGCCATCGGGCAGAAGAAATCCACCGTGGCCCAGGTCGTGGAAGCCCTGAGACGGCACGGCGCCATGGACTACACCGTCGTCGTCGCCGCCTGTGCGAGCGACCCCGCCACCCTGCAGTACGTCGCCGCCTTCTGCGGCTGCTCGATCGGAGAATACTGGCGCGACCGGGGCCAGAGCGCCCTCATCATCTACGACGACCTCTCCAAGCAGGCGGTGGCCTACCGCCAGATATCCCTGCTGCTCAGAAGGCCCCCCGGACGCGAGGCCTTCCCCGGCGACATCTTCTACAACCACTCGCGCCTGCTGGAGCGCGCCGCGCGCGTCAGCGAGGAGTACGGCAAGGGCGGATCGCTCACGGCCCTGCCCGTCATCGAGACGCAGGCCGGCGACGTTTCGGCCTACATTCCCACAAACGTTATTTCGATTACCGACGGCCAGGTCTACCTGGAGCCCAACCTCTTCTACTCGGGCATCCGGCCCGCCATCAACGTCGGTCTCTCCGTTTCCCGCGTCGGCGGCGCCGCCCAGGTGAAGGCCATGAAGCAGGTGGCCGGTACCCTGAAGCTCGACCTCGCCCAGTACCGCGAGATGGCCGCCTTCGCCCAGTTCGGAAGCGACCTCGACAAGGCGACTCAGGCCCAGCTCGAACGCGGCGTGAGGCTCGTGGAGCTCCTCAAGCAGCCCCAGTACAAGCCCATGTCGCTCTCCGAGGAGATCGTCGTGCTCTTTGCCGGGTTCGAAAGGCTTCCTGGACAAGCTCCCCATCGAAAGGATCAAGGCCTACGAGCCCGAAGTCCTCAATTACGTGAAGAGCAAGTACCCCGAGATCATGACGGAGATCGAAGACAAGAAGGTCATCAGCCCCGATCTCGAGAAGAAGATGAAAGACGCCCTCACGGAGTTCGACTCGATCTTCGTTGCGGGCTGATCTTGCATGTCTGCATGACACCCACGTCGGGCCCCGGCGGCGCCTCGCCTGCCGGCGCCCGGCTCAAGCCGGGTGACGGAAACGTACGGGAAGAGAGATAGAGAATGGCACTGAGAGACATCAAGCGACAGATCACCGCGGTTGGCAAGACCAAGCAGATCACCCGGGCCATGAACATGGTCGCGGCCTCGAAGCTCAAAAACGCCCAGATGCGGATGGAGAATTTCAGGCCCTACGCAATCAAGTTCATGGACGTGCTGAGCAGCCTGGCCCTGCGCGTGGACACGAGGGCCCACGGCCTTCTGGCCGTGAGGGACCCCCGGCGGATCCGGGTCATCCTCATGACCTCCGACAGGGGGCTTTGCGGGAGCTTCAACACGAACCTGCTCAAGATGGCCGAACAGTTCATGGCGGCCAAAACGAAGGAAGGCAAGGACGTATCGCTCATCCCCGTGGGTCGCAAAGCCCGCGACTACTTCCGAAAAAAGGCGAAGATCGTCCATGCCCACGCCGACGTCTTGAAGAAGTTCGACATGAACCTCGCCATCGCCGTCGGGGAGGATGCGATTCCGGCCTTCGTGGCCGAGGAGTACGACGAGCTGTACCTGATCTACAGCGAGTTCCGTAACGTCGGCATCCAGAAGCCCAAGACCGTGAGGCTCCTGCCCCTGCCTTCCATCGGGGGCGAGGACGTGGACATCGACAAGCGGATCGACTACATCTACGAGCCCTCCGACGAGGTTTTGCTCGACCAGCTGCTCCCGATGTACCTGCGCGTCCTCATATACCGCGCCCTGCTCGAGACCTCGGCCGGCGAGCACGGCGCCCGTATGGTGTCCATGGACAACGCCACGACCAACTGCGAGGATATGGTCCGCTCATTGAGCCTGAAATACAACAAGGCGAGGCAGCAGGCCATCACGATGGAGCTCATGGATATCGTGGGCGGTACCGAGGCCCTCAAGTCAGGCTGATAAACCGGACGGGTCCCCCTGCGGGGCGCACCGGCCCTGAATGAACCTAGAAGGAAAACACTTTTCACAGGAGAGAGTTATGAATATCGGAACCGTTGTACAGGTCATCGGGCCTGTTGTCGACGTGGAGTTCGGAGAGGGCAAACTTCCCACCATCCTTACGGCCCTCACCATCACGAACAAGGCCATTGATGACAACGAGGACAACCTCGTCATCGAGGTGGCCCAGCACCTGGGCGACAACGTGGTGCGCTGCATCGCCATGGACATCACCGACGGCCTGGTGCGCGGCATGCCGGTGAAGGACACGGGCGCCCCGATCATGGTTCCCGTCGGCGAGGCGGGCCTCGGGCGCATCATCAACGTCGTCGGACGGCCCGTGGACGGGCTCGGACCCATCGTGACGGACAAGAGGATGCCCCTGCACAGGGCGGCCCCCGCGTTCACCGAGCAGGACACGTCGGTCCACGTCCTCGAGACGGGCGTCAAGGTCATCGACCTGCTGGTTCCCTTCCCCCGCGGAGGCAAGATGGGCATGTTCGGCGGCGCCGGCGTCGGCAAGACCGTCGTCATGATGGAGATGATCCACAACATCGCCATGCACCACGGCGGCATCTCCGTGTTCGCCGGCGTGGGCGAGCGCACCCGTGAAGGAAACGACCTCTACCTGGAAATGAAGCAATCCGGCGTTATCTCGAAAGCCGCCCTGATCTACGGCCAGATGACGGAGCCCCCGGGAGCGCGCGCCCGCGTGGCCCTCACGGCCCTGGCAGCCGCCGAGTACTTCCGCGATGTGGAAGGGCAGGACGTGCTTCTCTTCGTCGACAACATCTTCCGGTTCACCCAGGCCGGCTCCGAGGTCTCGGCGCTCCTGGGCCGCATGCCCTCCGCCGTCGGTTACCAGCCCACGCTGGCCACGGACCTGGGCGCCCTGCAGGAGCGGATCACCTCGACGGACAAGGGCTCCATCACGGCCGTCCAGTGCGTTTACGTGCCCGCCGACGACTTGACCGACCCGGCCCCGGCCACGACATTTGCCCACCTCGACGGGACGGTCGTTCTCTCCCGGCCCATCGCCGAGCTGGGGATCTACCCCGCCGTGGACCCGCTCGACTCCACCTCGCGCATCCTCGACCCCAACGTCATCGGCGAAGAGCATTACCTGGTGGCCCGCAGTGTCCAGCTGATCCTGCAGCGCTACAAGGACCTTCAGGACATCATCGCCATCCTCGGCATGGACGAGCTCTCCGAAGAAGACAAGCTGACGGTCGGCCGCGCCCGCAAGATCCAGCGCTTCCTGTCCCAGCCCTTCTTCGTCGCGGCCCAGTTCACGGGCACCGAAGGCAAGTTCGTGACCGTGAAAGACACGGTGCGCGGGTTCAAGGAAATCCTCGATGGAAAACACGACGAGCTGCCCGAGCAGGCCTTCTACATGGTGGGCGGCATCGAGGAAGCCGTTGAAAAGGCCAGGAGGCTGGCCGAATAACCGGGCCGGAGGAGATTCGAATGGCAGAGGAACTCTTGCTGGAAATCGTGACCCCGGAGAAGCTGGCCTTCAGCGGCACGATCGATGAAGTGACCTGTCCCGGGAGCGAAGGGGAATTCGGCGTCCTGAGGGGCCATGCGTCGTTGCTTTCGGCCATCAAGTTCGGGGAGTTGAGCTACCTGAAGGACGGAAAGCGGACAAGCTACGCCGTCAACACGGGCTATGCCGAGGTGACGGGAAGCAAGGTGACGGTGCTCGTCGAGACGGCCGAGCGGGCCGATCAGATCGACGTGGATCGCGCCAGGCGGGCCAAGGAAGCCTCCGAGCAGAAGATGGCGAAGTTCGCCAAGGAGGACCCGGAGTTCGAGAAGGCCAAGGTCGCCCTCGAACTGGCCGAGCTCCGGATCAAGATCGCCGGTCAGCACTAACTGTTTTCTGAAAATCAAATATCGGGGCCGGGAAATCATCCCGGCCCCTTTGTTTTGTTGACTTAACAATATTATTGTACTATTTTCAACGGGTTATAAGGTTTCTGTCGATCGAATTGGGCGCTGGAAGCGATGTTCCCGGTGCAGTGCCGGGAGACAAGATGCCCAGTGGTCGGGCGTTGCAGACGTCTTGAGATTATTGGCTTGACCGGGCGGAGAGCGTCACCATGGCGAAAGTTGCCACCTTTCTTATCATGGCCGTTGTCTGGGTCATCCTTTCCGGGATGTTCGACCCCTTCCACCTGAGCCTCGGCGTCATCTGCTGCGGGCTCGTGGCGCACTTCAGCAGCGGCCTGCTGTTCTGGGGCGGCGATGCGAAATCCTGGCTGCGCGGGCTTGCGCGCTGGTTCCTCTACATCCCCAGCCTGATGTGGGAGATCATCCTGGCCAACATCCACGTCATCCGCGTGGTTCTCCACCCCCGCATGCTGGAGATCATCGACCCGCAGATCATCCGTTTCCGGACGGTCCTCAAGCGGCCGATCTCCAAGGTCACCCTGGCCCAGTCCATCACCCTGACCCCCGGCACGATCACCGTAGACATCCGCGATGACGAGTTCGTCGTTCACGCGCTGGACCGCACCGTGGCGGAGGGATGCCCGGGTGCCATGGAGGAGCGCATCCGCAAGGTCTTCGAGGAGGATCGCTGATGCAGACGGTCATGCTTGCAGGGGCCGTGGTCATCATCCTGCTCATCTTCCCGACGCTGTACCGCATGATTGCCGGGCCGTCGGTCTTCGACCGGATCATCGGCGGCAACATGATCGGCACCAAGGCGACGATCCTGCTGCTGTTCATCGGCGTGCTCTTCGAGAACGTGAGCATGTTCGTGGACATCGCGCTCGCCTACGCCCTGCTGAACTTCATCGGGACCCTGGCCGCGGCGAAGTACTTCCAGCACAGGCCGACGGGGGACCCTCCCGGCGGGGGCGCGACGAACGGGGAGGCCCGTTCATGATCAACATCCTGACGACCGTTCTGTTGGTCCTGGGGATTCTCGTCCTGGCCTTCGGCGTCATCGGCATCCTTCGCCTCCCCGATTTCTACACGCGGATACAGGCGGCCGGGAAGACCGATTCGCTCGGGGCGGTGCTGGTGGTGCTGGGATTTGCCCTGTACAACGGCCAGAGCCTCGTCCTGGCCGACCTTCTGGTCAGCCTGAAGATCCTGTTTATCGCCGTGTTCATTTTCGTCGCGAGCCCGACCGCGACGCATGCCATCATGCAGACGGCCGTTGCCCTGGGCGTCGAGCCCTGGCGCAGGAAGGAGGAGGTGAAATGATCTGGCAGGCCGACTTGCTGCTTCTGACCCTGGTGGTCATCTGCGGGGTCACGACCATCGTCCTGAAAGACCTGCTTGCCGCCACGCTGGTCTTCAGCGTGTACAGCTTGCTCATGTGCCTGCTCTGGGCGGAGATGGGGGCCGTGGACGTGGCGTTCACGGAAGCCACCGTCGGCGCCGGGGTCAGCACGATGCTGTTCATCGCGACGATTCTGCGCACTACAAGGAGGAGCAAGGATTGAAACGGATCGCCCTCATATCCACGCTGTTCGCCGGCGCCTTGCTGATCTACGGCACGCGCGATTTTCCTCCCTGGGGGGACCCCAACGCCCCGGCGTCCCGTCACGTCTCGCCGACCTACATCGAACGGACGGTGGAGGAGACCCATATCCCCAATGCCGTGACCTCCGTGCTGGGGGATTACCGGGGCTACGACACGATGTTCGAGACCGTCGTCATCTTCTGCGCCGGCATCGTGGTCATCAGCGTCCTGAGGAGGCCCGACGCATGAAAAAGGATTACTCCCTGCCGCAGGATCGCCCGATCGGACCGAGCCTCATCATCGAGATGGGGGTGCGGGTCATGATCCCCTTCATCCAGCTCTTCGGCCTCTACGTGATCGCCCACGGGCACGTAAGCCCCGGGGGAGGGTTCCAGGGCGGGGTCGTGCTGGGGGCGTCGTTCATCCTGATGGCCATCGCTTTCGATTTGAAGACCTCGCTGCGCTTCTTCAGCCTCCGGGCCAATGCCGTCATGGCAGCCTCCGGCGTGTTCATCTACACCGGCACGGGCGTGCTGTGCGCCCTGCTCGGGGGGCTCTTCCTCGACTACAGCGCCATGGACGTCCTCCTGGCGCTCGGGCCGGTCGAGTGGCGCTCCATGGGGGTGTTCATCGTCGAGCTCGGCGTGGGGCTGGCGGTCACAAGCATCATGGCGTCACTGTTCTGGGATCTTTCCTCGGGCGGGGACATGGACAAGGGGCTCTGAGATGGAAGCGATCCTGTCGGAAATCATCGCCAAGTACAACTACTGGATTTACGTCGTGCTGATGATGATCGGCTTCTACGCGATGATCGGCAAGAACAACCTCGTGAAGAAACTGCTCGGGATGAACATCTTCCAGACCGCCATCATCCTCATGTTCATCTCCTCGGGCGTGAAAAAAGGCGGCCTGATCCCGATCATCGACAAGCAGGCCGCCCTGGAGCACGGCGTCAACTCGGCGCTGATCAACAACCCGGTGCCCCACGTCCTGATGTTGACGGCCATCGTGGTCTCCGTCAGCGTCACGGGGGTCGCCCTGGCGCTCATGCAGCGTATCTATCGGCGCTACGGCACGCTGGAAGAGGACGAAATCCTGGAGAAGATGGACCGGTGAGCACCACCAACCTGCACATGTACGCCCTTGCGGCCCCCCTGATCGGAGCCTTCGCGGTCATGGTCGTGGGGCGGTATTCCAGGCGGGCTGTGGCCCCCATGGTTCTGGGGGTGCTGTCCTTCTCGTTTGCGGCGGCGCTGGCCGTCTTTCTGCAGGTGCTGAGCAGCGGCGGGTTCCGCTACGTCGTCGGCAACTGGCTCGCCCCCTACGGGATCGAGCTCTCCGTCGATCACCTGGGCTCGCTCATGCAGCTGCTGGTTGCCGGCGTGGCACTCACGGCCAGCGTCTCGGCGGTGAAGAGCGTAGCCAACGACCTGGAGGACCGTCAGCACCTGTTTTTCACCCTGTACCTGATCCTCATTGCCGGCCTGCACGGGCTTGTGCTGACGGCGGATGCCTTCAACGTCTACGTGCTCCTGGAGATCACCTCGATCACGGCCTACGGGCTCATCGCCCTGGGGCGCGGGCGCGCCATCGTCTCGAGCTTCAACTACGTCATCATGGGCTCCACGGGGGCCTGCTTCTACCTGCTGGGCATCGGCTACCTCTACATCCTCACGGGCACGCTGAACATGGCCGACCTGGCGAGGATCATCCCGACGCTCGAGAGCGGGCCCGCCCTGGCCACGGCCTTTTCCTTCTGCATCGTCGGCCTGTGGATCAAGATGGCCTTCTTCCCGCTGCACGTCTGGCTGCCCAACGCCTACTCCGACATGCCCGACGGCGCCGCGGTGCTGGTCGCGCCGCTCATGACGAAGGTCACGATCTACCTGATGATCCGGTTCATGTTCTCGATCTTCTCCCCGGCCTACGAGTTCATCCAGCACGCGGCGGTGCAGCCGATCGTCGTGGGGGTGGCGGCCGTGGGGATCGTCTGCGCCTCGGCCATGGCCCTCGGGCAGAAGGACCTGCGGCGGATGCTGACGTACCTCATCATCGCCGAGGTCGGCTACATGGTCGGCGGCGTGTGGCTGGCCAATGCGCAGGGCATGACCGGGGCGATCCTCCACATCGTCAACGACGCGCTTATGACGCTGTGCCTGTTCCTGGCCGTCTCGGCCATCGCCTCCCGGGTGGGGGATCTCGGCTTCGAGAATCTCCGCGGGCTGACCCGGCGCATGCCGGTGACCATGGCGGCCCTGGTCGTTGCCGCCCTGTCCATGATCGGCGTGCCGCCCACCTGCGGGTTCTTCAGCAAGTGGTACCTGCTCCTCGGCGGCATCGAGGCGGGGCAGTGGCTCTACGTGGGAGCGCTGATCTTCAGCAGCCTCGTGAACGCCGTGCTGTTCTTCCGGGTCATCGAGATCGCCTACTTCCGGACGCCCGATGCGGGTACGTCCGGGACGGGCCAAGTGGCCGTGCAGGTGCGCGAGGCGCCTGCGGCGATGCTGCAGCCGCTCGTGCTGGCAGCCGCGGCGCTGATCGGGGTCGGTCTGGCGACAGGGCCGCTCGTGAAGCACGTGATCCGCTTCGCCGTGCCGGGCGGGTTCTGATGGGTGACCCGCAAGTGATTAAGAAAAACAGGCCCTTTGGGATGTCGATCTGAAATGAATCTTGAACCTTCAACCTGGCCGCTTGCGGCGGTCCTGATTTCCCTGCTTGGGGCGGTGCTGATCCTGCTGTCGGATCGACGACCGAATCTGCGGGAAGCCTGGACGGTGCTCATCTCCCTGGGCAAGTTCACCATCGTCGCTTCCATGCTGCCGGCCGTGCTGGAAGGCGGCGGCTACCGGTTCACCCTGGCGGAGGTACTCCCGGGGGTGGCGATCGCCCTGCGGGTGGATGCCATGGGGATGTATTTTGCCCTGGTGGCGTCCTTTCTCTGGATCCTGACCTCGATCTACTCGATCGGGTACATGCGCGCCCTCGACGAGCACGACCAGACGCGCTACTATGCCTCGTTCGCGGTTGCCATGTCGGCGACCGTCGGCGTCGCGTTTTCCGCGAACCTGCTCACGCTGTATCTCTTCTACGAGATGCTGTCCCTGTCGACCTACCCGCTGGTGACGCACAAGCAGGACGCCGAGGCGCGCTCCGCAGGCCGGAAATACCTGACGTACCTGCTCGGCACGTCTGTCGCCTTCACGCTGCCGGCGATGATCCTGATCTACACGCTGACCGGCACGCTCGACTTCACCGCGGGCGGGATCCTGGCGGGCAGGGCCGACGCGTCGATCGTGTCGATTCTGCTGGTGCTTCTCGTGTTCGGGTTCGCCAAGGCAGCCGTCATGCCGCTGCACGGATGGCTGCCGGCCGCGATGGTGGCCCCCACGCCGGTCAGCAGCTTCCTGCACGGCGTTGCCGTCGTCAAGGTCGGGGTCTTCTCCATCCTGCGAATGGTGTTTTTCGTCTTCGGCACGGGCCTGCTTGCAGAGCTCAATCTGGGCGTGGTCCTGACCACCCTGGCGTCCGTTACGATCATCGTGGCATCGCTCATGGCCCTCACCCAGGACAATCTCAAGCGGCGGCTGGCCTACTCGACGATCGGGCAGCTCTCCTACATGATCCTCGGGGCGGGGATGCTGACGGCGGCCGGGATGACGGGCGGGCTGCTGCACCTGTCCATGCACGCCTTCGGCAAGATCACCCTGTTCCTCTGCGCCGGCGCGATTTACATCGCCGCCCACAAGAGCAACATCAGCGAGATGGACGGCCTGGGCCGCCGGATGCCGGTCACCTACGCGGCCTTCTTCCTCGCGTCGCTGTCGATTATCGGCATGCCGCCCATGGGAGGCTTTTTGAGCAAGTGGAGCATGGTGATCGGGGCCATCGACGGAGGCCAGCTGCTGCTCGTTGCGGTGGTTCTGGTCAGCTCCATGCTCAATGCAGCCTATTTCTTCCCGATTGTCTACCGCGGTATCTTTGCACCGTCTGCATACGGGAACGGTCAGGGGGAGGTACGGGAAGCGCCGCTTTTGTGCCTGATCCCGCTGAGCATCACGGCGCTGTTCTGCCTGGCGCTGTTTGTCTGGCCGACGCTTTTTCTGGACCTGATTCAGCTGGTCGTATCCCCATGACGGGGCTCCGGATCCGCATGAGTGGAGACAACGCATGAGCAACAACGCACAAGAGCCGCACGGGGAAAAGAGGATTCTCGGCCATGAACCGGTCGATGGCTATCGACCGGCGTTCTACATCTGTCTTGCCCTGGGTGTTGTTTACCTGATCGTCATCCTGGCCAAGACTCTGTAACGGAGGGTTTCATCATGGAAAAACACACGGACGGCAGGGATGAGAAAGCCGCCCTGTTTGACAACCCGCGAAACGTCAAACGGCTGCTCGTGACGTTCTTTACCAGTGTGGGGTTCCTGTTGCTCGTCGATCTCATTTATCACCGGCACGCGATATTCCCCTGGGAGGGATGGTTCGGCTTTTATGCCGTGTTCGGTTTTGTTGCCTGCGTAGCCCTTGTGCTGGCCGCAAAACACGTGTTGCGGCCGATCGTCATGCGCGACGAGGGGTATTATGATCAATAGCGCCATCCCCCCCGGACTGATCCTGATCCTGGGCGCCGTACCGGCGGTCCTGCTGCGCGGCCGCCTGCGCCAGGCCTGGATGCTTCTGCTTCCCGTGCTCAGCTTCGCCAATCTGCTGGGACTGCCGGAAGGGGATCTCTTTGTCCTGCCGTTTTTTCGCCAGGAGCTGGTGCTGGCCCACGTCGACCGGCTGAGCCTGATTTTCGGGTACATTTTTCACCTCGTGACCTTCATCGCCAACCTCTACGCCCTGCGCGTCGAAGACCGGGTTCAGGTCGGGGCGGGACTCGTCAGTGCCGGGGCCGCCATCGGCGCCGTCTTTGCCGGCGACCTGTTCACGCTGTTCGTGTTCTGGGAAATGCTCACGATCAGCGCCACCTTCCTGATCATGGCGCGGCGCACCGAACGGGCGATGGCCGCGGGGTTCCGATATTTCATGGTGCATGTGACCTCCGGCCTCTGCCTGCTGGGCGGCATCCTGCTGCAGGTGCAGCAGACCGGCAGCCTTGCCTTTCAGTTCATCGGCCTGGGCGATCTCCGCTCTTATCTCATTTTCATTGGTTTCGGCGTCAACTGCGCCTGGCCGCTCCTGCATCCCTGGCTGACCGACGCTTACCCCGAGTCCACCGTCACGGGCACCGTTATCCTCTCCGCCTTCACCACGAAAACGGCCGTGTACGCCCTGGCGCGGGCCTATCCCGGCACCGAGGCCCTGATCTGGATCGGCGCCGCCATGACGGTCTTCCCGATCTTCTTCGCGGTCATCGAAAACGACCTGCGGCGGGTGCTTGCCTACAGCCTCATCAACCAGGTCGGCTTCATGGTCGTGGGCATCGGCATCGGCACCCAGCTGGCGCTCAACGGAGCGATCGCACACGCATTCAACGACATCCTGTTCAAGGCGCTGCTGTTCATGGCCATGGGAGCGGTCCTTTTCCGGACCGGAAAGATCAACGCCACGGACCTGGGCGGGCTGTACCGGTCGATGCCCTGGACCTGCGCGTTCTGCATCGTTGGGGCGGCATCCATTTCGGCCTTCCCGCTGTTCAGCGGGTTCGTCAGCAAATCGATGGTCATGGAGGCAGCTGCCCTGGGCGATATGCGCCTGATCTGGTTTTTGCTGCTCTTTGCTTCGGCCGGCGTATTTCACCACGCCGGGATCAAAATCCCTTTCTTTGCCTTTTTCTCGCAAGACTCGGGCATCCGCTGCAAGGAAGCGCCGCTGCACATGCTGCTGGCGATGGGACTGGCCGCTGTCCTGTGCGTCTGGATCGGCACTTTCCCCGAAACCCTCTACGGGATGCTGCCGTATACGGTCCATTATGAGCCCTACACGGCATCTCATGTGATCTCCCAGACCCAACTGCTGTTCTTCTCCGCGCTGGCATTTACCCTGTTGCTGTTATCGGGAATCTATCCGGCCGAGATCCGTGCCGTCAATCTGGACGCCGATTGGGTATACCGGAAAGGGGCGCGTGTATTCTATCGCCTGGCAGACGGTACGCTCAATACCCTGAACGGCTGGGCCGACGAGCTCATCTCGCAACGCCTGACACGACGGCTGGCCCTGTTCTTCCGGAGGCCGGAGTGCAACCTGCAGCGGCTGGGTTTGCGCGCGCTGGCCCTGCTGGTCGGCAACCACGAGTGGATGAAGTCCAAGCTGTCCGTTTCAGAGTTACGCTGCGAGCACGGCGCTCATCCCGTCGGAGAGGGTGTCCTGCGGGCGGTGCTGCTGCTGACGATCCTGACGATCCTGGTGCTCGTCTGGTAGGGAAGGGATGTGCAAAAAAAAGAGAGGGCGTGCCGTCACGCCCTCTCTTTTTGCGTCATGAGGAAGGATTTCGCTATGCGTCCGCCTGTTCTTCGACAGCGATGTCCACGATCTCGACCTCCCGGACGCCGCCCGGCGTCTTGACGCGGACGATGTCGCCGACATTCTTGCCGATGAGGGCCTTGCCGATGGGGGACGTGACGGAAATGCGATTGTTCGATACGTCGGATTCGTAAGGGCCGACGAGCTGATAGCGGGTCGTATCTCCCGTGCCGATATCGGCGATGGAAACGGTCGTGCCGAAGACGACACGGTCGCCGGTGAGGCCGTTCAATTCCACAATCTGCGAAGTGGCGAGGCTGTTCTCGACTTCCTGCATGCGCCCGTGGAGAAAGGACTGACGCTCCTTGGCGCACTGGAACTCGGCGTTTTCCGAGATATCGCCATGCCCCCGCGCCTCCTCGATGGCCTTGATGTTCTCGGGGATCAACACCCTCTTCAGCTGATCCAGTTCCTTCTTCAGCTTCTCGAACCCCGCTTTCGTGATGGGCATTTTCTCCATCGAAACTCCTCCCGGGCGATTCCTCGGGCAAAAAAATAAATATCCGCCAGTGCCTCGGGGCAATAACGGATATTTGCCTTCCTTCTACACACAAATGACGGGGCTGTCAAGAGATTTTGGGGAAGTTTATCCCCTGTTTCCTTTCTTGCGTCGCGAGCCACCCTATGCTAGAAGTGACACAGCGGGGCCGACTGAGGTGGCCCCGCTTGGTTCGCCATGCTCGATAAATTCAAAAGAGAAATCAATTACCTTCGGGTTTCCATCACCGACCGCTGCAATCTGCGCTGCGTCTACTGCATGCCGAAGGAGGGCGTGTCGCTGATCGGACACGAGGATATCCTGAGTTATGAGGAGATGCTCCGCATCATCCGCATCGCCAGAAAGCTCGGGATCGTGAAGGTCCGTGTCACGGGCGGCGAGCCGCTTGTCAGAAGGGGCGTCACCGAGTTTCTTGCCGCGCTCGGAAAACTAGGCCTCGAAGACATCAGCCTCACCACGAACGGCATCCTCCTGGAATCCCTTGCCGAACCGATCCGCAAAGCCGGCGTCGGCCGGATCAACGTGAGTCTCGATTCGCTCGATCCGGAGAAATACACCCGGATCACCCGGGGCGGGGACCTTGCCGCCGTTCTGAGGGGACTGGAGCTGGCCGATCGGGCCGGTTTTTCCCCGATCAAGATCAACGTCGTCACCGTGAAGGGCTTCAATGACGACGAGGCAATCCAATTCGCCCGGCTCACCATGGGAAAACCCTATGAAATCCGCTTCATCGAGCTCATGCCGATTGGCGGCAAGAACGACAACGCCGACAAGTACGTCTCCAACGATGAGTTGATGGAGCGTATCGCAGGCGTGGGCAGGCTCCTGCCCGTCGAGGGCGGCAGGCAGGGGAAGAGCGTCGACGGCCCGGCCCGGCGTTTCCGGCTCGAGGGCGCCCGGGGGGTTATCGGCTTCATCAGCCCCATCAGCCACAATTTCTGCCACGCCTGCAACCGGCTGCGGCTCACGGCGGACGGGGGGCTGCGCGCCTGCCTGATGGTCGACGGGGAGACAGACCTCAAGACGCCTCTGAGGAAAGGATGCAAGGACGAGGATCTCGAACAGCTCATCCGCCAGGCCATCATGGGCAAACCCAGGGGCCAGCACACCGATGGCTCCGGCGAGGATTGCAGCCGCAGGAAATGTGCGCGGGAGATGTCGACGATCGGAGGCTGATACTCTGCCTCCGGGCATATGGCGTAAGGCGAAAGGCTTAAGGCAAAGAAAATCCCCCTGTGTTCCCTATTAGCTGCTACGCAGCTGTAACTGGTGATTAGCAGCTGTGTTTCAAGTTGAGAGTTTATGCTGGTTGATATTTCCAGCACGTACCGTTCTTTAACATGGTATTCAAGATTACCAGGAGCTTCCGCATGCAGGCCGTAATGGCAACTTTCCTGGGTTTGCCGGCCAGGACGAGCCGCTGGTAAAACGCCCGGATCACGGCGTTGGCGCGGATGGCCGCCAGAGTGCCCATGTAGAGCACCGATCGGACAGGACCGCGGCCGCCCAGGATGGTCCGCTTGCCCCGATGGCGGCCGCTTTCGCGGTTAAACGGGGCGACACCAACCAATGCGGCAATCTGCTTGCGGTTGAGCGTGCCCAACTCCGGCAGGGCTCCCAGCAGCGTGCTCACCAGCACGGGGCCGACCCCGGAGACACTCTGCAGCAGCTTGTCCTTCTGGCGCCACAGAGGGCTTTTGCGGATCAGATCATCGATCTCGTCGTTGAGATCCTCGAGTCGCTTCTCCAGCCAGCGGATGTGCGCCTGGATGTCCCGGCGGACCCGCTTGCTGGCCGTCCCCTGACGGTTCTTCTCGGCGGTGATCATCTCGACGACCTGGCGCCGACGGGTAACGAGTTCGCCGAGCGCTTCCGTCTCCTCGGTCTTCAGAGACCGGGCTTCGGGCTGGAGCACCTCGGCAAACCGGGCCAGCATCAACGCATCGATGCGGTCTGTCTTGGCCAGGATGCCGGTGGCCTTCGCGAAGGCCCGGGACTGCCGGGGATTGATGATGTTAAAGAGCAGGCCTTCCACGGCCAGGGCCCGAGCGACCCGCTGCTCGTACTTCCCGGTGGCTTCCATCACGATCAGGGCCGGCGCCTCTGCACGAAGAAGTTGCACCAGGCGGGCAACGCCCTTGTCGTCGTTTTGGAAGGTTTGCTGCTTCCCGGAAGGCCGCAGGGCCACCTCCAGGGACTCCTTGGAGACATCGATACCGACATAACAGGGGTTCTCGTTCATGGTTCGCTCCTTTTATCCCGTTCTTGCGAGTGATGCGGGATCCTCCAAGAGGTCCCTGACAACTGTTCGGGCTTGAGGGGCATCGGTCGTGGCGACCCTTGCTAATCACCGGGGTTCACCCAAGTTGATGTCGGTCTGCCACGACCGCAGCACTCTCCTTCTTACCATCAAGTGCTGCTTATATGAACACATGAACAAGAGCTAGGTAACATACAAGTTGACTGGTTGATAAGGGAGAAAGGGCGCGCAGGGCAGGCTGTCTGCTCTTGCCCAGTCAACCCATTACCCAGTCAACCAATTCCTGCAGCGAAGCTGCCTTGGGGGAAAGAGGGGGATTTGCCGTTTGAGCTTGTTTGAGAGGTTGTCAATGATCAAGGAAGCGATGCTGTATGAGAAACTCGAAGGGGGCGACGTCCGCTGTGCCCTCTGCAGTCATCGCTGCAAAATTGCCCCTTCAAAGCGGGGCATCTGCGGGGTGAGGGAAAACCGGGAAGGGACTCTCTACACGCTGGTCTACGGACCCGTCATTGCCGCAAGCGTCGACCCCATCGAGAAGAAACCCATCTATCACCTCTATCCCGGCTCCGAATCCTACTCGATTGCCGCGGTGGGCTGCAACTTCAGCTGCACCTTCTGCCAGAACCACGAGATCTCCCAGATGCCGCGGGAGAGCGGGCGGATCGCCGGCCGCGAGATGACGCCCCGCGAGGTCGTCAAGGGGGCCATCGACAGCTCGTCAAAATCGATTTCCTACACCTACACGGAACCTACGATCTTTTTCGAGTTTGCCCATGACACGGGCCGCATTGCACGCGAGGAAGGCCTGAAGAACATCTTCGTCACGAACGGGTTTATGACGGAAGAGGCCCTGGAGGCGGGTTCCGCATGGCTGGACGCGGCAAATGTCGATCTCAAATCCTTCCGCGATGATTTCTACAAGCGGCACTGCGGGGCGCGCCTCGAGCCCGTCCTGCAGTCCCTGAAGGGGATGAAAAAGCGGGGGATCTGGGTCGAGGTAACGACGCTCGTCATCCCCACCCTGAATGACGACGAGGGCGAACTGAGGGATATCGCCGCATTTGTCCTATCTCTCGGCGACGATGTTCCCTGGCACGTCAGCCGCTTTTTCCCGCGATACAGCGTGCAGAGCCTTCCCCCGACGCCGGCAAAGATCATCGACCGGGCCCTGGAGATCGGCCGCAAGGCCGGCCTCAAGCATGTCTACAGCGGAAACGTCCCGGGAAGCGAAAGCGACAACACCTATTGTTCCTCTTGCAAGAATTTACTCATCGGCCGGCAGGGATATGCCATCCGGGCGTACAATCTGGCAGGATCGCGATGCAATCACTGCGGCACTGAGCTGGCCGGCATCTTCAGTGACCAGTGACCGGTGGCGCTGCTTCGCAGCGGTAGACAGCTGAACGGATCCCGTTGTTTATTCGCGGCTGACCCTCTTCGCAGCAAGATGCGCTTTTCCCCTTGTAACCCTTGACCCGATACCCTGTACCCCCTTCCAGGGGGCAGCGTCATGCCTTTCAGGCGATAACCTTCCCCTCCGAGAGAACGCACCTCTCCGTCACGGGACCATCCGGCGTCTCGATCTCGAAACGATAGTCGCCGGCGATCAAGCCCGATCCTTGAAGCTTTCTGCAGGCGTCTTCCAAAATGCTTTTTACATCTTCGGCCTGCTCTGCGTTCAGGTCAACATGAATGACAGCCTTCATAGGAATTCTTTTCTCTTGCACTGGACACTAGCCACTGATCACTGGCCACTGTCTTTCCAGTCCATATCCTCTTCGCGGTACTGAACTTCGAGGACGCGCCGGGCGTGCCCCGCCCATTGTTCCGGCACGAGGATTCGCACCTCGCCCAGCCCGTCGACGGTAATGGCATAGATTTCCCCGATCGGCTCATACTGCAGCCGTACCGGTATTCCCTCCGCCTCGAGCCTTCCCTCGATGATGCGGGCCTTGATGACCCCTGATGTGGTGCTGATGACCTGCCAGTTTTCCTCTTGCATCGCTCAGCCCTCCACCGAGATTTTCAGGTAGATGTCGCCGGACCTATCGCCTTCCTTTCTGCCAAGCCCCGCCATCCGGATCCTCGTGCCGCTTTCCGTCTCAGGGGGAATCGTGACCATGAAGGTCCGCCGGGCCGCATCGCCGGGGACGCTGATCATTTTCCGGGTGCCGTTTCGGGCCTCCTTCGGGGTGATGACTACGGTTCCGTGGAGATCCAGGTCGTCGCTGTCCGCTGCCGGCGTGATGCGCTGAAGTCTTGGCGTGGAGTGACGCGCAAAGGTTTCGCCGAGCTTCTCGTCGATGCGGCTTTCCGGGAGGCGGGAGAACAGCTTGACGGCGATCATCCCGAACACAAAGCCCCCGATGTGGGCCCACCAGGCAATGCCGCCTCCGCCCGCGGGCCCCGGCAGGGCTGCGTAAAAGAACTGGAACAAGAACCAGATGCCCAGGAAGACGACCGCGGGGATTTCGATGAAATAGGGGATGAAGAAGATGGGGATCAGCGTGATGATCCGGGCCTTCGGGAAGAGGATGAGATAAGCCCCCATGACCCCTGCGATGGCGCCGCTGGCTCCGATCGTCGGCACCGTCGATGTCCAGTTGGACCAGAGGTGCGCAAACCCGGACGCCCAGCCGCACAGGAGATAGAACAGAAGAAACCGGGTCGAGCCCATGCGGTCTTCCACGTTGTCTCCGAAGATGTAGAGGGACCACATGTTCCCGAGCAGGTGAAAGAATCCCCCGTGTAGGAACATGAAGGACAGCAGGGTGAACGCCTGTTCGCCGAAGGGGATATGGGCCGTCTCCGGCATGGAAAAGCGCGCAGGGACGAGGCCGTAGGTGAAGATGAACCGCTCGATATTCTCCCCCTGCATCATCTGATACAGGAACACGAGCACGTTGAGGCCGATGATGCCCTGCGTGACGACGGGGTAGCTCTTTGACTGGTTCTGGTCGCGAATCGGGATCATGGAATCACATAGGCTTAAGGGTAAAGGTCTAAAGGCTAAAGGCTAAAGGCTAAAGGCTAAAGGCTAAAGGCTAAAGGCTAAAGGCTAAAGGCTATACCTCTACCCGATTTTTCATTTGCCCTTTGCCTTATTCCTTACGCCAGCTCTTATCTCACAAATCCGGTTTTGCCACAAACCATTTCAGGGAAAAATAGTGTTGACACAGGGGGAGGCTCTGTATAAGGTCTGAATTACAGCAATTTTCGTTCATCGCATCCTCTTGCAAGTGTGAATCATCGCTGATGTTCAGTCAACACATATCCGTCCAGTGGGAAGCCTTTATCATCCGGATTATCCTTCCGACCCTGCTGTGCGTTGCCCTGTTCGTGTCCGCCATCTTTATCCTCTTCATTCCCGCCATTGAAAAAAACAGCATGGACCACAAGCGGGAGATGATCCGCGAGCTTACCAATTCGGCCTGGAACATCCTTGCCAAGTTCGAACACGATGAACGGGAAGGGCGGCTCACCCGGGAAGAGGCCCAAAGACAGGCCGTTGAGCAGATACGAAACATGCACTACGGCCAGCAGATGGCGGAGTATTTCTGGATCAACGACATGCATCCGCGGCTGGTGATCCATCCGTACCGGACCGACCTCATCGGGAAAGATCTGCGGGACTATGCGGACCCCGTCGGCAAACTCGTCTTCGTCGAATTCGTCGATGTGGTGAAACGCAGCGGGTCCGGCTATGTCGACTACATGTGGCCGTCGCGGGAAAACGAAGCGCTCATCCTGCCGAAAATCTCCTACGTGAAGGGATTCGCCCCGTGGGGCTGGATCATCGGCACCGGCATCTACGTCGACAGCATCCGGGCCGAGGTGGAGATCATCACGCGGGAAGTCATCGTGGTCTGCATGATCATCCTTCTCATCATGGGTCTTCTGTTCTTCGTCGTCATCCGCACCAGCTTCATCGCCCACCAGCAGCAGCTGATGGTCGAAAGGGAGCTGAAGGAGACCCTGTCGAACCTCTCGCTGCAGGAGAAGATGGCCTCCCTCGGGCGGCTGTCGACAACCGTCGCTCACGAGATCAACAACCCCCTCTCGGGGATCCTGTCCTACGCCCGGCTCTCGACGAAATACCTGAAGGCCGGGGAAATCACCCAGCAGACGCTCGATGCGGTCAGGGAGAACCTCTCCTTCATCGCTTCCGAGGCCAAGCGCTGCGGCGACATCGCGAAGAACCTTCTCGTGTTCGCACGCAGAAAGACCGGCAGGATCAGGGCCGAGCGCCTCAACGAGATCATCGAGGTCAGCACCAAGGTGATGGGCCACACGGCGAAGCTGAAAGGCATGGAGATGCACACGGTGCTGGATGCAGGGGAAGACGATGTCGAGTGCGACGCCGGCGCCCTGCAGCAGATCATCGTCGCGCTGGTCGCAAACGCCGTCGAGTCGTCGTCCGCAGGCGGAAAGATCCTCATCGCCACGGATTACCATGCCCGCGATCACGTCAAGATCATGGTGAAGGATTACGGAGAGGGCATTCGCCCGGAGGTGATGCCGCACATCTTCGAGCCGTTCTTCTCCACCCGGGATTCGGACAAGAGCCTCGGCCTCGGGCTGTCGGTCGTGTACGGCATCGTCAAGAATCATTTCGGGGAGATCGTCGTGGACTCCCGGCCCAGGGAGGGGGCGATGTTCACGATCACGCTGCCGCGGAAACACCCCTCCACCCGAACCCTGACACTGTAAAGGAGATGCTCGATGAAACCGGAAGATACGGCGATCCTCATTGTGGACGATGAAACCGCGGTGCGGGAGTCCCTGTGCAAGTGGTTCCAGATCGACGGGTACCGGGTCGACACGGCCCCGGACGCCGTCGAGGCGCTCAAGAAGCTGCAGGAGCAGTCCTGGGACATCATCTTTCTGGACATCAAGATGCCGGGGATGGACGGGCTGGAGCTTCAGCGGCGGATCAAGCAGATCGACAAGGACGTGGTGACGATCATGATCACCGCCTTTGCGTCCGTCGACACGAGCATCCAGGCCCTGAAGGAGGGCGCCTTCGACTACATCGTCAAGCCCATCGATCCCGACGACATGAGTCACCTCATCCGCAACGCCATCGACCACCGGAGGCTGCTCTCGGAGAACCTGCGGCTGCGCCGCCAGATCGAGGAGATCTCCTCGCCCGACAAGATCATCGGTGAGAGCCAGGCGCTCAAGCAGGTCATGCAGCGGGTGGCTGCTGTTGCCGAGACCGATTCGACGGCGATGATCCGGGGTGAGAGCGGAACGGGGAAGGAACTGGTCGCGCGGGCCATTCACAGCAGCAGCAACCGGAGATATTTCCCGATCGTCACGATCAACTGCGGGGCTTATGCCGAGGGCCTCCTCGAAAGCGAACTGTTCGGCCACGAGAAGGGGGCCTTTACCGGCGCCCTGTACCAGAGGAGGGGCCGGCTGGAAATGGCCGACAAGGGGACGGTGTTCCTGGACGAGATCGGGAACATCGGGGAGAAGATGCAGATGGACCTGCTGCGCGTGATCGAGACGAGGCAGTTCACGCGCCTGGGCGGCGACAAGATGCTCAACGTCGATTTCCGGATCATATGCGCGACCAACAAGGACCTGGAGAAGGCCGTCCGGGAAGGATCGTTCCGGGAGGACCTGTACTATCGCCTCAATGTGTTCAGCATCATCTTGCCGCCTCTTCGCGAGCGATCATCAGACATCCCCCTCATCGCGCAGCATTTTATGCTTAAGTTTGCGCAATCGATGAACAAGAATGTGACGGAGTTCTCGCCGAACGCGCTGGAGATGCTGACGAAATACGAATGGCCGGGAAACGTCCGGGAGCTTCGCAACGTCGTCGAGCGCGCCATGGTCACGGCGAAGGGAAGGCGCATCGAGGCGGACGAGCTCTCGTTTCCCTTCTCGTCCTCCTCGTCGGACTTCTTCGGGGACGATTCCCTTGAGGATGTGGAGAAGAAGCACATCCGGAACATCCTCGACCGCACAAACGGAAACGTCGCCCAGGCGGCGCAGATTTTGAAGATCAGCCGCCTGACCCTGTACAACAAGATCGAGAAGTTCCAACTCAAAAAGAAGGAGTCCTGAAAGACTGTCCCCATGAATTACGTCTACATCGTGCCCGTCGGAAGCATGAAGGGCGACTTCTGGATCGATCCGCTGGCACACGCCATCATGCGGACGTTCGGGCTGAAAACCCGGTACCGTCTGTTCGACATCGACCTCTCCAGGGCGTACGACGCGCGGCGCAGGCAGTACGACTCCGCCGAAATCCTCCGCCAGCTGATCGCCGCCCTTCCCCCCGACGGATGCAGGGTCCTGGGGGTTGCCGAGGTCGACCTCTTCATCCCGATCCTCACGTTCGTCTTCGGCGAAGCCCAACTCAACGGGGCGGGCTCGGTCGCCTCCCTGTACCGGCTGCACAATGAATTCTACGGGCTGCCTGCAGACAAGCACCTGATGCTGGAGCGGCTGCTGAAAGAGGCCGTGCACGAGCTGGGGCACACCTTCGGGCTGATCCACTGCTACGAGCCGCGCTGCGTGCTGAAGTCGTCCACCTACGTCGAGGACATCGATCAGAAGTCGGTCGAATTCTGCGATGCCTGCATGGGGAAGATCCGGGCGAATGTGGCCGCCTGTCGTCGCCAGGGCAAGGCAGAGGCCGTGAAAACGGACAGGGGGAACGCCGTGAAGAGTTACGACGTTCCCCCTATCGTCTAAAGGGTTATGACTGAGTTCGAGTGTCTTACTTGGTCTTGTCCTTCTCGATCTTCTCACCACCGTCCGCCATGGCAAAACCCAGCGCGGGCTCGAACCTCGCCTCGGGAACCGAGGCAGGCTCCGGAGCCTTCAGGGTCAGCGTCACCGCGGCGCCGACCGCGAGCAGCACGGCCGCCGTCACGAAGGAGTAGGTGAACGTGCCCGTCTGCGTATACAGCATCTGGGAGACCCTCGTCAGGATGAACCCGCCCAGGCCCCAGGACGTGAAGAGGATACCGTAGTTGACGCCGAAGGACTTCAGGCCCCACCACGTCTTCGCGTAGGAGGGGAAGAGGGCGAGGTTCGTCCCGTAATTGAAGCCGATGAACGTGGCGAGCAGCACGATCATGAGCGGGCCCGTTCCCTGCGACCCCACGGTGGGGATGGCGATGAGCATCAGGATGGCCTGCAGGGCGAGCATCGTGGCGAGCGTTGCATTGCGGCCGATCTTGTCCGACACGATTCCCGCGACGACACGTCCGCCGGCATTGCCGATGGCCATGATGGCAACGGCCAGGAACGCCGCCTCGCCCATGCTCTTCTTCGCCATGCCGGCCACGCTTCCGATCACCATCAGTCCGACACCGGCGCCGATGAAGAAGATGAACCAGAGTTTCCAGAACACGGGGGTCCGGATCACTTCGGACGGAAGGGCGTCGGTCTGGGCGGCCTTCTTGGCCTGGCTTGTCGCGGCCGCGCTTCCCCCGGGCACGAACCCCTTCGGGGGGTTCATGAGCAGCATGGAGAACGAGGCCACGACGATGAAGAACGACACGCCGAAGAACATCATGGCTTTCTGCAGGCCCCAGACTCCCACGAGATAGGAGGACAGGGGGGCGATGTAGACGGAAGCCAGGCCGAAACCCGCCACGACCAGTCCTGCGATCAGGCCGGTCTTTTCCGCGGGGAACCATTTCAGCGCCGGCGGGGTCGCGGCGGAGTAGCCGAATCCGATGCCGGATCCCGTCAGAACGCCGAAGCCGAGGACCCAGCTGAGGTAGTCAGTCGTCTGGGATATCCAGAGCAGTCCGACACCGACCAGGACGGCGCCGATGAAGGCCGTCAGCCTGGGCCCGAATTTGTCCTGGCATTTTCCGGCGGGAATCATGGAGAAGGCAAACATCAGACAGCAGACCGCGTAGGGGTCGTTCAGCGATGCCAGGTTCCAGTTGAAGGCCCCTTCTCCGCCCTTCTCGATGGATTGCTTGATTGCGCCCTGAAAGATGCTCCAGGTGTAGAGAATTCCTAGGGCAAGGTTGATTCCGATGCCGGCCAATGCGACGGTCCATCCTTTGTTCTTTACCGCTTGTGACATGCTGCCTCCTCGTATCCTTATCCTTATATAGTATGACTGATTCGTGCCATCTGGCACCGCTTCCCTGTTCAAGTAGCATGCCAAAATAACAGAAAAGGCGGGAGGATAAATTTAAATATAATCAATGATTACAGAGAGTTGAGTATTTATCAGGCATGGGGAGGAAGGGAGCGGAAGTGCAGAAAATGCGGATGTGTTAATTATTTATACACTTCTTGGTTGTCTTGGAGAGCGTCAGGAAATAGTCAGTGATGTATAGTGGTTACAAACTGGCCGAGTGTTAATAAATTATACACCGGATTATGCAGAATTGATCGCCGGGGAGGCGGGGAGAAAAAGAAATGCTTCCCGCCCATGAGGGCGGGAAGACCATTACTAGCAGGCTGTTGAAAAACGCTTATCTGCTGCGTTGCGCTGCATCCTTCGTCACTGCGGCGTACGCGAAAGTACGCCTCATTCCTCAGGATTTGCGCGCCTTGCATCTAATCATTTTTGAACAGCCTGAGTGACAAGGTGTTCTTCAACACCCTAACACCCTGCTAGAAGAGATGGTAGTAGTCGCGATAGAGCCGCTCGCTGCTCTCGATGAACTTCGCCACGTAGATGGCTTCCTGGGCCTTCAGGGCCATGTTGCTGAATTTCATGGAGTTGTTGACCTCGGAGGTCACGTCGGCCTGGAATGTCAGACGCGGGTCGTTCTTCGAAACCTTCACGGGGTAGAACCGCAGCTGGTCCCGGTAGGAGTAGGAGGTGAGGACGGAGACGTCCCTGTCGAAGACATGATCGACATTTCTCAGCATGGTGAGAATGCGCGAGCCGATGTTGTCGTTGAAGTCGTCCCAGCGCACCAACTCGCCGCTCAGGACGATGTTGATGTGGAGCAGCGGCCCGTGGCCCTGCTTGTGCTTTTTCCGGTTCTTCTCCAGGACGGCCTTGGCGACGTTGAGCGCGTCCACGTCGTCGCCCCGGCCGGTCTTGACCATGATGCCCCTGTTGCGCGCCACGGCCTCGAAGCCGCCTCCGTAGCAGATGATCTCTTCGGCGTGATCGATGCGAAGCTCGAGCTCTTCCGGGGTCAGGTGGGCGACGAGATTGATGCTGTACAGGCAGTACGTGATGTTCCAGATGATCTGGTAGACGATGGGGCCCAGGAGCGTGTCGGCCAGGGCGACCCGGTCGAGGATTACAGAGAGATAGTCCACGATGTCCGGGCGGATGAGCCGCTTCAGGTCGCCCTTGTCCTTCCGGAGCGTCGTGGTGATCACGCGAAGCAGGTAGTTCTGCATGTTGAGGCAGGTCTGGAAGTTGCCGAAGAACTCGGGACGGACGCCGGCGAGTAGCTCGCCCGGCGTCTTGTCGCCCACGTTTCGCGACGTGGCGACGTCGTCGATCCGGCTGACCAGGAAAGACTCATGGAAGACGTCGCGGGGCTGCTTCAGGTTGCAGTAGCGGATGACCTCCTCGGTGTCGATCCGGATGTCGCCGGGGAAAATTAGCGTGTCGGCCATGATGTCGGTGTTGGTGGACCCGCCCATCACGTAGAGTTCTGTCTCCCGGTAGGTCTTTTTCACGCCGGCGATCTGGGCCTCGATGGCCTGCAGTGCGGCCTCGTCGATGTCCTTGTGGGCGGCGCACCCCAGGCCTCGCGCGGAGCGGTGCATGTAGGCCATGAAGACGGCCGGCGTCCCGGGGGTGTTGAACGTGGCGTCCTCGACCGCGCGGTCGAGGCGGTTCCAGTACCAGAAATTGCTCAAGCCGAGGGACACCCTGTTTCCGTCCGTCCGCCCGAACTTGATGGCCGTCGGAGGGTAGCCCATGGACTTGCAGCCGTGCACCCGCCCGTCGATGCACTTCATGACGACGAGCTTCGGCGCCCGGGCCGTGAACTCGGCAATGACATTATGCATCCGCTCGAGGGTGTCCGTGTCCTGGATGTTGTCCGAAAGGTATCTGTGAAAATAGTCGTGGGCCGTTCTCATCGAATTTCCCTCAGGCTGTCGTTGTGCCGGACTGGGCTTCCCCGGCCGATGATCCCTTTGCGGGAATAGCACAGGGGCAGGGTCGTGTAAATCAAATTTTTCGAAAAAAGGAATCAGTCACCGCCGGATCTGTCTTTGCTCGAAGCCCGCACAAGGCGGTCCATGACTGCCCGACCCAGCCCTTTCTCTTCCACGCGTTCCACGAGGATGATGTCGGTTTCAAGCTTGTCCATCTCGCGCAGCATCCGGAAAAGCAACCGGGAGTACTGGTCGATGCCGGGGGGAACCACGTTGCCCGCGTCGCTTCGCAGCGTCGCAGGAACCGCAATGGAATGGACGATGAAGCCCACCTTCTTTCCGGCCGCCGAATGAAGCCGGTAGAGGTGTTCGAATGTCCGGGCATCGCCTTGATCGACGAGGATGAGCCGTGCCCGTGGGGCGTAGTGACGGTGACGGGTTCCGGGAGATCGCCTCAGCAGGCTATCCTCCTCGCCGGCCTGCACGGGACCGACGCATTGCTCGATCCGTTCGCGAGTGAGGCCCCCGAAACGCAAAATCAGCGGCGGTTGCGACGTCACATCGACGACCGTCGATTCGACACCGATTCTTGCGGGACCCGCGTCCAGGATGAGGTCTATCTTCCCGTTCAAATCGTCGTATACGTGCTGGGCCGTCGTGGGGCTCGGTCCTCCCGAAATGTTCGCGCTCGGCCCGACGATCGGGCTGCCGAGCCCTCGGATCAGCTCCAGCGTCACGGGGTTGTCGGGCATCCGTATTGCGACGGTATCGAGCCCCGCAGTGACGATATCGGGCAGACGGTTGGATCCGTTCACCACAAGCGTCAGCGGTCCGGGCCAGAACGATTCGGACAGCAGCTTTCCGGCCCGGGGCAATTCATCGGTGAGCGTTGCGAGTTGATCGTACGCGGCGATATGGACAATGAGCGGATTGTCCGCCGGCCGTCCTTTGACCTCGAATACTTTTTTTACCGCGGGGCCGTTGAAGGCATCGGCGCCGAGCCCGTAGACGGTTTCCGTCGGAAACGCCACCAGCCCTCCCGATCGCAGAATCCCGGATGCAAGGCGGATTGCCTCCGGGTCAGGATTTGCGGGAGATAGGGTGATGATCTTCGTTTCCAACAAGCTGTCTTCTCTCCGGCCGTTCGCGTAAAAGGAGCTTTTCCACGAAACGGGTTTTGCCCCGCTACCCCGGCGAAAGGAAGATCGGGCGGCGCAGGCGGAGAGTACGATATCTGAAATCACGGAGATGATCAAGGATTCCGAGAAGGGCGGCGAAAAGAAGAGGGCCCGGGGCTTTCGCCCCGGGCCCTCTGGAGTCTAGATGCCTCTTCGCATTACAGGCAGGCGCCTGTCAAGGCTAAGAGCTCTTCTTCGCAGGCGGTTTAAGCATAAAGACCAGCACCGCGGCGACGAAGGAGAGAATGGCCGTGGTCATGAAGGAGGCCACGAACCCGCCCGTGGCGTCCCTGATCTTGCCGGCCAGCAGCGGCGCGCCGACGGCGGCCACACCGAAGAACAGCAGAAGCAGGCCGTAGATCATGCCCGCGGCCTTGGTGCCGAAGTAGTCGGCGACGAGTGCCGGGAACACGCCGAGGTACCCGCCGTAGCTCAGGGCGATGACGAAGATGAGAACGAGGATCGTGTACTCCTTGGCCGCGGCAAGGAAGAGCATGCAGGTGCCCGCGATGAGGAGCAGCAGAAGGATGGTCTTCGTCCGGCCCAGCTTATCCGACATGGCGCCCCAGAACAGGCGGCCGCCGGAATTGGCTGCCGAGATGACCATGACGGCCGAGGTGGCCACTGCATCGGTAAGGCCGCCCTGGAGGCCGAGCACCTTAGCGAAGGGGATGATCATGAGGCCGGTGGAGCAGGCCATGCCGAGCACGAGTCCCATGGCCCAGAACTGCCAGGTCTTGGCAGCCTCACCTGCCGTGTAGGGAACAGCGGCCATTCCGGCAGCAGCAGCAGCCGAGGGCTTCCAGCCGGCCGGCGCGAAGCCAGGCTGCGGGATCCGGAAGAAGAATCCGCATCCCATCGTGACGACGAAGAAAATGACCGAGAAAATCTGGAAGGTAATCAGAACGCCGTACTCGGCAACCCACATCCGGGCAAGCGGGGTAAAGATCAGGCCGCCGAAGCCGAGAGCCGCGACGACGATGCCCGTGACCAGACCTCTCTTGTCAGGAAACCACTTCTGGCAGGTGACGATGATCGTCGGGTAGGTGGCGCCCATGCCGCCGCCGCCGATGACGCCGTAGCACAGCCAAAGCCACCAGGGCTTATCGGCCGTGGTGTAGCCCGCCATCCAGAACCCGATGGACAGGATGACCGCCGAGGCCATGAGAACTCTCTTGGGGCCGAGCCGGTCCTGGTACATGCCGCCGATGACGGATCCGATGGTGAACACGCCGAGACAGAAGGAGAAGGTGAGTGCCGCTGTGGCATGGGTCCAGCCGAACATCTTGACGACGGCAGGCTGGAACACGCCCCAGATGTATACCGAGCCCAAACATAGCTGAATAAGGACACCGAGGAAAACGGGTATCCAACGATTGTAAGTCTGATCATCTTGACTCATGTCATAACCCTCCTTTGTGGATCGTGATAAGAATGCGAAAAGTGAAATACGAATACGATAATGAGTTCAAGGCCAAAAAAACGAGCTTCACCTCCTTTCTGCAATTATTTGCCGTATAAATAACCTCGCATAAACTCCTCCCCACACTTCCTGGTTATAAGTAGAAGAAAGTCAGGGTGGCTTCATTTGTCAGGGCAAGTAAATTTGCAGACGATCCTTCGCTTCGCCTGCTCAAAGTGTATGGGACGTCCTGTTGCCGCTCCGGGAACCTTGCCGACGCAATTCGGCAGATTGCGGACGTTAACGTCGCCCCGTCACATAACGGAGAAGGCTGCATGGAAGAGGAAAGAAAGGGTGTTTACAGTGTCCCGGGAGAATGGGAAGTGTGATCTACGAAGGGCGATTGCGCGTTTTCGGTCTGGGGTTCGGCATACCCGGTAAATGAAATGAAAAGAAAGAATCAGACCGGTAAGGGTTATGAAATCGGGAAACCGGTCTTGTCCGGGGAGCCTCGCGCATGCAAAAATATGATAAGAAACCAGCTGGCATTCGCCACTCATGTCGGGATACTCAATGCGCTTCTCCTGCTATGCTATGTAAAGAGCTGTCGAATTTCGAAGAGCACCGAAAATCGAAAAACAGGCCGGTTGGACCGGTGTTTTTATTCTTTCTTAACAAAGCGCCGAGACTCTTGCTCAAACCGAGAATCCCGCCATATCGCGTTTCGGCGATGTTGCCGGAGTGTTTAAAAAAAGAACTATTCCCGCATGTACTTATCAAACGGGAGAAGTCCTTGTCAAGGATAATGTTCCGATCGGACCCGTTCTGAATGCCGTTAAAAAGATCCTTTGAGGCCGAGGCATCGAAAAGAGGGAGCCCGGGCCGAAGCCCGGGCTCTTCCTGGTTGAATGGGTTGCTTTGGTTACTTGCCGCCCCAGTAGGGATCCCAGTCGAAGCCCCAGATCTCGCTGTTGAAGGGCATCTTGTAGCTCTGGCGGTCCTTCGGGGTCGGGTACCTCCGGTTGCCGCCCTCTTCCGGCTTAAAGTTGATCTTGGACTTCGGGGGCAGGAGGCCCTCTTCCTTGGCCACCTTCCCGAGGCTCTCCCTGTCGTCCGGGTGGGCGATGGAGATGATCGCCTCGGCCCTCTCGTAGCCGTTGAGGCCGCGGAGATTCACCATGCCGAACTCGGTGCAGACGTAGTTCACGAGCTGTGCCGGAACGTCGACGGAGCACCCCTCGGGCAGGAAGGGAACGATTCTCGATGTGCCGTGCTTGCTCCGGGAGGTCATGGCGATGACGCTGCGCCCGCCTTTGCTCTGGGCGCAGGACGTGATGAACTGGAAGAAGCCGCCCGTTCCGGAAATGGGCCGTTTCTCGTAGAAGCCGCTGCAGGGCTGGCCGAGAAGGTCGACGGCGACGGCGTTGTTGACGGCCAGCATGTTGTCCAGGCGGGAGAGGTTGTTGCTGTTGTTGGTGTAGCCGATGTCGTAGGCGGCCATATGCGGGTTGCGGTGGATCGTGTCATAGTACCACTTCACATCCACGGGGAAGGCGAAGGTGTAGACGCTCTTGCCGCGGTCAGCGGGAAGGGTCTTGTACTTGTTGGTCACCATGCCCGACTCGATGAGATTGATGAGGCCGAAGTTCATCATCTCCGTGTGGATGCCGAGGTCCTTGAGCCCCGCACCGCTCATGGCGGTGGCCACGGCGGAGGGAAGGCCGCCGATGCCCAGCTGGATGATGTCCCGGTCTCTCGCGATCTTTAAAATGTGATTGGCGATCTTGACTTCCTCGTCCTTGGGCTTGATGGCCTTCTCGTTGATCTGGGGCCATTTGTACTTCTCCACGTCCACCTCGACCCAGTAGTCGATGTCGTCGATGTGGAAGGTGTTGAAGCGTCCGCCCTCGGCCCAGGGATAGTCTGCGCGGACTTCAACGACGTTCCTCTTGCAGATCTGCGAGTTGACCATGCAGTTGTTGGTGCCGTAAGACCAGTTCACGAAGCCGTGATCGTCAAAGGGCGACGCAGCGTTCCACCACCAGTCGATGCCGCGTTTCTCCTTCACGGCATTGGTGAACCGGTAGTGGCAGAAATACACGCCCAGGGCCCATCCCCAGTTGGCCCAGCTCGTGACGCTGTTGGTGTCGCGGGCCTTGCGGTTCCAGGGGAAGAAGAAGTATTCGTGGAAGACGTGGTACTCTTGATGGGGATCCACCTGCTGGAATTCGGGGTGGGGGAAGAAGTCTGCGTAGTTCCAGATTTCGATGTCCTTGAGCTGGCCGGGGCCGGGGCCGAGGCGCTTCGCGAGCTCCTTCATGCACTCCGTGGAGTCGCCTCCGACGGATCCGGGCTGGATCCAGTCTCCGGACTTCACCATGTCGAGAATCTGCTGCGGGGTTCTTTTCTTGTCGCGTATTTTCTGCTGTACGGGTGTCGTCATTCTGCTCCCTCCTTGAGAATGATAAGTCTTTTACCTACTTGCGAGTCCTATTGTTGTCTTAATAAGCCGGTAGGAAAAAAGATACGACCCTGATCTGGTTTGCCTCCCCCCTTTCATGTGATGGATTTTTAGGACAGACCCAAGCAATCATAACAAATATTACTATGTGCTATTAATACGTTGCCCCTTGTTTTGTCAAGGAAAATAAGCCTCCGCAGCTACGCGGAAACGATTACCGAAGCAAACATTTTCTTCGAAAATTGCCGCTGACGAGCCCGGAAAGATGGCTTCTGGAACGGAAATTGAATACAACATGTAGTGGTCAAGGGGCGAAAGGCTACATTTAGTAGTAGTTTTTAGCCCTTTACAACGTTCGGGTGCTTTGATAAAGTGACAAAAATCTGGATGAACTGTCATCAGACCGACGGAAGCATGGGGATGGAATGAAACTCAAGCGGCTCGAGATCATCGGATTCAAGTCCTTCCGGGACAGAACCGTCATCGATTTCTCTACAGGCATCAGCGGCATCGTGGGGCCCAACGGGTGCGGAAAGAGCAACATCGTGGACGCCATCCGCTGGGTCATGGGCGAACAGCGGGTGTCGCTGCTGCGCGGGAAAAAGATGGATGACGTCATCTTCAACGGCAGCGAAGAGGCGCAGCCGGTGAGCATGGCCGAGGTGACCCTCGTCATGGAGGCCGCCGGGTATTCTTTCCCGGCCCCCTACGGCGACTGCTCGGAGGTGATGATCACGCGCAGGGTCTTCCGCGACGAAGAGGGCGAGTACTCCATCAACAAAGTGCGCTGCCGCCTGCTCGATGTGAAAGAGTTCTTCATGGACACGGGCGTGGGCGCGCGGACGTACTCGCTGGTGGAGCAGGGCAGCATCGCGAACCTCATGGAGGCCAAACCCGAGGAGAGGCGCCAGTACCTCGAAGAGGCCGCGGGGATCACCAAGTACAAGAGCCGTAAAGAAGCAGCCGTGCGGAAGATGGAGTCGACGAAGCAGAACATGCTCCGTCTCAACGACATCCTGCGCGAGGTCAAAAGCCAGCTCAATTCCGTTTCCAGGCAGGCCAAGCGGGCCGAACGCTACAAGCTTTTGAAGAAAGACCTCCGGGAGATCGAACTGGCCCTGGCCGTGCAGGCTTTCACGGAAATGCTCGAGAAGAAGACGAGCCTGCAGCGGCGTTTTGACGAATCCTCGGCCTCCACCGAGGACATCCGCTCGGGGCTTTCGGTGCTGGAGGCCCGTGTCGAGGAATTCCGGGCCGAGATCGCCGAGAACGATCAGAACGTCAAGCAACTCCAGGAGCGGCTCTATACGGCAAAAAATGAAATCAGCATCCAGGAGCAGGGAATCGAGCATGCCCGGGGCCGGCTCGACGATCTGGCCACCCTCAAGGAGCGGAGCACGATCGAGCTGGAGTCGCTGCGCACCCGCAAGGGGGAAGCTCAGAGGGAGCTGGAGACGCTGCGGTTGCAGTCGTCCGAGTCTGACGGCCGGATCCTCTCCGGCAGGGAGGCACTTGCCCTGCGGCAGAGCGTCGTCGACGAGTTGAAGAAGAGCGAACAGACACTCCGGGATGATCTGGAGAAGGACAAAACGGCCTACTTCAACTCCCTGACGGAACAGTCCCGGCTGCAGAACGCCATGGCCGCCTACGGGAAGAGCCTGGAGGACCTGAAGCGCAGGACCGAGCGTGAGGTGAAGGAGCTCGAGGAGCACGAAACACGGCTGAACCTGGCCCGGGAGAATCTCGCGTCCACCCGGGAGGGCCTGGAAGGCGGCCAGGAACAGCTGGACGGACTGCGCAGGGAAGCGGCGGAGCTTCAGCAGCTCATCCAGCGATCGCGCAACGAGCTGGAAGAGGCCGACGGGAAGGTGTTCCGCCTCAAGGAAGAGCTGGGGAAGAAGAGCTCCCGGCTCGCGTCGCTGCGCGAGTTCCAGGACCGTTACGAGTGGTGCGACGCAGGCACCCGCTCCATCATCCGGGCCCGTGACGAGGCCGGCCATGCCCTCGACAGCATCTACGGGCTGGTGGCCGATCACATCGAGGTCCCCCGCGAATACGAGATCGCCGTCGAGGCGGCCCTGGGCGAGAGGCTCCAGTATGTCGTCGTGAAGAGCCAGGAGGAGGGCATCCGGGCCATCGACTACCTGAAAACCAGCGCCGCCGGGCGCAGCAGCTTTGTTCCGCTGCGGGTCCGGAGCAACGCCGTCGACATGGCATCGAAGGATTACCTGCAGGGCACGACAAGGCTCCTCGACGTCGTGCGCGTGAAAGACGAGTACCGCAATGTCGCCGAGTATCTCCTGGGCGACACCATCCTGGTGCCCGACCTCAACTCCGGGATTGCCCTCTGGCAGCGAAACGGCTTCCGGGGGACCCTGGTCACCCCGGACGGCGATATGATCAGCCCTCACGGGGTTCTGACGGGAGGCAGCCGGACCGTCACGGAAGAGAGCAGCCTCCTGCGCCGTAAGCGGGAAATCGCCGACCTGGAGAAGGACGCAAGCCGCCTCGAGGGACAGATCCGGGACGAGTCGCAGAGCCGCGGCGCCCTGGCCGACCGGATTGCGACGATGGAAGAGAACTGGGAGACAAGCCGCGACGCGATCCGCGAGACGGAGCTCGAACTCCAGGGCAGGAAGAAGGACGTCGAGCGTTACGAAAATGAGCTGAAGTGGATCGAGCAGCGCGTGAACGTGATCCGCTTCAACCGGGAGACGCTGCTGACCGAGGAGCAGGAAACCGCCGGGAGGATTGCCGCGACGGAGCGTGAAATCGAGACGGCGGACGTCCGTTGCCTCGAGATCAACGGGCGGCTCTCCGACGATCCAGGAGCGCTGGCAGGCCCTGAAGGCGGATCTCGAAGGCAAGGAGGCCCTGTTCACCGAGGAGCGGGTCGTCCTGGCCGCCCTGGAGGAAAAGCGCAATGCGGATCTGAAGACCCTCGAGCGTCTGCAGGAATCCGCCCGCAGCCTCGCGGCCGAGGTGGAAACGAGGCTCAGGGATCTGGGAGAGGCCGAGCGCAGCCGCGGGGAGCTCACGGCAAAGATCGAGCAGAACCGCCAGTCCCTGGAGACGCTCTTCGGGGGCTACGGGGAAATCGAAAAGGAGCTGGCCGCAGCCCGCGAGGGGCAGACCTGGCGCGAAGGCAAGATGAGCGGGCTCGAAGGCGAGGCCCGGGAGGCTCGCAAACAGATCGAACAGATGCTGCGCGAGACGGGGGAGCTCGACATCGATATCCGCGAGCTCGGTTTCCAGGCCGATGCGCTGCAGAACGGGATGCAGGAGAAGTATCAGGCCGAGCTCGGCGCGCTCGTCCAGGGATTTGAGAAGCTCGAGGAAGCCCGCATCGGGGAGCTGCGGGAAGATCTGGAGAAGAAGAAAAAAGTCGTCGAGGAGTTCGGCGAGGTGAACCTGCTGGCCATCAGCGAGCACGAGGAGCTCCAGACGCGGCACGATTTCCTGACCGGCCAGATCAACGACCTCAACGCCTCTCTCGAATCTCTGCAGAAGACGATCGCGCGGATCAACCAGGTTTCGAAGAAGCGCTTCGCCGAGACCTTCGAGGCCGTCAACGCCTGCTTCCAGTCCGTTTTCCCCAAGCTCTTCCGCGGCGGGAAGGCGTCGCTCCTTCTTACCGAAGGCGAGGACTTGCTGGAAGCCGGTGTCGATATCGAGATCCAGCTGCCCGGCAAGCGGACCCAGAGCATCAACCTGCTGTCCGGCGGCGAGAAATCGCTTTCCGCCGTGGCGCTCATCTTCTCGATCCTGCTGCACAAGCCGACCCCCTTCCTGATCCTCGACGAGGTCGACGCGGCGCTGGACGACGCGAACATCGCGCTGTTCAACCAGTTCGTCAAGGACATCTCCGAGCGCTCCCAGATCGTCCTGGTGACGCACAACAAGAGGACCATGGAAGTGTCCGACAACCTGTTCGGGGTGTCGATGGAGAAGAAGGGGATCTCGGCGCTGGTATCGGTCAACCTGAATCAATTTGAGGCCTGAGCAGGGTCTGGGGTACAGGGTAAAAACCGCCATCAGGCTTGCTGAATGGCGGATTTTTCTTTGACGGAAGGGACTATGTTCGGTAACGGAGAAAAGAAGGGGTCCTTCTTCGAGAGGCTGAAGGAAGGGCTCAGCAAGACCAAACAGAGCCTCGTGCGCAATGTCGACGAGATGCTCTTCGGCGAGAAGCAAATCGACCGCAACCTCTTCGAGGAGCTGGAGGAGATGCTCATCACGGCCGACGTGGGGCCGGCTTTCGCCTCGGAGCTCATCGACGAGATGAAAGTGATCGCGAAGCGATCCGATCTCAGCAGCCCCGACGTCCTGCGGAAGATCATGCGGGACAACATCCACTTCATCCTCAAGCAGCGCGAGTCGCCCTTGGAGATCCCGAAGAACGGCCTCTACACGGTCATGGTCGTCGGCGTGAACGGCACCGGGAAGACCACGACGATCGGGAAGATCGCAAGCGAGTTCAAGGGCAGGGGCTGCAGCGTGATGCTCGCCGCCGCAGACACCTTCCGGGCCGCCGCCATCGAGCAGCTCGAGGTGTGGGGCGAGCGGGTGGGCATCCCCGTCATCAAGCAGAAGATGGGGGCCGATCCCTCGGCCGTTGTCTTCGACGCCGTGCAGGCCGCCAAGGCCAGGGGAATCGACGTCCTGATCATCGACACGGCAGGAAGGCTCCACACGCAGGTCAACCTCATGGAGGAGCTCAAAAAGGTCAAGAGGATCATGGGAAGGGAGTTCCCGGGGTCGCCCCACGAGGTCCTTCTCGTTCTCGATGCCACGACGGGCCAGAACGCAGTCAACCAGGCGAAGATGTTCAACGAGGCCATCGGTGTCACGGGCCTCGTCCTCACGAAGCTCGACGGGACGGCGAAGGGCGGCATCATCATCCGCCTCGCCAGGGAGTTCGACATTCCCATACGCTACATCGGCATCGGCGAAAAGATGGACGATCTCAGGGTCTTTAACAGCACCGAGTTCGTCGACGCGTTGATGGAATGAAACAGAAGGTTCGAGGTCCGAGGAACGAGGACCGAGGTTAAAAGACAGGAACGAGGTTCGAGGAACGAGGACCAAGATACAAAGAAAAAACATCGATCCTAAAGACCTCGAACCTCGTGCCTCGATCCTCGGTCCTTGCTGAGCGAAGCGATGCAGAGATACTTTGCCATCGGCGACATCCACGGCTGCCTGGACAAGCTCCGGAAACTCCTGGGCCTCATCGACGTCGACTGGGAAAATGACACCGTTGTTTTCATGGGGGACTACATTGACCGGGGTCCCGACTCGAAGCAGGTCGTCGATTACGTGCTGGAGCTCAGGAAAAAGCACGAACAGGTTATCTGCCTGAAGGGCAATCACGAATGGATGTTCCTCAACTATCTGGACCATCGGGAAGAGCACATCTACCTCACCAACGGCGGCCGGGACACGCTGCAATCCTACGGCATCTCCCCCGATGAGCAGGACCGCAGGGCGAAGCTCCCTCCGAAGCACCTGCAATTTTTCGAAACTCTGCTTCCCTGTTACGAGACGGAGAATTATGTGTTCGCTCACGCCGGCGTCAGGCCCGGGATCCCGATGGGGCTCCAAGACCCATACGACCTGATCTGGATCCGCCACGAGTTCTTCATGTCGGACCACGGGCTGAAAAAGACCGTCGTCTTCGGACACACCCCCTTCAAAGGGGAACCCTTCGTGGGGGAAAATATGATCGGCATCGACACGGGCGCCGTCTACGGGGGGATGCTGACGTGTCTGGAGTTGCCGGCGATGCGCTTTCACCAAGTGTGATGAGGCCTGTCACGCAAGGGGCATTCCCTTTGCTGGTGGGGGGCTGCCGTCGAAGAGCGGAAGAGCGAAAGCGCAGAAGAGCGGAGTGGATGGAAAAGGATCCTGAATCCGATTTTCCGCTCTTCTTCACTTCCTAACTTCACGCCGCATGCGACTCGCCACACCTGTAAAGACGGTTTCCCGAAATCGTTTGGAGTGAGCATGAAGATATTGGAGTGTGTCCCGAACTTCAGTGAGGGACAGGACCGAAAAAAGATCGATGCGATTGCCGAGGCCCTGCAGAAAATCAGCGGGGTGCGCCTGCTTGACATCTGCACCGACAGCGACCACAACCGGACGGTATTCACCTTCATCGGAGCGCCCGAAGATATCGAGAGGGGCGCGGCGGCTGCCTGCGACAAGGCGCTGGAGGTGATCGACATGCGGGAACAGCAGGGTGTGCACCCGCGGATCGGCGCCGTGGACGTCGTCCCGTTCATCCCGCTCAGAAACGCAGTCATGGCCGATGCCGTGGAGACTGCCCGACGTTTCGGCCGAACCTTTGCCGAGCGAAACGGCCTTCCCGTCTATTTCTACGGTGAAGCGGCCCTCGTCGAGGAGCGCCGCGAGCTACCCCACATCCGCAAGGGGGGCTACGAGGCGCTCCGGAAACGCATGGAGGGCCCGCAGTGGGTTCCCGATGCCGGTTCCCATGTTCTCAACGAGCGAAGCGGGGCCACCGCGGTGGGGGCCCGCGATTTCCTGATTGCCTTCAACATCAATCTCGCCTCGCCGGACCTGGAGGCGGCCCGGAAGATCGCCGAGACGATCCGCTTCTCCAGCGGGGGCATGAAGCACGTGAAGGCTATCGGCGTGCCCCTGAAGAGCCGGGGCATCGTCCAGGTGTCCATGAACCTGACAAACTTCCGGGAAACGCCTGTCAAGGCCGTCTTTGACCGCGTGAAGGTCGAGGCGGCCCGCTGCGGCGTGCAGGTCCTCGAGTCGGAACTGATCGGCCTCATCCCCGAGGAGGCCCTGATGAACGTCACCCCGCAGTATCTCATGCTGAGGGATTTCAGCGAGGACCGGATCATCGAGAGACACTTGTAACCTGGGTCCAGGGTCCAGGGTTCAGAACAAAGGCGAAACGGAATGGGAGATTTTGTACGAGAGTTCCTGTTCGGGAAAAGGGGGATCACCTGCGATGCAGCCGGCGTGCACGCCGAGATTCAGATGGATCTCAGAACGGAGGGCTGGATCGGGATTCCTCACGGCGGGATCAGCATGGGAGCCGTGGCGGACCTCTACGAGTACCTGCGGGAATCGCGCGGTCTCGGGGCGCTTCCCTTCCCGCTTGCCCTGGACATGCGGATGGGAGGCAGCCGGCTGAGAACCGGCGAGACGGTCTCCGTGGCGGTCACGCCGGAAGGCGACACTGCAAGGGGAATCGTATCGGTACGCGGAAGCGAGATGGCCTACCTCGAGGCGGACATCACGGGGGGAGCCGTCGAGGGAAGGCCGGAACCCCCTCCCTGCCTTCCGCAGTCTTTTGACCGGCTGGAGCGCTCCCTGTCGCCCATGCCGTACTACCGGAACTGCTTCGTCTGTGGCGTCAGCAGGAGCCATCCGGGGCTGCAGAGGACGTTTCACTTCTATGAGGCAGCCGAGCTGGGCCGGGTCGTTGTCTCCACCGCCGGCTTCGATGCCGCGGACACGGATACGGTGCTGCGCTTCGAGAGAGGGGGCCGGGTTCATCCCATTGTTCTTCTGGCCCTGGTCGACGAGGCCATGGGCTGGGCGGGCTTCATGAACTATGCAAGCGGAGCCGTCACGGTCGAATTGATGGCCAGCCTGCATCGCGACGTCGGCGCGGGCGAGAAGTTCGTCGTCTTCGGCCGGGGGGAGAGGGCCCGCGGGAAGGGCTCCCGGATGCTGTTCTGGGCCTCCGGCGGCATCGCCGTCGTGGGGAAGGGGGGTGCTTTCGAGACCGTCGTGACCGCCTCGGGCCGGTTCCTCGGCGTGCCGGCCCTGACGGAGCAAATGCGCAGGGAGCTGATTCCGCAGGAACTGACGCAACGGGCCTTCGGGATCGCCGAGTCAGGTCTGCCTTGACAGTCCCGGTCGATCATGTTATTTTTCCCAATCTGTCGAACCACCCCGACCTTTCAGTTCCCTCTCCCTTGATGGGAGAGGGCAGGGTGAGGGTGGCTTCATCATTACTTTCAGTCTGAAATGTGCCCCCTTAGCTCAGGTGGATAGAGCAACGGATTCCTAATCCGTGTGCCCCGTGTTCGAGTCACGGAGGGGG